>CAJTSJ010000005.1 GCA_910578785.1 uncultured Muribaculum sp. | reverse complement strand
TTCATGTATCTTCATTCATCGAAATTTTTGCACTTCGATTTTGAAAGTACATAAACATTTCACACTAAACAGAATTTTAATTTGTCTTAATCCCTTTAAAGAACGACCTAAACAAATTTCGTATTACAATCCGTAACTCAAGATTGAATCCGTTAAGCCGACATGGCGTTTCAAAATTTTTTAATAAAACTAAAAACAGCATCAATAATGCCCATTTTTAAATATCTTTGCATAAGATTATGGAACAAGAATACGCTTCTACTTTACTTGAGAATACAGTAACGCAACTTTCGCGTCTGCCTGGAATAGGCCGCAAAACAGCATTGCGGCTTGCGCTCCACATTTTGCGACAAGATGAAAATATGGGAGTTGATTTGGGGCAATCGATAATTAATCTCCGCAAAGGAATAAGATACTGCGAATCGTGCCACAACATATCCGAGACTGACATATGCCCAATCTGCTCAAATCCAAATCGCGACACGTCAGTAGTGTGTGTGGTAGAGAGCGTAAAAGATGTGATGAGTTTCGAAAATACCGGCCAATTTTCCGGCGTTTACCATGTCCTGGGAGGAGTAATTTCGCCCATGGACGGAATCGGGCCTGACTCTATTGAAATACAATCGCTTGTCGACCGCGTAAAACGAGGTGGCGTAGAAGAGGTGATTCTTGCGCTGAGTGCCACGATGGAGGGCGAAACGACCAACTTTTATATATACCGCCAGTTAGGCGGTCTTGATGTGAAAATAACTCAATTAGCCCGTGGAGTATCTGTCGGAAATGAAATAGAGTACACCGACGAAATTACACTAGGACGGTCGTTACTTAACAGGACATTATTCAGTGAATCATTTAACCGGTAGCGTCATGACAAAAAATCTATTGGCTGACGAAGTGCTTAAGCTCCGAGCCGTCGAGCCTGAGGATATCGAACAATTGTATAACTGGGAAAACGACACCTCAATCTGGAATTCAGGATGTTCGATTGCCCCATATTCTAAGAAAACTATCTGGGAATACATTGAGAATTACAGCCCTGATATATTCAAGGCAAACCAGTTGCGGTTGATGATTGCTTTAAGGGATTCAGGAGATACAATCGGCACGATAGACTTATATGAATTTGACTATCAAAACCGACGCGCCGGAATTGGGATTCTTATAGACTCTAAATATAGAAGCAAAGGATACGCCACACGAAGTCTGGACATTGTAAGTACATACTGCGGAGAATTCCTTGGGCTTCACCAGCTTTGGGCCACAATAGGGTCGGACAACCCCCATAGCCTTAACCTGTTTAAAAAGTGCGGTTACATCACGTGCGGACGACTACGGTCGTGGTTGCGTATCGGTAAGAGCTATACCGATGCATTGATTCTGCAAAAATTTATCGATTAAAGCGCCAATATACAAAGTGCGACTTTCCAAACAGCCTTCTCCCGAAATACGAAAGCAGAATTCCTACCTTATTTTTAATTCTGACATTGCCATTAAAAAGACTCGTGAAACGCAACTTCTTTACTATATTCCAGCACTCGACAGCTTGTCTGTCATCTCCAAGGCCATACCGGTTGAGCAATAAAAATATGTTGAAGCAGGCGCTCAACCGCCTGTCAGAAGCGGCACGGATTAGCTCAGAATCAGACCTATCAACCATTCGTGCATAAATTTCATCAGTTATACCCAAAACATCCAAACGTTTACGGTTGAACACTGACAATATGCTTCCCGGACGTTTCCTGTAAAAATATATAATCTCTGATATTATTGCAACCTTTCGACAATTAGGCAACAATCGGGCCATACACTCCAAATCCTCATATACTATTCCCTCCTTGAACTTTACCAAGTCAAATAGTTCCCGACGGAATAATTTATCAGATGAACTCGATGACAACCGTCTCTGATAAAGCATCTCGCGTAACGAATCGATTCCGTCCAACATTATAAATCCAGAAGATTTGCGCGAAAGCACAGGAATGTTTTCTGAAAACATCAGAAACCTTCCGGCAACCATATCTAAATCATGGCCGGTAAAACTTATCATACAAGATATTGAATCCAAAGGAAGTACATCATCGCCATCAACGAATTGTATCCATTCTCCTTCTGCAATACTTAGACCGGCATTTCTGGCACTCGACAATCCCCCGTTTTTTTTATGCAGGACTTTAATTCTTGAGTCCTTCAAAGCCCATGCATCGCATATATCACCAGAATTGTCGGCAGACCCATCATCCACTAATACAATTTCAATATCACAGCAATCTTGCCTGACAATGCTTTCAATACACTCATCAAGATACTCTCCGACATTATAAGCCGGGACTATAACCGACACCAATGGTTTACTCTGCATATTAAGTACAAAAATACACAAAATCAAAGACTTTTCACTAAATTTGCGAAAAAATAAAAACCTCTCTTCAAAATGGCACAACATAATGATTTAGGGAAATGGGGCGAAGAGATAGCTCGAGAATACCTTATTGTAAACGGATATACATTAGTAGCTACAGATGACAGAAACGGTCATTTTGAGATTGATATAATCGCACTCAAAAATGACCGAATAATATTTGTAGAAGTAAAGACCAGAAGCGAAGGTTCGAGTGATCCGCTGGATGCAATAACGCCCAAAAAGATTCATCGTCTATGCATCGCCGCCAACACGTATGTCAAACAGTACAATTATAAGCATGATGTGCAATTCGACATCATTACAGTGGTTCGCAACGGCAACTCGCATAAGCTCGAACACTATCCGGATGCGTTCCGTCCGCCATTAAGAGGGTCTTTTTAATTGACTTTACGCTTACGCACCGATGGGTCAGGTTCATTCAGCAATGCCTCCATCTCCGGCGGGACATTAAATATATCATCTTTGTCCTTGGGTCTCAATTTATCATACCATTTGAAGTTTGACAGATAATATATCGACTTTCTGGCAAGATAAAGAGGCGTCACTGTTCCGGTCACCTCCGGCCACATAGTTAATTTCTCCAACTTATTGTCTCGGAATTCGCCAATCAGGAAACTGCTCTCGGAATTAATCATCTTGTTGTATGTGGAATCGTTCTCCTCCGGCAACATGATACTTTCCACATTGCCGTTTACATCAAGACGTCTCAGGCTTCCATTATCAAAGTATGCAATCATTTCCTTACCGCTCAACTGATTATAGAAGTCTTCGTCAATATGCTCAGCCACAAACCCAAAGTCCGGAAGTTTGGCCCAATCGACAGTAGAGTCATTGAAATGCACATCGATTATATTGCCAAACACCTGTCGACGATCGTTCCACACTATCGGATGGCGCATCATGTGCATCATCGAGTCGCGCTCTTCTATGCTCAATGAATCGCAAAGCCCCTGCATGTCGATTCTCCAAAATCTCACACGCGGATATGCTGTGATGACGTGCATGGTATCGTCCGGAAGACGATATGCCTTTATGGTGTCGCCATGAAGATACAGAGTGTCTCTTTTACTGTATTCCAATGCACGGGCCCTTATGGTGGCAAAAGCGCTGTCTCGATCTTGGAAATAACACCCGTAATCACCTTCAATGCTCGACTGGCGTATTGAATCCGCAAGAACCATTCCGCCAAAAGCCTCGCCAAATCCTATTTTATTGTCATAAAACAAAGTGTCTCCCGTCAACGTATTTCCTCGTTTGGTCACTACCAAAGATCGATCGTACAGCTCCGACCTGTCGGTTTCCGTATCATACCATCCGTTGCTCGAATACACAGTGGCACTGTCCGTCTCGATTACTGACGGACTAACAATGCGTGCCATGTGGGTGTCGGTATTGTACAACAGTTCCTGAGTGGTCAGCTTGAAGTCTCGTTTAGCAGTGTCCTGAAGAACTACGTCAATTCTGAATTCTGCTTCTTTAGTATCTGGGCAATATTGGCCATAAATCGACGTCAATGTATTGGCGGCATCGGTAATTGTTCCATAGCTTTCATAATAGCCGATATTGGAAGCCAAATTATAGTTAAACACATCGGTCACCAATACAACGTCTTTGTTTATAAGACGGACTGGAGAAGCATTGTCGCCATAGAATATTGCCATCTCTTCAGGTCCGCTATAATCCAGTTCGTCAGCGTAAACGAATAATGTATCGCCCTGCTCCATTCTGACATTTCCGAAAGCCTGCATAGACCCCTCCTGATCATAAAAATGGGCACTGTCGCAATACATGAACATATCGCCTTTGCGGAATTCCACGTTTCCGACAAGAACCTGATAATTCGAATCGATTCTATCGTCCATCCAAAGTCTGTCGGCACGTTCAAGGAATACTTTTCCCTCCTGGTGGCGGTCAGCATCCTTAACGGTCGGCTTTATTGGATACGTCTTCTTCTTTAACAGATCTTCCGACGGAATCTGGCGTCCCCGCCCCCCAAACATAAGTGTCGGTGCAATAATGCCCAAAAGGCATAGAAGAATCCACTTTCTTCTATGCCTCAATATTTGGTTTTGTTTTTTGTCCTTACAGTCCATCAATTGGAGGTTTTTATCCATCCTTTATGCTTAAACTCGCAATTACGCCAATTATCCTCGATTCGGACGTAAGTATCTTTTATCTTCTTTTCCACCCAATCGCGAACAATCTTTTCTTTCGCGGCAGATTCATACATGTTTAGAATCAACTGATAGTCTTCGCTAAGATTAGCTCTGTGTGCAGGTATACGGTTTGACAATTTTATCATAGCGACAATGTCAGTATTCTTCTTAGGATCCTTCATGATAAAAGGCTTGGATATTTCTCCTACAGTCATATCATTGACTATGCGCGAAATCTCCTGAGGCAAATGCGACATTTCAAATTTTGTCGTACCAGTCTCATCATTAACCATCTGACCTTTGTTCCTTCTGGTATCCTTATCTTGAGACAAGTATACGGCATCTTCAAACGTGAATTTTTCAGCCAATATGTCGGCATGTAAAGAATCCAACCTCGTGACAGCCTCTGTCAAATCCTTATTGTTAACTTTCGGACGCAACAGGATGTGACGGGTATTAATTCTGTCACCACGTTTTTCTATTAGCTGTATTATGTGATATCCGAACTCCGATTGTACAATTTTAGAAATTTTCTTTGTGTCGTTAAGATTAAAAGCAACGGCCGCATATTCTGGGTCAAGGGAACTTTTGCTCATAAATCCGGTCTCACCACCTCTAATTCCACTTCCTCTATCTTCTGAATATAAGATGGCAAGTGTAGAAAATTCCGACTCGCCTTTATTGATACGGTCTGTGTAGTCGCGTAATCGGGCTTTCACCTCGTCAATCTCCTCTCGCGGAATTATGGGGTTGATTGTCAAAATCTGAACTTCGACCTGTAACGGCACAAATGGCACACTGTCTTTTGGAAGTTCGCTAAAATATTTACGTACATCCGACGGAGTTGCCTTGACCTCTTTAGTCAAATCAGACTGCACCTGTTCTACCATACTTCTATTACGCATCATCTCTATGAGCATTTCGCGGATTTCCGGCATTGAGCGGTGGTAATACTCCTCCAGCTTGTCTTGCGAGCCGAGTTGCATGATCATGTAATTGATCTGATTCTCAACTTCCGACATCAACTGACTATTGGGGACCTCAATAGAGTCAAGTTCTGCCTGATGAAGGAACAGTTTCTCTATAGCAAGTTCTTCCGGAATCACACAATACGGGTCACCGTCAATATCTGAACGATGCTGTTGCATGGTCTGATACATCTCCTCTACATCCGACTTGTAAATCGGCTGATCTCCAATCCACCAAACCACTTCATCAATAATGTTGTTCTGAGCCATCATTGACAATGCAAGCGCGCTGAAGACGCAAACTGAGATTGATTTTAATAATTTCACGTTATTTCGGTTTTATATTTAATTCTGACTAAATTTTAATCAAGGATAACATTGAGTTCTACGTCACCCGATTTTATGCCTTTGTTAAACAATTCATCCTTAAGTTGTCTATCGTACTGCAATCGGCGCTCATTGGACAGACGGTCCTTGATGTCGCCTATCGCCACTTCGTAAGGTTTCGCGGATTTAACTGGCAAATATTCCGACACACTAAGCATATATAACTGCCCGTCCTGTGATGTCTCATAAACTTTATGATTCTTCCAATAATCATCAGGCGAAAAATTATCGGGAAAGGGAATCTTACTTTTTAAGGCCGTCCATTCAATCCATTGTTCTCGGAAATAGTCATATTCGACGGTTTCGGAAAGCGTATATTTTTCAAGACTTTCAAGATCTGATGTCTTATTAGACTTATACCATTTTCGAATATCATCGATATGGGCATCCGCTTCCGGAACCCTTACAAAAATACCTTTCAGCAACGGCGTTTCGTTAACCCAATCACCGGAATACTTCTCATAATACGCCTTTAAGGAATCCTCGCAAAGAAACGACGGGGCATGCTGGTCAAGCATAATCTTGCGATACTCCCACATTATTAATTCCGTACGATAGTCATCGACCATTCGGTCAATCGATTTGCTGTCAGGTATATTGTTTATGGCAACTTCTCCTACAAGCTTATTGTCAATCCACGTGCGGACATATCCTCTGACGAATTTTACGCTGTCCTCATGCGACAAACCGAAAGGCATTGCCGACGACAGCTCTTCAGCGGTCAACACAGAGTTGCCGACTCGCGCTAAAACAGAATCGGACACATTACAATCGCCATGGCTCCGACCGCAAGAGGCGGACAGAATCATAGCACAAAATATTGCATAATGTGAACCGATATGTCTGCTCATATTTTTAACAATATCCTTAACGGGATAAAACAACTTTCAAAATTACTAAAATTTAATTTAACGCAATTTCTTTAATTGATTTTTATTTATTTTTACGGGATATTTAGACTTCAGTTCCTTTACCCATCTTCGCTCAAGTTCGGCCTGGTAATCGGCTATAACATTGCCACGGACATCCGACATCTCTTCAGGATGGTCGATTACTTTGCCATTATATAATGTATAATACTTAAACTTCCCTCTCAATTCCGGTTTTTCGCCATCAAATACCACCGCATCGACAAGCCGGTTCTCACCCTTGGACACAATAACTTTTTCTATTTTGGCATTGCCGTCGAACTTTTCGGCAATTATATCCACAATCCTGTCAATGTCGGGCTTTTCACGATTAATTATTGAGTTTAGTTCATTATGTACGGAATCTGAAACAGAATAAATTATATAGCCTTTATATTTGGGCGTATTAAAGTCGTATTTATTGCGATGCTCATTAAAATACTTTTCAAGTCCCTCTTCATCATTGGAAGCGGCTTCCCATACTCTTCTATTGGATATTTCGAAGAGCAGAATTCCATCATAATACTCTTTAAGCAAGTTTCTGAATTCAGGGTTTTCACGCTCCAGACGAACCAATTCGAGTTCAGTTATACGTGAATAGACATATTCGTCAATTAACTCGTCTATGTATGATTCCGCACTTTTGGAAGTCGAAACAGGTGAAGCACCGGCCGGCAAAATATCCTTAGGCGTAAACTCAACGCCGGCAATTACTCCCAAAGGTAAAGGAGCCGTCTTAAGTTGTGCTATAATTGACGAATCAAGCCCATTGTTTTGACTGAAAGCGTTCTTTATTCTCAACACATTAGTCTCATTAAGGCTGACGTCATAATCAGAACGAAGCCTATTATATCTGCGGACTGCTATATCCTGGAGCCTTCCGTCTTTAGCCATTGCCGACAATATAGAATTGCGGACCTCTTCAAGCTCCGGAACCGCCTTATGATCAAGTTTTTTAATAATATGAAATCCGTAAGAAGTCTTAAATGGTTCTGAAATCTCACCGTCATTCAACGAAAATGCGACATTTTCAAATTCAGGAACCATTCGGCCTCTTCCAAACCAAGGAAGCATTCCCCCATTTGACGCTGATCCAGGATCCTCACTCTCGCGTTTTGCCACTTCATTGAAGTCTGCGGCATCTCCGGAAGCAATCAGATAATTATAAATGGAATCTATCGACGACTTAATTGCCGGAACTTCCGCTTCAGGACGCCCTTGAGTTAATTTCAAAATATGCTGTGCTAAAACTTCCCCGCTTGCCTGACGCTCATTCTCTACCCTTACGATGTGGTATCCAAACGGAGTCTCTATCACATCAGATATCTGACCGACAGGCGTATCATAGGCGGCCTTTTCAAATGAATACGGCACCCTGTCCGCCATAAGCCACCCCATATGCCCGTTATTGCGCATAACTGCACGGTCAATAGAATAATTCCGCGCGGCCTCTCCGAAATCAGCCCCGCCAATAATCGCAGTTCTTATACTGTCAAGCTTTGCAATCTGGACAGAATTCTCTTCAGGCGACTTACCCTTAGCAACCATAATATGGCTAACGTCGACCTCCCGCTTTTTATGCTCATAGGCTTCAAGAACCATAGAATCCTCGGCCTCCTGGTCCCTGAGATAAGGTTTAGCCAAATCTAAGCGATAGCCGTTATATTCGTTTTTAAACGATGCGACAGTGTCCAAACCTGCAGATTCGGCATCAGCCACTTTCAGTTTATACACAACAAACAAATCCAAATACTCGTCAACCGTCATTTTAGACTGCTGTTGTCCAGTATTCTTTCCATACAAATACAAGAATTCGCTCACCGGGACATCCTTTCCATCAACTGTCATCAGCACCGGATTATTATTCTTTTTAGCTACGGAGGGCAACATTACTGCCAACAAACCGGCTGAGAGCAATACCTTTCTCATTTCAGCAACAATTATACGTCATTTAAAACTTATAGAGATATAACGTGAGCCGTCAGCCCATTATTATATCTCTATAAATGTATGGTTATCCTAAAAGGAAATATTAATGATTTGAAGCCGCGCTGTAGTTCGGAGCCTCACTTGTAATCGCGACATCGTGCGGATGACTTTCAGCCACACCGGCATTGGTTATGCGCGTAAACTTCGCATTATGCAATGCTTCGATATTAGATGCTCCACAATATCCCATTCCGGCACGCAATCCGCCAAGCATCTGATAGGTAACCTCATAGAGCGAACCCTTGAACGGAACTCTGGCGGCGATGCCTTCCGGAACGAGCTTTCTGGCATCGGTCTCCCCTCCCTGGAAATAACGGTCTTTCGAGCCTTTTTCCATAGCTTCAAGCGATCCCATTCCACGATAAGCCTTATACTTACGGCCATTATATATAATTGTATCGCCAGGAGACTCTTCAACACCGGCAAGCATACCTCCGAGCATCACTGAATGTGCGCCGGCGGCCAATGCCTTTACAATATCTCCGGAGTAGCGGATACCGCCGTCGGCTATCAACGGCACATCAGTGTCGGCCAAAGCCTTTGCCACATCATATACAGCAGACAACTGCGGAACTCCTACACCGGCAATGACACGGGTAGTACAGATTGAGCCCGGACCAATACCAACCTTGACACCATCTGCACCATTATCAACAAGGTAACGAGCGGCTTCACCGGTTGCGATATTACCGACAACAACATCCAAATTGGGGTATTTCTCCTTTACACGACGCAAAACGCCGACCACACCTTTAGAATGTCCATGTGCAGTATCGATTACAATCGCATCGACACCTGCGCTGACAAGCGCATCTACACGGTCCATAACATCAGGAGTGACTCCCACGCCTGCAGCTACGCGAAGACGGCCAAGCGCGTCTTTACATGCATTAGGCTTATCTTTTGCTTTTGTAATATCCTTGTAAGTAACAAGTCCGATAAGCTTGCCTTCATTGTCCACTACTGGCAACTTTTCAATCTTATGCTCCTGCAGGATAGCGGCGGCCTCCTCCAAGTTCGTCGACTGGTTGGTAGTAACCAGATTTTCAGAGGTCATCACTTCGTCAATCTTACGATCAAGATCCCGCTCAAATCTGAGGTCTCGGTTTGTCACGATTCCAACTAAATGGCCCTTATCATCCACCACAGGTATACCTCCGATGTGGTATTCTTCCATCATAGCCAGGGCATCACGAACTGTGCTACCGCGTTTAATCGTGACAGGGTCATAAATCATGCCGTTCTCAGCTCTTTTTACAGCGTGTACCTGACGAGCCTGTTCTGCTATAGGCATATTCTTATGCACTACGCCGATTCCTCCCTCGCGGGCAATGGCAATCGCAAGGCGGGCTTCAGTCACCGTATCCATGGCGGCCGATACCAAAGGCACATTAAGCACTATGTTGCGGGAAAAACGCGTGGCCAATTTCACGTCACGCGGAAGGACTTCCGAATAGGCCGGAATTAGGAGGACATCATCAAATGTAAGTCCATCCATCTTTACTCTATCTGCAATAAATGACATACTGGTAATATGGAATTTTATTGCGCACAAAGTTAATGATTTTTATTGGCAACAAAAAATTTTTCACATATGATTTGCGTTATTAATTTTACAAGTGCCGTGCAAATGACTTTTGCATGGACAAAGTCTTAACACATCTTATTATAATAATGGAGCTATTTCTAATCGACTATAACCTGTCTGACATAACACGTTCAATCATTATGGCTTGCGGATCGGGCGACACATGCCATACAGCATTAGCGGAAGCCTCCGGTGTAGAATCCGAGATTTGCAGTGTTTATCCAATAGGAAATTCCATTGAGCGAAAAGTCCATAAAGCTTTGGCATATATTGGCGACACGCACATGATGCACTCGACACGCTCCACATCCACACTGATTGACAACATAGGATATGCACGGCCAGATATAGTACATATTAATAATGCACACATGGACTTCTTTAATCTGCCATTGCTGGCCGACGCGCTAATTAAAATGCAAATTCCAACCGTCATCACATTATCACCTGATTTCCCCGTAATGAACCATCACCCGGCAATTATAAAACGAAATAATTACAACCGACGGCTGTTTAATGCAATGTTCAGCATGTGGGATTTGCTGTTTGTCGTAGCACCGAACGAGTCTGTAGCAAAAACGGCATCCAACACATTCTTCGACGCAACTCCAATATACGTCATCGAACAAACTGACATACAATCAATGTCGAGTAAATATTCAATGCTGTTTCACAATATATAATATACAAAGGACATCCCTCACGAGATGCCCCCAATCCTATTGGCTTAAACCCACAATAACCTAAAACTTGAATTCGATAAAATTTACTAAAAACAAACTATCCTATATTTCCACATGATCTATTCGCCATGTGCACCCTGTACCTTTGAACTGATTAATTATGTTACACGATGCAAAATTATCACCGGGTCATGTAAAATCCCGTCGTCTTTAGGTTCAATATAAATAATTAGACAGTATATTTTTACTTATACCATTAAATATCAATATATTAACAACCCATATACACATATTATATATAACATCAAATATGACATTAATAATTGATATTAACACCAAATTCAAGAAATCTGATTACCTATAACAGCTATGTCTTTTTCAAAAGTGTCACGGTTTAAAGCTCGTGTCTTTATCCGATTACGGTAGGTGTAGACGGTGTTTACAGAAAGCCCAAGGAAACGCGCCATCTGAGAACTGTCGTCCAATCCAAGCCTCATAAAAGCAAGAATTCTCAATTCCGGAGATAGATGCTCCCCTTCTACTTGAAACTGCTTGTCCGCCGCCAACAGCTTATTCACATCCTGTATAAACGTCGGATAAATACGCATAAACGCCTCGTCGAATATATCATAAAACAATTTCCGCTGTTCGTTGACAATCTTATCCGTCTTGGTAAGGTAAAACAGTTCATCAATTTGTCCTGCAACGAGTTTTCGCGAGACCAACTTATTAAAATCCTCCATTTTGTCTACATATGTCGAACAAAGCGACAAAAACTGGCTTATATACACCCCCTTGGTTATATTGGCCTGCTCCAGCCTATGAGCCATTTTGGCAAGACGCTTTCTGTCCCGCTGCTTACTGTAAAGCATAACAATAGCAAGCGCAGACAAAGCCAGCAAACATACAATAATTAGGCTAAGCCTGACTACGGAAGCACTTTGACTTCTTATATAGGCGCCACTAATCATTGGGACATCCTCTGATATGTGTACGCTTCTCATGATGGCGCCGCTTGCAGCCACATTCTTTTCGGATTCTATCATAAGCCTGTATGCATAATCATGCTCCCCAATATTATAGTACGCACTTGCCATACGACGTGTGGCCTCTCCATCCCTTACCGCAAGTTCTGTTTCTGATATTGCAGCCAAAGTCATATAAAACATCCACATTTTATACCTGTCCCTCAGGTAATAAGCCAGGCTAAGCATTGACGCAACTTCAGAAAATTTTTCGTCCAGAATATCCATATCTGAAATCTGTTCAGACAAAACTGCAATACAAAGAGCCAATTCATCACGGCATAAGTATTGGACGCCAAGATACAACTTATAATAAGGGTCGTCCTGCGGCACCAAAGACACCAACGCATCATTATATGATGCAAACTCTGACATATAGTCGCCATAAACCGACCCGGAAGAATGAACCGTAGTAAAATAGAGATATATCCTTTTACCGGCCTCATAATAAACACGCTTATTTTCTAAGCTAAGGCTATCCGGATTTATCGCCGACAACGAGTTTACAGCCTCGTTAAAATGCAACTTTAATGGATATGAAGCTGTCTTTTTTAGCTCTAAGCAAGTTGCAGATTCGATATCACCGAGCTTTTTCGCACAACCTATAGCTAAATTGGAATATTTAAAGAAGGAATCTACCTGAAAATGGGTGTAAATGTCGGACAATTCAGTAAGCAGCCTAAGAGAATCACCCACAGACCTCATCTCCGCAAGGTCTGATTTTACGGAATCAATACGCAAGGCAACCTGAAACGAAATCTGTCCACTACGGTTAATCGCATCCGAGAGAGCATCAACGGCTTCATCAATATCAGCAGGGACCCCATTCCGAACAGAAGTTTTCGCACAAGACACGAACGCCAACATCAAGAAGGCAAACATCATGATTGACCCAAATTTCGTAATCATACGCAATAAATGTTTATCGGTAACAAATTTACCATTTTCCTGATATATTTACAACAACAATAACGGCCACTTCTCACGAGGCGGCCGTTATTGTTGCCTTTTATAAGGCTTCCAAACCTAACATAAAACACATTTACTATTATGCACTATTTACATTCGTCGCATTAATTGATTCTAACAATCTATACTAACCCTAAAATAAAATATAAATACCAAATTTCCTTTGCTTGTCCGTCCGGATTTGCAATACAAAGTAAATGACTTTAATTTGCCCTTGCCAACGAATCCAACCAATATATGAATTAATTATCTTGAAAATATAAAATATTATCACTAATAATCAACATATTAACTGTTATAAATACAATTCTATAATTAAGATTTTAAAGCCTAAATCAAGAGAAATCAGATACAAAACACGCGCATAAAATCATTACTAAAATGAGCCATAGGCGATATGATTACACCTAATGACTTTTCTATGAAAAGTCATTAGAATCAAAATCACCGCACAGTTGTTGAATTATCAAATTAATAGTAATTTTGCAGCGTTATGAATGCTTCCACTTTTAGACGAAATCTAAAGCCTTGGATCTTGCCTATAGCCATGGTCTTAGGAATCTTGCTTCACAATTACATAAATTTAGTTGCGGGCTTGTCTCCTTGTTTGATTTTTCTAATGTTGCTTATCACATTCTGCAAGGTTTCGCCAAATGATTTCCATATATCAAAGTTTATTTGGATCCTACTGTCAGTCCAAATTCTAGGCGCAATTGCCGCATTCATTTTAATAAAACCATTCAGCGAAGACATAGCCCAAGGGGCATTTATATGCATTTTCTGTCCTACTGCCACAGCCGCGCCTGTAATTACAGGCATTCTCGGAGGCTCCATAACCCTGCTTGCCACATATTCGCTCATTAGCAATATTTCAGTGGCATTATTAGCTCCGTTCCTTTTTTCGCTGATTGGAACCGAATCCAATATAGAATTCTCACATTCAATATTCACCATCGGCTCAAAAGTATTTCCTTTAATACTGTCCCCACTTGCTCTTGCTCTATTATTCCGAGCCTATATGCCAAAAGTACACAAGCAGATTGCTAACAGACAGTCTCTGTCCTTTTATTTGTGGGCCCTCGCACTCATTATAGTAGTAGGCAATGCCGTAAGTTTCATTATGAAAGAACCCGCCGACAAGATTCCAGAGATGATTGCAATAGCTTTAGTGTCACTTGTCGCATGTTGCCTTCAATTCTATGTCGGGAGAAAAATCGGAAGAAGATTTGGAGATAAAATTTCAGGGGCACAAGGGCTGGGCCAAAAAAATACAGTTTTGGCAATATGGATGGCCCTGACATATCTAAATCCCATATCATCCGTCGGTCCGGCCGCCTACGTAGCATGGCAAAATACCATTAACTCGATACAGCTGTATTATAAAGGCAAAAATGAGAAGACGAGAGTCAGCAAGTTAAATTAGAACTTTTATTTGCATAAAATGTTAATAGTATTATAAAATACTTGATTTATGGATAGCATGTATGAAATATTGCTTGGCCTACCCCTTTTTAAAGGCGTCAGCAACGAAAAGATATCAGAAATAATCGAGAAGGCGAAATTTCACTTCCTCAAATATTTAGCAGGAGAGACCATCATCAATGCCCATGATCCTTGCACACATATAAAATTTATCATCTCCGGGAAAGCAAGACTTACAATTGCAAATTCCGACGACAGGTTCAAAGTGTCCCAGACATTGGAAGCGTCCAATGTAATTGCGCCTGAGTTTTTATTCGGGAAGGCACCTTTTTACCCTTGTTCAGCTATTGCGCTCGATGCGACAGGTATATTACAGATATCCAAAAGCGACTATATCAAGATTTTAAATACCGACGAAATATTTCTGTTTAATTTTTTAAACATAATCTCGATGAATGCACAAAAGGCTGTCGATGGCATATTGGCACTTACCACGGGAAGCCTTGAAGAACGAATTGCATTTTGGATAATATCTTTGACTCAGCGGGGCGGCACAGATATAACTCTGACATGCAAACAACGCGACCTGTACTCTCTGTTCGGAGTTCAAAGGACCTCATTTATAGCCACGCTTGAAGGCATGAAAAACCGAGGCATAATCGACTACGACAGCAACGAGATAAGAATAATGTCGCGTGACAGCCTTCTGGATATCTTAAACACAGGGGCGGACTAAAAAACGCCCCGAGTATTTATTCATCAATCTGGTCGCAAATTAGTGTCGCCGACGACGAGTCACGTACAATCACTTTCACAAAGTCACCGACCTTGGCATTTCCACGCGGGAACACACATGTCTTGTTCTGTTGCGTACGTCCGACCATCTGCTGTGTAGATCGTTTCGAAACGCCTTCAACGAGCACCTCAAATACCTTGCCCACATCCTTGCGGTTAGACTCCGCCGAAAGTTCATTCTGCAACGCTATCATGCGGTTCAACCTATCGATCTTTACATCTTCAGGAATGTTGTCAGGCATCGTCTTAGAGGCCAACGTTCCGGGGCGCTCCGAATATTTAAACATGAACGACGAATCAAATCCAACCTGTCTCATCAAATCAAGAGTCAGCAGAAAATCGTCTTCGCTTTCATCATGGAAACCGGTGAACAAATCCGTCGATATGCCACAATCAGGAATCAGTCGCCTAATGGCAGCGATTCTATCCAAATACCACTCTCTCGTATACTTACGGTTCATCGCCTTTAGAACCGAATTCGACCCGGATTGTACCGGCAAATGTATGTGTTTGCAAATATTGTCATGAGTTGATATCGCTTCTATAATCTCGTCAGACATATCCTTTGGATGGCTCGTAGTAAACCTCACTCTCATGTCAGGAGCCGCCTCTGCTACCATTGACAGCAATTTAGCGAAATCTACGACACCGTCCTTGCCGGAATAACAATACGAATTCACATTCTGACCGAGAAGCGTAACTTCCTTAAATCCTCGAGCACGCAAGTCGGCAACTTCGGCAAGTATGCTCTCCGTTTCTCGGCTTCGTTCTCGTCCTCTCGTGTACGGGACGATACAGTATGAACAAAAGTTATTGCATCCTCGCATTATACTGACAAATCCAGAAACACGGTTGCCTGTTATTTTTAAAGGAATAATATCCCTATAAGTCTCTGTTGTTGATAGTTCTACATTAATTGCTTTTTCGCCGGCTTCAACTGACGCAAACAGCCCCGGCAAATCAAGATAAGAATCAGGTCCGGCAACGAGATCAACACCATGGTTCTGAATCAGGTCATCTTTGACACGCTCGGCCATACACCCGATTACGCCGATTATCAAATTGCCCTTACGCTTCTTTTTCAACGAGGCAAGATACTGCAGGCGGCCATGAATCTTCTGCTCTGCATTGTCGCGTATCGAACATGTATTGAGCAATACGGCATTGGCCTCTTCAATATTGTCAGTCACGCCATAGCCCGCCATACCCATTATAGCGGCCACGACCTCGCTGTCAGCAACGTTCATCTGGCAACCATACGTCTCTATATATATAAGCCGGCCATTGGCTTCTGTCATACTTTCTGTCATATTTCTTGTCATAATATACCCAAAATACCTTCTTGACCCGTCTTGAACAAGAAAAAATTTTGAATGTAGAATACTTTTATTTATTTTTGTGCAAAATTACAAAAAGTGCTGAAAACATCAAAACGGCATTTTGCATGTGGATTGTCGACGGCACTATTACAAACAATAAGTAAAGTATAAACCAACAAGTATCTACCATGGCATTTCCCATCCTCACCGCACAAGAGGCTGCCGAGTTCATCAAAAACGGTGATAACATCGGCTTTTCCGGATTCACAGCCGCCGGTACTCCTAAAGTTATAACCGAAGCATTAGCCGCCAAAGCCGAGCGCGAACATGCTGAAGGCCGTCCCTTTAAAGTCAATGTATTTACTGGAGCTTCAACAAGCGACCACGTTGACGGAGCGCTTGCACGCGCAAACGCCATCAACATGCGAACCCCGTATCAGAGCTGCGCCGATACACGCAAGCGCCTGAATGCCCACGAAGCCCACTATTTCGACTTGCATTTGTCTGAATTGGCGCAAAAGCTACGTTACGGCACATTCGGAGACATTGACGTCACCATTATAGAGGCCGCACGAGTAAGTGACGACGGTGAAATTCTGCTTGGCTACGGACTTGGAATGACTCCGACCGTCGCCCACATGGCAAAAAAAATAATAGTAGAAGTCAATGAGGCTATACCAGTAGAGATCGAAGGCCTCCACGACATATACATGCCTTTGGATCCCCCTTATCGTCGTGAAATTCCCATCTACAAGCCGAGTGACAGAATTGGCTCTACTCTGTTGAAGGTCGATCCGTCAAAGATTATCGGTATCGTAAAGACCAACCTTAAAGATTGCGTGCACGGTTTCTCCCCGCTTGACGACGTGACTAAGCAAATCGGCGCGAACGTATGCGACTTCCTCATAGGCGAACTTCGTCGTGGAGCTATTCCGGCATCGGTCTTGCCCCTGCAAAGCGGCGTAGGCAATATAGCCAACGCTGTGCTGTTCGGTCTTGGAGCATCAAACGAAGTGCCTGCATTCGACATGTACACCGAAGTTGTTCAGGACGCAGTAGTAGACCTAATGGAACAAGGCAAGTGCCGTTTTGCATCGACCTGCTCACTGACCTTCTCCGATGCCAAGATGGAAGAAGTCATTAAAAACATGGACTTTTTCCGCGACAAATTCATCATCCGTCCGGGAGAAATATCCAACAGCCCTGAAATCGTACGTCGCTTAGGAGTCATCACAATGAACACTGCGCTTGAGGCAGACATATTTGGAAATGTCAACTCCACCCACGTAGTAGGAACAAAGATGATGAACGGTATCGGCGGTTCCGGCGACTTTACTCGCAATGCATATATCTCAATCTTCAGTTGCCCGTCAGTCGCTAAGGGAGGACTGATTTCAACAATAGTTCCGATGGTATCACATCTCGACCACAGCGAGCATTCTGTTGACGTGCTTATTACCGACCAAGGTGTCGCTGATTTGCGTGGCAAGGATCCGTTACAGAGAGCAGAGACCATCATTACAAATTGCGTCAATCCTGAATACAAGGAATTGCTTTGGGATTATCTGCACATGAGCAAGGGAGGACAGACCCCCCACACTCTCAAGGCGGCGTTGGGATTCCACACTACATTTGCAGAAGAAGGCGACATGCGCAAAACCGATTGGGCAAAATTCGCATAACAAGTTCTGTCTCATTTTAGAAATCCTATTTATAAAAGCTTTTGCTCTTTTATGGAGCAAAAGCTTTTATTTTAAGCACTTACGTACATACAATTGAATCCCGCACAATATCGACGAGGATTTTTTCATCAAAAATATTGACAAAGCACTATTTATATATTAATTTTGTAAGTCATTTGGGTTAATTTAGCCCAAGATTCGACCGATATGGAAAAAAGACATCATAGAGGAATATCAGTATTGTCGGCGCAAATCACCGCTACTATAAGCGTTTCACTTGTGTTGTTGCTTCTGGGCGTAATATCGATGCTCGGCATTTCAGCCCATCTCATCACAACCCAAATACGCGAGAGCATGGGATTTTCAATTGTATTATCGGACAATGCAAGTCCCGAACAAATCAACGATATCAAAAGACTGTGCTCCGAAGCCCCATATATGTCGAGTATCAAGTACATTTCAAAGGACGATGCATTGATTCAGTGGAAAGAAGAAATGGGAGAAGACCTCATGAACATTCTGGAAGTCAATCCATTTAGAGGAGTGATTGAAGTCAACGTCAAATCAGCCTATGCCAATTCCGACTCAATAGACTCCATAATAATCCCTGTTCGAGCGTTGGACTTTGTGGACGAAGTGAACGTAGCGACCGAAATGGTCGACAGCATTAATGATAATTTCCGTTCAATCACAGTCATATTGTCGATTATAGCCGTTGTGCTGCTATTCATATCATTCGCTTTGATTAACAATACAGTTCATCTGGCTGTTTATGCAAAACGCTTTATCATCCACACCATGCGCCTTGTCGGAGCCACCGGGGCATTCATAAGACGGCCATTCATAACGAGCAATATCGTGAGCGGAATTATAGCAGGGCTAATTGCAGACTTGTTGCTGTTCGGCATAATCATGTACATACAGCATATCAATCCAGAAATAGTTCCGGTTACGCCCTGGAACATTATCGCAATTTTATTTGCCGTATTGGTCGTTGCCGGTATAATAATCTGTGGCCTTGCGTCATTGCTTTCAACCAACAAGTACCTCCGCACCGACTACGACGATATGTTTAAATAATAAAAACATCAGTTAAGCTATATTATATTATGACACAGATATCCAATAGGCCATTGTCGGCGAAGCCGTCACCGACAATCGACGAAATAGACCGCCAGACACCGGAGCAGTTTCCTTTGGTTAAAACCAATTTCATTTTAATGGCCATTTCCGGAGCCATGATTCTGATAGGCTTTCTTCTAATGCTCGGAGGCAGCAGTACTACGGAATCTTTTAATCCCGACATATTCTCGACACGAAGAATCGTCATAGGCCCGACAATTGCATTTTTGGGCTTTATATTCATGGGAATCGGAATTGTATATCGTTCAAATAAAAAGTAACAACGTATGGATTGGCTTGATGCTCTAATTTTAGGTATCGTACAAGGTCTTGCAGAATATCTTCCCATAAGTTCAAGCGGACACCTGGAAATATTCAGAGATATACTTAACATCAATATCGCCGGCGACGACATTCTCGAATTCGACGTAATGCTCCATGCCGCCACGGTATTATCTACCATAGTAGTCCTGTGGAAAGAATTTTACCCGTTATGTAAAAGTTTTTTTACCGTAAAACTTGACTACAATTTTTACTATGTATGCAAAATTCTTGTATCATGTATACCTGTGGCCATAGTAGGATTCTGCTTCAAAGATTTCGTTGAAAGTCTGTTCGGAGGCAGTTTGCTGGTAGTCGGCATATGTCTGTGCGTGACAGCGCTTCTACTGACATTCGCCTACTTCTTCCGCACACGTCCTATGATGCTGAACAAGCTGTCGGGAAAATACAGTGAACCACGCGACATCACATGGATTGATGCATTCGTTATCGGTGTGGCCCAGGCCATTGCCGTATTGCCGGGACTAAGCCGTTCCGGAACTACAATAGCTACCGGCATACTTTTGGGAGACAAACGTGAAAAAGTGGCTTCATTCTCATTCCTTATGGTCATTATCCCTATACTCGGAGAGGCTTTGCTCGACCTTAAAGATATGATTGGAGGCGGAGCCGACACTGAATCCGGAGTCAGCGGCCTGTGTCTTGCCATCGGATTTATTGCGTCATTTGTTGTTGGCTGTATAGCCTGCAAATGGATGCTTAACATCGTCAAGAAAGGCAAATTAATTTGGTTTGCGCTATATTGCATAGTGATGGGTATTATTTGCATCTGCTGGTAATCAAAGCATCGACATGAATTTTATAGAAGGAGAAATACTCTATATCGACAAGCCCTACACATGGACATCGTTTGATGCCGTCAAGCGTATTAGAGGTGCATTGTTAAGGCGGATGAAAATAAAAAAACTAAAGGTGGGACACGCCGGGACTCTTGATCCGCTGGCAACAGGAGTAATGGTGGTCTGCACCGGGCGTTCGACTAAACTGATTGAGTCTCTTCAAGCCGGAGTAAAGGAATATATCGCAACTGTAGCTCTTGGAGCCACAACTCCATCATTTGATTTAGAGACCGAAATTGATGCGACCTATCCTACCGAACACATCACACGCGAAGCTGTCGAAAATGTCCTGAGTCGCTTCACCGGACGCATCGAACAGGTTCCTCCATCTTTTTCTGCATGTAAGATTGATGGAGAGCGGGCCTATAAACGCGCTCGTCGTGGAGCCGAGGTAAATATCAAACCAAAAATTCTGGTTATAGATGAAATAGAATTGCTCGAATACAGTCCGACAAGCATAACCATACGTGTCGTATGCAGTAAAGGCACTTATATACGTGCTTTGGCTCGCGACATCGGTACGGCATTAGGTTCCGGAGGCCATCTCACAGCTTTAAGAAGGACAAGAGTCGGAGAAGTTACTCTCGACAAGTGCATGACAGTGGAGCAAATCTCTGAATTTCTTAAAGAAGTACCCATTGAAATGCCGGAAGAGGCTTCATCAGATAATCAAACAGACAATTAAAGACATTCAAACTTCATAATCAAATGAAACTCTCACAATTCAAGTTTAAACTTCCAGAAGATTTAATCGCGTCAGAACCGTGTCCGGTACGCGATGAGTCCAGACTGATGGTCGTTCACCGTAAAACAGGCGAAATAGAGCATCGACAGTTTAAGGAGATTATTGAATATTTTAATGACGGCGACGTATTCGTGTTCAATGACACCCAGGTATTTCCTGCAAAGCTTTATGGCAACAAGGAGAAGACCGGGGCCAAAATTGAAGTATTCCTTCTTAGAGAGCTTAATGAAGAGAACAAGCTTTGGGATGTTCTTGTGGAACCGGCCAGAAAGATCCGTATCGGCAATAAGCTTTATTTCGGCGAAGACGAATCTATGGTTGCTGAAGTCATCGACAATACCACTTCAAGAGGCAGAACTTTAAGATTCCTGTATGACGGAAGCCATGAGGAATTTAAAAATGCGCTATACAAGCTTGGCCAGACTCCGTTGCCACCGTATATCAAACGTGAGCCGGTTGAAGAAGACGCCGAACGCTATCAATGCATATTCGCTAAGCGTGAAGGAGCCGTTGTAGCCCCTGCCGCAGGACTTCATTTCAGTCGTGAGCTACTGAAAAGAATGGAAATAAAGGGTATAAAGGACGCATTCCTTACCGTACATTCCGGACTCGGAAATTACCGGGAAATAGACGTAGAGGATCTCACCAAGCACCGCATGGATTCTGAAGAGATGGAGGTCACACCCGAACTTGTCGACACCGTGAACGAAGCCAAAGACCTTGACAAGCAAGTATGCGCTGTCGGCACTTCGGTTCTTCGCGGCATAGAGAGTGCCGTAAGTATGGGAGGCCACATGAAGACATTCACAGGATGGACCAACAAGTTTATATTCCCACCCTACGATTTCACGGTAGCTACAGCTATGGTGACCAACTTCCACATGCCATACTCCACTATGCTCATGATGACATGCGCTTTCGGGGGATATGATTTGGTAATGAATGCCTACACACAGGCCATTAAGGAGAAATATCGTTTCGGAGCCTACGGCGACGCTATGCTGATAATTTAGACTATCGACGTTCCGTCGATATCAGATATACGGGCTGAGAATGCAACTGCATTATCAGCCCGTATGCTTATAGTCATCGAGCATGCATTGTCAAACTCCTGTGCCAGCACCTTCACTCCTGCATCCTTTATGCACTTCATCACGTCATTCATAGAAAGATAGGGAAATGTAAATGTTATTTCACGCATTTCATGGCACTCGATAATCTCTCCTGCAATAATAGCTTCGCGGGCTGCTTCACGATAAGCCACTATCAAGCCGCTCGTACCAAGCTTTATACCGCCAAAATATCTCACCACCACAATGACGAGGTTCGTAAGGTTAAATGAATTAATTTGACCCAGAATAGGCTTGCCAGCAGTGCCTGACGGCTCTCCGTTGTCGTTACTTTGAAATTCAGTGCGTGACGCGCCCAACATATAGGCCCAGCAGACATGTCGGGCATCGTAATACTTCTTTTGAAAAGATGCAATGACATCCTTGGCTTCCGTCGACGATTCCACCGGTACGGCAAATGCCAGAAACTTGCTCATTTTTTCCTTATACCATCCTTCCGACGGTGACTTCAATGTATAAAAAGTATCGCCCATAATCAGTCTTTATTATTACAAAGATACTGATTATGGGCGAAGCTTCAAAGCTTTAAACCGCGTTATCTGTTAATATGCATGGCTGTCATGTTCTAAATCTGTCGGAGTAAGAGGCTTTTTGTCCATCTTATACCACACATAAGCGATATATGCCACAACAAACGGAACCAACAACGACACCACACTCATCACTGTTAAAGTAAAGTGTGTCGACGAACTGTTGTTGATTGTCAAAGAACTGTTGATGTCGGTCAGCGAGGGATAATAAGGAGTGTTGTTATAACCTGCCACCCAGAACAAAGTAAGCACAACGAGTATAGTACCGATGCCGCTCCACCATATTCCTTTGGTATAGTGCGTTGCAAGTGCAGACTTAAGTACACCGAACAACACCATGACCACACCTACCATAAACACAAGTCCGCACCACCACATGTCCATATAGTTGCAGAAGTATTTGTTAGGAACAACAGCAAAGCTATTCTTTCCAAGAGTCTCATATCCGTCGGCCATAAACAGCATACCGACAAATACCAGGAAAAATACTACAAAAATTACTCCATTCACCAACACTCTTCGGCGATTAAGATTAAAGAATTTCTCATCGCCCTTGATATTATTCATAAAATAGAGAGCACCTTGGGTACGCGCAAGAAAAACTACAGCCAGACCGAGAATCCAATTCTTCCAGCAAAAGATGGCTTCAAATCCGTGGGAGGGGGCCCATTGTGATATAACCGGGGAACCCGGATCAAGGATATTCCCCATAGTCACCTTAAATTCTGCGCCAAAAAACATCATAGAGACAGCCTCACCGAGAAGGAAGCACCCCAGACAGCCGTTTATGGTCAGCAATATATCATAAAATACGGTGCCATATATGTTGCCTTTCTTTCTGCGATACTGATAGCTTACAGCCTGTCCGACAAATGTAAACAGAATCAATATCCAAAGCCAGTAAGCGCCACCGAAACTTGTGCTATAGAATAGCGGGAACGATGCAAAAAATGCCCCTCCGAACACGACCAACGTAGTAAATGTCAATTCCCATTTCTGGCCAATCGAATTCACCATAAGACTACGGTAAACGTCATTCTTGGTTGTCATCAACATTGACTGCCCACCCTGCACGAACAGCAGAAATACCAACAGTGCGCCAAGCACTGAGATTAACAGCCACCAATATATCTGTAATACTTCGAGTGTCATAATAATCAGGATTTAGAAATAGTGTTAATATCCTCCTTGGAGTATTTTTTAATTTGGGTCAGCATGATGCTTATTTCAGCCACAAGGAGGACGGTAAATACGGCGGCAAACATCCAGAATGTCAGAATCACGGACGACGCCGAAATATCACTTATAGCGGCGCGGGTCGGCAAAATATCCTGTATCACCCAAGGCTGACGACCTACTTCGGCAGTAATCCAGCCACTCTGCGAGCAAATCCACACCACTACAATCGAGAACATTCCAATCCAGTTGACAACTTTGTTTTTAAGCCATCCCTGGCGCCAGTAAACTCCGATAAAGGCAACGGCAAAGAACAAAAGCAGATAACCGCCGGCCATTACCATAATACGGAATGCATAGAATGTCATCGCCACAGGCGGCACTGCTTCTTCGGGAGAATCAAGGTAGCCGTAGCCAAAATACGGATAAGCTTCACGCAAATCCTTCAACGCAGACTCCATTCCGGCTGAATTTCCTTCTGCACGAGCACTATCGTATGCACGCAATGCCTCATGTGCCTCACGTCCGATAGCAATGCGTTCTGCATAACCGACAGTACGCACTGTATCTCCCTGCGGCGTAAATTCAATACCTTCAATCAGGTCATCTATACCTGGGACAAAAGCATGAGGATTATGTGTGGCGAGGAATGACAGTCCGTAAGGTATAGCAATATCAAAAAGATAAGGACTCTCATTATCACCTGGTTTCTTGTCAGGATTCAGTATTCCGATTCCCACAAGCTCCTGGCCGCAACTGCCACGATACAAACCCTCCATGGCGGCAAGCTTCATCGGCTGATGCTTGGCCACGTTCACAGCAGACATGTCTCCTGTAGCCAATGTAATCAGAATGCCGACACCACCGACCCATGAAGCTATCTTAATTGAATCCATAGCCATCTCGACGTTGCGTTTCTTAAGAATCAACCAACAACTTACACCGATTACAAACACACCGGCAAGTACCCACGCGCTCGATACCGTGTGGGTAAATTTGGCCACAGCCGTATCAGAGAACACAATAGCCCAGAAATTATCCATTACATTACGCATCTGATCCGGATTGAACTCCATTCCGACAGGTTGCTGCATCCAGGCATTTGCCACAAGGATCCAAAGTGCCGACAATGCAGTTCCAGCAGCCGTAAGCCAAGTGGCCGTCAGGTGGAAAGCAGGACTTACCTTTTTCCATCCGAAGAACATCACGGCAATGAATGTTGATTCCATAAAGAATGCCACGATACCCTCTATTGCCAACGGAGCTCCGAATATATCTCCTACAAACCAACTATAATTAGACCAGTTGGTTCCAAACTCGAACTCAAGAATGATACCTGTGGCAACACCAATTGCAAAATTGATTCCGAACAGGAGCATCCAGAATTTAGTCATGGCAAGCCATTTCACATTTTTTGTCTTCACATAAATACTCTCCATTATCGCTACTATCAGTGCCAGTCCAATAGTCAGCGGAACGAAAAGCCAGTGGTACATAGCCGTAAGAGCAAATTGCCAACGCGACCAGTCAACTACGGTAATTAAATCGTCCATGTCTACTTAATGTATTTGTTAATGTTAGATTATTTGACTCTATCTGTCCGACTCCATCAGAGCAGAACGCACTGCTTGAGCCCGCTCCTCGTCGGTATTATAGTCCCGGTTAAGAAGATTCGGGAAAAAGAACAGTTTGAATATAAAAAACAAGATGAATAGCTTTATAATAATTAATGCCCACAGGTAGCGCCCTACGGTCATATTTCTAAATCCATCACTATACAAATGATAGATTTTGGAAATGATTCCTTGACTGTTGTTTATGTGCTTCATTCTCACTGATAACCTCAGAGGTATACACACCTCTCGACTCGACAAAAATAAGGATTACTTTTTGAAATAACAAAAAACACCAACAAAAGTTAGAGAAGCTTACACGATTATATTAGTGGAAGTTTCGCTATTACTAATAATAATTTATAAATTTGCTTTTAGCATTCATATTTTTGGAATCTGAAAAAACATTAGTACGTCTTCAACCATATTACAGGCAATGAAAAATAAACTTCTGGAATCATTATTATCAGTGGCATTATTATCTGTCAGCGTCCAAATTGACGCATCAGATGCCATACCCTTAGTGTACGATAAAGAGAATACATCAACAAGCTATCCTGCGATAGGACTACCGGCTCTTGATAAGCTACCGGAGATAAACACGCTACCGGATCCGATGGCTTTGTCCGACGGTTCCGGTAGGGTTACCGACATTTCGAGATGGGAACAAAGACGCTCGGAAATACTCCAGCAATTGCAACATTATGAAATAGGCACTAAGCCTAATGTTGTTCGCGACAGTATCGAGGCTTCAATAATTAACGACACTCTAATCGTAACCATACACGAAAAAGGAGAGATTCTGACCTTGAAAGCGCATATAGTTTATCCGGAAGGCGACGGTCCGTTCCCGGCGGTAATAGGCATAGGATTCCACACCGGTTCACTGCCCAAGGAACTATTCATAGACAAAGGTGTAGCCGGCATAGCGTTTGACTTTACGCAAGTGATGTCACACACACAGAAAAGAGGCGAAGAACCTATCAACAGGCTTTATCCTGAACATGTCGAGATGGGTGCTTACAGCGCGTGGCCGTGGGGAATAAGCCGTATTATCGACGGTCTTGAGATTACATCGGACAAATCGCGAATAGACACCTCCAGACTTGGGGTGACAGGATGTTCTTTTGCCGGCAAAATGGCCCTGTTCGCAGGAGCTTTAGATGAACGCATAGCCCTCACTATTGCGCAGGAGCCTGGTGGCGGTGGTGTTGCGGCTTGGAGAGTTTCCGAGACGCTTGGAAATGTAGAAACACTCGGACGCACAAACTACTCATGGTTTAAAGAAAGCATGAGGCAGTTCTCAGATACAAATGTTCCACGGCTTCCTATAGACCATCATGAGGTGGCCGCACTAATTGCTCCGCGGGCACTTCTCGTGCTCGGGAATCCCGACTACGAATGGCTAGCCGACGAATCCGGCTATGTATCAAGCGTTGCGGCAAGAGAAGTTTGGAAAACTTTCGGAATACCCGAACGTATGGGTTACTCCATTGTGGCTGACCACATGCACTGTATGCTTCCGGAGAGCCAATATGAAGATGTTCAGGCATTCGTCGACAAATTCCTATTAGGTATCGATGGTGCTCCTACAGAAAGTGTGCTTAAAGCACCCATGTTCATGGAGGTTGACACCGATAAGTGGATGCCTTGGAAGTAATCCATAATAGTAAATGCGATGATAAATGCGGGCAACGATTTTGATATCGTTGCCCGCATTTATTATAATATTTTCAGCACTCTACGAAAAGTACGTTAATATTGATTCCATGGACGGATTTCAATATCATCGAGCGGGAGACTCGTAAATGCCTGGATAAAGGCTGATGCCAGACGGGCATTGGTCAACAAAGGAACGTTAAGATCAATTGCGGCACGGCGTATATAGTAGCCGTTGGTAAGCTCCGTTTCCGAAAGATTCTTAGGAATATTGACTACAAGATCAAGCACCTTTTGATGTAGCAGATCAAGCGCCTGCGGTTGCATGTC
Organism: uncultured Muribaculum sp.; assembly: GCA_910578785.1. Lineage (GTDB taxonomy): Bacteria > Bacteroidota > Bacteroidia > Bacteroidales > Muribaculaceae > Muribaculum. The sequence continues at coordinate 72,674 of CAJTSJ010000005.1, read as the reverse complement.
AGGCTGGCTCGGCCAATAGACCTTTACAGCAGGTATACCGTTATCGTTCAAAAACTGATGTGTTCCGCCCGTAGCATACAATTTATACCCGGCCCTATTAAGTTCAATTGCGGCATCAAGCATATCGGCTTTCTGCTTTGGGGTTCCGGTAGACAGCAGAATGCCCTTCGATTTCGACGGTACACGAAGTCCTACAGACAACATTGCCTTCATCAAAGCTTCGTCGGTGTCACCACCAATACACCCTACTTCGCCTGTCGACGCCATGTCGACACCAAGCACAGGGTCAGCTCCTTGCAGACGTGAGAATGAGAATTGTGAAGCTTTTATTCCTACATAGTCAAGGTCAAATGCATTCTTGTGTGGCTTCTCCACATTGTGGCCGAGCATTACGCGCGTGGCTATGTCAATGAAGTTAAGTTTTAGGACCTTACTTACAAAAGGGAACGAACGTGATGCCCGCAGATTGCACTCTATAACCTTTATGTCATTGTTCTTCGCCAGGAACTGTATGTTAAAAGGCCCCGAAATATTAAGCGCTTTGGCTATCTTCTGACTTACCTTCTTTATTCGTCGAATAGTCTCTACATACAGCTTCTGCGGAGGGAACTGGATAGTAGCATCGCCGGAATGCACACCGGCGTATTCTATATGTTCAGATATGGCATACACTTTTATCTCTCCGTTTTGTGCCACGGCATCCATTTCAATTTCTTTCGCATTCTGGATAAACTCAGTGACTACGACCGGATGTTGTTTTGAGACATTGGCGGCCAATCTAAGAAACCGGTGAAGCTCTTCTTGATTTGAGCATACGTTCATGGCGGCACCGGAAAGCACGTAGCTTGGACGAACAAGCACCGGGAATCCGACCTCATCTATAAACTTCTGTATATCGTCAAACGATGTCAGTTCCTGCCAACGGGGCTGGTCGACACCAATGCGGTCAAGCATGGCCGAAAATTTATGCCGGTCTTCAGCATTGTCAATCGATGTTGCCGACGTTCCCAAAATCGGCACTTTGGAGGTGTCAAGACGTGTGGCCAAGTTGTTTGGAATCTGTCCTCCCACCGACAAAATCACGCCATGAGGCTGTTCAAGTTCTATTATGTCCATCACACGCTCATAGGTAAGTTCATCGAAGTACAAACGGTCGCACATGTCATAGTCAGTTGACACCGTTTCCGGATTGTAGTTGATCATAACAGAGCGCCATCCTTCTTTTTTGACAGTCATAAGCGCATTTACCGAACACCAGTCGAACTCAACAGAACTGCCTATACGGTATGCACCCGAACCTAGAACAATAATCGAACGGTGGTCATGCAGATAGTTTACATCATTTTCAGAGCCATTATATGTCAAATACAGATAATTGGTCATGGCCGGATATTCAGCGGCAAGTGTATCTATCTGTTTTACAACAGGCACAATGCCATGCGACTTTCTATGATGCCGCACAATATCGCTCGCCGTTATAGAATCATGAAATTGATCTTTGAACAACGCTCTTGCTATCTGAAAATCGCTGAACCCCTGTTGCTTGGCCTGACGTAGCAGTTCCAACGGCAGACTTTCAGCCGAATCAAATGCCTCAAGTTCATCTGCCGTCATGACGATATTGTGCAATTTATGCAGGAACCAGCAGTCAATTTTAGTAAGCTCATGAATACGCTCCACGGAATAGCCCTGACGCATAGCCTTTGATATGACGAATATTCGCTTGTCAGTTGGCTCCTTAAGCGACTTGTCTATATCGTCGATGGTCAGCTCCTTATTCTCGACAAACCCGTGCATACCTTGCCCGATCATTCTAAGACCCTTCTGTATGGCCTCTTCAAATGTACGACCTATGGCCATAACCTCACCTACAGACTTCATCGACGAGCCTATTTCGCGCTTAACATTGTGGAATTTTCCCAAATCCCAGCGCGGAATCTTGACCACTATATAATCGAGTGCAGGCTCAAAAAATGCAGAAGTCTCCTTCGTAACAGAATTTTTAAGCTCGAAAAGGCCATATCCCAATCCAATCTTTGCAGCAACAAAAGCAAGAGGATATCCGGTAGCTTTTGATGCAAGAGCCGAAGAACGCGACAATCGGGCGTTGACCTCGATGACCCTGTAGTCCATAGAGGATGGATCGAAGGCATACTGTACATTACATTCGCCTACTATACCTATGTGGCGGACTATCTTTATCGCCTGCTTACGCAGATAATGGTAATCTTCATTAGATAATGTCTGTGATGGAGCAACCACAATAGACTCTCCAGTATGTATGCCCAACGGATCGAAGTTCTCCATGTTGCATACCGTAATGCAATTGTCATAGCGGTCACGCACCACTTCATATTCAACTTCTTTCCAGCCTTTAAGCGATTTCTCCACAAGAACCTGAGGAGAGAATGACAATGCCTTTTCAACTAAGGCTATCAACTGCTCTTCATCATCACAAAAACCGCTTCCAAGACCTCCGAGAGCATAGGCGGCGCGTACTATCACCGGATATCCCAGCTGACGTGCGGCCTCTATAGCATCGGCAGTAGTCGAAACAGCCTCGCTTTTAATAGTCTTGACTCCGATTTCATCAAGTTTACGCACAAACAGCTCGCGGTCCTCCGTATCCATTATAGCCTGCACAGGAGTACCGAGTACCTTTACTCCATATTTAGCAAGGACACCGCTCTCTTCCAGAGCGACGCCGCAGTTAAGCGCGGTCTGGCCACCGAAAGCCAGCAGTATGCCGTCGGGACGCTCCTTCGCTATAACCTTCTCAACAAAATACGGAGTTACAGGCAAGAAGTATATCGTGTCGGCAAACCCTTCCGAAGTCTGCACCGTAGCGATATTTGGGTTAATAAGTATGGTGGTTATGCCTTCCTCCTTCATGGCTTTCAATGCCTGCGAACCGGAGTAGTCAAACTCTCCTGCTTCTCCGATTTTCAATGCACCGCTTCCGAGCAGCAACACTTTTCTTATATCATCCTGAATCATCTGATTATTATTTTTTAGGAGGTTAAAGCATTTCTATAAACTCATCAAATAGGAATTCCGTGTCTTTGGGTCCTGAAGAAGCCTCAGGATGGAATTGAGCAGAGAAGAATGGGGCCGATTTGTGTCGTATGCCCTCGTTAGTTTCGTCGTTCATGTTAATGAACAGAGGTTCCCAATCATTCGGCAACGTAGCACCGTTGACCGCAAATCCATGGTTCTGCGACGTTATAAAGCATTTGTCGGTACCTACCCTTCTCACTGGCTGATTATGGCTTCTGTGTCCGTAAGCCAGTTTATAGGTTTGCGCCCCGGCCGCCTTAGCCAATAACTGATTGCCCATGCATATTCCGCATATAGGCTTACCTATCGCCATAGCCTTACGAAGATTGACCACAGTAGCATCCACCATATCAGGATTGCCCGGTCCGTTTGAAACAAAAAGCCCGTCGTAAGGTATCTCGGTAAAGTCATAGTCCCAAGGAACTCTAATCACTTTGACACCACGGCGGGTAAGGCATCTTATTATGTTATGCTTAACTCCACAGTCGACAAGGACAACGGTCTTTTCTCCATTGCCATGAACCTCGACCTCCTTACAACTGACTTTGGCCACAAGATTCTCGGCATTAGGATTGTAAAACGGGACATCCTCAGCACCTTCTACCAAAACTTTTCCAAGCATCGAACCATGCTCCCTCAAGTGTTTGGTCAAGGCCCTCGTGTCAATTCCATAGATGCCCGCTATTTTTTCTTCCTTCAGCCAATCATGCAGGCTTCTATCGGCTTGCCAGTGACTGTGATCCCACGAATAGTCCTGCGCCACTATGGCCCTGCAATGAATGTGGTCACTTTCATAATACTCGCTTACATCATCCTTTTCCCTTCTGGGAGGAACTCCGTAATTACCGAGAATAGGATAAGTGGTGACAAGAATTTGACCTTCATACGACGGGTCGGTAAGACTTTCGGGGTAACCGGTCATTGCGGTGTTGAACACCACTTCACCGGCAGTCGAAGCGTCGTAGCCAAACGACTTACCCTCGAAGGCGGTGCCGTCTTCCAATAGAAGAACGGCTTTTTTTGTTTCGCGCATACGATAGAGTTTATATTAATATACCAAATATTCATCATAGGCTTTCTGTTCAACATGCCCCTTCATGTCAGGGGAAAATCTATCGTGAAAACCATGCAAAGTTAGTAAAAATCCCCGAGCGACAACATAGCAGACTAAAAAATAACACTGATTACTTTTCCCCCACACTGCAAAACATCGGGGACCGACACATAATGTTGAGGGTTTGGCATAGGATTTGCATATAGATTTTGAGATAGTAAATGAAAATTTTTAGCAACAGCTAACATTCTTTACCGATTGTGTGTTTTAAGGATAAGTAAGTTAAATTTTAAAATATCTACTCAATATACTCATATTATGAATTTCAACAACTTTACCATTAAGTCGCAGGAAGCCATTCAGAAAGCCGTTGAAATAGCTAAAGGGGCAGGCAACCAGGCCATCGAACCGGTGCATCTTCTAAAGGGGCTTATGACCGAAGGCGACTCGTTGATGCAGTTCATCTTCCAGAAAGTTGGTGCCAATATCGGCGGAGTCAACACTTCCATTGACCGCGCCATCGATTCGGAGCCGAAAGTGTCGGGCGGTGAACCTTACCTGAGCCGTACGTCTAACGATGTTCTGCAGAAGGCTCTGGATGTTGCTAAAAAGCAAGGCGACCAATATGTAGCCGTAGAAGCCTTATTGCTCGCCCTTTTCTTAGTTAAGTCGCAGGCATCGCAGATATTGAAAGACTCCGGGCTTACCGAACATGAACTGACCTCGGCCATTGAAGAGCTCCGCAAAGGTAAAAAAGCCAATGACCAGAGTGCCGAAGACACCTACAACGCCCTCAGTAAGTATGCCATAAACCTGAATGAGCAAGCCCGCTCCGGCAAACTGGATCCGGTAATAGGCCGTGATGACGAGATACGCCGGGTATTGCAGATTCTCAGCCGACGGACAAAAAATAACCCTATGCTTATAGGCGAGCCGGGCACCGGTAAAACCGCGATTGCCGAAGGACTCGCGCACCGAATCGTCAGAGGCGATGTACCCGAAAATCTAAAAGGCAAACAGATATATTCGCTTGACATGGGTGCACTTGTGGCCGGAGCCAAGTATAAAGGCGAATTTGAGGAACGTCTGAAAGCGATTGTCAACGAAGTGACACAAGCCGATGGCGACATTATACTGTTTATCGATGAAATCCACACCCTGGTCGGAGCCGGCAAGGGCGAAGGAGCAATGGATGCAGCCAACATACTGAAGCCGGCACTCGCTCGTGGCGAACTTAGAAGCATCGGAGCCACCACGCTCGACGAATATCAGAAATACTTCGAGAAAGACAAAGCCCTTGAACGCCGTTTCCAAAAAGTCATGGTCAACGAACCGGACGAGATGAGCGCCATATCCATTTTGCGCGGCCTGAAAGAACGTTACGAAAACCATCATCAGGTACGCATTCGCGACGAGGCTATTATTGCCGCCGTGCAGTTGTCTGAACGATATATCACCGATCGTTTCTTGCCAGATAAAGCCATCGACCTTGTCGACGAAGCCGCATCAAAATTAAGAATCGAGCGCGACAGCGTACCACAGGCTCTTGACGAAATCACACGCAAGATAGCTCAGCTCGAAATCGAGCGCGAGGCAATTAAGCGTGAAGGCGATAAAGTAAAAATCAAGGACATAGAAAAAGAACTCGCCGACCTGCGTGACCTTGAAAAAGACTTCAAGGCAAAATGGGAATCGCAGAAAGAGCTGATAAACCGCATTCAGCAAAACAAGATAGACATCGAGCAACTGAAATTCGAAGCCGAACGGGCCGAACGCGAAGGCGACTATGCCAAAGTGGCCGAAATCCGCTATTCCAAAATCCAAGAAAAGGAGAAAGAAAATGTCGATGTTCAGGAACAGCTGAAACAAATGCAAGGCGACAAATCGCTCATTAAAGAGGAGGTCGACGCAGACGACATAGCCGACGTAGTTTCGCGCTGGACCGGCATACCCGTAACCAAAATGGTGCAAAGCGAGAAAGAGAAACTGCTCCACCTCGAAGAGGAACTGCACCGTCGTGTTGTCGGCCAGGAAGAAGCTATCCGCGCCATAGCAGATGCCGTACGCCGAAGCCGCGCCGGACTTAACGACCCTCGTCGTCCTATCGGCTCATTCATATTCCTTGGAACTACAGGTGTCGGCAAGACTGAACTTGCAAAGGCATTGGCCGAATATCTGTTTGACGACGAAAACATGATGACCAGAATCGACATGAGCGAGTATCAGGAGAAGCACACCGTCAGCAGACTTGTCGGTGCACCTCCGGGATATGTCGGTTACGATGAAGGCGGACAGCTGACTGAAGCAGTAAGACGCAAACCATACTCGGTGGTTCTGTTCGACGAAATAGAGAAAGCCCATCCCGACGTGTTCAACATACTTCTTCAAGTACTCGACGACGGACGTCTGACAGACAATAAAGGACGTCTGGTCAACTTCAAGAATACCATAATAATAATGACATCCAACATGGGATCGCAGGTTATTCGTGAAAATTTTGCGAATATCACTGATGAAAACCGTGACAAGACCATTGAGAAGACCAAGGATGAGGTTCTCGACATGTTAAAGCAGACCATCCGCCCGGAATTCTTGAACCGAATCGACGAGATTATAATGTTCACGCCACTTAATGAACGAGAGATTGAAGAGATTGTTGGCATCCAGGTAAACGGCATCAAGAAGATGCTCGCAAAGAACGGAGTCACGCTCGACATCACGCCCGAAGCTCTGTCGTATCTGGCTCAAGAGGGATACAATCCGGAATTCGGAGCGCGTCCTGTAAAACGAGTTCTACAGCGTATGGTGCTCAACCGGCTGTCAAAGGATATACTCGCACAAAAAGTTGACCGCGAGCATCCTATAATAATAGATTGCAACGATGACGAACTAATTTTCAGAAATTAATCTTCTTTAATCTTTAACCTATCCACCCGAACATGTAGACAATATGGCCGTCAAATCCATATTGTCTACATGTTCTTTTTATGTCCTGCGAACTACGTTATATCGCAAATTCTAACTATCTTTGCAGTAAATTAACCGATAACAATAGACAAGATTCGCATACGTCATGTCAAACGCCCTGATTGAAACAATATTCGACAGAAAGAACCGGGACTTTAACACCGGCTCATTGGCTTTATGCGACAAAGACCGGATGATCCTGGACGTAGCCGAATTAAGCCATTGCGTACAAACGTCGCCGACCAATCCAAGGAATGCCAAAGTCAAAAAGCTTCTGGATTCGATGGGATTGAACGATGATTCATCAAGGCAGTTCACCGATAAGCTTATCGGACATATATCAAATCCCCAGTTCCGGGCCAATCAACGGACCCGGTTCAAGTTCATAGACCTTTTTGCCGGAATCGGAGGTTTCCGCATTGCCATGCAGAATCTTGGCGGCAGGTGTGTGTTTTCTTCTGAATGGGATGTCGATGCACAGAAAACCTATTTCAAAAATTTTGGAGAGATTCCGTTTGGCGATATTACAAGCCCGGCTGTAAAAAACAGGATTCCAAAACGGTTTGAAGTGTTATGCGCCGGATTTCCCTGTCAGGCTTTTTCAATAGCAGGATATCGACGCGGATTCAGCGACACTCGCGGCACTCTCTTCTTTGATGTCGCCACCATACTCCGCGACCATCGGCCCAAAGCGTTCTTTCTCGAAAATGTCAAGAATCTCAAGTCGCACGATGGCGGACGTACATATGAAGTCATCGAAAGTACACTAAAAGAACTCGGTTATGTGGTACATTCGCAGGTGCTAAACTCCATGACACACGCCAATATACCTCAAAACCGCGAACGAATATTCATCGTCGGATTCGATCCGGAACAGGTGGCACGCCACGAGGAATTCAGGTTTCCTGACAAAATGGAACTGACACGCACCATCCACGACTGTATCGACTACAATGTCGACGATGAAACGTTGTTTTACCGCGAAGGCCATCGCTACTATCCGTTTTTAAATGAAGCGATGACTAATCCTGACACAGTATACCAATGGCGCAGACAGTATGTGCGCGAGAACCAGTCAAATGTATGCCCGACGCTTACCGCCAATATGGGTATGGGCGGACACAATGTGCCGTTAATTATAACCGACAGAGGATTCCGCAAATTGACCCCTAAGGAATGCCTTAACTTTCAAGGCTATCCAGAAGAATACATATTCCCGAATATAGCTTCAAGCAAATGCTATAAACAGGCCGGGAACTCAGTAACCGTACCGTTGATTCAACGTGTGGCGGAACAGATAATTAATTTACTATGAAAGATTTTAAGGCCGAATGGCTAAACAATGAGACCTATTTCAGAATGCTTGGTCTTATGGGGTCGCTGTCTAATTTATTTTCCGACTCCGACATACCGTTCATACATTACCGAATCACTGAAAACCTTTTCTGCAAATACTTCAATGCAGAAAATCTGTCACGCACCGACACAGCCTATGATGCCAGAATTGCGGACTTAGGTGTCGGCATAAAAACTTTTCAACTCAAGGGCAAATCGTCCACTGAAAAAATCGCGGAGTTCAATGCCCTATCTCCTGAATTAAGAAATCTAAATGGAGAAGAGCTTGCTCACAGACTTGCATATTACAGAAATGAACGAATGCTTACTGCCAACAGGCTATATGGCATATCCAATCAAATATATCATATTATTGGCCGGAGAGAAAACGAACTCATTGTTTTCAACACGTCCTATGAACTGATTGACACTGATTCCATCAAGGTAATAAAAGACACTAAAGTAAGCCTGCACTTCAAAGACCAGCATCACGAATACACTTTTAACAAAAGCAAGTCGGTGCTAATGAAAAAATTCTCCGTACCCGAAGAATTCAAATGCATTGATGTTAAAGTAATACCCGACCCCTACTCTTTGCTTGAAAATCTTCTTGGCGGTCAGAATCAGAAGTTCAAGAAAGCAGACACCCGTCCATTTGTTCTATTACCGTTATACTCTCTGCGCAAACCGCCAATCGGTGTATACTGTAATTCAGAGGGTAAATGGGTACCGCTGAAGTCAGGTCTGAACCAATGGAATGCCGACGGCCGTCCTCGCGACCTGAACGAAGTATACATTCCGATACCGGCAGAAGTGCACCGTAATTCACCTGGATTTTTCCCGGAAAGGCATGTCCCCTTCAACCTTCATCTTCCCGACGGCAACATTTTAAATGTAAAAGTATGTCAGGCAAAAAACAAAGGTCTCATGTCCAATCCCAACAAGGCTTTGGGAGAATGGATTTTACGCAAGGTCCTCGGACTAAATCAGGGAGAGCTATTGACTATCGATAAACTCGACGCAGCCGGATTTGACACCGTGGTCGTCTACAAAAACCACGACAAGGACTATTCTATCGACGTATTCTATTCATCGGCCGATAATGGACTCATGGAGTAAAGAACAACGTTCGGCATGTATGGCCCGCATAAAAAGTTCCGATACAAAGCCGGAACTGATTGTGCGCAAATACCTCTATAGCCGTGGATACAGATACCGAAAAAATGTAAAACGTCTGCCAGGCAGCCCGGACATCGTGTTGAAAAAATATGGAATCGTTATTTTCATTCACGGATGTTTCTGGCACGGACATGACACCCACTTCCACATGCCAAAATCAAACGTGGAATTTTGGGAACAAAAAATCCGACGAAACATCCAACGCGACGAAGAGAACCGCGAACAGCTTAAGCGCATGGGCTGGAATGTACTTACAGTGTGGGAGTGCCAGCTAAAGCCGGCGACAAAGAAACAGACTCTTCTGGAAATCGAATACTTTATCAACCATTCATTTCTCAGTCGTAAACGTCCGAAAAATCCGGTTCCCTATTCCATCGATTCAGCGCAATCGTCTGTGGCCGCAGATTCAATAGCCGATTACAATCTTGAAAATAAACAATGAATTAATTATGAAGCATCACATCATCATATATTGTCTGATACTAAGCGTGACATACATATGTATGCCATTTGAAAAAGCATTCGCATGCGGACCATTTTACAATGAGATACCGAACCCCGATTTTTTAATTCTCAAGTCAACTTCTCCCGACGATAATGTTTCAATAACGGCTCTTGACAACGAAAGAGAAAATATTTCCTTATGGGCATCATTGACATCTGACAGCATAAATCCGGAAGATATCAGGAATGCCGTATATAAGATGTCTTACTCGGAATTTATAAATGAGGCTACATCTGAAATATCTGACAGTACAAATTCATTTATAGCAACCATAATCAAAAACAATGATTATGATATAGTGGCATTTCTTTCAATTGCCAAGCATCTCGAAGAGTTGAGAGCAGAGAAAAGGTCGGAGTGGCACTATCCCAAAAACAAGACAGAGGATGCCCCATATCAAGAAATAATCGACAGATGCCTTGCTTATCCTGGCGGACGTCTTTATGACCGCTACGGGCTACAGGCCATCAGAGCATTGTTCGCATCAAAGCGTTATGACGACTGCATAGATTTTTTCAACAAATATTTTGCCGACGTACCGGACAACAATTTGTTCAAAAGGATGTCACTTAATTATGTTGCCGGAGCAAACGTGCATTTGGGTAACACAGAAGAGGCAGACTTACACTTTGCATTATCAGGCGACATCAATTCCATTAAACGCGACGATGCTTTTGCATACATGGCCGGCATTAATCCTTCAGCGCCCGCCCTCATTCAGCATATCAAGGAGTCAGTGGGCAAATGCTCTGCATATAACCGAAAAAGTGCTGACACACTGTACGTAAAAAGTCTATTGCCGACCATAAAGAAGATTAATGCATCAGAAGGAAATCCAAACATTGCCGACTGGCTACTGGCAGAAGCTTATATCGAAGGAGAATTTCTCTGCCAGCCCAAAGAAGCCATTAAGACCCTGAATTCCGGTTTGACAAACGACAAAATCAGTCTGTCAGCCAAAGAAAACATGGAAGCCTACAAAATTCTGTTGACCGCCCGGGAAGGAGATACTAAAGACATTCTTTCAGATGCAAAATGGATTGCTTCACATGTAGTATCCGGCAAAAAGGACTATGAACGATGGAACGACATATTATGCCATATCATATGGGATTATTGGGTACCGCAAAGCCTTAAAAAGAACGATACAACTATGGCTATACGACTTAGTTCGTTTGCCGATTATCTTTTGCTGGAACGCATGGGTAATAAAGTAACAGCCTATGACAATGCCATACGCGGTGTTCGTGACATACCCATGTCAGAGATTCGAACCAGTTCTGGTCTATATAATCCAAAGGATTACGGATGTTATACTTTCCATCTAATGTGTGCTCTTAAACCGGAACAAATCGAAGAGTATAAAAACTCTCTTGGCGACAGTTGGTTTGACACCGTAGGCCGCCACGATGCCGATTATCTCAACGAGCTAATCGGCACGCTATACCTTCGTGAACGCAACTATAAAAAGGCCATAGAGTTCCTTTCAATGGTCTCACCGACCTACCAATATTCATTAAATACATTTAATTATCTTGACAGGAATCCGTTTACACACAAACACGAACGCACAGAGACAAGATGGATACATAACGACAATAACGATTTCGGGAAAGTCCAATTCAGACTCTCTGATATATGCAATTCCGATACAATCAGTCCAAAAAACGCCAAACTGACATTTGCCAAAGAAATGAATACCCTCGACAGTATTATCCAATCAGACAGTGACATTAACAGACGGAGCGTTGCCAAAGTACAATACGCCATCGGACAACTGAATTCAATCGACGCATGCTGGGCTTTGACTCAGTATTGGAAAGGATGGGTATCCCCTATGTATGACAACGACTGGTATACAGATTTAGATACTCAGCCGGCATTTACTCTTTATGACCGTCTTATATCTGAAGCACGAAAGGATTTTACTGATCCGGAATATGCAGCCAAGGCAGAGCTTCTTCTTAACAACTATACGGAAATTGCGAGAAAATACCCTGCCACTTCTACAGCAAAATTTCTGAAAGCCAATTGCGACAACTATCAAGACTGGCTTTGAGCAATCAAAATGCGATGTTGGGTTGTTGTATATTTAAATAAATAATTCAACATCAATATGAAAAAGCTATTTCTAACAATCATTTTGGCCATAGCAAGTATCGGCATGGCCAACGCTTTCGACAAATACACCATAAACAGATCAGAGCTTCCACAAAAAGCGCAAGAATTCCTCACAGAATATTTCCCGAAAGCTAAAATCGGAATGATTAAAGTCGACAAGCATCTTTTGAAAAAGACCGATTACGATGTCAGGTTGGTCAACGGAACGACTATAGAATTCAACAATTCCGGCAAATGGACATCTGTCGACTGCAAAAAGCGCGAGGTTCCGCAAGGTATCATAATGAAACCTATACGCAACTATATCTCAAAAAATTTTCAGAATGTCAAAATTGTAAAGATTGAAAAGAAATCATCCGGATATGAAGTTGAATTATCTGACGGAATAGAACTCAAATTCAATTTGCTCGGACAATACAAAAGCGTCAAAATAGAAGATTAGTATTAAAAAATTGCCCGCTCCTCCCTTCTATCAGGGAGGAACCGGACTGAAGCCAAAAGGCATGATTTTGTGATTCTAAAGATAGTTTGTCTTATAGCGATTTAAAGTGCGATAACCATAATCTTCATATGGAAAATTACTAATCATGCACTTAACCCTGCATCTCCGCTTCACAGCGTATCAGCTACGGGTGTTGCCTTTCCTTAGTCCGATTTTATATTGTAACGTAATCAACCAGTCTAAAAATAGACAACAAAGTCTCTATTCTTGTGCAAAATTAAGAATTTTTGCCTAAGTGTCCAAGAGATACAGATAAAAGTTGTATTTTTTCGTTATGTTAAAATAGTATTTAAGCCCATAAAACGAGGTCTAAAGCCACAGAATAAACTTTTTTCCACAATTAGTTGTTAAATTCAAAAAAGAAAATTAACTTTGCATTGATTTCAACTGCCAAAGCGCTTTATCGGGGGATTTTCCATTCACTTTGTCTTCCCAAACTCAATCAGAAGCCACTTGGCAAACAATCAGCACTGCCTTTACATCTCCTTGCCATTCCAATATTTTGTTATCAGACTGCAATCTATTTGGCAAAAAGGCATATTCAATGAATTACAATAACTAACTTTCTATAGTTTAACATGTACAACATCGCCGATTTGGGAGCAATGACTGAAGCTGAACTAAAGTCCATTGCAGAATCCATGGGTATTAAAAAAGTTGATTCGCTTCAGCAAGAGGATCTTGTGTACAAGATTCTTGACCAGCAGGCAAGCGACTTCGCGGCTACATCTTCCGTTGAGAAAAAACGCAAGGAGCCGAAATCCGCTAAGACTCAAAAAGCAAAAATCAATGCAGCGGAGAATAACAAAGAAAAAAAGCAAGTGGAAAACAAAAAGCAGGACCAAGATTCAACGCCGCAAGAGTCCAGCATAAACGCCACAGCACCCGACACTTCCACAGAGCCTAATACAGAAGCCACTCCGGTTCAGGATGTGGCCGAACCTCCGCGTCGTCGTCGTGGACGCCCATCCAAAGAGCAACTTGCCGCAGAAGCCAGAGCAAAAGCTAAGCAACCGGCACAAATTGCCGAACAGGATGCTACACCTGAAAATCTGCCTGAGTTGCCACAGGCAACTCATCAAGCGGAAGAAGACTCAGATCATCGCGACGCGCTGACATTAATGGCTCCGTTGCCAGTCAACCCCATAGTAGAAGAAAATAGTGCAAACGGAGAACTTCCGGTTGTATCTCAAAACGACAACACCGCGTCGCCGAATGAGCAGACAGAGCCTAATGCGACCAATGATTCCACTATCGAGCAACAGGAAGAACAGCCTCAGCAACCTCAAAAACGCGATTTCAGACCGACAAAAGACAGTTCATTCGGAGCATTCTTCCGCACAGAGCGAAAGTTTGTTCCGCGATCAAAGCGCGAAAAGGAAGAAGCGGCGGCGGCGGCAGCGGCGGCGGCAGCAAATGCTCCAATCATAATTCAAGAGCCCGGACAGGAATTGCAGACACAGAATGCGCCCCAGCAGAACAATAGCAAGAAAAATAAAAAAAATAAGAACAGACAGCAGAATCAGCAGAACGTCCAACAGGCACCTGCCGAACCTCAAATGCCACAATATAATTTTGACGGCATATTGTCAGCTTCAGGAGTTCTGGAGGTAATGCCCGACGGATATGGATTCCTCAGATCGAGCGACTATAATTATCTATCATCGCCCGACGACATTTACGTGACTCAGGCCCAAATCAAGCAATATAGCTTAAAGACCGGCGATGTCGTCGAAGGATGGATAAGGCCGCCAAAAGAAGGTGAAAAATACTTCCCTCTCAGCAGTGTGCAACTGATTAACGGACGCACTCCCGAATTTATCCGCGACAGGGTTCAGTTCGAACACTTGACTCCGCTTTTCCCCGACGAGAAATTTGATTTGACCAGCGGACGCACCTGCAATCTGTCGACCCGCGTCGTAGACATGTTCTCACCAATAGGCAAAGGCCAGCGCGGCCTGATTGTGGCCCCTCCGAAAACCGGTAAAACGATATTGTTGAAGGATATCGCAAATGCCATTGCGGAGAACCACCCCGATACATACATCATAATTCTCCTGATTGACGAGCGTCCGGAAGAAGTGACCGACATGAGCAGAAGTGTAAACGCAGAAGTCATCGCTTCGACATTCGACGAACCGGCTGACCGTCATGTCAAAATTGCCGGAATAGTTCTCGAAAAGGCTAAACGAATGGTAGAATGCGGCCATGACGTAGTAATTCTTCTCGACTCTATCACACGTCTGGCTCGAGCATACAACACTGTTTCCCCCGCATCTGGGAAAATTTTGTCCGGAGGCGTCGATGCCAACGCACTGCAGAAGCCTAAACGATTCTTCGGAGCAGCACGCAACATTGAAAACGGAGGTTCGCTCACCATCATAGCTACCGCTCTAACCGAGACAAGTTCAAAAATGGATGAAGTCATTTTTGAAGAATTCAAAGGAACCGGCAACATGGAACTTCAGCTCGACAGAAAGCTTTCGAACAAACGAATATTCCCGGCCGTCGACATCATGGCTTCAAGCACACGTCGCGACGACCTGTTGCTCCGTCCGGAGACGCTTCAACGAATGTGGATTCTACGCCGCTATCTAAGCGACCGCACCTCTATCGAAGCGATGGAATTCATGCGCGACCAAATGGAGAAGACCCGCGACAACGACGAACTTCTTCGTTCAATGAATGCGTAAATTCCAACCGTACGATAATATGCCGTCGCATCACACATAGAGATACTAAGCACTCGACAATGTATCGGAGAGGAAACACCTTTGACCGGCACACTTGCCGAGTGCTTATTTGTCAATAACCTTGATGCTATTCCATATATGAAGTGCCACTTTTTCAATAAAACCGTTTTCAGAATATGTTCGGTGATACTGGCCGCATTCTTCATCGGATGCAGTTCGACCAAGCATGTACCCAACGGACAATATCTGGTCGAAAATGTGAAAGTGGAGATTGAGGACAACAAACAGATATCGGCATCGGAATTAAACAATTACCTGCGTCAAGTGCCAAACCACAAAGTGCTGGGATTTCTGAAACTACAGCTGGCTACTTACAACATGTCGGGCAAAGACAGCACAAAATGGTACAACAAGTGGATTAGAAAAATCGGTCAGGCACCCATCATCTACGACGAACAGCTCACCGATGCATCGGCCAATCAGCTTAAGCAGGCCCTAATAAACAAGGGCTATCTTGAGACGACAGTCAAAGTGGACACATTCAGGTATGACAAGAAGAAAAAAATCGATGTCAAATACACTATCACCACCGGCAATCCGCACTTTATATCCACCATAGACTACAACATACCCGACACGGCAATAGCAAACATTGTAATCCGCGAAAGGAATGTAACTAAAGTAAAGCCCGGCGATATACTTGACCGAAACGTACTGGAAGAGGAACGTACCCACATAGCCGAAGTGCTCCGAAATAGAGGCTACTACACATTTACCAAACAATATATCACCTACAGCGCGGACACAGCGGCCAATGCGAAAGATGTAAACTTAACGTTAAACGTAAAACAACCGTCAGTACGTACAAATTCTGCCGAAACGACAATTTCCGGAGAAACGGACAAGCATAAAGTCTACCACGTGCGCGATGTCATATTCGTCACCGACTACAATCCAAGCACCGACTACGGAGCGGCATCGTTTGCATCACGCGACTCAATCAGATATAAAGACATCTCAGTGATTTATGGAAATGACCGATATATCAAACCCTCTACACTGTACGAAGCAAACTATATCAGGCCAAACAACATCTATACAGAGAACGAAATAAACAAGACATACGAGGCCTTAGGCCGACTCGGCATTCTGCGATATACAAGTATCGAACTGCGACAAGTAGGACACTCCGACGGAAAGGACTGGCTTGATGCCTACGTCTTGCTTACACGTGGCAAAAAACAAGGTGTGTCAGTGGAACTTGAGGGTACCAATTCAGAGGGAGATCTGGGTTGCGGTGTCGGACTGACCTACCAGCATCGAAATCTCGCGCACGGGTCGGAATTGCTTACTGCAAAATTCCGCACAAGCTACGAAAGCCTTTCAGGCGACTTCAATGGCCTCATCAACAACCGCTATATGGAGTATGCCGGAGAAGTCGGCATAACATTCCCGCAGTTTGAGGCACCGTTCCTATCTCACGATTTTAAACGAAAGCTTAAAGCGTCCACTGAATTCTCTGTATCGTTCAACTATCAGGAACGTCCTGAATATACACGTATAATCGCCGGTGCAGCGTGGAAGTACCATTGGTCATACCGAATCAACAATATACGACACCGCTTTGAGTTAATCGATATAAACTACGTATATCTACCCAAGAGTACGCTCGACTTCCTTGACCAGATAGCACCCTCCAATCCGTTGCTGCGCTACAGTTATGAAGACCACTTCATCATGCGCGACGGATATTCGTTTTACCGCACCAACAAGCGGATACCCACAGGTGCAGACAACGGTAAACGCAGATTTCAGAGAAATGTGTTTACCATACGCGTAAATGCCGAAACAGCGGGCAATCTTCTTTACCTGATATCAAAAGCGACAAAGCAAAAACGCAGTAACGGCGCATACAAGATATTCGGCATTCAGTATGCCCAATACGTGAAAGCAGATGCCGACTACACGTTTACGCATAGTTTCAACTCTAAAAACTCATTGGCATTTCACGCCGGATTGGGACTCGGAGTGCCGTATGGCAACTCGTCGATGCTTCCATTCGAGAAACGATTTTATGCAGGAGGCGCCAACAGCGTCAGAGGATGGGGCGTACGCACATTAGGTCCTGGAAGCTATAGTTCGAAAAATTCGGTTACGGACTTCATCAACCAATGTGGAGACATCCGACTTGACCTAAGCCTTGAATATCGCGCCAAATTGTTCTGGGTGATGGAAGGAGGTCTGTTCATCGATGCGGGCAATATATGGACCATACGAAATTACGAGAATCAACCGGGCGGCATGTTCAGGTTCAACCGTTTCTATGAGCAGATTGCATTTGCTTACGGATGCGGAATAAGACTTGACTTCACATACTTCTTGCTTCGTCTTGACCTTGGATTCAAAGCCTATAACCCTGCAAGCGGCCAGGAGCGTTGGCCCATCATTCACCCCAACTGGCGACGCGACGCAACATTCCACTTCTCTGTAGGATACCCGTTCTAATAGATTACTTAACGACATTATACAATGAAACGCTTGATTATTTTCGACCTTGACGGCACTCTGCTCAACACGATAGAAGATCTCGGTTATGCCACTAATCATGCACTGGCGTCACTTGGATTCCCGACACATCCTCTGGCGGCATATCCGTCAATGGTCGGGAACGGTGTGCGCAAGCTCCTGCAACGGGCATTACCGTCAGGACTCGATACCGACGAGCAGATTGAAAAGTTGCGTTCGGTGTTCACTCAATACTACGATGAACATGGCACCGACCATTCTTCTCCATATCCCGGAATTCCGGAATTGCTGTCGGAACTTCAAGCCAAAGGCATAAAATTGGCCGTGGCATCCAACAAATACCACGAAGCGGTGGTACGGCTTATCAAACACTACTTTCCAAACATCGAATGGAGCGCCATCATGGGTCAGAAGGAAGGGGTTCCGGTGAAGCCCGACCCTTCAATCGTATTTGAAATTCTGTCATGCTGTCCCACTCCTAAATCAGATGTGCTGTATGTCGGCGACTCCGGTGTCGACATGGAGACGGCACGGCGCGCATGTGTGGAATCTGTCGGAGTGACATGGGGCTTCAGACCGACAAGCGAACTACGCGCTTATTATGCAGACCACATCGTCCAGACACCGGAAGAGATTTTGGCTTGTGCTGAATCTCCATTGATTTAAGCGATTCCAGTCCGGATAGCCGGAAATTTACAAATTTTCTTTCTACATCCATATTTGACCGTTAAAAAATGTGTAGTTAGCAAAAATAGTCGTACCTTTGCACTCCGAAAAGGAATATTCGAGGTTCTGATTCACCGAAACGACTGCTAATAAGCAACTTAGTATATAACATTTATATAAATTCAAATTATGGATTGGATACAGCAGCTTCTTGCCCCCGGCAATGTGTCACTCGCAAGTACGATTGTCCTGTATTCGTTTGTCATTGCTGTAGGAGTTTTCCTTGGAAAGCTTAAAATCTGCGGAGTATCTCTTGGCGTGACATTCGTATTGTTTATGGGCCTTATTATGGGCCATCTGGGATATATCGTCAATGGAGAAGTGTTGCATTTCGCCCGCGAATTCGGCCTCATTCTTTTTATCTTCTCAATCGGTCTACAGGTCGGACCCGGTTTCTTCTCATCGTTCAAAAAAGGAGGTATGCGCCTTAACGGACTTGCCACTTTAATTATATTGCTGAACGTGGCCATCGTTCTTACGATATTCTTCATTGACGGAAACACCTCTATTTCGGCACTTGTAGGTGTGATGTCCGGTGCCGTGACCAATACTCCTGGACTTGGAGCCGCTCAACAGGCTGTATTGCAAGTTGACCCCGCCGCATATCCTAAATCAGAAGAGATGGCTATGGGTTATGCAGCCGCCTACCCCCTCGGTGTAATCGGTATAATATTGTCTATGTTCATCGTCCGTGCCGTCTTCCGCATCAAGATTGAAGACGAAATCAAACAAATTGACGAAGAGACCGCCAACAGCCAGCTCAAACCGCATATCATCACCCTTAAGGTTACCAATCAGCTCATTGACGGCATGAATCTGGTTCAACTACATGAAGTGATAACATGCAATTTCGTCGTATCGCGCCTAAAGGACGCAGAAGGCAATGTCGTCATCCCTACCTCAAAAACCATACTTCACGTAGGCGACTATCTGTATACGGTCATGTCAGCCCATGACGAAGAGCGCTTCAAGGCAGTTGTCGGACCGGAAGTCGAAATGGACTGGGAGTCTATTCCAAGCCCGGTAATTTCCCGACGCATACTTATCACAAAGAGCCAGTTCAACGGTGTAGCATTAGGTTCGCTCCGACTCCACATGGGCTACCAGCTCAATGCCACCCGAGTAAACCGTGCCGGTGTCGACCTGCTTGCCTCTCCCGGACTGCGCCTGCAGATGGGCGACCGCATTACGGTTGTAGGACATGAAGCCGACATCCAGCGACTTGCCGACAGAATGGGTAACGCCGTCAAACGTCTCAACCAACCGAACATGATTACTTTGTTTATCGGCATATTCCTTGGAATCGTTGTAGGCTCAATTCCTATTGCCTTCCCCGGCGTGAGTGTTCCCATGAAACTTGGACTTGCCGGCGGACCTCTCGTAGTGGCCATTCTCATCAGCCGATTCGGATATAAGATAAAACTTGTCACTTATACATCGTCCGCCGCCTCGCTGATGATGCGAGAGATTGGTATATGCCTGTTCCTTGCTTCAGTAGGTATAGCATCGGGCGCCAACTTTGCATCTACTGTATTTAACTATACCGGTATGTGGTGGGTAATCTGGGGATTCGTAATCACCGTGGTGCCGTTGCTGATTGTCGGCGTCATAGCCCGTGCCGTTTACAAAATCAACATGTTGACCATCATGGGTCTCTTCGGAGGTAGCATGACAGATCCCCCTGCACTTGCCTATGCAAGCAACAGCACCGGCAACGACTCTCCTGCCGTAGCCTACTCCACAGTATATCCGCTGACAATGTTCCTGCGAATCGTAGCCGCCCAGGTATTGGTATTGTGCCTTTCGTAGCGATAACAAATACAAAGTAAATGTCCTCGGGATTGCAATCCCGAGGACATTTATTTTATTAAGTGAATCTATTTAAAGGTTAGAAATGCAGTCTACATAAATTCCTTAAGCTTTGCTTCAAGGTCTTCTGCACTATGCACACCTGCCGCACGCCATTTCACTTCACCGTCCTTAAATATAATCAGGGTCGGTACTGACTGTACACGGAATTGAGCCGAAAGTTCTTGATTGCGGTCAACATCTATCTTAAGGATAGACACGCTGTCGCCCATTTTCTCCTTCAGCTTTTCCAATATAGGGTGCATCATTTTGCAGGGCCCACACCATGTAGCAAAAAAGTCAACAAAAGTCGGTTTGCTCTCTTTAATGATATTGTTAAATTCGCTCATAACGATAAAATTTGGTTTCGCTACTATAACGCCCTCTTAAAACAAATAGTTCAACCCGTTTGCCCATCAAGAGTACCGGATTAATCATTCTTGAAAGCATCTCTCACACTTCTTACACTATCAGGCACACATATCAGAACAAATAAAGGAGATACTGTATATAAAGCCAGCAAACAAATAAAATACGGCTTCACGACTCAATAATAATACGAGGCTTCACAGGCATTTCCAAAACCTCTTTCCGAGCAATCAATTGATATGCCGCCTAAATCAGCAGCCTGAATCACCTTTAATTGGCTTTACTAATTGTCGGCACAATTGCCGGACTATTGATTGCTAACAATTATTCTTTATTTTAAAATGGCACTTTGTCCGACTCCGGTGCCACTGACTTCATCGCTGTGCTGAACCTTCTTTCCATATCCAAATGTATACGTCAACGAAAATTGAAACCGCATATGCTGTGAAGTGCCAAACACCCGTCTGTCAGATTGGTAATACCGACTTGCCAAAGTCTGACGGGAAGTCTCCCAGCTTGAACGCAAAAAATTATATGCTGTCGCCGATGCTTTCCAGGCTCCTCTTCCCCAGCCTAACTGAATTTGGTAGGATTCCGGAGTCCGCTCTTTGTAACCGGAATCCATACCTAATCCTTTCGACCGAGTCCGATACCACCCAAACATATAAAAGTCACCAAAATACCACGTCAGTTGAGCTATGCAAAAAAATCCTTTTTGGCGCATGGAATACTCACCCGTAGTCTTATACATGTCAAAATACGGGCTAACTTTAGCAATAAGATTTCCGCTTAAAAACTTGGCGGTTGAACTCGCCATAATCCATCCATAATTATAGTCGCCATTGTTCACATACTTTCGAAGCATAGTACCTCCAGGACCGTCGGGCAAGTAGACCGGCACAACTCGATTATTGGATATAAAATAGCTCCCATTAAGTGCCAACTGCCACTTATTGCTTGGAAGCCATGTATAAGTGGCCTGAACCTTATGATGCCAATAGTTGTCCAGGCCCGGAGTTCCGGCATACCACGTAAGCTCATCCTGCTGAAGCATATTGGGACTCTTCTGATACGTGTCGGGGACTTGTTTGCCGAATGCGTATGTCAGCTCTATCTGGTTCTTATCGTTTGGAGAGTATGTGGCAAAAATATTACCTTGCGGATAGTTGTCTTCTATTTTTGTACCGGTCAAATTCGTATTAGCGTAAACCCAGCCAACAAGGCCTCCAGCCGACCACTTTTCTTGCATATAAGTATATCTCGCACCTGCCATGCACCCCCAAATGTCATATTTCTGCCGTGAAGGCGAATTACCCAAATAATCAATTTTTGCCGTAGAATATTCGGCGTGAATATAAGGCATAATACTGTTATGCTGATTAGGATTCCATACAAGACACGGCGTCATACTGACATATTGAGATTTTTCCCGCGCATCATTTTCAATAGCCAGGCGCTCATCGACATATTCCGAATTAGATGAGTTACGGTCGTAACGATACCGGACCTCAATATTCATGCCAAGCTTTTGGCTTAATGACGCATAAGTCTCAGAATTATAATCGAGACTCCAACTATGATTAGAAGATATCGTTTTTGCCTTTGAACCAGGCAGAAATGAATCAAGATAGGTCAATGAATTTTCCGTATCGTTGTGCGGGACAGATGTGTAGGCAAACGACAACTTATTAGACATCTGAACTTTTTCGGTACTGTACAATGCTCGAAATGCGACATCGTTGCTATTGTTGCGATACAACATCGAAAGCGGAGATGACAATCGCTCTACAATTTCAGGTCCGTTCCCGAATAAATCCGGGAATTGAAATGTTTCCACCGACCGAATTCCCGTATGACGGTCAGTCAGGTAGATTTCATCCACATGTAAGTCAAATGTCATCCGTTTATAAGCGAACTTCGAATAGACCGAAGCCTCAGACCTATTCACTCCAAACCATTTTTCAGCATTGAGTTTAGTGTAGCCGCCCCATTCATATTTTTGCATAACGAAGTTTATGACGTATTGTGCGCCCTTAAACCGTAGATCGGATGGATACAAAAGATATTCGACCCTCTTTACATCGCTTGTTCTCATTCCACTAAGATCTTGAGCGGAAGCCGCCACATAGTCAATAAATATCGAAACCGGCTGACCCGAAATCGTTTTTACGCTTTGGCTTGCAGGATCTACATTCAATTGAGGTATAGCCATCTGGCTCAGCAAGGAGATGGCATCGTCAGAGGCATTCTTTTGCTTGGCCATCGGAATGTAAGTAGATGACTTAGATGAGGTTCGTTGATTCACGGCCTCGACGACCACCTCTTCTAATTCTTGAGTTTTAATTGAATCCTGCCCGGTAGCCTGAGCCATCGGAATAATTGGGACAAACACAAGCAACGTAAAAAAGCCACCAATTTTCATACCCGTAATGTTGTTTATTGAAAGTATCAAGTAAAGCCCAGGCTCAAAGGACGATTATAGTTTAATAAAAACGTGAGCCAACTATGCAACGTCTTAACCTGAAGGTCGTAGGAAACCATGAGAGCAGATGTAACAAAGTGACCCACGCATATGCGCGAGAACCACTATGCTAATCCTTGCTCTGCTGAAAGTTTCCTACGTTTTCAAGTTACAAGATTGAGCATAACGTTTCTTATACTAATCAAATGTCGCGGACCGACTTACACCAATCCGGCCACAAATTTAACCATAATATTTTAATCACATGGAATAACAGCCGAAAATTTACCACTTTATAATACAATAATCCGAGTATGCAGCAAAGCACCCATGACGGACACATAAAAATGATCGTAGAGATTTCCATGAGTGGAAAAGTAATTGTAATTTTGTATCGTAAAACCAATTAAAAGTTGCAGTTTTGTCACGTAAACGTAAAGAGCTTCCCACGCTGGAACAAATAGAGATATCAGATGTAGCGGCCGAAGGCAATGCTTTGGCAAGAGTGGACGGAATGGTGGTGTTCGTACCATACGGCGCTCCAGGCGACATAGTCGACATCAAGCTGACTAAAAAGAAAAAGAATTATGCCGAGGGACGCGTCGTAAAAATCCATAAACAAAGCGAGACAAGAGTGAATCCGAAATGCGGCCACTTTACCGTCTGCGGCGGTTGCCGATGGCAGCACCTGCCCTACGGATTTCAGCTTTCGTGTAAACAACGTCAAGTTGAGGATGCCATTCAGCGCATAGCCAAGGTTGAGGCTCCGGAGATATCGCCGATCATAGGTTCAGAGAGTATCTGGGAATACCGCAATAAGATGGAATATACATTCTCCAATAAAATGTGGCTTACATTCGAGCAGCTTGAAAGCGGAGAAGAGTTTCCTGACAGAAACGCCGCGGGATTCCATATACCTGGTGCGTTTGACAAAGTACTTGACATCGACAAATGCCATCTTCAGGACGACCTCGGCAACAGAATAAGAACGTTCATCAAAGAATTCGGGAAAGCGAACGGTTATTCGTTCTACGATTTACGCGAACAGCACGGACTTCTCCGAACATTAATGATAAGAATCGCGTCCACAGGCGAAGTAATGGCCGTAATGTCGTTTGGAGAAGACAATTCTGAGGCCATAAATGCGCTTCTGACAGCAGTGGCGAATGAATTTTCTGAAATAACATCGCTTATGTATGTCGTAAACACTAAAGTCAACGACACAATCGGCGACCAAGAGATAATAACCTTTGCAGGACGGGATTATATCGAAGAGGAGATGGAAGGACTACGATTCCGCATCGGTCCTAAATCATTCTATCAGACCAACTCCCGACAAGCATATCGGCTGTACAGCGTAGCACGCGATTTTGCAGAACTGACCGGAGATGAGCTCGTCTATGACCTTTATACCGGAACAGGTACGATAGCTAATTTCGTGGCTCGAAAAGCCCGCAAAGTAATCGGAATAGAATACGTTCCGGAAGCGATTGAGGACGCTAAAATAAACTCCAAAGTCAACGGAATAGACAATACGCTGTTTTATGCAGGCGACATGAAGGACGTGCTCACGGATTCGTTTATCGAAATCCACGGACGTCCGGACGTAATGATTGTCGACCCGCCACGCGCCGGAATGCATGAAGATGTAGTAAACGTCATCCTGAATGCCTCGCCACGACGTATAGTCTACGTCAGCTGTAACCCGGCAACGCAAGCACGAGATTTGGCGCTACTTGATCAAAAATATAAAATAGACGCCATACAGCCCGTGGATATGTTCCCGCACACTGCACATGTTGAGAATGTTGTCTCACTTACCTTACGCGACAACGAAAAGGAGGTGACTGCCTGATGTATTACGTAAAAAAACGAATGGAGATATCGGCGGCTCACTCTCTGAAACTGAGCTACGAAAGCAAGTGTTCGAGCATCCATGGCCATAACTGGATAATCACAGTGTACTGCCGCGGAAAAGAATTGAATGCCGACGGAATGGTGTGCGACTTCACCCATATCAAGCAACTTATCCACGGCCATCTTGACCACAGATACCTGAACGAACTAATTCCGTTCAATCCTACTGCTGAAAACATAGCCAAATGGGTAGTGGACAGAATTCCGGAGTGCTACAAGGCCATCGTTCAGGAGTCGGAAGGGAACGAAGCCATATATGTACTCGACGATGTAGATGATGCTTTCCTGTCAATATGAAAAGATATCCAATAAACGAAATATTCTACAGTCTACAGGGCGAAGGGGTGAATGCCGGTCGCCCCGCAGTGTTTGTGCGTTTCAGCGGATGCAATCTGAAATGCCCGTTCTGCGACACAGACCATCACAATGCAACGGCCATGTCGGCCGATGAAATCATTGAGCGTATAGGCAGATATGCACCTTGTCGGTTAGTCGTCCTGACCGGAGGAGAACCGTCACTGCACATAGACGACGACTTAATCGGAATGCTTAACAAACTCGGATATGAAATCGCCATCGAAACCAATGGCACAAATACGCTTCCCGATGGGATAACGCACGTCACCCTATCTCCTAAAGACGAATTCTGCGACAGAGCTGAGATTCTATTAAACAAATGCGATGAATTGAAAGTCGTATATACCGGAGACAACAATCCGCTTATTTATAACAATATAAAAACCGCCAACAGGGCTCTGCAACCATGCGATACCGGCGACTTGGAGATTAACCGCCGTTTGATTACTGAAGCCATGGAATTCTGCCTTGCGCATCCCGAATGGCGTCTATCGTTGCAATTGCACAAGATACTGGATATCAGATAGTCTGATTGCCCATATTTGCTATATTGGAGTTGTAATAGCGCGGATCGCCTGTAACCTCATCGCCAATAAACGGAGGAAGATTGAATTCCTGTTCCGGGTGCTCCAATTCGATTTCAGCAACCACAAGTCCTGAAACCGGGGAATGAAATTCGTCGACCTCCCATGTGCCCCCGCCATACTTGACAAAGTATCTCGTCTTGTCAACGGCCACACCCTCGACAAGTCGGTGGAGCATCTGATATGCATCGTCCATCGGAATAGGATATTCCCACTCATCTCTAACGATTCCCCGATTCTCCCCCTTTACAGTCAGATAGGATTCATCACCAAAAATGCGAACTCTTACCGTAGCTCTCTTATCCGTCGAAAGATATCCTTGGGCAATTCTCACTGATTTATATGACATAGCCCTGTAGGAATCATCCTTTACAAGGAATTTGCGTTCAATCTCTTTCGACATGGTTATTCAATATAGTCACCAAGGCAACGGGTGGTCTTATAATAAATTTTATGTTTGTAGTATACAAATCCGTCATCGACATTACCAAGCAGTTCGCCATCGACCGTAACTTCGCCATATTTAATTGAAAATGGTTTAGTGTCCAATAGGTCCAATGCTTTTTTGTCGGCAGTCACTCCATATATTGTTATATTCTTATTATTAAAAAACATCAACTGAGTACTGTACTGATAGTCTGAATCCAACGGCCTTACATAAACCCACACGGACTTATTAAGCTCATCAAGCCTGACTTCATCCGGGTCATCTTCACACGACGACAACGCCACACACAAAAGTATGGAAACAAACAGCGGTAAAATTGACTTTAATTTATCCATGAATGTTAAACATATTTAGAACCTGGTGCAAAGGTAGCAACAATAGTAATATCTGTATAATTTTAGGGCATAAATATATGCATAAACAGCCCAATTAATCCAATTTACAGGAAAAATAAAGCATTATCATAGGTCAGAACACACTAAGCAAGTAACGCCCTATCGACGCCCGGATTTCAGCGGAACGGCAACTCGCACCGTTTACCATGATCACCACAACATGACTTGGAACACCTTTGGCATTAAGTTTGAATCCGGCATAACACAATACGCCATTCATACTTCCTGATTTCATCGCAAAAGTTCCTTCCAGGCGCGTTTTTGCAAGAAGGGACTTAACAGTGCCTTCACGTCCGGCCCTTGGGAACAATCCCACATACTCCTTCGAACCGCCGGACTTAGCCATGTATTCCAATATCGAGGCAAGTACACGTGGCGAGATACGGTTTACAGGCGCCAGACCGCTCCCGTCAAGCCACCGGGAAGTCGATAAATCCATACCTTTTCCGCTCCAGAAATCCTTTTCAACAGCAACAGCATTACCGTAAGTCTTGTCATCCGAACTTTTTACAATCGCACGCAACATTCCTTCGGCAAATAAATTATTGCTTTTAAACATCATTACTTTCAAAATCTCATCACGAGGGGGGGAATCATATCCAAAACTCCTTACCGGACCGGACTCGCTGTCGATATACTCTCCTCCTACCTTTATTCCATTCAGACGGAATTCCTGCAACATATCGTCATACAGAACAATCTCCGGTGCCGGCATCGAATATCTCGACGTATAAGATGACGTAGACAATGTACCGGACACAGTCAACAATGACGATCCCTCTCCCCGCATGGCAACCACGTCCGACTTTTGACCGCGCTTCAACATATTGACGACCTCAACCATTTCATCGGTGGCGCCTGCTTCGCCCAACCGCAGTGTCATAGAGAAACTGTTATCCATATAATTGATTCCGTACAGACCGGCGCCGTACTCCCATGCAGTGTCTTCAAGCAGCCAATATGGCGACACCCCTATAGCCGGATACCCTCCATTATCGATTATTATATCTCCGGCAATCGAATCCACTCCGAGCTCCTCAAGCCATTCTACAACTGCGAATGTAAAACTGTCCCGCTCCATAAAATGCCGAGAACCAAGCGTAGGATCGCCCGCACCGACTACATATAGATTCCCGTCCAGGACTCCATCATTGACATGTCCTCTAATCTCCACCCTGGTAGTAAAGGGCGAACCGCTGTCAAGCATTGTCTGAGCCGAAGCAGCCGTGACACACTTCATTACAGATGCCGGGACAAACGACTTGGCATCATTATGACGTGCAACAACCCGACCTGTAGCCAATTCGGATATGTAAATGCCAATGGACGTGGCCGAACTGCCTTTGAATGTTAGAGGCTCGGCACACCACCCGTACACTGCATATATCAGTGTAAATATAAAGAATACAATCTGTTTCATCATTATATTTATTCAAGAAACGGATTAACCGGTTCTACGGATTCTTCCTTCGCAAAAGCCACGCGCCACGGCAATTTTGCAGGGGATTTGAATATGTCCGACTTAAGTCTATTGTAAAGTGCTTTTGACTTGGCATTTTTACCCAACACATGTTCAGCGCGGAAAAAGCAAACACCCTCGGCACCGTCGGCCTTTCTGACCTTCTCAATCTGCGACAATACCTGATCGACATCCCACCCGGATTCTACCATTTTGTATGGAGCAAGTCCCACGACGAGGTGACATGATGGCACTGCAATCTCCTTCCAAGTCTTAAGATGCGTCGAAAACCCGGCCTTTTCATCCCAGTACATCTGTGGAATCACCAAATCGTGACAACCATCGGATATCCACTTGCCGGGATCCTGCTGAAATGAATCATAAGCCGTAGCATTGCGGTAGTTCTCCACATTTTTGTATGTTCCTATAGGAGCGGAACCTACCAGCATATCCGGTTTGACGGATTTAGCCATCTTATATAGCTCTTCGACAAACACATTTATATTTTCCCTACGCCAGTCGTCACGCGACATTTTCTTGTCTTTACGTTTCGCGTATGTGTGATTATCAGGGAAGTCCTTCCCCGGATAGCGCGTATAATCCAGATTTATACCATCAAAGTCGTAATTCTCAACAAGTTCACGGTATAGTTTTATCAAGAACTTCCTTGTGTCGGAGTTTCCCGGATCAAAATAGTAAGTTCCTTTGTAGTTTACACACAGTTTATGCTGTGATTTTAGAGGGTGCTTAACAGCATTCGATGCATAATGCGAAGCAAACTTCTTTGAACCCAGACGGAAAGGCACTATCCATGCATGGCACTCCATGTCGCGTTTATGGCATTCATCAATCACAAATTTACACACATCGTAGCTCAATCCGGACGAAGCATTACCGGTTACAGCCTCCATCGCCGGTTGCAATGAAGATTTCCAAAGCACGTCGCCATTGGCCTGCACCTGAAAAATCACCAGATTGAAGTTAGCGCTCTTCAGCCGATCAAGCATATCTATCATCAACTTTTTCTGTCCGGATTCCGACAGGACCTTTCCGGGCCAGTCAAGTCCGCTGTTTGTAGTAAGCCATACGGCTCTAACTTCCGTGTCGCCCGCGGCATGAGCCAACGACACACAAATCAACGACAATATAACGACTACAATTTTATGCATTTACGTTCCGAATTTATGAAATACGAAAATACTCAAATCAAGTTCAATGTGCAAAAAAAAAGGGTTAAATATTTCCCATTAGAACGAATTTCACTAAATTAGCCCAAAATAAACATTTATGGCTATAAAAATAGGTAACGATTGGTGGACATCTCCCACAGAAAGCGCTTCCGGAAAACTGATTATGGTGACCGGACGTCGCGGAATTGAGCAAGCTAAGGAATCAGACAAATACAAAATCCGAGTTGAGATAACATGGAAATATCCCGGAGATGCGTCCGGCATGCCCGATACACCTACATCGACAATCATGGAAGCGGTACAGGATGCACTGCAGAAGGTTTTCATGAAAGATCCGATAGCAATACTTACCGGAATATATACAGGTGACGGTGAACGCAACTGGATATTTTACACCACCTCTGTCCATATTTTTGAGAAAAAGATAAATCTGGCATTGGCTCCGTTCGACCTGTTGCCAATAACTATCTATACAGAAAACGACCCTGATTGGCTTGAATATGAGGAAATGAGGGACGCGTCAGAGATTATGGAAGAATAACAGATACATCCGACTCATAAAAAGTGACGGACAGGCCCCGGTAATCCGAATCCTGTCCGTCACTTTTTCAATACCTCTGTTCAATCTCTATGTAATATCAGCATGCTCACTATATATTGACGATAATACCAACATACAATACATCAGAAACATCTTATTATCAGACGATAAAAATTTAATGTTTAGACTTTGGGAATATTGAAGCATAGTTATCTAATGCCCAAATAACAAGACCCTTAATATGGGGCATAAGGCTTTTCCCGAGTTCTGTCAAAGAATATTCCACTCGTGGAGGTATCTCTGCATAAACTTTTCGGGAAATAAGACCTGATGATTCAAGATTTCTCAACGTATCAGTCAAAACTTTTTGTGAAATATCCGGTACAATCTTACTTATTTCACCAAACCGTATTGATTCATTTTCCGCAAGTATACATAACAGAAGCATAGACCACTTTCCAGAAAATCGGGAAATAACGTTTCTTATAGGACACGCCTTTATATCTGCAAATCTATTTAATCTTTCTTCCATATATAAATGACTCATTTTCATAAATAATTACTAAAAGGTAAGTAGCTTACACTGTAGTAACATCTTGTAACAATGCAAAATACAGTTTATATTTGCATTGGAATTTTTGAACAAAGATAATGTAAACAGACTACAATTACAAATAACAAACATAGTATATAACAATACATATTCTAAGATTATGAGCGATTTAAAAACAATCAATTCTTGCGACAAATTTGCACACGTATCCATAGGTAATATTGAAGAGTTCGAAGGAAAGCAATTCATAAAGGATGCTTCCGGAGCGACATCATGCGAAATCTCTTTCGGTACATTGCCAACCGGTACATCCATACCCTTTTTTCATAGCCATAAAGGTAACGAAGAGAATTACATAATTATAAAAGGCAAAGGGACGTTTCAAGTAAACGACAGCGTGTTTGACATAGCAGAAGGATCAGTGATTAGAGTTGCTACCAACTGCGATAGAAATCTAAAATGCACATCAAAGGAACCTCTGACCTACATTTGCATACAAGCAAAGGAAGGAAGCCTGGATGGCTACACAATGACCGATGCAGAAATAACGGATCGTGAGAATCTGATGTAATCGGGATTTAATCTAAACAAGAGTGCCATAGCCTGATTCGGGCTATGGCACTCTTGCTATATTTATTAAAATAAATGACAGTTTTACTCTTCCCAGCGGAACACAGCCCCATTACGACGTGCAGGATCAGCACCTGCATAATCCATCGAATAAGGACTTCCTGTAGTAGGACTCTTTCCTATATACTTGTGATTCTTCATCGACATGAGCATGAATTCCTTATTAAGAAAATCTTGCCACATGAATTCTTCAGCGAGATTAATGTCATTAGTCAGACGGACATCTCCCGGAAGACCAAATCCAGACACAAATACATAACGGCCGTCGGCACACTGCAGAACAACCTTACCATTGCCACGGTCGATTACGCGGAAACGTGTCTGGGGCGAATCTGCATCGGCATTAGTGTCATACATCAACCCATGCGGAGTGGCATGCATCGGAAGACCGGTCGCGAGATTTATGATACGGAAAGTCTTATCAAACGGAATATATCCGTCACGGCTGGCCATCGGCTCGTCGACTGTGAAGTTGTCAAATTCAGCATAGCCTCCATTCTTACCGTTCTTGTTGAACGCAAACAATGATATGCGCGCACCCTGGAATGTAATAAGCTGATAACTCAAAACCATATCCCCGCCGAGGTCATGGAATGTCTTGCCATCGGTCGAATATGCATAGCGTCCTTTATCGTTGTCAAAATCGCCTATGAATCGAAGCCAGATTTTATCATCGGTCAACTTCACCGGGACATCCAAAGTGTCGTTATTGACCTGCTCAAATCTACGCAGCACTATCTGCTTGCCGTCCTTGACAATTCCGGCCCATGAACAAGGCACATTTATATTTCCGAGGCCGCAGACATCGCCGTCTTTAAGATTTTTCACATCCATTTCCACGGTAGTCACCGATTTCGGACCTATAGCACGTTGGGTCAGGGTGTTTCTCGCCCACATAAGTTGTTCGGCAGGCATGGTTTTCAGGCGTAGCTTACCATCCTTCAAACTCCACATCTTATCATCGGGGTTGTGGTTCCATTGCCATACTCGGCCAAGAGTCTTTCCATCAAAGTTCTCATTGCGTTCGTATGGGGCATGTATCGGTTCCGTGTCGCGTGCTGCAGTGTTAGGCTTAAGCCAAGTGCGAGGCGAGCGGCCAAGATTACCCTCAAGTCCAAGCATCGGCCAACCGTCTTTCCAGGTTATGGGGGCAAGAGTCACAGTTCTTCCTATTGAATGGAAATCCATCATAAGCAGTGCCCACCACTGTCCGTCCGGTGTCGAAACGATACCTCCCTGGTGTATATTTGAAGCCGCAGTCTTGTCGGGATCGGCTGGAGCTATGCTCACAGGATGATTGTCAGGCATAATTCGTCCACGAATCTGGGTCATCGGAGCGGCGTGGTAGCCGAAAGTCTCATCTGCCGTTATTACACAAGTCTCATACGGACCCCAGATACTTTTAGAACGAGAGCACAATGTACGCCCATTGGGGATATAGTCAGTAGAAATAAGATAATACATGCCGTCAATCTTATACATGTGGTGACCTTCACCCACTGCGCTTCCTTCCGGAATAATGACGCGTTCAGTCTCCTCAATCGGTCCGCTCATGTCAGGTTTAAGTTCCGTACACTTTACCTCGCCGTAACCATGAATAGCATAAATTTTACCGTCGTCATCAAACAATACACTCAAATCATAAATACGTCCCTGCATGTTTATATGCTTCCATGGGCCTTCAATCTTGTCACTGACAAAGCACTGAAGCCCCTTGCCGTTGACATTGCTGTAAAGATAGAACTTTCCGTCATTATAACGGATACACGGTGCCCATATACCTTGCCCGTATATCTCCTTGCCGTCTTTCAAAGAGAAAGCGTCGTCGTCAAAGTCAAACCGGTCAAAACAATACGAAACATTCTCCCAATTGACAAGATCCTTTGAATGCAGAATCACAAGACCGGGAACAGTGTGCATTGTTGTTCCTGCAAGATAATAGTCATCACCGACTCTGATAACGTCGGGATCGGAGAATTCATCATAAGTTAGTGGATTCGTGTATGTTCCGTTTCCATTGTCCGCACTCCATGACTTAGATTTAGTAGATTGAGCCATTCCGGCAAAAGCCATGGCCAAACAGGTTAGAAATATAGCTGATTTTTTCATAAATAATAATTGGTTATCTATTATGC
This sequence comes from uncultured Muribaculum sp., assembly GCA_910578785.1. GTDB lineage: Bacteria > Bacteroidota > Bacteroidia > Bacteroidales > Muribaculaceae > Muribaculum. The sequence goes on along the minus strand of CAJTSJ010000005.1, from coordinate 39,122 downwards.
AAATATACGGATTTTTCGCAATGAATTTGCATTGACCCAACTTAAATTTTCATCTAATTATGTTATGTATTCCATCCGCATCCATGCTGTCAAGCCTTGAAGATTGAAACATTTTTCTTAATTTTGCGGCGAAATTTCAGTCTGTTCACATATATGGAAATATTTTCAGCTCCGATTCAGGGATATACCGATGCTCCTTACAGGCACTTTCACGCCCAGCTATATACTCCGGCCGACACGTATTGTTCTCCGTTCATTCATATCAAGCACGGCGAACCACGCAAACGCGACATCCGCGACATAACCTCTCCTTTAAACGGTAATCATCGATTGATTCCTCAAATTCTGTTTAAAGACTTTGACGAATTCATCCTGCTGACTAAAGCCGTGGCCGATGCGGGATATAATGTCCTTGACCTGAATTTAGGCTGTCCGTTCCCTCCACAAGTAAAAAAAGGGCGCGGTGCAGGATTGCTGACGAATAAGGATTGTCTCAAGCAGGTTGCCGAACACATCAAATCGGACACCGACATGAAATATTCGTTAAAAATGAGGTTAGGCATAAATGACTGTACAGAATGGCGCGGCATAGCTACCATCATTAATTCAATGCCGTTAAGCCATGTGACTATTCATCCGCGCATATCTGCCCAACAATATTCCGGCGACCTTTACATGGTGGAATTTGAAGAAGCGCTCAACATGCTGAACCACCCTGTGATATTTAACGGAGACATCCGGACTCCCGAGGATATCGAGTCCATAGCTTCACGATATCCGTCGCTGCACGGTGTCATGGTCGGACGAGGATTGCTTGCCAGGCCATCTATAATCGAAGAATGGAGAAACAAAAAAGCTCTTACCGACGAAGAACAGATTGGGCGTCTGCTGAACCTTCACGCTGAACTGATGTCGCACTACGAATCGCATCTGTGCGGCGATGCCCAGATTCTTTCTAAAATAAAGCCATTCTGGGAATATGCCGAAAACTTGATTGGAAGAAAAAGCGCCAAACTTATACGTAAATCCGGGTCAATCAATTCATACAGAAACGCCATATCTACTATAGGCAACATTTAGACATGAGACTATCAGCATTTTACAAACGCATTCTGTCAATAACGAATATACATGTGCTCTTAGCACTCTGCGCGGCACACTGCCTGAACGACCTGCTTCAATCGGTAGTCACTGCCGTATATCCGATGCTAAAGACAGAACTCAACCTTGATTTCGCCCAAATAGGTCTTATAACACTGGTATACCAGATTGCGGCATCGATATTTCAACCTGTTGTAGGATATGTGTTTGACAAGAAGCCGTTCACACTGAGTCTGCCCATGGGAATGTGCTGTACCGGAACAGGCATAGCGCTGTTTGCGTACTGCAATACGATGGCTGGTATATTGCTTGCCGTATTTATGATTGGATTAGGTTCTGCCACTCTGCATCCCGAAGCATCAAGAATAACATCTCTGGCCGGGAGGGCGCATAGAGGTTTTGCGCAATCGGTGTTTCAGGTAGGAGGTAATTTCGGCGGATCCATAGGTCCTCTGCTCGTTGCTCTTATTGTAGCACCAAACAACAGACACTATGTGCTGTGGTTCCTGATTGTCGTAGCCTTGTGTTTCGCAACCATGAAGCCTATATGCTCATGGTATAAGGATTATTTGCAAAATCTGCGGATAATAGCAAAATCGGAATCTCACAATCCGTTGCCACTATCCAAGGGAAAGACTATTTTCACAATATCAATCATCGTGGTGCTGATCTTCTCCAAGTATATCTACATGACCAGTCTATCAAGCTATTATACATTTTACTTGATTGAACGGTTCGGAGTTTCCGTATCTCAATCACAGATATTTCTCTTCATATTCACAGTAGCCACAGCCGCAGGCACCCTCGTCGGGGGACCGCTCGGCGACAAATTCGGACGAAAAATAATCATTTGGGTGTCGATACTCGGCACCGCACCTTTCAGTCTGCTTTTACCGCACGTATCGCTGCCTTTGACCGCTATTTTAAGCTTCGGGGCAGGATTTATGCTTTCTTCGGCATTTCCGGCCATACTTCTGTATGCCCAGGAACTTCTTCCCAACAAACTGGGAATGATTTCGGGCCTCTTCTTCGGTTTTGCCTTCGGAGTCGGAGGAATAGCGGCCGCCGTTCTTGGAGACTTCGCCGACATATACGGAATCATTAACGTGTATAATTTCTGTGCATATACACCGCTTTTAGGCATAGTTGCCGCGTTCCTTCCAAACTTAAAGAAGTATCAGTCAAAACTCAAATAGACATCAGACTACTTCTTTACGCACAGGACATGAACGCTGGGCACCTACCCTCGTGACGGCTATCGACGCCGCCTTATTGGCAAAGGTGATGGCGGCATCCATCGTACATCCTTCAGTCAACGCCACACAGAGTGCACCGCAGAAAGTGTCACCGGCCGCGGTTGTGTCTACAGCCTTTACTTTAAAAGCCGGAATCTCTACGATACCGTTGCCGTCTGAATAAAGCGCGCCTTTAGAGCCAAGAGTTATTACCACTTCCTTTATTCCTTTGGAGTGAAATGCTTTTACTGCATCGTTCCACGATTCTTTGTCGTCGGTCAATCTAATTCCAGTCAAAATCTCGGTTTCAGTCTCGTTCGGCACTATTACGTCAACGGACGAAAGAAGATCATCGGACAACGGCGATTTAGGCGCCGGAGCCGGATTGAGCACCACTTTTTTGCCCCTCGACTTGGCCAACATGGCCGCATAGGTCACAGTCTCCATAGGTATCTCAAGCTGGAGCAACACGATCTCAGCATTATCAATCAGATCGGTAGCATTAGTCACATCATATGGAGCCAACATCGCATTGGCACCGGGAGCTACCACGATTGAATTTTCGCCGGAAGCGTCTACGGTGATTAATGCCACACCTGAAGGAGTATCGGCCTCCACTCCGACACCCGACACATCGACATCGTATTTGCGTAATGACTCAAGTGTATTACCTCCAAACACGTCGTCGCCAACCTTTCCGACAAAAGCGACATCGCCGTCGAGCTTTGCGGCCGCCACAGCCTGATTTGCTCCTTTGCCACCCTGCGTCATAAGGAATTTTCCACCAAGCACCGTCTCACCCGGACGTGGCATCTGAACCGTCTTGACTACCATATCGGTATTGGCACTGCCTACTACCACTATTTTCACATTCTGACTCATAACTTAATTTAGTTAAGTAATAAAATTTAAACCATCGGGGACATACGACGGTTGAACGGGATCCATATTTTAACTATATTATAAATACAGTGGAAGCACAGACATGAAGTCCATGCTTCCACTTATTATATCAACTGTCAAAAGTCTGATTACAGCCCAAGGATTGAACGCATCTTTTCATAAGCCGATGACAGTCCATCCTTATTCTTTCCGCCGGCCTGTGCAAATCCGGGCTGGCCGCCGCCGCCACCCTGAATCAATTTGGCGGCTTCGCGCACTGTAGTCGAGGCATTCATACCATCTTTGGTAAGATCCTCTGTGATCATCAATGTCAACAACGGTTTGCCTGCCGGGTCAAAAGTCGCACCAATGAACACTGTGTGCTCAGGAGACTGGGCACGTACACCGAACGCTACATTCTTAACCACTTCCGGCAAACGAATTCCCTGCATCTCAACAACCTTAATGCCGTTGACTTCGATGGCTTTTGCCAATAGTTCCTTAGTAAGCGCACTCACACGTTCATTGAAATGCTCTTCGGCCTGATGACGCAGTTCTGCATTCTCTTCGATGGACTTTTTAATAGCCTGAACGACATTAGGCGTATTGTTCAAGAGCGATCCCACCTCACGAAGTGTATTCTGCATCTCCTGGATAGCCTTCTCGACCCTTGCACCCGTGATAGCCTCAATGCGTCGTATACCGGCCGCGATACTCGACTCCGAAAGAATCTTTATCATACCGATATTACCGGTATTCTCTACATGCGTACCACCGCAAAGCTCTACCGACGAGCCGTAACGGATTACTCGCACTTCATCGCCGTACTTTTCACCGAACAGAGCCATAGCCCCCATCTCGCGGGCTTTGTCAATAGGCACACAACGATGCTCGTCGCGTGCTATCGCCTTGCGCACACGCTTATTGGCAAGATGCTCAACCTTTGCAATCTCTTCCGGAGTAAGCTTCTGGAAATGCGAGAAGTCAAAACGTAGTACATCAGGCGACACGAACGAACCGCGTTGCTCGACATGTGTACCGAGCACTTCGCGCAGAGCCTCATGGAGTAAGTGAGTGGCTGTATGGTTGGCAGATGTAGCCTCACGCGCATCCTCGTCGATTACAGCTTCAAATTCAGCCGATACGTCGGCAGGAAGCTTTTTGGTCAGATGCACACCTATACCGTTTTCACGCTTCGTGTCATATATATCGACTACATCGCCGTCAGGACCTACGAGACGGCCCCTGTCGCCGACCTGTCCGCCCATCTCCGCATAGAACGGAGTCGATGACAGTACCAGTTGGTAATATTCATTGTTTTTCTGCTTTACCTTGCGGTAGCGTAGTATGTGAGTGGGTACGGATGTCGAGTCGTAACCTACAAACACCTGTTCACCGTCGCGTACCACTACCCAATCGCCGGTCTCTACAGCGGCCGCATTACGTGCACGCGCCTTCTGTGCGGCCATCTCAGAGTCAAACTCCTCATGGTCAAGGGTCATGCCGTTTTCCTTAAGTATAAGTTCTGTCAAGTCGAGCGGAAATCCATAAGTGTCATAGAGCACAAACGCTTCCTTACCTGATATTTCGTTTTTTCCCTGCGACTTTGCAACATTGATTGCGTTGTCAAGCATGCGGATGCCGTTTTCGAGTGTGCGAAGGAAAGCCTCCTCCTCTTCGCGAATCACCTTCATGATGAGGTCGCGTTGCTTGGTCAATTCCGGATAAGCTTCGCCCATGCTTTCGATGAGAGTGTCGACAAGACGGTACATGAATGCCTGTTTCTGTTCCAGGAACGTATAGGCATAGCGTACGGCACGGCGGAGAATACGGCGGATTACGTAACCTGCCTTAGCATTTCCAGGAAGCTGTGAGTCGGCGATTGAGAATGATATTGTACGCACATGGTCGGCGATAACACGCATCGCGATGTCGACCTTTTCGTCATCACCGTACTTCTTGCCGGCAAGCTCCCCTATCTTTGAGATAAGCGGAGTAAACACATCGGTGTCGTAGTTAGAGCGTTTGCCCTGAAGAGCCATACACAGACGTTCAAATCCCATACCGGTGTCGATTACCTTGGCGGGAAGCGGTTCGAGCGAACCGTCGGCCTTTCTGTTATACTGCATGAACACGAGATTCCAGATTTCTATCACCTGGGGATGGTCGTGGTTGACGAGGTCACAGCCGGGCACCTTTGCCTTCTCCTCTTCAGAACGGAGGTCGATGTGTATCTCCGAACAAGGACCGCATGGACCGGTGTCGCCCATTTCCCAGAAATTATCATGCTTGTTGCCGTTTATAATGTGATTCTTGGGCAAATGCTTCTCCCAGATGGCGGCGGCTTCGTCGTCGCGTCCGAGACCTTCGGCAGGAGAACCCTCGAATACGGTCGCATACAGATTCTTCGGGTCAAGTTTAAGCACGTCGACCAAATATTCCCAAGCCCAGTCGATAGCTTCTTTCTTGAAATAATCACCGAACGACCAGTTACCGAGCATCTCAAACATCGTGTGGTGGTACGTGTCCATTCCCACCTCTTCAAGGTCGTTGTGCTTTCCGCTCACTCGCAGACACTTCTGCGAGTCCGCGACTCTCTTGTGTTTCGCCACGGCGTTTCCAAGTATTATATCTTTAAACTGGTTCATACCGGCATTGGTAAACATCAATGTAGGGTCATCCTTGATTACCATAGGTGCAGAGGGGACTATCTGATGTCCCTTTGTACGGAAGAAGTCCTTGAAAGACTCCCTGATTTCCTTAGCGGTCAGCATTTTATATTAACATTTATAGTTTGATTGACTACTTAAAGACGGTTTTTTCACTTTATTTACCATCAAATTATCTGCAAAATTAGCTTAATATTATTATTTTTGCAAATTCACATTTCAAGCATCGATGAGTTCAAGAGTATTTTATAGATATAATCCGGCTACCGACAAGTATGAGCGAGTCTATCCGACCCGTGCGTCACGGATATGGGTGGCATTGAGAAATACGCTTGTGGCCGGATGTTGCCTGACAGTGATATTCGGCATCGTATACTATCTGATTGACACTCCCCGCGAAAAAATTCTCCGCCAGGAAAACGAACAGTTGCGCGACGAAATTGACATCCTTAACCGCCGGCTCGACATATCGGTAGACGTGATGAACGATATAATGGCGCGCGACGACAACTTCTATCGTGTCATCATGGGCGCGCCCCGCCTGTCAAACGCTCAGATCTATGCCGGGCTGGACAACGAAAACCGCTACCGGCATCTTAACCACCTGCAGGATGCCGAACTAATAAAAAATCTGACCAAGAAGATGGACATCTTCGACAGACAGCTATATACCCAGATTAAATCGTTCAATGAGCTCCAGCAACTGGCCCGCGACAATAAGGACCGCATAACCCACATTCCGGCCATACAGCCTGTGCCCCAGAAGTTCATGAAGCAGATGGCCTCGGGCTACGGCTACCGACGAGACCCGATATACGGCACAAGCAAATTCCATGAAGGCCTTGACTTTGCCGCCGACCGCGGAACTCCGGTCTATGCCACAGCCGACGGCGAAGTAGTCATGGCCGGATGGCAGAGCGGCTACGGAAACATGGTGGAAATCAACCACGGCTACAACTATGTGACCCGCTATGCCCATTTGAGCAAAATCCATACCAAACCGGGCACTAAAGTTAAGCGTGGCGACCTAATCGGCGAAGTCGGGAACACCGGAAAGTCGACAGGCAACCATCTTCACTACGAAGTGCGCTACAAAGGCGCTCCGCAGAACCCGATAAACTATTATTTTATGGACATAACCCCGGAGGAATACGACGAGCTTCTGCGCCTCGCCGAAAATGCCGGACACGTGATGGACTGACACACTGCACAAATGGACTCGACCGACAAAAAATATTACAAGATACGCGAAGTGTCAGAAATCATAGGTGTACCGCTGAGCACTCTGCGCTTTTGGGAAAAGGAATTCACATTCATCAAACCCAAGCGCAATGAACACGGCACACGTTTCTACACGGCATCCGATATAGAAAAAATCCGCATGGTCATCTACCTCACCAAGGAAAAAGGTCTTAAAATCAATGCGGCGCAGCAACAGATCAAAAACAACCATTCCGGTGTCTCGACCCATGCGCGCGCCGTCGAGCGTCTCAAGGCCATCAGGGCAGAACTCCAGCAAATGCTCGATGCCATGAACCGCCTCCGCTGACAACATTATGCATTATTCAACTATTTTCACTAATTTTGCAGAAAATTTCAACGAAGAATATTTTTGGACAATATAATATAAACATTACATATACAACATGAAAGAGTTAGCCAAGACTTACAGCCCCTCGGAAGTCGAGGACAAATGGTACAGCTACTGGATGGAACATGACATGTTCAAGTCGACACCCGATGAACGAGAACCATACACTATTGTCATCCCGCCGCCAAACGTCACGGGCATACTCCACATGGGGCATATGCTGAACAATACAATTCAGGACATCCTGATACGCCGGGCTCGCATGGAAGGCAAGAATGCCCTGTGGGTACCGGGAACCGACCATGCATCAATAGCCACCGAGGCCAAAGTAGTGGCAAAGCTCGCCAAAGAGGGTATCAAGAAAAGCGACCTCACACGCGAGGAATTCCTGAAGCACGCCTGGGAATGGAAAGAAAAGCACGGAGGCATCATCCTCGAACAGCTCAAGAAGCTCGGCGCGTCATGCGACTGGAGCCGCACGGCATTCACCATGGACGATATACGCTCTAAAAGCGTAATCAAAGTGTTCTGCGATCTTTACCGCAAGGGACTGATATATCGAGGCAAGCGCATGGTCAACTGGGACCCGAAAGCATGCACCGCACTGAGCGACATCGAAGTTATATATAAGGAAGAGCACAGCAAGCTATATTATCTCCGCTACAAAATCGTGGGCGAAGACGGCTATGCAATCGTGGCAACGACACGTCCGGAGACCATTATGGGCGACACTGCCATGTGCATAAACCCCAACGACCCCAAGAACCAGCACCTGAAAGGCAAACGCGTCATCGTGCCTCTGGTCAACCGCGAGATTCCGGTAATCGAAGACGATTACGTGGACATTGAGTTCGGTACAGGATGTCTTAAAGTGACTCCGGCCCACGACATGAACGACAACATGCTCGGTCAGAAGCACAACCTTGAGACCATCGACATATTCAACGACAACGGAACCATCAGCGAAGCCGCAGGAATGTATGTCGGAATGGACCGCTTCGATGTGCGCAAGCAGATAGCCGTCGACCTCCAGAACGCAGGACTGATTGAAAAAATCGAAGACTACGAAAACAAGGTCGGTTATTCGGAGCGCAACCCCGACACTGCCACCGAACCGCGTCTGTCTGACCAGTGGTTCCTCAAGATGGAGGCACTCTGCAAGCCGGCACTCGATGCTGTAATGGACGACCACATAAAGTTCGTGCCGGAAAAATTCAAGAACACCTACAACCACTGGATGACCGACATCAAAGACTGGTGTATCTCACGCCAGCTCTGGTGGGGACACCGCATCCCGGCCTACTATCTGCCCGACGGACGCATAGTCGTAGGCGAGACTCCCGAACAGGCTCTCGAAGAGGCCATGAGCCTCACCGGCGACGCATCGCTCACCCTCGCAGACCTGCGTCAGGATGAGGATGGACTCGACACCTGGTTCAGCTCATGGTTGTGGCCGATATCGCTCTTCAACGGCATTCTCGACCCCGACAATGAAGAAATCAAGTATTATTACCCCACTGCCACGCTTGTGACCGGTCCGGACATCATATTCTTCTGGGTAGCGCGAATGATTATCGCCGGCTACGAATATATGCACGACATGCCGTTCCGCAACGTTTACTTCACCGGTATCGTACGCGACAAGCTCGGCCGAAAGATGTCGAAACAGCTCGGCAACTCCCCCGACCCCCTGAACCTCATAGCCACCTACGGAGCCGACGGTGTGCGCATGGGCATGATGTTGTCCGCTCCTGCAGGCAACGACATTCTGTTTGACGACAAGCTCGTCGAGCAGGGCCGCAACTTCTGCAACAAAATCTGGAACGCATTCCGTCTGGTAAAGGGATGGGAAGTGGCCGACATTCAACAGCCGGAAAGCTCAGCCAAGGCCGTCGAATGGTTCGGAGCGCAACTCAACGCCACTATGGCCGAAGTGCAGGACCTGTTCGGCAAATTCCGCCTCAGCGAAGCCTTGATGGCAATCTACCGCCTGTTCTGGGACGAATTCTCTTCATGGTATCTCGAGATGGTCAAGCCTGCCTATCAGCAACCCATCGACCGCGCTACATACGAGGCCACACTTGGCTATTTTGACACACTTCTGCGACTGCTCCATCCGTTCATGCCGTTCATCACGGAAGAACTCTGGCAACACCTGCAGCAGCGTGCCGAAGGCGAATCGATCATGCTGGCCGTGCTCCCCTCTGTCAAGGATGCCGACAATGCTATAATCACCTCGATGGAACATGCCAAAGAAGTAGTGGCCGGCGTTCGCGGTGTCCGTGCGGCGAAAAATATCTCGCCCCGCGTCGAGCTGTCGCTCAACGTGCTCGGCAAATGGGACAACAGCCTTGACAGTGTAATCCGCAAACTCGCATGCCTCGAAGCCATCAATGCCGAAGCCTGCAAAGACGCGGCCGCAGCATCGTTCATGGTAGGCACTACGGAGTTCAACATACCCCTCGCTTCTACCATCGATGTCGATGCCGAGCTTGCCCGACTTGAAAAGGACCTTGCATATTACGAAGGGTTCCTCAGCTCTGTGATGAAGAAACTTGCCAACGAGCGCTTCGTCAACAATGCACCCGTGGCTGTAGTCGACGCCGAACGCCGCAAACAACAGGATGCCGAGACTAAGATAACCAGCCTTAAGGCAAGCATCGAAGCCCTTAAAAAATAGTTCTCCGCAGGCGTCATGAAGCTTACGAAGAATTTCACAGGAAAAGAGAGTGTTGTAGACCTTATAGAACAGGACTACAACATTCTCCCTATTTTAAGCAGATTCAACATACCGCTTGGCTTTCAGGACAGGCGCATCGAAGATGTCTGCGCCGAAAACGGCATAGATGTGAAGGTGTTCCTGTTCATCATCAACTTCATACTTAGCGGACACATCGATGCCGAGACCATGCCGGACATATCGCCGCTGGCCATAGTAGACTTTCTGCACAACAGCCACGACTACTTTCTGCGCTACAAGTTCCCGCACATTCGCCGGAATCTGCTTGACGCCCTCGACGAAACACTCAGTGATATCAATCCTGCCATAATCGCCTTCTTCGACGAGTATATAGAGGAAGTGAAGAAGCACTTCGCTTACGAAGAGAACAAAGTATTTCCCTACATTCGCTCATTGATAGCCGGCGATGTGTCGACCTACAATATCAGCATATTCAAGCGCCACCACGACGAAATAGCCCGGAAACTCGCTGACCTGAAGAATATAATCCTGCGCTTCTACACCACGTCGATGCCCAACCGCATGTATGATGTACTCGTCGATCTCTACAATGCGGAAGACGACCTCGACTCACATGCCGATATAGAAAATCTGATACTGATTCCGTTGATAGCCTCACTCGAAGACAAAGGATGAAACAGACAGTCATCGGAATAATGTCGCTTCCGCCCATAATCGAAAGCGGAGTAAGCCAGATACTCGGCAAGTCAAAAGCCGCGGGACGCACCATCCACCGTATAGACGAGTCCCGCGCTATGGAGCAGACAGCCCGTCTGCGACCGTCGGTCATCATTACCGATCCCCTGTTGGCCGGACACGGCATAATCGACGCGATACGTTCAGCGGCGGAAGGACCATCGCCTAAATTCATCGGCATACAGCACTGCAGTCTGCCCAAGTCGACGCTTGAACTGTTCGATGCAGTGGTTTCGCTTTACGATCCGGCGCCGGAACTGGAGACGGCCATAGAAAAGCTGGCGGCCAAGGAGCCCGACGACATGGAAGAAAAGTCTTCGGCGCTGAGCCAGCGCGAAAAGGATGTCGTGGTCAGCATAGCCAAAGGCATGTCCAACAAAGAAATCGCCGCGCAGATGAACGTCTCGGTCAACACCGTAATGACCCACAGGCGCAACATCTCGGCCAAACTTAAGATCCACTCCCCTGCCGGCATCACCATATACGCCATTGTAAGCAAGCTGGTTAAGCTCGAAGAGATTCGCACTCAGTTGCCCTGAGTCAGGCCACGGGGCAAAATTACATGATAAAAAGTTGCCAATCTCTTAAGCTAATTCCAAATAAATGTTTACCTTTGCAGTGTATAACAATTCTTTAATCGTATAATATCTAAAATTTAGTTTATCATGGCTTACGTAATCACTGACAAGTGTGTAGCTTGTGGAACTTGTCTTCCCGTTTGCCCCGTAGAGGCTATCTCTGAAGGCGACATCTATCACATCGATCCCGACACCTGCATCGAATGCGGTAGCTGCGCAGAAGTTTGCCCCAGCGAAGCAATCATCCCCGGGGAATAAGCTCACGCACTTCATAATGAGACTTAAGCCGGCTTCGATTGAAGCCGGCTTTTTTATTGTTTGTTTATGAGGTGGTTATAGTCGGTCTTTTTCGGATTGTCCCGCTCCTTGTCCGCGATATTTACTTTTGGACGTGTTGAAATTATAACGTAATGCCACTATGACTTTCCTACTGTCAGAATGGGAATATTGCCACCCCTGAGCACAGTTAAGGTAATAATCTATATCGTTCTTTTGCGTATTGAATATATCATTTGCTGTAACACTGACCTGCAGAGACTTCTTTAAGAACCATTTATAGACCACCGCAGAACATCCTCCCGAAAGCCGGCGCTCAGTATGGTTCTGTACCGATGCTTTTGAGCCTATCGCACCAACTACATTAATCATCCAGTCACATGGCAACATAAAAATATTATTCAACCTGACAGCATAAAGCGGATGTCCCAGACTTACGCGTTGTCCCATGGACTCCATTGAAAACCATTGTTTTGTAAAAGACAGCATCAATTGCGGACGGTATATTCCAAATGTAGGACGTATCGACAGGTACGCAAAGGCCGACTTAACCGATGGGACATTTTCATAAGTAAGCACCGACACAGAAGGGTCGTCTTCACTGACATACATCGACTGCATGATAGCATCGCGCTTGTCGTCATATCCCGCATTAAGTACCACATAATTCCACATTGCCGTAAAAGATACGTTATGATTGATACCTGATTTCAGATATGGATTTCCGGTCTGATACTGATACCGGTTGGCGTACGTCACATTTCCGCTAAGCTCGGAATATGAAGGATGCGAAGTGTACAGATTGTATGCAGACTGCACCTGAAACACGCCGAATCTCTTCGACCAGGCTATCGAGGGATATATGTGATTAAAGCTACGGCTCTGTCCGTCTATGTGCAGTCCATTTTCGTAATAATCAAAATCAAGATGTTCAAACCTGACACCTATGCTCGTATTGCCGAACGGAAACTTCCGCGAATACTCCAAAAATGGAGCGACATTCGTGTTTGTAAGGTGCGTATTGCTGTTTTTCACCAAATTTTCCTTATTGTCATAATTGTCATGCCTGTCCGTATAGCTGTATTCCGCTCCAATCGTAAGATTGCCGTCCAGTAACGGAATTTCAAAAAACAATTTCGAAGCTACAAGACGGCTCCTAACCATACTTTCCGAAGATACCAGTCTCGACTGCCCAAGTTCACTTGCTTCTTCGTTCAGAAAAGACGAACCGGACCGTTGGTCGACATAATCGACATTAAAATTAATTCCGATGGAGTTTACCGTTCCGATATAATAGGCATTCACAAGATGGCTTGGACTGTTGTCGTTGTCTATCGTAATATTTGAACTTATGCGGTCATCAAGAATCCCGTTTTCAAAAGATTCGGAATTTCTTACGCCGGTAATGCGCGATTGAGGCATAGCATTAAATGTGTATCGGACTCCTGCGGAATGCTTTGGGTTGAACACATAGTTTGCACCCACTGTTGAAGACAGCCTTTTTGACAAACTGGAAATCCTTTCCGCCGCATGATGTTCCCATGTACGGTCTGTTTCTATCTTCATATATGAATCGTTAACCTCTTGCGAAGTAACCTTTGTGAACGAAAACTGCGCAAATATATCCAATCCTTCCTTACGATAGTTAAGCGACATGAGCTCATTGAACGTTGAGCGATGCCCCTGCCTATATTCCGAGACCAATGTACCGCCCAGACCTTCCCCCACAGGCAATCGAGTCTTAATTTTTATGACAGAAGCAGTCGATGCCGGATACTGAGCGCCCGGATTGGTAATGACCTCTATGCTGATTATGTCGCCCGAAGGAATCCTGACCAATTCATATGGATCACGCATTTTTCTGCCGTTTATATAGAATATTGGTTTGCCGTGCCCGAACACGCTGTACGACATGCCGTCCTTAACCACGAGCGGTATGTAGTCGAGCACATCATCCGCCGTACCGAGGGTACTCAACATCGTATTCGCTACATTAGTTATCAACCCCGATGCCGTAAGCCGGCTTTGCGGTATGTTGGCGCTGACGGTAACTTCCTGAAGGGAATGCGATTCCGGATTCAAGATTATATTGAATTCACTGTTTTCCGGCGAAGCTATATTGATAAATGGCTCATAACCGATATATGAGCATTTAAAAAACAAATTTTCGTCGCTGTCAATTTCTATCATGAATTTTCCATCTACATCCGAAATACATCCACCCACAAATGCAGTGTCAGTCATATTATAAAGGGTTATATTGGCAAATTCGAGAGGACGATTATCCGGATCAGTCACAACTCCCCTGACCGTCATAGCAAAAACAATGCCCGGACATATAATGCAGAGCAACCACAGCACAAGCCTTACAGGCAATCCACGCTCAATCCGATTCATATCATACGGATTTAGCACGCTAATATTTAAAATTCTTAGTATAAAATCATCCATAACGACTTTTGTTTACATTTTTGCAAATATAAACAAAAGGATGATTTCAGAACAACTAAAAAAAACGATTAAATACATTATTTATGGTCTATTAACGCTACATTAATCTTATTATGCCGATAAAAATTCCTCTACATCCGTAAAACATGGCACAGATAAATTCATATCATTACAACTAAACAAATAAATGGACACAAAAACACTTGTTAAATTTACTATTTATTGACATTTTTTTGATTATATAAAATATTCCTATTATATTTGCAAATGAACATATAAACTCTTCAATTAACGAATACCATGACAAACCTTATGTGCAACGACAGACAGCAACATACTATCGTCTTAGGCGGAGCCGGATTTATAGGTTCTCATCTATGCAGAATGCTTCTAAAAGAAGGTCATCATGTCCTATGCATTGACAATCTCTCTACCGGCTCCTTATCCAATATATCAAACCTATTCGCGAATCCATCCTTTAGGTTCCTGCGCCATGACATAACGCAACCGTTTCCAGCAGAAGTGTCGATGGTTGTAACGAGAAATGCACTAAAAACGACGTTTGTGGATGCCCATATAATCCGGCAAAATATCCGGCAAGTGGCGATTACTCATTAGTATTATCGTTTATGTAATCAAAAATTTAGATTTTGCAGGGCCTATAATGAGAGACCTCGCAAAATCTTATGCTAAATTTGGAATTTCTTGAATAAAAAGTTTACAATAACAACAATTCATATATTCACTATTCACAGTCACGTTTTAAACAATTATCCATATCCAAATGAAAAGGAAACTACTGATGCTAATCATAAGCATTGCCACAAGCTACCTGCCATTGAAAATACATGCCGATGACGCTATTGGTTACGTCAACGGCGTGATAGTGAATTCCCTTACGAATGAACCTATCAATGAAAAGCTACAAATAGAAATACTAAATGATAACGGGGAAAGTGTATCCATGACCAACTTGCGGATGCAAGGAAATCGGTCTGTGTTTTCGACCAGCATGTATTCAAATGGCAAATATAAACTGCTAATCACTCACGAGGACTATGACAGTACATACGTGGATTTTAAATTCGACAAGAACAAGAAATGGGTATTACCTTTAGGTGTAATAAAAGTGAGGAAACTTACACGTGCAGAAAAAGGCGTGAAACTGGGTGAAATCACCGTGACGGCAACAAAACTGAAATTCTACAACAAGGGCGACACCATAGTCTACAACGCCGATGCATTTGAACTGGCATCAGGCTCGATGCTCGACGGCCTTGTTAGCCAGCTTCCCGGAGCCGAACTGCGCGACGACGGACGCATATATGTCAACGGACGCTTCGTTGAAAACTTATTGCTTAACGGCAAGGACTTCTTTAAAGGCGACAATAAAGTGATGCTTGAGAATCTACCGGCCTACATGATAAAAAACGTCCAGGTCTATGAAAAAGAGAGCGAGGCAAGCAAGATAGCGGGGATAAAAATGGATCAAGGGACATACGTAATGGACGTACAACTCAAAAAGGACCATCAGGCCGGATGGCTGGCCAACGCCGAAGCCGGAGGAGGCACCAAGGAGCGATATATGGGCCGAGCCTTCGGACTGCGCTTCTCGCCTACCTCGCGCTTATCGGTGTTCGGCAACATAAACAACATCAACGACACACGCAAGCCCGGGCGCAATGGCGACTGGTCGCCGGCAGACCTGACCAACGGACTGGCCACCACCAAAAACGGAGGCATAGACTACAACCTGTTCAACAAAGAGAACACATACGACATCAACGGCAACGTACAGGCATCATACACCGATGGACTTTACGACGCACAGACAAACGCCCAGAACTTCCTGAGTTCGGGTGACACATACAGACGCTCATGGAATAAAAACACCAATAAGAGTCTGTCGCTGTCCACATCCCATACAGCAAGATATTATCTCGATGAGAGCGGAAACGATGACCGGAGTCAAATCTATGGAAGATTATATGCGAATTACAACAAAACAAACAACCGTTCGGAAGCAATCAACGGATTGTTCGACAGGAATCCGACGGACTATGAATCGCTTCGCGACAGCATATACCTTAACCATCTGGTTACAATGCCTTGGGTCAACACATCGGTGTCAAACTCAAAACGTAAAGGCGAGGATTTAACCGTAGGCGGCGCATTTAACTTATATAGTTTCATGTTTGATAACAACGATGCATTATCAATTCATGGAAATGGGTCATATTCCAAATCATCCATCAATATACACGACGATTATCTGATACGTTTTCACGAAGCACCGCTGAAACAATCAGAAAGGCTGAACAAGACCCCGACACATTCTTACAATTATACAGCCGGTGTTAGTTACTACGGCTCCCCAAACATAAATTGGCGCATCAGACCCAAATATTCATTTAAGCAGAAATACACGAATTCTGACAATGAATGGTATCTGTACGATGAACAGAGGTCAAAAAGTACCTTAATGTTACCGTCGATGAGCCGCGCGGCCGTTGAGCTGTTCGATGCCGAAAACAGCTACAATCTTGGAGTTCGTACACTCGAGCACAATATAGGTGTTGAGTTCGTCACCGACCAAACGCGAACATTAGAAGGGAAAAACTGGAGCCGGGACTTAAACGTGATATTGGGGCTTTTCGCGGCATACCATACTGACAAAATAAATTTCAATGGGGTAAACAGGATAAACCGCAACCGACATGCATGGCTTCCTGCGCCGTATCTACGCTTGACTTACAGCCACGAAGGAAACCACTATTTCCGGCTGAACTACGAGATGGAGACCACTGCGCCGAATGCAATAGACCTTATTGACGTGGAATTCACGTCAGATCCGTTGAATATCCGTACCGGCAATCCCGACCTGAAGGATCAGGACTACCACAAGATAGAATTTCAGTATTTTGCCCAGAAATGGGCTTCGAGCAAGGGACTAAACCTGTCGTTCATTGCAGGATATTCGGTGTGGCATAACGGCACATCAATGGGCTATACTTACAATCCTGATTTAGGCATCAGATATTACAAACCGGAGAACGTCAACGGAAACTGGTGGAGCTGGGTATATGCTAATTTCGGATTTCCTATCACTCGCGACAAAAAATTGACAATGAGCACATATACGCGCTTCGACTTCAATGACAACGCGGACATGGTCGACGTGGAGGGGATGTCGAGGACCTCAAAGCGCATAATCCACAGCACCCAGTTCATGGAGAATGTGAATCTGAATTATTCCATAGGAAAATCCCGGATAGGATTGACAGGCCGCGTTCATACCCGTCACTCGACATCACCAGCCCCCAACTTCCAGACCATAAACGCAGTAGAATTCCGTTACGGACTAACCGGACTCGTCAAAATGCCACTCGACATCGAGCTGTCTACCGACCTGACCATGTACAGCCGCCGAGGCTACAGCAACTCGTCGATGAACACCGACGACCTCGTGTGGAACGCAAGCCTGTCGAAAGGCGTGATGAACAACAACCTAACTTTCTCCATCGAAGCCTTTGACATACTGCACCGGCTCTCCAACATACGGTATGAACTAAACGGAATGGGACGCACCGAGACTTGGGTCAACTGCATACCGCGCTACCTTATGGTCAAAGCACGGTACCGACTCAACATCCAGCCCCGCAAACGCTCAGTCAACTAACCGAACTAAAATATCAATCCGTCATTTGACTTTGTATGGCCAAATTCCCGTTCATAAGACAAAAGGACTCGATGCAGTGCGGCGTGGCTTGTCTGGCAATGATATGCCGCCACTTCGAGGGCGCACGGTGGTAGTGGTGGCCCACAGATTGTCTACCGTGAAAAATGCCGACCGGATAATAGTGCTTGACCATGGGAATATCGTAGAATCAGGCAATCACGACTCTCTGATACGCGACAAGGGCACATATTATAATCTTGTAAAGAATCAACTTGAACTTGGAGACTGAATGAACCGCAAAAACCCACCGACACACGACCGCCTGGAGTTGCGTTCAAAAAAAGTGCGCAATCTGCTTGAAGAAATCCCGTCGCCAATCGTGCGATATGGTACGCTATTCATAATAGCCATATTCCTTATCGGAGTGATTATTGCGGCATGTATACCCTATTCCGACAATGAATCGACAAGCATACTGGAATATATGATATCGGGCATCAAGCTATAAGCCGAGGAGACGGTTTTAAGTAATTTTGTGGCTACACCCGCATTTTTTAAGCATCGGATGTGGCAAATCGACATTTCTTTGCTATCTTTGCACATTGTAAGGCCCAAAGGCAGGGCCCGAGAGTAAAAGGATATTATTTTATTCACTTAAAATACTAAAATTCAATGGTAAGCTACAAAGAACTCGGCTTGGTGAACACCCGTGAGATGTTTGCTAAAGCAATCAAGGGCGGTTACGCTGTCCCCGCGTTCAACTTCAACAACATGGAGCAGCTCCAGGCCATCATCAAGGCCGCTGCCGAAGATAAGTCGCCCGTTATCCTCCAGGTGTCAAAGGGTGCCCGTAACTACGCTAACTCCATCCTTCTCCGCTACATGGCGCAGGGTGCTGTAGAATACGCAAAGAGCCTCGGCTGGGAAAACCCGCAGATTGTTCTTCACCTCGACCACGGCGACAGCTTCGAACTTTGCAAGGACTGCATCGACAATGGTTTCTCTTCAGTGATGATCGACGGTTCACACCTTCCCTACGAAGAAAACGTTGCCCTCACCAAGAAGGTTGTTGACTATGCTCACCAGTATGACGTGACTGTAGAAGGCGAACTCGGTGTGCTCGCAGGTGTTGAAGACGAAGTTTCTTCAGACCACCACACCTACACCGACCCCGAAGAAGTAATCGACTTCGCTACCCGCACAGGCTGCGACAGCCTCGCTATCTCTATCGGTACTTCTCACGGTGCTTACAAGTTCACTCCCGAACAGTGCACACGCGACCCGAAGACCGGCAAGCTCGTTCCCCCGCCCTTGGCATTCGACGTGCTCGACGCAGTTATGGAGAAACTTCCCGGATTCCCCATCGTGCTCCACGGCTCATCTTCAGTTCCCCAGGAATATGTCGACATGATCAACCACTACAGCGGCAAGCTTCCCGACGCTATCGGTATCCCCGAAGAACAGCTCCGCAAGGCAGCCAAGAGCGCCGTTTGCAAAATCAACATCGACTCTGACAGCCGTCTCGCCATGACTGCCGCCGTCCGCAAGGTGCTCGCTGAAAAGCCTGCTGAATTCGACCCCCGCAAGTACCTCGGCCCGGCTCGCGACGAAATGGAAAAACTCTACAAGCACAAGATTGAAAACGTTCTTGGCAGCAAGGACAAAGCATAATCCCGCTTGTCGGAAATAATGTACCAGGTGTGGCGGACATAATGTCCGCCACACCTTTATTATATATGGACTTTGCGTCCAACATTTTCGTATGTCACCTTTATTGAGTAACTTTGTAGCGCAAAATCAGCATTATCAACATTAAAACTTATTCAACAACATAGATTCATGGCACTTCAATGCGGCATCGTGGGTCTGCCTAACGTAGGTAAGTCCACACTATTCAACTGTTTATCAAACGCAAAGGCCCAGTCGGCCAACTTCCCCTTCTGCACCATCGAGCCAAACGTGGGCGTAATCACCGTACCCGATGACCGACTGACAAAACTCGTAGAGATGTGTCAGCCCAAAAGCGTAGTTCCGGCAACCGTAGAAATAGTAGACATAGCCGGACTCGTCAAGGGAGCCAGCAAAGGCGAAGGACTCGGCAACAAATTTCTCGCAAACATCCGCGAGACAGACGCCATAATCCATGTGCTCCGTTGCTTCGACGACGACAACATAACCCACGTCGACGGTTCGGTAGACCCGGTAAGAGACAAGGAAATCATAGACTTCGAGCTTCAGCTCAAAGATCTCGAGACCGTAGAGGCAAGAATAGCCAAGACTCAGAAACAGGCACAGACAGGCGGCGACAAAGTTGCCAAGATGCAGTATGAGGTACTGTGCAAGTACAAAGAAGCTCTTGACCAGGGCAAACCGGCCCGCTCGGTTGAGTTTGACAGCGTCGACGAGCAGAAGTTCGCCCGCGACCTATTCCTCCTCACAAACAAGCCGGTGCTATATGTGTGCAATGTTGACGACGCATCGGCCGTCAGCGGAAATTCCTACGTGGAAGCTGTCAGAGAGGCTGTAAAGGACGAGAATGCACAGATACTCATCGTAGCGGCGCAGACCGAAGCCGACATAGCCGAACTCGATACCTGGGAGGAACGACAGGAATTTCTCAACGAAATAGGCCTTGAAGAGTCCGGAGTAAGCCGTCTGATACGTTCGGCATACGCCTTACTCAATCTGCAGACCTACTTCACCGCAGGCCCCGACGAAGTGCGCGCCTGGACATTTATGCGAGGATCCAAAGCCCCTCAATGCGCAGGAATCATACACACCGATTTCGAAAAGGGCTTCATCCGGGCAGAGGTCATCAAATATGACGACTACGTGACCCTCGGAGGAGAGACCGGAGTAAAAGAGGCCGGGAAGCTCGGCATCGAAGGCAAAGAGTACATCGTGCAGGACGGAGACATCATGCACTTCCGGTTCAACGTCTGACCATTCCGGCTTTCAGACACGATACATACGACCCGCCGTCAAGTCAATCTGAAACGACAACATGACGGCGGGTCGTAGACTTTATGGAAGTTTTTTAACACATGTGAAAACTTTTTGCCCCGTGTCTTCGTTTCTAATTTTGAACGTTTACAATTATTTATTTTATGAGTGGGAAAATTCGATTGTTAATTGCGGTATTGTTCACTTATCCCTTGTGCGGAGTCTCCGCGCAAGGGATAAGCGACATTATTGACCGCTTGCAGTCAGTAGATTGCTATCAGGCCGAGGTGGACTATCAGGTATTGATGTCGCTTCAGGACGACGTACGCTATACCGTCGGCCTGACTTCAAAGGCCGTACCGTCAGACACACTTATTCCGTGTGAATACATCATAGACTGGAGAGTCGACAGCGACAACAGTTCGGCCCATGGATTCTCGGCATACTTTGGCGGCAATGCCTATGCATTCCGCGGCGAACGTCTGGTTGAATATCACTTCGACCGGGAGCCACAGCAATTCAAGAACCGCGGCATGGGAGCCGCATCAATTCCCGGAGTACACAGGCAGGCTCTGTTCATAAGCCTCTTGCCCCAACTTATAGCCGAAGACCTGAAGACCATCACGACATCTCCCGACTATACATATAAATTTCATTCCGACACCATAGTAGAAGGCCGCCGTTCTAAGGCCGTGGAAGCAGTCATGACCATGGGAGGCGAAGTCTACCGCGAAGCATTGTATGCATTCGATTATGAGACCATGCTCCCCATATTCTCTGAATTCGAGAACAATCCCGGAGCTCTGGCCGAACAGACGATAACCGGCAAATACACCTATCCGGAAGGTGCCCCGTCATGCGCTTCGCTAAGCGAAGAGAATCTGCGCGAACTATATCCGGAGATATTCGACAAATACCGAGAAAGCAACTATGCAATTGAGAATCTTCCCGGACAGCGCATACCGGCCTTTGCCCTGCCCACAACCACGGCGGAACGCTATGCCCACCATGCCGGAGACAGCTTCCGCACCCCGACCCTTATAGTATTGATCGACCCAAAATCGACATTTGCGGAAAAGACCGTGGAATCCGTGCGTCAAGGTGTCGCGTCGCTACCGTATAATGCCGATATAATCTGGGCTTTCGTCAGCAACAACACCGATGAAATCGAAGCCATAATTCCGCGCCCGGAAGTCGGCGAGCATCTGCTCCAGAGTGCCAAATCACTTGCCCGAGACTGTGGCGCAGCCTCATTCCCTGTCATAATATTTGTAGAAAAGGACGGCACGGTAAAAGATGTAATGGTAGGATTCAACAATGACATGTCCAATATTGTTATAGAGAAAGCATTACCGATGAACAGGTAGTGCGATTATTGAAAACATAAAAATTACATATATGGAAACAGTTCATTTTAACGGCATTGAATGCCACACTTACGGCAACCTTCCCAAAGTCGGCGACACGGCCCCCGCATTCTCTCTCGTAGATACAGGTCTTAAGGAGGTAACCGAAAAAGACTTTCCGGGTAAAAAAATTGTATTAAACATATTTCCGAGCCTTGATACACCCGTATGCGCCACAAGTGTGCGTAAATTCAACATGGAAGCCGGTGAAAAGAAGAACGCGGCAGTGCTTTGCATATCCATGGACCTTCCATTCGCCATGCAAAGATTCTGCACAGCCAATGACATCAAAAACGTAGTTCCGCTGTCGGCATTCCGTTCGCCCAAATTCTCGCAGGAGTACGGTGTACAGCTTATCGACGGTCCGCTTGCCGGCCTTCTGGCGCGTGCAGTGGTCATCCTTGATGAGAATGCCAACGTAATCTATCGTGAGCTGGTCGATGAGATAACCAAGGAGCCGGATTATGAAGCCGCATTGAAAATGCTGTAACCAGACAGAATAATCCACATCAAAGCGCGTGTCAGTCTTATGAACGGCACGCGCTTTTTGCGTCCAAACAGTTTACTCACACAGACGCACGATATAGTAACAATATGCACATTTCACAATCCATTATGCTACAGTATCTTATATTTAAGATTTTTTAATATCAGCCGATATTAAATATTATTCACATCATTTGTTAATCACGTTCAGAAATCTTATATTTGTGTAAATCATGAAAACATATATATGAGCGAAAAACGTCTACTACTTGGTGACGAGGCAATAGCATTAGGTGCTATCAATGCCGGGCTTTCCGGGGTCTACGCATACCCCGGCACACCGTCTACCGAAATCACGGAATTCATACAAAATTCACCGTTAGCCATAGAGCGAAACATCCATTCACGGTGGTCTACAAACGAAAAGACCGCCATGGAAGAGGCTCTCGGCATGTCGTATATGGGCAAACGCGCCTTAGTGTGCATGAAACATGTCGGGATGAACGTGGCCGCCGACGCCTTCGTCAACTCGGCAATGACCGGAACCAACGGCGGACTTATAGTTGTTGCCGCCGACGACCCGTCAATGCATTCATCGCAGAATGAACAGGATTCAAGATTCTACGGAAAATTTGCCATGATGCCGATTTTCGAGCCGTCATCACAGCAAGAAGCCTACGACATGACCGCCTATGCATTCGACTACTCGGAACGCTACAAAACTCCGGTACTGATGAGAATGGTCACTCGCATGGCTCATTCAAGAGCAGTCGTTAAGACAGATGAAGCGAGAGAACAGAATTCCATATCATATCCGACTAACCCGAACGACTGGGTGCTGATGCCGGCTGTAGCAAGACGCCGCAACCGCGAACTCATAAAACTCAATGAACAGTTTCTGGCCGACGCCGAATGCTCCCCGTTCAACAAATTGACACTTGGTGCCGACAAGACCGTCGGTATAATCGCTTGCGGAATAGCTTACAACTATTTAATGGAGCTTTATCCCGAAGGTTGTCCATTTTCTGTGCTGAAGCTGTCGCAATACCCCATTCCGGCAAGCACGGTTCGCATTCTGGCAAGCAAATGCGACAGCCTGCTCGTGCTTGAAGACGGACAGCCGTTTGTGGAAGAAGCAATCAGAGGCATATTGCCGACCCCAATACCGGTCAAAGGACGACTGTCAGGCGATGTCCCGCGCACGGGAGAATTAAATCCCGACAATATTATGCCTGCGCTTGGCATAACCGACAAAGAGGTGTTTGACCCGTGCCCATTGGTAGTGCCGCGTCCGCCAGCATTGTGTCAGGGATGCGGACACCGCGACATGTACTCAGCGCTCAACGAAGTGCTTAAAGAATACAAAAGTGCCCGCGTATTCAGCGACATAGGCTGTTATACGCTCGGATTCCTGCCTCCTTACCGCGCCATCCATTCAGTAGTCGATATGGGAGCCTCCATAACCATGGCCAAAGGCGCATCAGATGCCGGGCAACATCCTTCGGTAGCCGTAATCGGCGACTCTACATTCACCCACTCAGGCATGACAGGACTTCTGGATGCCGTGAACGAGAATTCCGACATAACAATTCTGATCTCCGACAATCTCACCACAGGCATGACCGGAGGGCAGGATTCTGCCGGAACGGGGCGACTCGAAAGCATCTGCATAGGTCTGGGAGTAGCGAAAGAACATGTACGAGTAGTAGTCCCGTTGCCGAAGAATATGGACGAAATGAAAGAGATTATACGCCAAGAAATCAACCACAGAGGAGTCAGCGTCATCATTCCGCGCCGCGAATGCATACAGACCGCCAGACGCCATTCTAAAAAGCCGTGATACAACCATGAACACCGACATAATATTATCAGGAGTTGGCGGACAAGGCATCCTGTCGATTGCAACAATCATCGGTTCCGCCGCTATCAGCGAAGGTCTATACATCAAACAAGCGGAAGTACACGGAATGAGCCAGCGAGGAGGCGATGTGCAGTCCAACCTGCGCATAAGCTCGTCGCCCATCAATTCCGACCTCATTCCGCTGGGCAAAGCTGATATAATCATATCGCTCGAGCCAATGGAGGCGCTTAGATATCTTCCATACCTAAGAAAGGACGGATGGCTGATTACCAACACTACACCGTTCGTCAACATTCCCGACTATCCGGAAACGGACAAAATAATGGAAGCATTGAAAGCATTGCCCCATCAAGTATCGCTTGACGTAGACTCCATAGCACGAGAAGCGGCTTCGCCACGAGCAGCCAACATAGTCCTTCTCGGAGCCGCCGCGCCGTTTTTGGGAATTGCGGAAGACAAAATCGAAAAGGCTATCCGCGACATCTTTTCGAGAAAAGGAGAACAAGTCGTGAACATGAACCTGACAGCATTCCGTGCAGGCCTGGAATTTGCCAAAAAGCAGGCCGAAATCTGATTATATCCACTTATAATGCCTAAACATATGGGAATACCTTTTGACAAAGCCCTTGTTAACCGTGTCATGGACGATATGCACATTCCATGCATCGGTAAAGCCACAATACGCCAGACAGCGGCATTGGCCAGACAGATAGAGACTCTGACAGGAGAACCGTTCATACATCTTGAGATGGGGTCGCCGGGACTTCCGGCATCAACTGTAGGCATTCATGCACAGATAGATGCCATATCCAACGGCATACCCAACGTCTATCCCAACATTGCCGGAATTCCGGAACTCAAGCAAGAAGCATCCAGGTTTATAAAGGCATTCCTCGATATCGACGTGTCGCCCGAAGGATGCGTGGCTTCGGTAGGGTCTATGATGGGCACATTCGCCACTTTCATACTCGCAGCGCATCTCGACAAGAACAAAGATACGATTCTGTTCCTTAACCCCGGATTCTCCGTACAGCCGCTGCAAGCCAAGATTCTCGGATATAAGTGCGACATGTTTGACGTCTATGACTTCCGGGGCGACAAACTTCGCGCCGAACTTGAGACTCGAATGTCCGATGGCAATATCGCCGCCATAGTATACTCCAATCCTAACAACCCTTCATGGATATGCTTTACAGAGGACGAGCTGAAAGTCATCGGCGACATCGCAACCAAATATGACACCATCGTCATAGAAGACCTGGCCTATCTCGGCATGGATTTCAGGAAAGACATGTCACATCCGTTCCAGGCACCTTATCAGTCGACCGTAGCCAGATATACCGACAACTACATCTTAATGCTTTCGGCGTCGAAGATATTCAGCTATGCCGGCGAGCGAATAGCCACTGTAGCTATCTCCGACAAGCTGTTCAACCGCCAATATCCTGCGCTTAAAGAGGAGTTTGGCATGGATTCTCTCGGAAGTGCATTTATTTTCACTATCATTTATGCCCTGTCTTCCGGAGCAAGCCATTCGGCTCAGTTCGCGTTGGCGGCAATGTATAAGGCCGCGTCCGACGGGCTTCTCGATTTTGTAGGAGCCAGCAAGGAATATGCACGGCGGACGGCCCGCATGAAAGAAATATTTATCCGACACGGATTCCACATCGTCTACGACAAAGACATCGACGATGACATCAGCGACGGATTTTTCTTTACCATAGGCAGAAAAGGCTTCACCGGAGACGAACTTATCGCCGAACTGGTCAGATTCGGCATATCAGCCATATCGCTCGGAAGCACAGGAAGCAACCAACAAGGCATCAGAGTATGCTCGTCGCCGATGAAGGAGGAACACTACCCCATCCTCGACAGACGACTCGAAGCGTTCGATGCCATGCATCCGGCATCAAGCCATTGCCCGGAACTTGAAGATTGCAAATCATAATATACACGGCTACATGGTACCAAGATACACTACGGCAGAAGAAGCCGTAAAATTAATCAAGTCATACGACCACGTCTACGTGCAGGGAAGCACATCGATTCCGGAAGTGCTCATCGACGCACTGACTGCAAGAGCGGACGAACTGCGTGGCGTAGAGATATATTCAGCATTTGCCGTCGGAAAGCGCGACGCGCCATATGCCGAACCGGAGTTGCGCGACTCTTTCATTCCCAAAACCATCTTTATAGCCAACTGCATACGCAAAGCCGTAAATCGCGGCGACGCCCAGATTATACCCGTACTCCTGGGCCAGGCACCTTCTCTGTTCAGAGAAAAGTATCTCACACTCGATGCTTCGCTTCTTAATGTGTCGCCGCCAAACAAGGATGGATTTTGCAGTTACGGAATATCGGCCGACATGGCTGTATCGGCCGTTGAATGCTCCAGAATAAAAATTGCCCAGATTAACAAGCAAATGCCTTTTTCATACGGCGATGCCTTGATACACATTTCCGAGCTTGATGCATGCGTAGAAGTCGATGAACCACTGGTCGAAGTGCCGTCAAACATTCCTACTGATGAAGAAATCAGCATAGGCCGACATATTGCAAATCTTATTCCCGACGGTGCCACCCTGCAGATTGGAGTAGGAGGCATACCTAATGCGGTGCTCGGCGCACTTACCGGTCACCGCGACTTGGGACTCCACACCGAGGCTCTGACAGACGGAGTGCTTCCGTTGATTCAGAACGGCATAATCAACAACAGCAAAAAGAAGATTTTGCCCGGTAAGAATGTGGCCTCGCTCATTCTCGGCTCAAAAGGTCTATACGAATACCTTGACTACAATGAAGACTTTATCATAAAGGATGTGGCATGGACCAACGATCCCTATATCATTCGCCAGAATCCGAAAGTAATGGCCATAAATTCGGCCATAGAAGTCGACATTACCGGTCAAATCTGTGCCGACTCAATCGGTCAGCGAATGTTCTCCGGAGTAGGCGGGCAACATGACTTTATGTACGGAGGTTCACTTTCAGAAGGTGGCAAAACGTTCATCGCCATGACGTCAACTTCAGCAAAAGGGCACTCAAAAATCAAACCAGTGCTTAGCGAAGGCGCAGGAGTGGTCACCACACGGTCGCAGGCACAATACATCGTAACCGAATACGGCGCGGCACAACTTAAGGGCAAAGACCTTGCCCAACGTGCACGTGCACTGATAGACATAGCACATCCGTCGGTACGCGAAGAACTTGAAGAAGCGGCCTGCAAACGCTTCGGATATAGATTCATACATACCCGATAATTAATTACAATTAACACTGCAGGAACCCGGATAAGGGCCTTGCAGTGTTAATATTACTTATAATACTCTACCAAAACGCTTGTTTGTATATAAAATAGGGCTTATTCACAATATTAGCACTTCAATTTGCGAAATTTTTTGTAACTTTGCACTTACAAAATACTTAACTTAATGGACATTAACAAGGTACTTTACATTTCGCAAGAAATAACACCCTATCTTTCAGAAAATCCCATGTCGGCACTGGGACAAGAATTGCCACAAGGGATACAGGAATTAGGATATGAAGTAAGGACATTCATGCCTAAATACGGATGTATTAAAGAACGTCGCAACCAGCTCCACGAAGTAATACGTCTGTCGGGGCTTAATATTGTTATCGACGATTCCGACCATCCTCTGATTATAAAGGTCGCTACACTGCAGCCGACCCGCATGCAGGTATATTTTATTGACAACGAAGACTATTTTCTACGCGGACAGTCAGCCAAGGATCTTGAAATAAACCTCATGCCGGAAGACAATGACGAGCGCATCATGTTCTATGTCAGGGGAGTGGTGGAGACTGTAAAGAAATTGCGTTGGGATCCGACTTTGATACACTGCTCAGGATGGGTGTCGGCCTTGGCTCCTATCTACCTGAAAAAACTATATGCCGACGACCCTGCGTTTAAGAATGCAAAAATCGTTTACTCAGTATTCGACAATGGATTTGAAGGCAATCTTGACCCGCGAATGGTAGAAAAGCTTGAAATGGAAGGATTTACAAAAGAGGACCTTGCCACTATAGCATCAAATCCGGTAGACTGTCTTGCGCTAAACAAACTGGCCATAGACTACTCCGACGCCGTAGCACAGGCATCGCCCGAGATTGATTCTAAATTATTGGAATATATCAACCAGTCCGGCAAACCGTTCCTCCCCTATCCCGGAGACACAGACTTCGTAGAGAAGTATGCTAAATTCTACGAATCACTATAAAGTAGTTTACTAAACAGCAACCAGCTTAAACAATGAAATTTTCATATTTCATATATGCGTCCATATTCGGTCTAATGGCGACCGGATGCGCTGAAAACGATTCAATCGGATCGTCAATCGTTCAGGACAATGTAAAGATTGTAATTGACTCCGTTTTCACCATAAAAGGTCGTTCAGTAGAGGTGACAAGCGTACCGGCCCGCTCCGACAATCAGCTTTTAGGCCAGTTCGACACCAATGAATTCGGATTCATGTCTAGCGACTTCGTCAGCCAGTTCATGCCCGCCAATAAAATCTACACCGACGGCGTGACAAGCGAGAATGTCGATTCGATAAAACTCAGAATGTTTATGTCGGAAGGCAATTTCGTGGGCGATTCAGTGGCACCTCTTGGACTTGAGGTCTACCGACTTAACAAGGCTCTGCCTGAAGACATCAACAGCACGTTCAATCCAACCGACTATTACGACTCGTCGGAGAACATCGCATCAACCATTTACACCGCATCTGTGGTCGGACTTCCAGATTCAGTTGCCGGAATCTACACGGGCGATAAAATCCGAGTAGTGGATGTTAAGATGCCCCTTAGCCTTGGCAAAGAATTTTTCGACAAATACACCGCGGCAGGTGGCGTTGAGCTGTTTAATGATCCGGTAGCATTCTCAAAGTGGTTTCCTGGAGTATACGTTAAAAACAGTTTCGGATCGGGTCGCGTAATGCGTTTTTACGCTACACGAATGTATATGTACATGCACAAAAAGGAAAAAGTTGAAGTTGTTAAAGACAACGAGACCATATTGAAAGATACCACACTTTACATGGTCAATTCATTCCTTGCAGTCACACCCGAGGTAATCAACAACAATAACATCAATGTACGTCTGAGCGAATCTCTGCGCCAGATAGCCTCACAGAAACCTCTTGCAGTGGCTCCTATCGGTTATGATACCGAAGTAAGAATTCCCGTACAGGACATCGTAAACAAATATAAAGCGCAGGCAGGCGACAATAATGTCATCAATACAATGACATTCCAGATACCGGCCGTAACTATTGAAAATAAATACGACATCAATGTTCCCCAGTATATGCTTCTCATTAAAAAGAGTGAACGAAACGCATTCTTCGAGGAGAACAAACTGACAGACAACATCACTTCATTTTACGCCGCCTATGACGCAACCAATAAGTGCTACACATTCTCAGGAATGCGCCAGCTCGTAATTGACGCAATTGCCAAAGACGGCAAGGAAGGACTGACCGAACAAGATGGCGAATATGTTCTGACTCCGATATCGCTTATTACAGAGACAAGCCAAAACGGATACTACAACACCACTACGACCGTAGTCGCCATAACTCCATATATCGACACTCCGGCCATGGCGGAATTTAACTTCGACAAGGCAAAAATTAAAGTCACATATAGTACACAATCCGCCGCAAATTAGTATCTTTGCAATCGCAAAACATAAACCAGCCACAATAGCTCAGTCGGTAGAGCATTTCATTCGTAACGAAAAGGTCCGGGGTTCGAACCCCCGTTGTGGCTCAAACAAGAACAGGAGTAAAGCAATGCTTTACTCCTGTTCTTGTTTTCCTTCAATTATTATAATTGACAATCAGAATTATCCGACGTGCCGCCGTCATCACAACAGCTTGCAGAATTCTTTTCGCACTTGTCCGACAAAGCACATCCTGAGCATCCGGGCATAGAGCCATTATTTGGCCGTTTAATAAATCTTCGTACTGCACCGACAATATAAATTATAGCGAGAACAACAATCACGCCAACCCATAACCACTGTATGGTAAAATCAAATAAAGTCCAGTTAGAAATCACTTTATATAGCTCTTGATTAGTTGATATTCAGACTCAAAATTAGGAGTGAAGACGTCTTTCCCCAATTCCGACTCAATGTCAGCCAGTCGCCAAAACTTTCCCTCGGATATTTCATCCGGATCAGTAGTAAACCTAACATCCTCGTCACAATAAACAATAAACGGATTGATAAGTTCACGTTCAATCCCGGATTCATGCACGTATGGCTCTAACCGGATTGGCTCAAACCCTACAAATCCAAGCTCCTCTCGCGCTTCCCTCCTCAACGCGTCCTCCACACTTTCTCCATAATCGATATGTCCGCCTACGGCAGTATCCCATTTCCCCGGCTGTATATCCTTACTCATAGACCTCTTTTGCAAATAAATAAAGCCACCGTCGCGAATCACGTGCAGATGGACTACGGGATGGAGCAGTTTACTTCCACTATGACACTCCTTTCTGGTAGCTTGGCCTACGACATTTCCGTAGACATCGACCAAAGGGAATAATTCTTCTTTGTTAATTTTCATACTTTAAAATTCTTCTTTATCGATGCCGATAGTTTTGCCGGCGTCAGGTCTGCCGGATATTTGCTGAAGTCCAGACGCATGTCGCATCCTTCCTTAAATCTACTGCACCCATAAGCCGTCCGACCCTTTAATATGTAGCCTTGACCGCATTTCGGGCATTTAATTTCTTCAAGCGTCTTTATTCTCGGCGCTCTCGGTTTTGACTGCTTTGCCGCGCCATCGGCACCAGACGTCTTGCGGTTCTTCTTTGCATCAGCTTTTGATTCTTCAGATTCGACCTTAATCTGACGGTTGGAATTGTCGCTCAGAACATTTATAACTATCTCCCTAACCAATGTTTTGAGTTCGTCAATAAAAGACGCCGCCGAAAAGTCGCCACGCTCAATCCTGCGGAGTTTATTCTCCCATAGTCCTGTCAGCTTAGCACTTTTAAGCAACTCTTCATTTATCGTCGCAATTAGTTCTATCCCCGTAGGAGAAGCCATAATGCTTTTGTTCTTACGATATATATAGTGTCTGCGGAACAGAGTCTCGATTATGGCTGCACGAGTCGAGGGGCGACCGATTCCATTTTCTTTCATGGCCTCGCGCAATTCCTCATCATCAACAGTCTTGCCGGCAGATTCCATAGCGCGCAACAGAGTTCCTTCGGTGTAATACTTAGGAGGCTGCGTCTGCTTTTTAAGCATTGAAGGACTATGAGGGCCGCTTTCGCCGACATTGAACGGAGGCAATATCCTGTCATCAGAAGTTTCTTCCGCACCCTTATCCTCCTGCTCCTTATTGTCGGCGTACAACACACGCCATCCCGAATCAACAATAACCTTTCCAGTAGCCTTGAAATTATAATCATTTACCTGCCCCAGAACAGTAGTCTGCTGAAATATGCAATCCGGATAAAATGCGGCAATAAACCTTAAGGCAATCAAATGATACAGCAGCCGTTCCTGTCCGACCAAGCCGGATGGAGACTGCCCTGTCGGTATGATGGCATGGTGGTCCGTCACCTTAGAGTTATCGAATACCTTCTTAGATTTAGGTAATTTTTTATCCAGAAGCGATGATGTCCACTTGGCATAAGGCGTCATATTGCGAAGTATACCCGGCACTTTAGGGTAAATATCGTCACTAAGATAGGTGGTGTCAACACGCGGATAAGTCGTCACTTTCTTTTCATAGAGCGACTGTATGAGGCGTAATGTATCGTCGGCTGTCCATCCCCACTTCTTATTGCACTCAACTTGCAAAGAAGTAAGGTCGAACAAACGTGGCGGAGCCTCCCGACCTTTCTTTTCTGAAACATCGGTTATGGCAAACGGGAACTGCTCAATCTTTTGAATAGCGTCTTTAACTTCCTCCTCCGATTTAAACCGCCCGGCCGTAGCATTAAACGCGACATCACGGTAGACCGTCTTCAGCTCCCAATAATCTTCGGGCACAAAGTTGTTAATCTCGTGATGACGGTTCACTATCAAAGCCAGCGTCGGAGTCTGCACACGGCCTATCGAAAGGACATTGCCCGGCGACGAGTACTTCAGTGAATACAAGCGGGTGGCATTCATACCCAATATCCAGTCGCCGATGGCACGGGATAATCCGGCATGGTAGAGTCTGTCATAATCAGATTCCGGCTTCAAGGCCTTGAAGCCCTCACGGATTGACTCATCGGTAAGAGAGCTTATCCATAACCTCCTGACCGGACAATGAATCTCAGCCTTCTGCATGACCCAGCGCTGAATCAGTTCACCTTCCTGACCGGCGTCGCCGCAGTTGATGACCTCGTCGGCCTCACTTATCAATTGCTTTATAACGTTGAACTGACGTTCGATACCTTTGTCGGCAATAAGTTTAATGCCGAATTTAGGAGGAATCATTGGAAGCGCTCCAAGCGACCAGCGTTTCCACCGTTCGGTATAGTCTGCCGGCTCCTTAAGCGTACACAAGTGGCCAAAAGTCCAGGTCACCTTATAATCCCCGCCCTCGTAATATCCGTCACGCTTTATCCCTGCGCCAAGAATCGATGCGATATCCTTGGCCACACTTGGTTTCTCGGTGATACACAGTTTCACTACTACCGGTCAGATTAGCGGGAAACTGTACAATGATCTATGCCACGCGGAGTTGTAATATGCAGTGTTCCGCTTTCAAATTGCGACATCGACGGAAAATCAATCTCTACCGGAATTTCACCGTCGTCCTCCCATTGAAACCATCGCTTAAAGTCAACGCCGTCTATATCCGAAGCCTGCAGTTTCTTGCCGTTGACATCAAGCGCAAGAGCATCGACACGCTGGGATGTATGGGGACGTCCAAGAAAACGCCCGTATATACGGGTCAAATCCGAACGAAAATCTATGCTGTCGACCACAAGCGTAAGATGCTCGGCGGCCGTAGCCTTATAGTTATATTCGGTCTTGGCTTGCGCCAACAACACGGCGGCAAGCAGACATATCATAGAGATGGCAAAGAGCCATATACGGTTATTCCCCTTTTTGACCTTATTGGCAGAATTTTCCATGTACGATAAACTTTAAGTGATAACTCAATAAATTTATTTGCGTTCCATGCGCTTTGCTTCATCCCAGTAGTGGTCCATCTCCTGAAGAGACATGTCTTTCAATGCTTTTCCGGCAGACTTGGCACCCTGTTCTACATAATTGAAACGACGTATGAATTTCTGATTGGTTCTTTCCAATGCATTTTCGGGATTTATCTTATACAAACGGGCCACGTTTATAAGGCTGAACATCAAGTCTCCGAACTCCTCTTCCATTCTGTCGGAATCTGAAGATTCGACTTCCGAGCCGAACTCATCAATCTCTTCGCGGACCTTATCCCAGACCTGCGAGCGTTCTTCCCAGTCAAAACCTACATTCGCGGCTTTCTCCTGTATCCTATAAGCCTTAATCAATGCAGGCAACGATTTTGGAACTCCGGCGAGCACCGTTTTGTTGCCTTCTTTCTCCTTAAGCTTAATCTGCTCCCAGTTAAGTTCCACCTGATGCGCATCAGATGCATCTACGGAGCCGAACACATGCGGATGACGGAATATCAGCTTCTTGTTCAAAGAATCGGCTACAGAGGCTATGTCAAACGCATCTTTCTCTTCTCCTATCTTGGAATAAAATAGCACATGCAACAACACGTCGCCCAGCTCTTTCTTGATGTTCTCATTGTCATCGTTAAGAAGCGCTTCGCAAAGTTCGTAGGTTTCTTCAATCGTGTTAGGCCTCAGCGACTCGTTAGTCTGCTTTCTGTCCCACGGACACTCCACACGCAACCGATCAAGTGTATCGATTATGCGGCCCAAAGCCTCAAGTTTTTCCTGACGAGAATGTTGCATAATGACTTGGTGTTGTATTGCTATTTCAAATTACATACAAATTTACAAAATTCATTCCTATTGGCAAAACATCAGACTTTGATGACCACAAAAAAGAAGAGAGGGATTTTTGCTCCCCCTCTTCAGACAATAAGTTAACTTCGTCGATTAAAACAGCTTTTCAGGATATGTGCCGTCCTTGTGAAGTTCGGCAAACTTGGCTACCACGCCTGGACGGTCGGCAGCATAAGTCACGCCAAACCACTTAGAGTCCGTGTCAAGCACTTTGACAGTAGCTTCGCCTGAATTAATAAGCGTGTCAATCACCAACGGAATAAAGAATTCTGCTTTCGGAGTGTTGATGTCCTTTTCAAGGAATTTCACAAATTCACGTTCGCTATAGTCGAAATAGTCGGGAGTGAAGCCCCAAAGGTTCATCGACACCGGAGTATTAGGCTGAAGGGTCTGCTCTACGCCGTTTTCGTCAGTGAAGACGATGTCGTGGTTGTCATTGTAGCTGATTGCCGTGCGCTCAACTACGGAAGTCAAAAGACCGTCCTTGTTCTCGCACACGCCACGCGCTACGGAGCCGTTTTCAGTCATTGTGTTGCCTACACGGAAACCTACCATGCAATAATCGCCCTTGCGGTCATGCTCACGGCTCAATTCCTTTGCTATCACCTCAAATGCGTCGCGTCCGTAGAAGTCATCGGCATTGATAACTGCAAACGGCTCTTTGATCACGTCCTTACCCATAAGCACGGCATGGTTGGTGCCCCAAGGCTTACTGCGGTCAGCCGGACAGGTGAATCCTTCAGGAAGAGCGTCTGTAGACTGGAACACAACTTCCACAGGCACATGACCTTCATATTTAGAGATGATTTTGTCGCGAAATTCCTGTTCGAAATCTTTGCGGATTACGAATACGACCTTGCCGAATCCCGATTTGATGGCATCGTAGATTGAGTAGTCCATGATAGTCTCACCGTTGGGACCGAGGCTGTCAAGCTGTTTCAGACCACCGTAACGGCTACCCATACCGGCGGCAAGCACAAATAATGTTGGTTTCATACTGAAATGGATTATTGGTTATTTTGTTGTTGTGAAACGATATATTATAGTCTGGTTATACTCCTCTCCGGGACCAAGAAGCTGGCATGGGAAATTCTTATGGTTAGGCGCGTCGGGCATACCCTGGCATTCGATTGCCACACCTTCATAATCCTCATAGCTGCGTCCGCTCTTGTTTTTGGGGCTTCCGGCAAGCCAATTGCCGGTATAGACCTGAGCTCCGGGTTGCGTGGTAAACACCTCTACCACACGGCCGCTCTTGTTCGACTTCAATCTCGCCGCCGATATCAGAGTATGCTTGTGCCAGTCGTCAAGTACCCAGCAGTGGTCATAACCCTTGCCGATCTTCAATGCTTCAAAGTCGGCGTTGATGTCCTTACCGATAGCCTTCGATTCCGTAAAATCCATCGGAGTACCTTTAACAGGAGCTATTTCGCCGGTAGGAATCTGAGTGTCGTCAGTCGGCAGATAGTGGGATGCGAGCAACTGCAGTTCGTGGTCAAGTATCGAACCGGCATTCTCACCGTCAAGGTTAAAGTATGCATGGTTTGTCAGATTGACCACCGTCTTCTTGTCGCATACGGCTTTCAGATCAATCGTCAGCTCGTTCTTGTCGTTCCAGGTGTAGATGACTGTCGCCTTTAGCTCTCCCGGATAACCTTCTTCGCCATCCTTGGCCGTGTAGGTAAACTTAACCTGATTACCCTCCGCTTCAGACTCCCAATTCTGGTTCATGAAGCCTTCCGGACCACCGTGAAGAGCATTCGGACCGTTGTTTATCGCCAGCTGATATTCTTTGCCGTCAACCGTGAACTTGCCTTTGGCTATACGGTTGGCATAACGTCCGGGAGTCTTTCCCGCGCACGGACCGTCGGCTATATAATCAGCAGGATTGGCATATCCGAGCACCACGTCGTCAAGTTTGCCATCCTTATCGGGAACCATCACGCTTACAATACCTGCACCAAGGGTCGACAAAGTGACCGATGCACCGGAGGCGTTAGTTAAAGTGTAGAGTGTTATGTCACCCTTAGGCGACATAACACTCTTTGTATTAATTTTCATAATTTAATCTGTTCAAGATTAGTCAATTTTGCGGGCACCGTCAGAAACAATCACGTCATAGACCTGAGGTTCGTGTCCGTACTTCTCTGCGAACTTCTCTTTTGCAGTCTTGATGAAGTTGTCGTGAATCTCATCCTTGACAAGGTTGATGGTACATCCACCGAAGCCACCACCCATAATACGCGAACCGGTAACTCCGCATTCCTTAGCTATATCATTAAGATAGTCAAGCTCTACGCAGCTGACTTCATAGTCCTTTGAAAGACCTTCGTGGGTCTGATACATACGCTCGCCTACAGTGTCGTAGTCGCCATGCTGAAGAGCGTCGCAGACATCGAGCACGCGCTGCTTTTCGCCGATTACGAAGCGTGCACGCTTGTAATCTTCTTCTGAAATCTGGTCTTTAATTTTGTCGAGGTCAGCCATTTCAGCATCGCGAAGGGTCTCAATGCCAAGCTTCTTAGCTACATTTTCACAAGAAGCGCGACGTTTGTTGTAGGGCGAGTCAACGAGTTCATGCTTAACCTTAGAGTCAACGAGCACGAGCTTATATCCGTCAAGCTTGAACGGGAAATATTCGTACTCCAACGAACGGCAGTCAAGACGGATGAGATGATCCTTCTTTCCGAATACAGATGCGAACTGGTCCATAATACCGCAGTTTACACCGCAATAGTTGTGTTCGGTAGACTGACCGATCTTAGCAAGCTCAAACTTGTCAATCTTACCGTCATTGAACATGTCGTTAAGAGCAAATGCGAAACAGCTTTCAAGAGCGGCTGAAGAAGAAAGACCGGCACCCAGAGGAACGTTTCCGGCGAAAACCGTGTCAAAACCCTTCACTACACCGCCACGCTTGATAACTTCGCGGCAAACTCCAAATATATAACGTGCCCACTGCTGCTTGGGCGCATCTTCTTCATTTAATCCGAATTCAGCATACTCGTCGATGTCGACAGAATAAACGCGCACTTTATCA
Organism: uncultured Muribaculum sp.; assembly: GCA_910578785.1. GTDB lineage: Bacteria > Bacteroidota > Bacteroidia > Bacteroidales > Muribaculaceae > Muribaculum. The sequence continues at coordinate 1,495 of CAJTSJ010000005.1, read as the reverse complement.
GTGCCGTTAGGCTTGATTTCAGCCATAATCATTTTGTCAATAGCGCCGGGGAATACGAATCCACCATTGTAGTCAGTGTGTTCTCCGATAAGGTTAATACGTCCAGATGACGCATACATGGTACCAGCGGCTCCGAAACGTTCTGCGAACTGCTGCTTGATTGTTTCTTTCATGCTCATAATAATGGTAATAAATTTATTATTTATAATTTAGGTTAATTGGATTAATTCTAAGTGCAAATTTAACAAATTATTTCTAAATCCAATATCCGAAAGTAAAATTTATACTGAGCATCACTGTATTTATTTGTCATCAAGCCCACAGACAGGCAAAACGGCATAAATTACAGCTAAGAATATCAAATATTTACTTTTTTAGTTGGAAATTAGAACCACCGGGTCTATATTTGCAAATATTAAGATATCAATTAACATATGAAACTGCGCTACGCATTATCAACGGCAATTATTCTGCCGTGGCTCTCCTCTAATGTGCAGGCCGACGTTGTCACCGACTATGCCACAGGTAGAAAAGGTGAACACTTAAAAAGTACTTTGCAGACCCACTGCGGGCCTGACAATCCGTGCATGACATCAGATGAAGCAATAAATCATTTGATTGGCATTTTCGGTTTAGATTCGAATCTTGTATCTGACATAATGACCGGAAGTGCCATCTATTCCAAATCGGACGAATCAGGGCTTCACCGGTTGGTTCCGGCAGAATGGTATGCCGTTAATCCAGACCTGCAATCAGGCACCGGGCTGGATTTATTCAATCTCTCGCTTTCGACAAACGAGGTTATCAATCGAAGAAACACCTATCCCATTTATGACGTGGCCTCACCGCAAGTATCGGGAGACAGCTGGGCATTCGGCACCACACCTTACTATGGCGACAACGGATTCATCTGTTTTGAACCTACCGATGAGTATAAAGGTGTCATTGCGCGAGCCATATTTTACATGGTTACCGTCTATCCGGCGACTCTTTGGACTGAATGGGGAGAAACAATGTTTCTCAACAATCAATATCCTACTCTAAGCGACTATTCACTAGAATGCTATCTTCAATGGCACCGGCTATATCCGGTCAGCGACTATGAACGCGACATTAACCGCCGTATCGAATCAGTACAAGGCAACCGCAATCCGTTCATCGACCACCCGGAACTGGCAGAATACCTCTGGGGAGATAAGAAAGGGGAACCTTTCGGGACGTACGACGATAATCCATCCGACGACAACAACACATCGCCGCTCCAGACGTCATATACAATTGACGGCCCGGCGATACAGCTCCGCTCCCCTTATATCCCAAACAATGCATCATGGAAAGTCAATGGCAAAGCCACTACCGCTAAAGCCATCAGTCCTAAGGCTCTTGGAGTCGGCAAACATGAATTATCTTATTCGGCCGGTAATGAACACGGCAAACTAATCATAATCATAGCTCTATGAGAATCGTACATTTCATAATATATCTATGCGCCATA
>CAJTSJ010000004.1 GCA_910578785.1 uncultured Muribaculum sp. | reverse complement strand
AGTGAACCGAATTTATTTAATTTTAACCACGTCCATTTTTAGTGGACAGTAGTGTTAAATTATATGAAATAAAAAGGGGAATCGGCTCCGAACGGGGCCGATTCCCTTATGTATGGTTTATTTGTTGCTTATTACTGGTCGTTGCGGGGTCCGCGGTCGTTACGGCGAGGTCCGCGGTCGTTGCGGGGTCCACGGTCACCGTCGCGGCGGGGTCCGCGGTCATTGCGGGGTCCGCGGTCGCCTCGGGGAGCACGCTGAGGTTCAACGTAGCCTTCCGGTTTGGGCTGGAGCGCACGCATTGACAGACGGTATTTGCCGGTCTTTTTGTCGATTTCGATAAGTTTCACCTCTACTGTGTCGCCCTCCTTCAGTCCGGAAGCCTCCATGTCCTGCAGGCGTTCCCAGCTGATTTCAGAGATGTGGAGCAGACCGTCGCGGTTGGGCATGAACTCTACGAATGCGCCGAAGTCGAGAATCGAGCGTACCTTTCCGGTGTATACTTTGCCTTCTTCGGGCAGAGCCACGATGGCATTGATCATTTCGAGAGCCTTGTCCATGGCTTCGCGGTTGTTGGCCGCAACTTCGATGTAGCCGGCATTGTCGATTTCGTCGATTGACACGGTAGCGCCGCTGGCTTCCTGGATTCCCTGGATTACCTTTCCGCCCGGGCCTATTACGGCTCCGATGAGATCCTTCGGAATAGTCATTGTGACGATGCGCGGTACGTGAGGCTTGTAGTCTTCGCGCGGTTCGGCTATAGCGTCGTGGATTTTGTCGAGGATGTGCATGCGTCCTTCCTTAGCCTGGAGAAGAGCTTTTTCAAGAACTTCGTATGAAAGGCCGTCGACCTTGATGTCCATCTGGGTGGCGGTTATACCGTCGCGGGTACCGGTCACCTTGAAGTCCATGTCGCCGAGGTGGTCTTCGTCGCCGAGGATGTCGGAAAGCACTGCATATTTAGAACCGTCGCTGTCGGTGATAAGTCCCATTGCGATACCGCTGACGGGCTTCTTCATCTTTACACCTGCGTCAAGCAGAGCTACTGTGCCGGCGCATACGGTGGCCATTGACGACGAACCGTTTGACTCGAGGATGTCGCTGACGATGCGGCATACATAGGGGAAATCGTCGGGAAGCATGCTCTTGAGCGCGCGGTGTGCAAGATTGCCGTGACCTACTTCGCGACGTCCTACGCCACGCTGAGGCTTAGCCTCGCCTGTAGAGAAGGGAGGGAAGTTGTAGTGGAGAAGGAAGCGTTCGCGGCCCTGGTTGAGAACGTCGTCGAGAATCTTCTCGTCGAGCTTTGTGCCGAGGGTTACGGTGGCGAGGGCCTGTGTCTCGCCACGGGTAAACACTGCCGATCCGTGAGGTCCGGGAACGTAGTCGGGCTGAATCCAGATAGGACGGATGTCGGTGGTCTTGCGTCCGTCAAGACGGATGCCTTCGTCGAGTATGCAACGGCGCACCGCCTCGCGTTCTACATCGTGGTAGTAGCGCTTTACGAGCGGAGCCTTTTCTTCGCGTTCCTCTTCGGGGAGGCTTTCGATATATTCGTCGCAGATGGCGTCGAATGAATCCTGGCGCCAGTGCTTGTCGGCGCTGCCGGCTTTGGCTATGGCGTAAGCCTTGTCGTAGCACTTTTCGTGGACGTCCTTGCGAAGCTCTTCGTCGTTGACTTCGTGGCAATATTCGCGCTTGACGGTCGAGCCGACCTCTTCGGCGAGTTCCATCTGAGCCTTGCATTGGAGTTTGATGGCTTCGTGCGCCGCCTTGAGGGCTGCGAGAAGGTCAGCTTCACTGACTTCGTTCATTTCGCCTTCCACCATCATTATATTTTCGTAAGTGGCACCAACCATTAACTCCATGTCGGCATTCTTAAGCTGCTCGAAAGTCGGGTTAATAACGAATTCGCCGTTGACGCGGGCTACGCGTACTTCGGAGATGGGTCCGTTGAATGGGATGTCGCTGACAGCCAAAGCCGCAGAAGCCGCAAGTCCGGCCAATGCGTCGGGCATGTCGTTGCCGTCGGCCGAGAACATTATGATGTTCACGAATGTGTCGGCATGGTAATTGTCGGGGAAAAGCGGACGCAGTACGCGGTCCACAAGACGTGCTGTTAGGATTTCGTAGTCTGAAGCACGGCCTTCGCGCTTCAGGAAGCCGCCTGGGAAGCGGCCGTTTGAAGAAAATTTCTCCTTATACTCAACTTGGAGGGGCATGAAGTCAACACCCTCGCCGGCCTCTTTGGCCGAAACGACTGTCGCGAGGAGCATAGTGTTGCCCATGCGCAGTTCTACCGCTCCATCGGCTTGCTTGGCCAGTTTCCCGGTCTCAAGTGTGATGGTGCGTCCATCACTAAGCTCGATGGTTTTTTTAATTGGTTGTGCCATAAAAATGTTTGAATCTCTTTTTCTTATACAAAAAATCGTACAAAGATACGTAAAATAGTTGAAGCGGCCTAATTTAAATCGTCTTTAAATTAGGCCGTTCGCTAATTGTATATTCTGTGAAATGTCCTGTGTCAGCGGTGGCGCCTTTGTGGATGTGCCTGAGTGACGGTCTACAGTTTGATTCCTTCTTTTAGAAGAGCGTCCTGAGGAGAATAGAAGTTGTAGTTGTTGTTAGCTACTTTGCCGTCGCGGTCGATGAGTATGTAGCGGGGGATGCCCGATATGCCGAACAGTTCGCGCAGACGGGCTATGTCTGATGCCGAAAGATAGTGGCACGTCTCGCCTTGCAGATTCTGGGCTACATATTTGTCGTAGGAGGCGCGTGGCGATTCGTCTTCGCCGGTGATGAAAATTAGCTCGAAATCGGGGTGGCCGCGATATTTGTCGCGGAAGTCCCTGGAACCTTCAATGTTTTTACGGCATGGACCGCATCCTGTGCCCCAGAAGTCTATAATCAGAAGCTTGCCCTTGTGAGGCTCGATTATCTTGCGCATTATGCGTCCGGCCTCCGTGTCGGGCAGCTCGTATGGTTTTATGGAGAGCAGAGAGTCGCAGTAGTTGTCAAGTATCGTCCGTAACGTCGGATCGGCTACCGCACCTTCTTTGAGCGCGGTCAGCATTTCTCCGGTTTGGAGTTCATCGCCTGATTTGGCTTTTTCTTCCAGTGGCCTTGACGCGCGGTCGCACATCGCCAGCTGCCATATCAGTGGGGTGGAACCGGATTCTGTCAGGCGCATGACCGAGTCTGTCACGGAGCTTAGCTCTTTCAATAAGCGGTCGGTGGCAGAACCGGATTCTTCCATCGGTTTTAAGTAACGGTCAATCAGGCTGCAATATGCTATTCGGTTCAGCAGTATCCGCGCTTCTGGCGTGGCGAGCAATGCCGTGTCCTGTGCCATGATTTCGGTCATGAAGTCTCGGTAGTATTCTACGGGCAGAGGCCTTAGACTCTCTTCGTTGATGGTGTCGGACTGGGGTATAAACCGGCGGTACATGTCGTAGTCGAGAAGGTTGTAGCCCCTGTGGGTTATTATCCCGTAGTCAAGAATCCGGGCTGACTTGTCGCTTATACTTGCTTCTGACTTATATTTATCGATGGCTTTTTCCCATTTAGCGATATTTTGGTCTATTTGTTCCTTCGCTTCTTCCGGTGACGCTTTGCCGGACATGGTGTATATGTCGAGGTATGTGCATTCCGGTGCATTGTAAAGCTCGCGGTTTATTTTGGCGAGTGATCCTCCGAACTGTATATTGGGCAATCCGCCCATGCGGTCGATGTGAAGTATGTCTTCCCAGTCGACTATAATTTCAAGGTCATTGTCTTTTTCGAGATATGTAGACAGGAAGCACCCGTCAGTAATTTTCATGTTGGTCGTATGCGGCGAAGGCAGATATATCTCCCGGTTGAAAGTTCCGTCGTCGTTTATGGTTATTGTGGTAGGAAGGTCTTCGCCGGTAACTAAATTACGTATAAAAATTAACAGTACGTTCGGCCCTGTCCGGCGGTCGTAGTTGAGTATTTTGCCGTGCAGACGAGTTATGCCGGGGGTGAAAAATCCTCCGGAGGCAGGAGTATACGCGGTTTCTTTTGCCTGGACGGACTCTGTCGGGGTTGGATGGGATGGTTTATCGAGGCTTACGCCATACGTCAGGGCATCGTCGTTTTTGATATTTATCTTTTTGGTTGAGTCGGGGAGCGGCGGGAAGAATATGGAGAATCGGTGCTCGCCTGATTCGGGCATCCAGAATTGTTCTCCGAATTTGATTCCTTCGGCTTTGGTGGCGGTAAATGCGGCACCGCTTTCGCAATCGGTTATACTGAATGTCGAGTCGGCCATTATCCACCAATGCGGGCGAAATATGGCATGGAAGTCAATCCTTGTGGCGGTGTCAGAAAGTTCAATGCGTTCGGGGGTAATGACACTGCTTGTGCGGGTTTCAAACTGTGGCTTTTCAATCACTTCGTTACGGGCCATTGCCGAGGCTGATGCGGTCAGTGCAAGTATCGACAATGTGATTGTCCTGATGGGTTTTCTGAGGTCCATTTTGGCTTGTGTTGAGGGGGATTTTATCTTATGCACGATGCCACATATATGGCATTGGTAGAAAGGATGATAGTCAGGATGAATATGCAGAGTATTTTTCTTGACTTTTTGACAGGTATTCTGGAGAAGTTGGTTATCCCGACTATGAGCAATGCGCTTGCAAGTATGCCCGTTATCGACATCGCTCCCATGCCGAGCCATAACGGAATCATGGTTGATTTTATGCTTGCAGAGGCGTGGATCAGCAACGAAGCGAGGAACAGCATCGTTGTGTAGCTTTTCCATCTGAATAGGGCGGGAGTCGTTTGCTGTGCGGTCATTGGTCTTTGGGGTCGGTTAAATGATGGAAGAAAGGGGCTGTTGTAATTTTATCACAATAGCCCCTTCGATATAAATAATTGTTATGACTATTCTACAGCGGAATGTTAATCCTGGTTGAGGTTAACACGCTTGAAGTCAACGGCAACAAGACCCTTCTGGACTTTCTCAAGATACTGTGCTACAGTAATCTTTTCGTCCTGAACGAATTCCTGCTCCATGAGGCAGGATTCCTTGAAGAACTTGTTCATACGGCCCTGTGCGATGTTGTTGATCATCTGCTCGGGGAGGTTGGCTGCCTTGGCTTCTGCTGTTTCCTTTGCGATTGCGCGGGCTTTGTCTGCTTCTTCCTGGGTAAGCCATCCCTTGGCCATGTTTGATTCAATGTGAGCTTCGCTGTCAACGAGGTTGGGGTTGATGCCGGCCTTCTTGAGAGCTGCCTCAACAGCCTTCTTAACCTGCTCTTCCTTGGTCTTTTCGATAGCTACTGTGTACTCTGAGTCTTTTACAGACTGGGGAACAGCGTCGCGGTCGACAGCTACAGGGTTCATTGAAGCTACCTGCATAGCTACCTCGCGGCCTACCTTTTCGTCAACGCCTTCAAGGTTGAAGCCTACGATAGTGGCGAGCTTCTTGTTGAAGTGGTTGTAAGCGGCGGTAGTGGGGGCGGCGATAACTTCGTATGCGCCGATTTCGGTCTTTTCTCCGGTCTTTCCGCTTTCCTCTACTACGAGGGCTTCTATGGTCTGACCGTCGATTACGAGAGCCTTAAGCTCGTCGATAGTCTTGGCTTCAGCGGCTACAGCGGCGTCAAGAATCTTGTTGGTCACTGCAACGAAGCCTGCGTTCTGTGCAACGAAGTCTGTTTCGCAGTTAAGAGCCACGATAGCGGCGAATTTGCCTGTGCTCTTAGCCATTACGCAACCTTCAGATGCCTGGCGGTCTTCGCGCTTGGCGGCTACGGCCTGACCTTTCTTGCGGAGTATTTCTACAGCCGCGTCCATATCGCCGTTAGATTCGGCGAGGGCCTTTTTGCAGTCCATCAAGCCGGCGCTTGTGAGTGCGCGGAGCTTGCTGATTTCTGCCATTGTTACTGCCATATCTTTAATATGTTTTTTCTGATTAATAAATGATGTGGTGTATTAAGCTTCAGCTTCTGTTTCTGCAACTTCTGCCTTTGCTTCGGCGTTTTCTTCGTTCTGGCGACGGTTCACGCGACGACGGCCTCCGCGGTTGTTGGCTGCTTCTTCGCCTTCAGCGACGGGAGCGTCGGCCTTTTCGGCTTTGCGTTCTTCGAGACCTTCGGCCATAGCTGAAACTACGGTGTCGAGGATAATCTCGATAGACTTTGATGCATCGTCGTTTGCGGGGATTACGAAGTCTACGTTAGAGGGATCGGAGTTGGTGTCGACCATTGCGAACACAGGTATGCCGAGACGGTTTGCTTCAGCTACTGCGATGTGCTCTTTGAGTACGTCAACTACGAAAAGGGCTGAAGGCAGACGGTTGAGGTCGGCGATAGAGCCGAGTGTCTTTTCGAGCTTTTCACGCTGACGTGAGATCTGGAGCTTTTCGCGCTTTGAAAGATTGTCGAAAGTTCCGTCCTTGGTCATCTTGTCGATGGTGGCCATCTTCTTCACTGCCTTGCGGATAGTGGGGAAGTTGGTGAGCATACCGCCCGGCCAGCGTTCGATGACGTAGGGCATATTGATAGACTTAGCTTTGTCTTCAATTACTTGTTTGGCCTGTTTTTTAGTGGCTACGAAGAGTACCTTCTTGCCTGATTTTGCGATGCTCTTCAAGGCTGCAGCGGCTTCTTCTACCTTAGCTGCGGTCTTGTAGAGGTCGAGGATGTGGATACCGTTGCGCTCCATGAAGATGTAGGGAGCCATAGCAGGATTCCATTTTCTTTTGAGGTGGCCGAAGTGGCAGCCTGCTTCAAGGAGCTGTTCAAATGTTGGTGTTGCCATTTTGATGTTTTATTGTTTACGTTCTTTTTAAATTTGCAACCGAGGGGTAGGGAACGTGTCCATCTCCACGGTTTAGATACTAAACACTGAGGTGAGAGAAATTGAATATTAACGCTTGGAGAACTGGAAGCGCTTGCGGGCCTTGGGCTGACCGGGCTTCTTACGTTCAACGGCACGCGGGTCGCGGGTCATGAAGCCTTCGACGCGGAGTGCATGCTTGTCTTCGGGGTTGATCTTGACGAGAGCGCGGGCGATAGCCAGACGAAGAGCTTCTGCCTGTCCTTTGTAACCGCCGCCGTCAAGGTTGACCTTGATGTCGTATTTGCCGTCAGCACCGAGGGTGTTGAGGGGCTGTTTTACGATATATTGAAGTATAGATGACGGGAAATATACTTCGAGGGGACGCTTGTTGATGGTGATGGTACCATTGCCTTCACCTACTATCACACGAGCGATAGCGGCCTTACGACGGCCTACTGCATTTACCTTTTCCATACTTCTTATTTGATGGTGTTGATGTCAATTACTTTGGGGTTCTGAGCTTCATGCGGATGCTGAGGTCCGTTGTATACGTGCATGTTTTCGATGATGCGACGTCCGAGGCGGTTCTTGGGGAGCATGCCTTTTACAACCTTTGTAAACAAGGGGTTGTAGCCGGGTTTGAGGTGCTTGTTGTAAGACTTCTGCATAAGAAGCTCGGGGGTAGACACGCGCTGTCCGCCGGGATAACCTGTATAGCGGAGGTATTCGCGGTCGGTCCACTTGTTGCCGGTAAGACGAACTTTGTCGGCATTGATGATGATTACGTTGTCGCCACACTCTACGAAGGGTGAGTAAGTGGGCTTGTTCTTGCCTCTGAGGATGAGGGCAACAACTGAGCAAAGACGGCCGAGAACCTGGTCGGTAGCGTCAATCACTACCCATTCGCGGTTGCACTGCTGCTCGTTGGGTGTTAATGTCTTGTAGCTTAAAGTATCCACGTTAAATGTTTGATTAATAGATGAATAATTGATTCTCGGTATTCTTTCTGTTCGGCCAAAAACATAGGAACCTTTGAATCAGGTTATTAATTTGGACATAATCGGTGTGCAAAGGTACGACTTTTTCCTTTCATGGCAAAATATTTTTAAGATTAATTAACGGACATATTGCCGGTGAGGTCAAATCGTGATTTCTTGTCCGTTGTGGTTGGTATTTTCGATATCTTTTAGATTATATAGTGCTTTATTTCGGCAATGTTTACCATTGGTAGGCTCATGTTTGGATTATTCACCGATTATATGTATATTTGCCTTATACATAATATTATAATATTTACCCATGATAAAACGCATTATAGAGTGTGTCCCCAATTTCAGTGAGGGACGCGATATGAATGTCATCCGCCAGATAACCGACGCGATTACATCAGTGAAGGGAGTCAGTCTGCTGGATGTTGATCCGGGAGAGGCTACTAACAGAACCGTAGTGACATTTGCCGGTGATCCCGAAGCGGTGCTGGAGGCCGCATACCTCGGTGTAAAAAAAGCGTCGGAGCTGATAGACATGAGCCGTCATCATGGCGCTCACCCGCGCATGGGAGCGACGGATGTCCTCCCGCTTGTACCTATATCCGGAGTGACGCTTGAGGAGTGCGCGTCAATGGCGCGTGGTCTGGCACGCCGCATTTCCGACGAGTTGCAGATTCCTGCCTATTGTTATGAAGCGTCGGCGTTCACCCCTGAACGTAAGAATCTTGCAGTGTGCCGCAATGGCGAATATGAGGGTTTGCCGGGCCGAATGTCAGATCCGGCCGAGGCTCCGGATTTCGGGGCGCGGGCTTTCGACGATGCGATGGCACGTACCGGAGCGACTGCCGTCGGTGCACGCGACTTCCTGATAGCCGTAAATTTCAACTTGAACACCACCTCTACCCGGCGTGCCAACGCCATAGCATTTGATGTGCGCGAAAAGGGGCGTCCGAAGCGGGTGGGTCCGCTGGTGACTGACAAGCCCGTGAAGGATGAGAACGGCGAGGTGGTCATGATTCCCGGAACCCTGAAGGCCACAAAGGCAATAGGATGGTATATAGACGAATACGGCATCGCTCAGGTGTCGATGAACATAACTGACATAAACGTCACTCCGCTGCATGTGGCGTTTGACGAGGTGTGCCGTGCCGCTTCCGCACGCGGTTTGCGTGTGACGGGTACCGAGATTGTCGGGCTCGTCCCGAAAAAGGCCATACTTGATGCCGGAAAATATTTCCTTGACAAGCAACAACGCTCGTCGGGCATAGCCGAGGACGAGATTGTGCGCATGGCTGTCAAGTCGATGGGACTCGACGACCTTAAGCCGTTTAAGCCAGAGGAGAAGATAGTAGAGTCGATATTGGAAAAAGGCATGCACAAAGCCGGATTGGTTGACATGACGTGCAAGGCTTTTGCCGAGGAGACGGCAAGTGAGTCGCCTGCCCCCGGAGGCGGTTCAATCTCAGCGTATATGGGAGCATTGGGAGCCGCGTTGGGCGCGATGGTGGCAAACCTGTCGGCACACAAGGCCGGTTGGGACGCCCGCTGGAAAGAATTCAGCGACTGGGCTGTCAAGGGGCATGAGCTGATGGTGGAGCTGCTTCATCTGGTCGACGAGGACACCGTCGCTTTCAACCGCATCATGGATGTGTTTGCCATGCCGAAGTCGACCCCAGAAGAGAAAGCTGCCCGTTCCGAAGCTCTGCAGAGCGCTACACTTTACGCTACAGAAGTGCCTTTGCGCACGATGCGTGTGGCCTATAAGGTCATGGACATTGTAAAGGCAATGGCCGCGACCGGCAACCCGAATTCGGTCAGCGATGCCGGAGTGGGAGCGTTGGCGGCCCGAAGTGCTGTGCTCGGCGCGTATCTGAACGTCAAAATCAACGCTGCCGGACTAAAGGACCGGGAGACTGCTGAACGGCTTATCGCCGAGGGCTCGGAGCTTGCGCTCAAGGCCTGCGAGGCGGAGACGAGCGTGCTCGACATTGTCAACAGTAAAATTAAATAGACATGCAGATGACACTTGAAGACTTTCAGAGGCATATAAAGGCCGGTATTCCCGACGAACTGCCGGAGCCGAAGCCTTACGACACCGACATCAATCATGCGCCAAGACGCAAAGATGTGCTCAGCGACAGTGAGAAGCGTCTTGCCGTCAAAAATGCCCTCCGCTATTTCCCCGAAAAACATCACAAGGAGCTGGCGAAGGAATTTGCCCGCGAACTGCACGACTACGGCCGAATCTATATGTACCGATTTCGTCCTGACTACGAGATGAAGGCCCGCTGTATCGACGACTATCCGGCAAAGTCGCGTCAGGCGGCTGCGATAATGATGATGATACAGAACAATCTGGACAAGCGCGTGGCCCAGCATCCGCATGAACTTATCACTTACGGAGGCAACGGAGCCGTGTTTCAGAACTGGGCGCAATACTTGCTGACCATGCAGTATCTGTCGGAGATGACCGACAGCCAGACGCTTGTCATGTACTCCGGCCATCCGCTCGGACTCTTTCCGTCACATCCCGACGCTCCGAGGGTGGTGGTCACCAACGGTATGGTGATTCCAAACTATTCAAAGCCTGACGACTGGGAACGTTTTAACGCCATGGGTGTATCTCAGTACGGTCAGATGACGGCCGGTTCATACATGTATATCGGACCGCAGGGCATCGTGCACGGAACTACAATAACCGTACTTAACGCCGCACGTAAGAAGACCGGGTCGGATTCCGACATAAAGGGAATGCTTTTCGTCACGGCCGGACTCGGCGGCATGTCGGGTGCGCAGCCCAAGGCCGCCAATATAGCCGGAGTAGTCAGCATAACCGCCGAGATAAATCCCAAGGCCGTACAGAAACGTTATGAGCAGGGCTGGGTCGACGAAGTTCACGATTCGCTCGACGAGCTGATGGTGCGTGTGCGCGCCGCGGTAGCATCGAAGGAGACGGTGTCTCTGGCTTATATGGGTAATGTGGTCGACCTATGGGAACGCCTTGCCGACGAAGACATGCACGTCGATCTCGGAAGCGACCAGACTTCGCTCCACAATCCTTGGGCAGGCGGTTATTATCCGGTAGGACTGACTTATGATGAGGCCGGGCGTATGATGGCCGATGAGCCTGAACGCTTTAAGGAGCATGTGCGCGAGTCGTTGCGCCGTCAGGTAAAGGCCATAAACAGGCTGGCCTCAAAAGGGATGTATTTCTTCGACTACGGCAACGCATTCCTGCTCGAATCATCGCGTGCCGGAGCTGATGTGGCCGATGAGACCGGCGAAGGATTCCGTTATCCGTCATACGTTCAGGACATAATGGGCCCGATGTTCTTCGACTATGGTTTCGGTCCGTTCCGCTGGGTGTGCTCGTCCGGCCGTCCGGAGGACCTCGCGGTGACCGACCGTATTGCGGCTGAGGTGCTTGCCGACATGATGAAGGATGCTCCCGACGAGATAAGAGGACAGCTTGCCGACAATCTGCACTGGATTAAGGAGGCCGCTAAAAACAATCTCGTGGTCGGCTCGCAGGCGAGAATACTGTATGCCGACAGCGAAGGCCGCACACGCATAGCTTCGGCATTCAACAAGGCCATAGCTTCGGGCGAGATTTCAGCGCCTGTGGTGCTCGGGCGTGACCATCACGACGTGTCGGGCACCGACTCTCCGTTCCGAGAGACTTCCAATATCTACGATGGCTCACGCTTTACTGCCGACATGGCTGTACAGAATGTCATTGGTGATTCGTTCCGTGGCGCTACATGGGTGTCGCTCCACAACGGAGGCGGAGTAGGCTGGGGCGAAGTGATAAACGGCGGATTCGGGATGGTTATCGACGGTTCCGACGATTCGCAACGCCATATCGACGAGATGCTGCTGTGGGACGTGAACAACGGTATTGCCCGCCGTTCATGGGCCCGCAACGCCGGAGCTATGAACGCGATTCGACGCCAGATGGAACGGACTCCGGGTCTTAAAGTGACATTGCCGTCAATTGCTTCCGATGAAGTTGTGGACGGTGCTTTCAATGATTAACAGCAATAAAGGGATATTCCATGGAAATACATAGCATAGGTCCGGCACGGCTGACGATTGACCGTGTTGAGGAGATTATCGAAAAAGGACTGAAACTGGCTCTCAGCGAAGAGGCCGAGGCCCGGATAAACCGGTGCCGTGAGTACCTTGACAATAAAATGACGACTCAGGAAGAGCCGATTTACGGTATTACGACCGGATTCGGTTCGCTGTGCAACATATCTATAAGCAAGGAGCAGCTCTCGCTTCTTCAGAAGAATCTGGTCATGTCGCATGCCTGCAGCGTAGGCGAGCGTGTTCCTGCGCAGATAGTGAAGCTGATGCTGTTGACCAAAGCCCATCAGCTGAGCTACGGATATTCGGGCGTGCAGCTTGTCACGGTGCGCCGGCTGATAGATTTTTACAACAACGACATCGTGCCGGTGGTGTTCAGCCAGGGTTCGCTCGGGGCTTCCGGCGACTTGGCGCCGCTGGCCAATATGTGCCTGCCGCTTCTCGGACTCGGCGAAGTGGAATATGACGGGCGCATTCGTCCGTCGGCGGAGATACTTGACAAATTCGGCTGGGAACCGATAACGCTTATGTCGAAGGAGGGGCTGGCCCTGCTCAACGGCACTCAGTTCATGTCGAGCCATGGAGTGTGGTCGCTGATAAAGGCACGCCGTCTCAGCCGTATGGCCGACAGAATCGGCGCTCTGTCGCTTGACGCCTTCGATGGGCGCATAGAGCCGTTCTACCCTCAGATTCAGGAGGTGCGTCCGCATAAGGGTCAGATTACTACTGCCGAAGCGGTAAGGAAGTGCCTTGAGGGAAGCGAGCTTATCAGGCGTCCGAAGAAGCATGTGCAGGATCCGTATTCGTTCCGATGCATACCGCAGGTCCACGGAGCGGCCAAGGATGCCATTGAATATGCCTGGAACGTGCTTGAGACGGAGATCAACAGCGTCACTGACAATCCGACGATATTTCCAGACGAGGATCTGATTATCTCTGCCGGAAATTTCCATGGCGAGCCTATCGCATTGCCAATGGACTTTCTGGCTTTGGCTCTGTCGGAACTGGCCAACATATCGGAACGACGCATGTACAGGCTCATATCGGGTGCTCGCGGGCTTCCTCCGTTCCTTGTGGCCAATCCGGGCATAAACAGCGGGTTTATGATTCCTCAGTATGCGGCCGCTTCTATCGTCAGCCAGAACAAAGGCTTGTGCTGGCCTGCTTCTTGCGACTCCATCCCATCGTCGCAAGGTCAGGAAGACCATGTGTCGATGGGGTCGAATTCTGCTACCAAACTATGCCGAGTGGTGGACAATCTGGAGCGAGTGCTCGGAATAGAACTCTTCAACGCCGTGCAGGCACTCGAATTCCGCCGTCCGGAGCGGACATCGCCGGAGCTTGAAGCAATGGTTGCAGAATACAGGCTCCGTGTTCCGTTCATAGAAGACGATACGGTGATGTATCCCCTGATAGACGCATCCGTGAAATTTGTAAGCGAACAACGCCCATGACACTGTTTGAGAATATAGGCGCTTTGGTCGGGGCGGGAAGCCCCGGCCCAAAGCGAGGTGCCGACATGGCCGACATTGATGTTCTGTATGATGCGTGGATGCTTGTAGATGAGGTTAAAGGTACTGTAGAGGCGGTCGGATTGATGTCCGGGCCGTGTCCGGCCGAAGATGCTGATGTGCGCGATGTCGAAGGTGCATGGGTGTTTCCGTCGTTCTGCGACAGCCATACGCATATAGTCTATGCCGGTTCGCGCGAGAAAGAGTTTGCAGACAAGATAAAGGGGCTTACCTACGAAGAGATTGCACGGCGCGGAGGAGGCATACTTAATTCTGTCGACAGGCTGCGTGCGGTGTCGGAGGATGACCTGTTTGCCGGGGCCATGAAGCGTGTTGAGGAGATTATCGCCAAGGGCACAGGCGCGGTCGAGATAAAGAGCGGCTACGGCCTCGACCTGGAGAATGAACTTAAAATGCTCCGTGTGGTAAGGCGCATAAAGGAGTCCGTGCCTATGGAAGTCGTCTCGACCTTCTTAGGTGCGCACGCAGTGCCTCGCGAATACAGAGGCCGACGCGAAGACTATGTCGATTATATATGCCGTGAGATGATTCCCGCCGTCGGGCGTGAGGGGCTTGCCGACTTTGTCGATCTGTTCTGCGAACGCGGATTCTTTACTCCTGAAGATGTCGACAAGGTGTTTGAGTCGGCTTCGGCCTACGGTATCAAACGCACTCTCCATGCCAATCAGCTTGCCGTGTCGGGCGGAGTGCAGGCCGGAGTCCGCCATGAAGCATTCTCCGTCGACCATCTTGAGAATGTCGGCGAGACCGAAATTCAGTTGCTCGGCGCTTCTCAGACGGTGGCTACGATACTGCCCGGCGCTTCGTTCTTTCTGGACATGGTCTACGGACCTGCCCGTAGGTTCATTGACGCAGGGGCTTGTGTGGCGCTTGCTTCCGACTACAATCCCGGCTCGTCGCCGTCGGGCGACATGCGCTTCGTTGTTTCGCTGGGATGCATAAAACTGAAGATGACGATTGCCGAGGCACTCAATGCCGCGACGGTCAACGGCGCGCAGGCCATGGATCTGCATAATGTGGGCACTCTGTCGCCCGGCATGACTGCCAACTTCTTTATGACCGGGCGGCTTCCTTCGCTTGAATACCTGGCTTACGCCTACACCACCCCTGTCATAAAAGAAACATATCTGCGTGGCCGAAGAGTGTGAAAAGCTATTAAGCCGCTTCTTAGTAAGAAATGTGATAATGATGCCGTCGTCTTGACTTATTCAAATTCAGTAAATGCCAGAGGGACAAGGGCCTTTACTGAATTAAGGATGTAATTTTCGCGTTTGCCCGCAAGAATTACGCGTATGCCTTTGCCGGCAAGTTTTTCAAACTCCAGAAGTGCCTGTCGGCAGGCGCCACACGGCGAAATGGGTTCGTCGGGCTCTATGCCGTTGGTGTCGCGGGCGGCTACGGCTATTGCCATGAATTTTGCGTCAGGATATTGCGCATGGGCATAATATGCGGCAGTCCTCTCGGCGCACATGCTTGACGGAGTGGCCGCGTTCTCCTGGTTTGATCCGGTGACTACCTCGCCGTTGTCGAGCAATATTGCCGCGCCGACGTGAAATCTGCTATACGGTGCATAAGAGCTGTATGTGGCTTCCCGTGCTTTGGTCACGAGCGTACGGTCTGTCTCGGTCAGTTCGTCATCGCGCATTGCCATAATCGGAGTGACAAGTTTTAATTCTTTCATGACTGAATTCGGTTATGTTAGATTCTTTATATCTGCTAACAATGCAAAGATAGCATTTTCCTCTGTATTTCCGCATTTTTAGACCTTTTTAAACACAGGCCATGTGATTAAGTGTAACTTTGCGGTCGTTCGTATTAATATAAGCAATTCTTATAATCAGTATTTATTTATGTCATATCTTCGTTTCATATTGCTTGGATGCATATTGGCCTGCTCGTTAATTGCCGGGGCGGAGTCAAGATCCGACTCGATCAGAGTGCTTTTCATCGGCAACAGCTACACCCACTACCACGACATGTACAAGATGGTCGCGGAAATAGCCTCGCATGTCGGACAGGACCAGAAGGCAAAAGTGGCCTACGAAGCTTATACACCGGGAGGATGCACTTTTAAGCGCCATCTGCAGAACCGCGACGCGATTGATGCGATAAAGCGCGGGGACTGGGACTATGTCGTTCTCCAGGAACAGAGTTCGCTCCCGGCCATGCCTACCGACTCGGTGGCAAAGAACGTTTATCCCTACGCGGGCATGCTCGTCGACCTTGTGGCCGAATATAATCCGGATGCCAACGTGATTTTCTATATGACTTGGGGCCACAAATACGGATGCCAGTCTCGTCACGAGGGTTATCCTGTAATAGACACTTACGAGGGTATGCAGGACCGACTCATGTTGAGCTATCTTGAGATGGCCTACAGCAACTATGCCCGGTGTGCTCCCGTAGGGATGGCGTGGAGGAGGGTCAGGGCCGAACGTCCATACGTGTCGCTTTATTGGCCCGACTGCAGCCATCCGTCGAAAGTCGGGAGTTATCTGGCCGCGAATGTAATCTACACGGCCATATTCAGCCGACCTTACCAATGCAGCTATTTTGCAGGCCTTGATCCTGAGTTGGCGGAATATTTACAACAAATTGCCCAAACTACGGTATTTGACAATTTAGGGCTGTTAAATATCAGTGAGTAAGTCGGTTCGCTACTTCAATGACGAATATTCGGTTATGTTTACAAGTGTTAAATAACACTTATTTGTATATATTCGGCCCAAATTCTTAAAATCCGAATTAAACTTTTTTTAGTTAGAGAGTCATAAGAGTGTGAAAAAAATATATTGCACTCAGATAAAAACTAAAAAGATGACTCATTTTCTACGTCGGTCGATTGTGGCCTTAACGTTAATTGTAATGAATTTATGCGTCCTTGTTGCCGCGGATGTAACCGGTACGGTGAAGGACAAATTGGGTGAGCCGATGATCGAAGCCACCATCAAGTTGCTTGCTGCGAAGGATAGCTCGTTTGTCAAGGGCGGAACTACCAATCTGGATGGGAAGTTTACCCTTAAAGGTGTCAGAAACGGCTCATATATAATACAGGCATCATACATTGGCTACGACAATTCTTATGCAGGTGTCAAAGTGGGCGGGCAGAATGTGGCCGTGCCGGCCATCGTGATGAACGAATCGTCGATTATGCTAAAGGAGACAGTCGTTACGGGTGTCAAGACAGAGATAACAGTCAAGGAGGATACAATCGAATATAATGCAGGGTCATATAAGACCCAGCCTAATGCCGTGATGGAAGACTTGCTTAAGAAGCTCCCCGGCGTTGAGGTAGATGCTGACGGTAAGATTACCGCCGGAGGCAAGGAGGTAAAGAAGATTCTTGTCGACGGAAAGGAATTCTTTGCCGATGACCCCAAGGTGGCGTCAAAGAATCTGCCGGTCGAGATGATCAACAAGCTTCAGGTCATCGACCGAAAGAGCGACCTCGCACGTCTGACAGGTGTTGACGACGGCGAAGAGGAGACAGTCATCAACCTGTCGGTCAAGCCTGAGATGAAAAACGGCTACTGGGGTGTGGTCAACGGCGGCTACGGCACCGACGACCGCTATGCGGCCGATTTCAACATCAACCGTATGTGGCGCAGCAACCAGATTACGCTGTTGGGAAATTTCAACAATGTCAACCAGCTTGGTTTTACCGACAGCAACGGCAACCGTTTCCGTCGATTCGGCGGAAGCAACGGCATCACCACTTCCCAGTCTCTCGGCCTTAACTTCAATATCGGTCGTGAAGACGAGAAGTTCAGGCTTGGCGGTAACTTGCTCTACAGCCACACCGACCAGTATTCGCGTAGCCGACAGGAACGTCAGTATCTGTTTGCCGACTCCACGTCATATCTCGACAGCTGGTCGCGTTCGGAAGACAAGGGACACAATATCAGAGGCGATTTTCGTATGCAATGGAAGCCCGATTCAAGTACGACAATCGAGTTCCGTCCGCGTTTTTCGCTGAATTTCAACGATTCGGAAAGCTCCGACTCTTCATTCACACGTGCCGGCGACATTGACCGTTCATTGGTTACGAAGAGCCTCAACACCGGCAATTCAAACGGTAAGTCGTATGAGGCCGGAGGCGACCTATGGATAAACCACAATGTCAAGTCACATCCCGGACGCTCATTTTCTGCTGCCATTGAATACAGCTTCAGCAATGTGCGCGAAAAGGACTATAGCTTTTCATGGAACCGATTCTATTCGCTCATGATGGCCGACAACCCCGACAGTATCATTGATGAATTTACCAACAACCATACCTGGAGCAACCGTATAGGCGGACGTCTTTCGTGGACCGAACCGCTCGGCGATGTCAAGAACGGACGTTTCCTCACCATCAGCTACCGCGCCACTTATCGATTCAACAACGCCGACAAAAATGTGTTTGACTATCCGTTCCAGATGGTGGGCACTTTCCCCGACAATTATCCTGTGAGAGTTCCAGGCGTGGAGCCTGAATGGAACGACACGCTGTCAAATCAGTTCCGCAACGACTTTTTCAACCAGCGTCTTCAGATCGGTTTCCGCCAGGTGACCAAGGACGTCAACCTTGATGTCGGTGTCGCAGTCGTTCCTTCGATGTCGCGAAGCAAGGACCTGATCAGAAGCGAACGCAACATTCCCGAACGCTGGGTATGGAACGTGGCTCCGTATATGCGCTTCCGCTACAAGATGAGCAAGTCGCGAAGCATGAACATCGACTACCGCGGCAACGCTTCCGAGCCTTCGCTGACGCAGTTGCAGCCTGTGGCCGACTATAGCAACCCCATGCGTGTGGTTGTCGGTAATCCTGACCTGAAGCCATCTTTCCGCCACAATCTGCGTGTGCGCTTCCAGGACTTCAACATGGAGTCGCAGCGATCTATAATGGCAATGTTCAATGTGAATATGACTCAGAACAGCATCGTGTCCAAGACCACGTTCAACCAGGAGACCGGTGGGCAAATCTCCACATACACCAATGTCAACGGCAACTGGGGCGCTGATGCCTTTTCAATGGTGTCGTTCCCGTTCCGCAACAAAAACTGGCAGTTCAACGCCAATCTGACCGGACGTTACACCCAAAGCATCGGATTTAACAACGGACAGCGTAACCGAAGCAACTCGATTAACTTCAATCCCTCGGTAGGCATAGCTTTCCGTCCTGAGAACTGGGATTTTGACCTTCGCCCATACTACGGGCTGCAGTCTACCCGCAATACACTCCAGCGCAACAACAACCGCGACGTGCATTCTTATGGCGGACGTTTCAGCGGTACCTGGTACTCTACGTTCGGTCTTATCATAAATACCGACCTCAGCTACTCAAACTCTACCGGTTACTCGCAGAGCTACGACACGAGCGAGTGGATGTGGAATGCGTCAATCTCCTATCAGTTCCTTCGCGACAAGTCGGCCACTATCTCAATCAAGGGCTACGACCTGCTCCAGCAGCGCAAGAATGTGCGCCGCTCGGTAACGGCCAACTATATCGACGACACGAGCTACAATTCGCTCACGCGCTATTTCATGTGCACTCTGTCCTATCGGTTCAATACATTCGGCAAGGGTAAGCGCAGTGAAGGCGGCATGGGCGGTCCCGGAGGATTCTCTGGCGGCCCTGGTGGTCCCGGCGGACGCCGAGGCGACGGACCCCGCTGATATGTCAGAAATATTTTTTAAATTTACGCCGTCAAAGCCTTCGGACTTTGGCGGCTAATTTTTTTTTAGGAGGATATAGATATGGTAAATACAGGCGATATAGTCAGATATCTTAATGCCGTGGGCGGTGGCAAGGTCACACGCATCGACGGCAATGTTGCGTATGTCGATGAAGACGGATTCGAAACACCGGTTCTGATCAAGGAGTGCGTTGTGGTGACTCCGGCGCAGCCGGCGAAGACAACGGAGAGCAAATATGTGGCTCCGGCTGTTGCGCCTCGGCGGCCGGAAGCGCCCAAGGAGCAGATTGTCGAGACTGACGAAGGCGACCGCCTTAACATCGTGCTGGCTTATGAAGCGGAGGAGATAAAGCATCTGAACACCACGGAGTACGATGCCTATCTGGTCAACGACTCCAACTATTTTCTTTACTTTACGTATCTTACCCGTGCCGACGGACGTGGTTGGGTCACCCGCTATGCCGATATCGTGGAACCCAACATGCAGGTTCATGTCCAGCATCTCACCAGGGCTGACATTCCCGACATCGACCGTGTGGCCATCCAGTACATAGCCTTCAAGCGCGACAAGGAGTTTAAGCTGAAAGCCCCTGTTGCAGTGGAATATGCGGTCGACACCACTAAATTCTTCAAGCTCCACTGTTTCCGTGAAAACGTCTATTTCGACGCTCCGGTAATCGCCTTTGACATAGTAAGGAACGACATCCCGCAACGTTCGATGGTCATAGACAGCGGCCGTCTGGAGGATGCCATGAAGTCGAAGCGTCAGGCCGACGGCCGTGAGCGCCGTCCGGTTGAGAAGCGCAAGGAGCGTCCGCAAGTGATAGAGGTCGATCTCCATATCGACGAGCTTATCGACAGCAAGGCCGGGTTGAGCAATACCGACATGCTCAACGTGCAGCTGAGGGAGTTTAACCGGGTGATGGAGGAGAATCTTCGCCACAAGGGGCAGAAGATCGTGTTTATCCACGGCAAGGGCGAGGGTGTGCTTCGCAATGCCCTCCTCAAGGAACTGCGGCTTAAATATAAGCACTGCGATGTCCAGGATGCGTCGTTCCGAGAATACGGATTCGGAGCCACTCAAGTCACCATAAGATGATATTTTATTTTTCAGGTACCGGAAATTCCCGCTATGTGGCTGAAAGTCTGTCGCGTTTGCTCAGACAGAAAGTGGTCCGGATGACCGCCGCCACCTATTCGGATGCCGCGTCGATTAATGTGGCCGACCCGCTGACCGTCTGGGTGTTCCCGATACATTCGTGGGGACTGCCCGACTTTGTGGTGCGCTTCATTAAGCGTGTCGGGTCAGGTTGCGGTCTTCCTTTCGGCGGACGTCACTACATGGTCTGTACATGTGGCGACGATGTCGGGTTGGCCCATCGCCAGTGGCGACGGCTGATGTCCGACAAAGGGTGGAATACGGTGGCCGCTTATTCGGTCCGGATGCCGAACACCTATGTATTGCTTCCCGGATTCGACGTAGATAGTCATGATGTGGCTTCCGGCAAGCTTGACGCCGCCCGGGGAAGAATCGAAGAGGTGGCGCGGGCCATATCTGCCGGTTCGGTCGGGGATGATGTGGCCGAAGGCGGATTTCCGTGGATAAAATCGCGCGTCATATATCCATACTTTATGCGTCACATGATTTCGCCAAAACCGTTCATGGCCTTGGCCGACAGGTGTATAGGATGTGGCAAGTGTGTGTCGGCGTGTCCGCTTGACAATGTTCGTCTTGACGCCTCCCGGCGTCCGGTGTGGGGCGATGACTGCACTCTGTGTCTTGGATGCTACCATGTGTGTCCCGAACAGGCGGTGCAGTACGGTGGCCGTACAAAATGCAAGGGGCGTTACTATTGCGTCAGGCGGTCTGACTTCTAAAGCGTGGAAATCTGAATATTATCGACAGAGCCACCATGGCCGCCAGCATCCACGGATAGTACAGGTAGGGCCATGGAGCCACCGGCGATATTCCGGCAAGCGAGGTGGCGAGCAACGTCTGCGCGCCGTAGGGGATGATGCTCTGTACGATACAAGAGCATGAGTCGAGCAGCGATGCCGATTTCCTCGGGTCGATGCCGTAGCGGCGTGATATGTCTCTGGACAGTGAGCCTACAGTTATGATGGCCACAGTGTTGTTGGCCGTGCACAGGTTGACTATGCTGACCAGAAGCGCTATTGCGCACTGGCCGCCGCGGATGCCGTTGATGCGGTGTGTCAGAATCTGGAGTATATACTTTATTCCTCCTGCCTCCTTGATGAGTCCGAGCATGCCGGCCGCCAGAAGTGTGATTATCACAAGGTTGCCCACCGAGTCGATGCCTTCGCCCATCTGTCCGAACATAGTTATAAGGTCCGTTCCGAGACTCAGCCCCAGAATCAGCGACACGATTATGCCGATTGTGAGCACTACGGTGACGTTTACGCCCGCCAGAGCGGTGACTATGATGGTCAGGTACGGCAATATAAGCCATGAATTGGTGTCACCGAGCATCTCGACGTTCGGCACGTGGTTTCCGAGCACGGCATACAGTATGAGCGACGCTACGGCCGCAGGGAGCGCGATCCAGAGGTTGGCCTTGAATTTGTCGTTCATTTTGCATTCCTGTGTGCGGGTGGCGGCTATCGTGGTGTCGGATATGAACGAAAGGTTGTCGCCGAAGAAGGCTCCGCCGATTACCACGGCCACGAAAAATGCCACCGATTCGCTCTCCGATGTGGCAAGCTGTACGGCAAGCGGAGTCAGAGCCACGACCGTTCCTACCGACGTGCCGATTGACAGCGATATGAAGCATGCTGCCAGAAACAGTCCCGGAACGAGCATCTCGGCCGGAAGCCATTGCAGCGCCAGGTTGACGGTGGCCTCGACCGAACCCGTGGCTTTGGCGAGCGATGCAAATGCACCGGCCAGGATGAATATCCATACCATGTACATGACGTTTGACGATCCGGCGTCGCGCGAGAACACTTCCACGCGTTTTGACAGCGGCATGCCTTTCATCATGGCCACAGCCCAGGCCGAAGCCGCAAGGAGGGCTACGGCTATAGGCATCTTGTAGAAGTCGCCTATGATTAACGACACTGCCAGATAGAACGTCAGGAATATTGTAATGGGAGAGATGGCAGTTATGCCACGTCTCCATGAGATTTTTTCAGCCATATTTATAAATTGTAGATTGTCGTGGTTCCGCTGTGCCGGAACGCCGCCGCAAAGTTACTACATAAACATAACATCGCCAACTGCATGTGCCCGCATCTTATCCGCATCTTATGCGGCAATGCCGGTGGTGTGGCGGTGGATGTATAGCGGGAGGGGCAAGATGAAGTTGCGGGATAGAAACCGGCAATTGTTTAACGATGTTTAATTATCTGGTCTTAAATTATGTTCTATAACATTGTTGTGTAGCCGTTTATAAACTTTTTTCGATATTTATGCAATGGGATTTTGCCGCGATAATTAAGCAATTTGTCGTTAAAAACGGTTTAAATAAATCAAAAAGGCAGGCATAATACGGATTGTGGTGGAAAGATGTTTGTAAATTCGACAAAAATTACTACCTTTGCGCATTGGAAATTTTTTGAAAGAATTCTATTGATTCTGTTAACTTTTTTTTGTGTTTAAAACGTTTAATAATTGTTTTCGTGATTCACAGTTCTTGAAAAGGCCGGAGGCGTAGCCGGAATGAGGTTTAGCCGATGCCTGTGACAGACTAACGAATGAGGAAAAAGCGATAAATCATTATTGAAGTAATTATATCATTTAGTTTTATTAATTATTGTATGAAAAAGCTGTTTCTATTACTTGTAGCAGTCATTACATTCTGCTTGTCAGCTTCTGCGCAGTCGCGTACCGTCAGCGGTATCGTGTTCGGTGCGCAAGACAATGAGCCGCTTATCGGAGCCACTGTGATTGGCGTCGGAAGCGAAGTCGGTACCGTAACCGATACCGATGGAAGGTTCACTTTGTCGCTCCCCGACAAAGTGAAGAAGATTAAAGTATCATACGTAGGTATGCATACTAAGGAACTCCCTATCAGTGACGGGGAGATGACCATCACCCTTGACAATGCCAATGTGCTCGACGAAGTCATCGCCGTTGCATACGGTTCGGCCAAGCGTTCGGCATTTACCGGTTCGGCCGCCGTGCTCGACGCTTCGCAGATTGAGGCCGTGCAGGTGACCAACCCCCTCGACGCGCTTAAAGGCCGTGTGGCCGGTGTGCAGATGAACACCGCTTCCGGACAGCCCGGCAATAGTGAAACCAAGATTCTTATACGCGGTATCTCGTCTATCAACGCAGGTACTGAGCCTCTTATCGTGCTTGACGGCACCCCCTACGCCGGCGATATCAACAACATCAGCTCGCAGGACATCGAGACTATGACCGTGCTTAAGGACGCCGCTTCCAATGCACTCTACGGTGCGCGCGGCGCCAACGGCGTCATCCTTATCACTACCAAGAAAGGTAAGTCGGGCGAAGCCCGCGTGACTCTCGATGCCAAGTGGGGTAGCAACTCGCGCGCAACCAGCGACTATGACATGATCACCTCTCCCGGTCAGTATTACGAGCTTTTTGGCCAGGCTTTGGGAGCATACGGTGTCGCTAACGGTGTGGCTGACCCTCTGGCATTTGCTAACCGTAATCTTATTAATTTGCTGGGTTATCAGAGTTTTACTGTCCCCAATGGCGAAAATATGCTCGTCGACGGATATAAGCTCAATCCCAACGCCACACTCGGCTATCTGCATACCAACGCCACTACAGGCCAGCAGTACTGGATTACTCCCGACAAATGGGTTGACCACGCTTATAAGAACAGCTTGCGTCAGGAATATAACATGAGCGTTTCGAAGGCCGACGACAAAAGCAACTTCTATGCATCGTTCAGCTATCTCAACAATGAAGGTATCGTTGCCAATTCAGGCTACGAACGCATAACGGGACGTTTGACCGCCGATGTTCAGGCCAAGCCCTGGCTTAAGGTAGGCGCCAACATGTCGTACACTCACTTTGAGGCCAGGACTACAGGTACTGACGGTGACGCATCAAGTTCCGGAAACCTTTTTGCTATTGCCAATCAGGTAGCTCCTATCTATCCTCTGTTCATACGTGATGCAAAGGGTAATGTCATGACCGATGCTAACGGACTTACGATGTACGACTACGGTGACGCCAAGACTATGCCCACCGGCCTTTCTCGTCCTGTGTTCGGCAATTCTAACGCTCTTTCCCAGAATCTTCTCGACAAGGACAAGTCGGAAGGTAATGCATTCACTGCTACCGGTTTCTTTGAGGTGCGTTTCCTGAAAGACTTCAAGTTTACAAGCAACAATACTGTGAATGTCAACGAAGCCCGATCTACGTCGGTTGTCAATCCTTTCTATGGACAATATGCAACTATGAACGGACAGGTGTATAAGGCGCACGAACGACGCATCGACTATTCGTTCCAGCAGTTGCTGACCTGGACCCGCGCATTCGGCTTACATAATGTCAATGTGCTTCTCGGTCACGAAAACTATTGGAATAAATTCTCATATCTGACGGCCAACCGTTCAAACATGCTTCTTCCCGGCAATGAGGAACTTGACGGTGCTGTTATCGACGGTAGCTCAAGTTCTTACGTCAACAGCTACAACAACGAAGGTTACTTCGGTCGTGTAAACTACGACTACGACTCCAAGTATTTCGGTAGTGTGTCGTTCCGTCGCGACGCTTCTTCCCGTTTCGATCCAAAGCACCGTTGGGGTAGCTTCTGGTCGCTCGGTGGCGCATGGCTTATCAGCAAGGAAGAGTGGTTCCAGGCTCCCTGGGTCAACACTCTTAAGATCAAGGCTTCTTATGGTGAGCAGGGTAACGACAACATAGGTAACTTCCGTTACATCAACATGTATGAAATCGCCAACGGTGGCGGACATCCTGTAGCTATTCCTACCACGATGGGTAATCCCGACATCACCTGGGAAAAGGGCGGCAACTTCAACGCCGGTGTTGAATTCTCACTGTTCGAGGACCGTCTGTCAGGTTCTATCGAAGGATTTATCCGCAAGACTTCCGACATGCTTTTCTCGTTCCCGCTTCCCGGCTCGTTCGGCTATACCTCTTATTACGCCAATATCGGCGATATGGTCAACCGTGGTTTTGAAATAGACCTTACCGGACGCATTCTTACACTAAAGGACTTTACATGGGACGCAAGCATCAACCTGACTTGGTATAAGAACAAGATTACCAAGCTCCCCGACGAACGTAAGACCATGATTGTCGACGGTGTGGGCGGTTATAGCAGCGGCAATTACTTCTATGGCGAAGGCGAGTCTCTCTATACCTGGATGATGCCTAAGTATGCAGGTGTTGATCCCGAGACCGGCGCATCTCTCTGGTATCGCAAAGATGCCGACGGAAAGATGGTCACTACTGACAACTACAGCCTGGCTGATGACTTCCTCTGCGGATCGGCTCTTCCCCACACATACGGCGGTTTCGGCACGAGCGCCGCTTATAAGGGATTTGACTTCTCGATCGACTTCAACTTCCAGCTTGGTGGCAAGGCCTACGATTCAGACTATGCGTTAATGATGAGTTCTCCCTACGGCAATACTGCAGGATATGCTATGCACAAGGATATCCTTAATTCATGGAGCACCGACAACAAGGGTTCCAATATACCCCGTCTGCAGTATGGCGACCAATATAACGGTTCGCTGGGTTCTTCCGACCGCTTCCTTATCAGCGCTTCTTACCTGAGCCTGTCGAACATCAACTTCGGTTATACCTTGCCGAGCAATATCGTTCGTAAGGCCCAGATTGAGAAAGTCCGCGTCTACCTGACTGCCGACAATGTGGCTCTCTGGTCGAAGCGTAAGGGATTTGACCCGCGCCAGTCTATTTCAGGTGCGTCAACCAATGCATTCTATGCTCCTATCCGCACTATCTCCGGTGGTATAAACGTCGTATTCTAACAATCTATAGATTCTGAACATTAGTATGAAAAATATATTTAAATCAGTCCTTGTCGGCACAATGTCGGCAGTGGCGCTTACCGGATGTATCGAGGAGGTTATGCCTACCAGCGGTGTAAATCAGGATCAGCTTGACAGCTCCAACAAGGCCGGAGAGGCTCTTATATGGGCTATGCCCTCTTATCTGGTGCAGTGGAACAGCCTTGGCCGTCCTGAGGATGACGAATGGCACGGCGATTGCGGCTATGCGTCGCTCATGCATATTCGTGACTTCATGACCGGAGATATGTGTCTTTCGGGTCCGAATCTCACGTATGACCAGTATTATTATTTCTCGCTGGCGGCTATCGACGACCGTATGGCATATACCCAGTTTGTTTGGCAATATCACTATAAAATGATTCAGACTGCCAACAAGGCTTGCGAAAGCTTTTCTGAGGATTCAGAAGATGCTGTATCAAAGGGTTATAGGGCTACGGCTCTTGCATTCCGCGCTATGGCTTATCTTGATGCCGCGCGTTGGTGCGAATTTCTCGAGAACGACAAGACTTCGCCGGTCAATAGTGAAGGAAATAATGTCCTTGGGTTGACTGTTCCCATTGTAACAGAGAAGACAACTGAAGAGGAAGCGCGCAACAATCCTCGTGCAAGCCGAGAGAAGATGGTCGAATTTATTCTGTCTGACCTCGATTATGCCGAGCAGAACATTTCCGGTTCAAACCTTTCGTCGCCTCTTCTTCCCAATCTGTCGTGTGTCTATGGCTTAAAGGCCCGTCTGTACATGTGGATTGAGAATTATCCCAAGGCTGCCGAATATGCCAAGATGGCTATGGCCGGTTATGCTCCTCTTAGCGAAGAGCAGTGGACCAATGTAAAGACCGGATTCAACTCGCCCGACAACAAGTCGTGGATGTGGGCATTGCAGTATGTCAAGGAAAATGATGCGGTTCAGACCGGTATCTGTAACTGGCTGTCGTTTATGAGCCTTGAGGCATATTATGGTTATGCCGGCGCAGGTTGTGCTCCCGCAGTAGATGCTTCGATGTACGAGCGTATATCTGACAGCGACTTCCGCAAGCTCTCTTGGGTTCCTGCTGATTTTGACAGTCCTCTGTATGATAAGGTAAGCCTTGTAGTGCCTGAGGATATGGATTATAATATTTCCGCTACGCCTCTCGGTACAGTTAAGTTCCGTCCCGGCGATGGCAATTACGAGGATCACAATGTGGGTTCTGCTGTATGGGTTCCGATGATGCGCTACGAAGAAATGGCGTTTATCGCCATGGAAGCAGACGCTCATCAGAGTGCTACTCAAGGCAAGAACGACCTGGTTGAATTTATGACCAACTACCGTGACCCCGAATACACCTGCGCGGCATCGTCAGTTGACGACGTGGTTGAGGAAATCGTATTCCAGAAGCGCGTAGAGCTTTGGGGCGAAGGCCAGGCACTTTGGGACATCAAGCGTCTGAACTACTCCGTTACCCGCAGCTATGAAGGCTCTAACTGGGAGGAAGAAAAGGCATTCAACACTCAGGGCCGTCCTGCATGGGTGAATATGATTATGGTGCGCAGCGAACCTAACAACAATGATGGTGTTCGTGCATGGCAGAATGCCCCGTTTGCCGGTGTTTATTCTGCAATACCCATCCCCGGTGGTGAGGAAGGCGACGACGAACCTCAAGGCGTTGTCTCGCGTGCCGCCGACGGCAATGGCCCGCTGATTCCGTTCCGCAAGCCGAATCCTCGCTTGCAGAAGTATCGTCCGCTTTGGATTAACGAATAGACTCTAATTGATATAATTCTTGTCCGTGGCTCTGGCGCGTGTGCGTCAGGGCCACTTTTGTTCCGAGGGTTCACGTCCGTTCACCCCCGGCTACAAATAGCCCCTCCCTGCGGGCTGGCATGTGTTTGTTGCGGCGGCGACGGCGATTTGCGGGCTTTATCGTGTTAATTTAATGTATTCGCGCTGTGCGGGAGGGTTGGAGACACGCCCGTAGGGCGGACATGGGTTTGGATGATGAGCAATTCCAATGTCGGCTGGCTGGATGTCGCATTACGGTCGGACCGATTCGGAAGCTCGGCTACGCTGTAGCCGTATGCGTATACGCCATCATACCACAGGTTGTGTCGGCCGATGGCCTCCTTACCTGTGGCTACGTAAGGTCGCGCGTCGATAACGCGCCCTCCCGGCTGGCTGGATGTCGCGTTGCCGGCGGTGTGACCGCCGGACATTATGTAGCCACAGGTGGGGGCGCCGGCCGGCGACCGTAACCTGTGGATTGGATAACGATAATTTAAACGACCGCATCGTGGTCGGACTATGCGTCGTAGAACAGATATTGTTCATCATATTCTACGCCAAAACCACCAAGCATATGCTTCATCTCATCAACTAAAGTGCGTCCTTTGTGATGCGCATGTTGATTGCTTATATATTTATTGACGGCCTCAATTTGGGAATGAGAATATGAAAAGCATGCATATCCTTTCTGCCAGAAGAAGTGGTGGCGTGTCGCACCATTTTTGTTGATAAATTTTGTTGAATTAATTTTTAAATCACGGATTAAATCCGGCAATGGCTGTTTGCCGGAATAGCTAATTAAAATATGAACGTGATTTTCAACACCTCCTACCGATATAGGCACGTGCCCCATCTCCCTAATTGAATTTTTAAGGTAGCTGTGGATGCGCACTTGCCATCCTGTCGGAATCAGAGCTTCACGATTTTTTACGGCAAAGACAATGTGGAGATAAATCTTAATGTATGTATTGGCCATTGGAGAGAGGTTTTACTTTATGCAAATATAATCATAATGTGGAAATGACATAATATGAATCAACGATTTTTTTTGTCGTTAAATGTTGCGGCGACGATGATTTGCACGGCATGTTGAAATGTCGTAACTTTGCGGTAAATAAACCAATACAAGACGATATGGCAAAGATAGGATCTGTTATGACCCCCGTGGGCCGGAAAGCCCTGTTGCTGGGTAGTGGAGAGTTAGGCAAGGAAGTGGCTATCGAACTTCAGCGTTACGGCGTGGAGGTAGTGGCATGTGACCGCTATGAGAATGCGCCCGCCATGCAGGTGGCACACCGTTGCCACGTGTTCAATATGCTTGACGGCGCCAAGCTCCGCGAGATAGTTGAACTTGAAAAACCTGACCACATAATCCCCGAGGTGGAGGCTATCGCTACGCCTACATTGCTCGAACTTGAAGCCGAAGGCTTTAACGTGACTCCGACCGCGCGTGCCGCATGGCTGACCATGAACCGCGAGGGCATCCGCCGTCTGGCCGCTGAAGAGCTTGGTATCAAGACTTCAAATTATCGTTTTGCATCGGACTACGAGGAGTTTAAGGCCGCCATCAAGGAGGTAGGACTTCCCTGTGTGGTAAAACCGATCATGAGCTCGTCGGGCCATGGACAGAGCGTGGCACGCACCGAGGCCGATATCGACCGTTCGTGGAACATATCGCAGGAGGGTGGACGCGCCGGTGCCGGACGTGTGATTGTTGAAGGATTTGTCGATTTCGACTATGAGATAACTCTGTTGACCGTACGCAGCTGTTCGGGCACTACATATTGCCAGCCTATAGGGCACGTGCAGGTCGACGGCGACTATCGTTATTCATGGCAGCCGCAACCCATGGCCGACGTCGCGCTTGAGAAGGCGCAGGAGATTGCCAAAAAGGTCACAGACGCGCTCGGAGGATACGGAATATTCGGCGTGGAACTGTTTGTGAAGGGCGACGAGGTGATATTCAGTGAGGTGTCGCCGCGTCCGCACGACACAGGCATGGTGACCATGATTTCCCAGGATTTAAGCGAGTTCGGACTGCACGCCCGCGCATTGCTCGGCCTTCCCGTGCCGGCAATCCGTTTCTACGGTCCGTCGGCATCACGTGCCGTAGTAGTTGAGGGCGACACCGACAAGATCGAATTCGACAACCTTGAAGAGGCCCTTAAGGAACCCGGAGTGCAGATGCGCATATTCGGCAAGCCGGAGGTGAAGGGACATCGCCGAATGGGTGTGATTCTTGCCACGGCCGACACTGTCGACGAAGCCCGCGAGAAGGCCGAACGTGCTTACAACGCGCTTCGCGTCAACGTGCTTCCCAGATAATTACGGCTCTGAAAGAGTCAGGACAATATATGGCCGGGGATTGCAGTTATGCCGCAATCCCCGGTTTTGATTATCTGCGTATACAATCGGTAAATCTAATAAGGACCGTTAACTGACCGGATGCGTATTTATTGTGCGGATTGTGCTAAAATTCTGCAAAAAATATAGCGCATTTCTTGCAGAATTGATTTAATGTATCTATCTTTGTGAAAATAAGTGCTTAAATCTGCCACTTGTTAAGTTTTAAAATTATCGGAGATTCTTATTATTAACTAAAAACCTAACTGCCTATAGATAGACCATTACTTCAAACTATAATTGGAAATAAGTAATGCAAGAATTAGCTAAACTCACCGATGAACAGTTGGTGAAGGCGTATGTCAATGGGAATAATGAGGCTTTTGATGCGTTGTTGCTTCGCCATCAGGCGAGAGTGTATTCCTACATTTTGCATATTGTAAGAAACAGAGATATTGCCGATGATATCTTTCAGGATACATTTGTCAAAATCATAATGACTTTGAAACAGGGGCGCTACACCGAGACAGGAAAATTCGGTGCATGGCTGACACGCATAGCCCACAATCTTATAATCGATTATTGCCGTCAGGAGAAGTCGGAGAACTGTGTGTCTACCGACGACGAAAATTCTGACTTTCTGAACCGGCGGGAGCTGTCGGTGGGTACAGTGGAAGACTATCTTGTGGCCGATCAGATAACCGCCGATGTGCGCCGTATCGTCGATGCCCTTCCCGAATCGCAGAAAGAGGTGCTGACTATGCGTTTCTACCGCGATATGAGTTTTAAGGAGATAGCCGAGGCTACCGGTGTCAGCATAAACACTGCGCTCGGACGTATGCGCTACGCCATAATGAACATGCGCCGCATAGCCACTGAAAATAATATCGTTCTGACTTTTTAATCAAGCATAAGGCTGATAAACGGTCTGACGGCGGGGAAGTCGAGCAGACGGCGCGTCACGTCGTTGCCGAACACCATCGAAGTGAATACCTCCATGTCGACATCGTAGTCGAGACGTCCGCCGTAGCCGTCGTTGATCACGGCGCGGCCTCCATCAATAATGTATATATGGTTGTTCTCGCGGATGAGGCTGTCGTGTATGCGTATGGCAAGACTTAGTTTCGGATAAGCCTTGGCCAGGATTCGTGAGCATTCACACATGTTGACTATACGACCCATGCCTCTCGGGTCGAGATTGTAGTCGCGTCCGCCGTAGTAGCCGTAGACGGTCATCGGGTCGCCCGAATATTCCTTGTGTATCTCGTCAAGAAGTGCTTCCTCGGCATCCGGTGTCGAGGCGAGTATGTCGGTGACGGTGGCTTCGCCGTCGACCGGAACTGCGAATCCGACCGCCGCTATGCCGCCTTCACTGTCGGCGATGGCCGTCACAGTGCCTCCGCATGCCGAATTGTCCATCAGAATCTGGTTGTATTGTTCGCGTGAATGCTGGACGGCGCAAGGACGTCTGTGCATCATCTCGTCGAAGAACTCATAGACTTTCTGTTGCGACACATCGGCCACAAGCTCATAGCTTCCGTCGTGGTGGAAGCTGTGGGCCGACGTATAATGCTCGATGTCGACATAGAACACCGGTGAAAATCCGAACTTTTCATAGAACCGGTACAGTTCGGCACCGGCAGGAATCAGCGCGCACATCAGGTCGCCCCGCTCAAACGACTCGCGCACGGCGCGGCGCATGAGTTCGCCCATGAATCCCATGCCTCGCCAGCGCTTTAGCGTGCCTGCCCCGCAGATATAGCTTATGGAGCATGTGTTGCCATGAAAGTTCATTGAGTAGCGCTGAAGCAGCATGGAGCTGACCACCGTGCCGTCGTGTTCGAGTGTAAGGGCATCGGCATCAGAGTATATAGTGGAGAAAAACATGTCCACATATTGATCCGGGTCGTTGAAACATTCCCTCCAGATATTTATAATAGCGTCTTTCTTTCTCATAATGTTAAATTCTTAACATTATAACATCTATAGCCCTCTGTTGGTTTTCTGGCGATGTGCAAGTGCGTTGATGACGCGGGTGGATAAGAGAAGAACGGCCCGATTGAGCCGTTCTTCTTTATGTTCTTGTCGGAGGATGCTACTGGTGGGCGGGGCGCAGGAGGTCGTTGACGGTCTTGACCGGGTTGAAGGTGGCGATGGGCACTTCTACGAACACGGTGTTCCAGTCGCTCATGGCGCCGTTCCACAGTCCCGGCAGCTCAAGTGCGCGCAGTTCGCGGCCGTTCTTTGATTTTGACGAGATGAAGCCGGTGTCGGGATCAACGTAGTCGGGAAGATTGAATTTCTTGTCGAAGATGTCCTTGAGGTAGCATACGAGATCGACCGGATTGAAGTGGGTGGCTTTTGACACCATCTCCTTGTATTCGGCATTGGCGGGGTCAATCTGGGTGCTTTCGAGAATCTGTGGCGATGTGGAGCCGTCGGCGTTATATGCGATGTACGGGCCTCCTCCGGGTTCGCCTTCATTGCGCACCATGCCGCACACGCGTACGGGGCGGTTGAGCTTGTCCTTGATGTAGAGTACGAGGTCGACATCCTCAAGCTGCTTCATCTTTTCGTCGCGGATGTTGAGGGTGTCGTGCATGAAGGCTATCATGGCGCGCACGTCGTCAATCGAATAGTCGCCTGCTTCTATTCTACGCAGATACTCCTCGATACGGTCGTGGGTCTGGATAAGGCATCCTGCCAAGACCTTCTTATACAGCACTGTGGCTTCGCGCTGTGCGTCGGGAACCACATTGTCGATGTTTTTGATGAACACTACTGCCGAGTCGATGTCGTTTAGATTCTCGATTAGCGCGCCGTGTCCGCCCGGACGGAACAGCAGTTTGCCGTTTTCGCGGAACGGGGTGTTGTCGGGATTGACGGCTACGGTGTCGGTCGATTTTTTCTGTTCAGAGAGACTGATTTTATATGTCACGCCGAGTTTCTTTTCAAGAGCGGGAACGGCTTCGGCTATTTTGGCTTCGAATAGCTGACGGTGTTCGGGCGAAACGGTAAAGTGCAGGTGTACTGTGCCGTTGCGGTCTGTGGCCGTCTGCGCGCCCTCTACAAGGTGTTCTTCGAGCGGAGTGCGCGGGCCGTCGGCGTAGGAATGGAATTTCAGCAGGCCTTTCGGCAGATTGCCGTAGTTGAGTCCTTCGGGGCGGAGAAGAGCGGCCACGATGTCTTTATAGCGTCCGTCCTCGGTCAGGGCGTTGATGTCCTTGGAGTAGAGGCGGCGGCAGGCTTCGCCGAGTTCGGCGTAGAATGCAAATTTTGGCAGCTCGGCGATAAACTGTGCGACGTCGCTTCCGGGTTTGGGCTCGTTGGCTTCGCCTTCAAGGAAGCCGAACAGCGACTTGAACATGCGCGAGGCGGCGCCTGATGCGGGAACGAACTTGAATACTTCGCCTCCATGCGACAAATACTCGTCCCAGCGTGAAGCGGCGGCCTTTTGGTCGGCTTCGCCAAGTGCGAGAATGCCGTTGTCTACGCGTGCTGAATCCAGTATCTTAAGATAGGGAAATCCGGTTTCGAATCGTTTGATTTGCGCTTTCAGAGTTTCCTGGCTGATGCCTTTCTCTTCAAGTGTCTTTACATCTTCTGGTAGCATAATTCAGGTTTTTATTAGTATGTTGGGATTGTTTGATATATACTTCGGTTTTGGTCGTCTTGTCAAAGCTACGAAAAAAGTTTGACAGTCGGTAACGACCGGCGTTTAATTTATATACTTTTTTTATAAAAGTGTATTTTGCGTGGCGGATGCTACAGATAGTCCTTCAGGAAATCCGCGAGTATGGCCGAGAAAGTCTCGTTGTTTGTGCGCGGGTAGCGCACGTCGGCATATACCTGTGCGAGAGTCTGCTTGGCGTTTTCGAGAATGAATTTACGGCTCTCTTCAAGCGACTCCTTCTCGGCGTAGATGCGCCGGATGTCGTCGTCGGTGTACTGACGGTAGGCTCCTTCGTGCTTGATGGCTTCAAGGGGCAGGCGGTCGGATACATTCGATTCTCCTTCGGGATAGCCTACTGTAATTGTGGTCAGCGGTATGACACGTTTGGGCAGGTTGAGCGCTTCGGCAATCTTGGGCGCGGTGAATGTAGTGGTGCCGAGATAGCAGCACCCGAGTCCGTGGATTTCGGCAAGAGTGTTGAACTGCTGGGCGAACAGAGCGGTGTCGAGAATGCCGTACATGAGCGACTGGAGATTGTCAAATCCGGGATTGGCGTCGTTTACCTCGCACCAGCGCACGAAGCGGTTGAGGTCGACGCAGAATGTCAGTACGACGGAGCATCCCGTGACCTGCGGCTGGTTGAAGTGGAGTGGGGCCAACGCTTTCTTGCCAGCGTCGTCGCGTGTCACGACTACGGAGTACAGCTGCATGTTTCCGGTGGTGGGGGCATGCGATGCCTCTTCCAGCAGTCGGTCGAGCAGTTCGGGGGCCACTTCGCGGTCCGAATAGGCCCTGACTGTGCGGCGCGACAACGAGTAGCTGTCGATGCCGTCTATTAGGTTTTCGTAATGGTGCATCATGATGTTGAATGTGGGTTGTCGTTTATTTCACGAATTTACGATTAATAGTTTGAAATGCAAAATTTAATAAGCGGTTAAATATTTATTGTTTATAATTCAGATGCCTGTTATGGAATATATGTACGGACTGAAATGCCGTTGGCTTTACCGTAAGTCTGCACCGCAATGGCGATTTTGGAAACTTTATCAACGTGTTTAAAACATAACATGCTGATTTTTAGGATGAATGGTTTTGTTTTGGAAAACTTATCTACATTTTGGAATAAATTTTGTTGCCGATTTGGTGGACTGAAAATAAATTCCCTACTTTGCACTGTAATTCTTTTTGCAACCTATCCGTGGCCGCGGATAATGAAAAACTTCTCCGTGGTCTCTTAATCTAACTTGAAACACCATTTTTAATTTTGAATCGAAATCAACCTCTCTAAATTTAAATGTTGTGAACAACAATAACTACACATTTGATGAAGCTCAGGGCGCCTCTCTTGAATATTTCGGAGGCGACGAGCTTGCATCGCGGGTCTGGGTGACGAAGTATGCCCTTAAAGACTCGTTTGGCCACATCTTTGAAAAGACGCCAGATGACATGCACCGCCGTATCGCCGCCGAGATAGCGCGTATCGAAAATAAGTACGCCAATCCGATGAGCGAGGACGAGGTGTTTGAGTTGTTGCGCAATTTCAGATATGTGGTGCCGCAGGGCAGTCCTATGACAGGCATCGGCAATAATTATCAGGTGGGCTCGCTCAGCAACTGTTTCGTAATAGGTCTTGACGGATCGCCCGACTCCTACGGAGGCATAATGCGCGTCGACGAGGAGCAGGTGCAGCTTATGAAGCGTCGCGGCGGAGTAGGCCACGACCTTAGCCATCTGCGTCCGAAGGGCATGCCTGTCAAGAACTCGGCGCTGACATCAACCGGTCTGGTGCCGTTTATGGAACGCTATTCCAATTCTACGCGTGAAGTGGCGCAGGACGGACGTCGCGGTGCGCTGATGATGACCGTAAGCATAAAGCACCCTGACAGCGAGGCCTTCATCGATGCCAAGATGGTAGAAGGCAAGGTGACGGGGGCAAATGTGTCGGTGCGTATCGACGACGACTTCATGCAGGCCGCCGTAGACCGCAAGCCCTACGTGCAGCAGTTCCCGGTCGATGCCGAAGAGCCAGCAGTACGGCAGGAGGTGGACGCCGCCGCCATCTGGGGTAAAATTGTGCACAATGCGTGGAAGTCGGCCGAGCCGGGTGTGCTTTTCTGGGACACAATCACACGCGAGTCTGTACCCGACTGCTATGCCGACCTCGGTTTCCGTACAATTTCCACCAATCCGTGCGGCGAGATTCCTCTGTGTCCCTATGACAGTTGCCGTCTGCTCGCCATCAATCTCTACAGCTATGTGAAGAATCCGTTTACCCCGCAGGCTGAATTTGACTTTGAACTGTTCCGCAAGCATGTGGCCAAAGCTCAGCGCATGATGGACGACATCATCGACCTTGAAATGGAAAAAATCGATACGATAATAGAAAAGATTGATTCCGATCCTGAAATGAAGGAGGTCAAGTCGACCGAACACCATCTGTGGGAGAAGATTAAGGCCAAGACTCTGAAAGGCCGCCGTACAGGTGTAGGCACTACCGCCGAGGGCGATATGATAGCCGCTCTTGGTTTGCGTTACGGCACTCCCGAGGCAACCGACTTCTCTGAAAAGGTACACCGCGAACTCGCGCTTGCCGCCTACGGCTCGTCTGTACAGCTTGCCGCCGAGCGCGGAGCTTTCGAGATTTACGATTCAGCCCGTGAGGCCTCCAATCCGTTCATAAATAGGCTTAAGGACGCATCTCCGGAACTTTACGAGAAAATGCTTAAGCACGGACGCCGCAATATAGCCTGTCTGACAATAGCCCCGACAGGTACTACAAGCCTGATGACCCGGACCACTTCAGGCATCGAGCCTGTGTTTATGCCCGTCTATAAGCGCCGCCGCAAGGTGAACCCTAACGACCCGGACGTGCGTGTGGATTATGTCGACGACACCGGCGACGCCTTCGAAGAATATATAGTATACCATCCGAAGTTCATCACATGGATGGAGGTCAACGGCATAGAACGCCGCGACACATACTCCCAGGAAGAACTCGACGAGCTTGTGGCCAAGTCGCCTTACCATAAGGCTACAGCCAACGACATCGACTGGCTGGAAAAGGTCAAGATGCAGGGCCGTATCCAGAAGTGGGTCGACCACTCGATCAGCGTCACGATTAATCTTCCGTCGGACATCACCGAAGAGGTTGTCAACAAGCTGTATGTCGAGGCTTGGCGTTGCGGGTGCAAGGGCTGTACCGTCTATCGCGACGGTTCGCGTTCAGGAGTGCTGGTTGCCGTCGAGAAGAAGCAGCCTCAGGCGGTGTCTGCTACGGCAGTGGCACCGCATGTGTCCAAGCGTCCCATCGAGCTTGAAGCCGACGTGGTGCGTTTCCAGAACAATAAGGAGAAGTGGATTGCGTTTGTCGGCCTTGTCGAGGGCCGTCCGTATGAAATATTCACAGGTCTTGCCGACGACGAAGACGGCATATTCTGTCCGAAGAGCGTCACGAAGGGTAAAATCATCAAGGCTGTAGACGAGAACGGCATAAAGCGCTACGACTTCCAGTTCATCAACAAGCGAGGTTACAAGACCACCATCGAAGGCCTTTCCGACAAGTTCAATCCTGAATACTGGAACTATGCCAAGCTCATCTCCGGTGTGCTACGATATGGTATGCCCATTGATCAGGTGTTGAAGCTTGTGGGCGGTCTGGAACTTGACAGCCAGTCAATCAATACGTGGAAGATGGGTGTCGAACGAGCCCTCAAGAAGTATCTTCCCAACGGAACGGAGGCCAGCGGGCAGAAGTGTCCAAACTGCGGAAATGAGACCCTGATTTATCAGGAAGGCTGTCTTATCTGCACCTCGTGCGGAACCTCAAAGTGCGGTTAACAGGTCTTCTGAATTCCCTTTTTAGAAAAAATTGGTCTATGGAGCGAAAAAAATCCTCCATAGACCATCTTTTTTTTATAATTCTGATTAACTTTACCGCCACTACATTCATTATTAATTAATAATAGGGCGGGGCGGTCGTAGAATTGCTGTTTCCGTCGCGTGATTCTAAAGAAAAACTAAAATTCAATAATATCTAATCAACATGAGGATAAATTTTAATATTGATTACCGGACCCAATGGGGCGAATCCGTCTATATCTACGGCGACATTCCGCAGTTGGGTTCAGGCGATGAGTCAAGGGCTCTTAAAATGGAGCTCGACGGAGTGGGACTGTGGTCGCTGACTGTCGAAACCGCCGACGATACCGAATCGTTCGACTATCGCTATCTGATACGTAACGACAATGGATATGTTCGGCGGGAGTGGGGCGCACCTCACAGAATGCATACGGGCGAGGACATTTCCGGCTACGAGCTTTACGACCGATGGCAGGACATGCCTTACGACAAACCGTACTATTCGTCGGTGTTTGTCAACTGCATTAACCGCCGTGACCGCCGGGCTTGCCCGATATCGCTTCACGGCCAGTCGCTGACATTGCGTGTCATGGCTCCTATGGTGGGTTCCGACGAGGAGCTTGCCGTGTGCGGCGACTGTCAGGCACTGGGCGAGTGGAACCCTCAGCGCGCCCTTGTGCTCGACGATTGCAACTTCCCTGAATGGAGCATAACCATCGACCTGAAAGAGGTCGACATTCCGTTCCGCTACAAATTCATCATCCTTAAGAAGGAGACCGGCGAGGTGCTGGCGTGGGAAGGCGGCGACAACAGAGTCATGAACATCGTGCCCGAACATAAACGCTCCGCTCTGGTCATTTCCGGACTCCGCTTCAACAACTCGCGCCCGGCATGGCACGGTTCAGGAGTGGCCATCCCCGTATTCTCTGTGAGAAGCGATGAAGACTTCGGTGTAGGTGATTTCTTCGACCTTAAAAAAATGGTCGACTGGGCGGTTTTGACCGGACAGAAGTTCCTTCAGATTCTGCCTATCAACGACACGACCATGACGCATACGTGGACCGATTCATATCCATACAATGCCAATTCCACATTTGCATTGCACCCGATGTATCTGCGTCTGAGCGAACTCGGTCTGCTGAACGACGAAGGCCGGCGGAGATACTTCGAGGACTTGCGCCAAGAGCTTAATGCGCTCCCGACGGTCGACTATGAGCGTGTCAACAAAGCTAAAAACGAGTATACGCGCGAGATATTCGCCCAGGAAGGGCAGAAGACTCTCGACTCTCCGGAATTCAAGGAGTTTGTCGATAAGAACCGCAAGTGGCTCACCCCGTATGCCGCGTTCTGCGTGTTGCGCGACATGAACCACACTCCCGAATTCGGCAAGTGGGGTGAGTATGCCGTATACGACGAAGAAAAGGTGGCCCGCTTCATTGATGACCACCGTAACGACATAAACTATGTCTACTATATCCAGTTCCATCTCGACAAACAGATGCGCGAGGTCCACGACTATGCCGGCGAACACGGTGTGGCCTTCAAGGGCGACATTCCTATCGGCATATCGCGCGACAGCGTGGATGCATGGATCGACCCGCGCCTGTTCAACATGAACTGCCAGGCCGGAGCGCCGCCCGACGACTTCTCCGTGCTCGGACAGAACTGGGGCTTCCCGACCTACAACTGGGAAGAGATGTCCAAGGACGGCTTCGCATGGTGGAAGGCCCGTTTCCGCAAGATGGCCGAATATTTCGACGCCTACCGCATCGACCATGTGCTTGGATTCTTCCGTATATGGCAGATTCCGATGGATGCCGTCCACGGACTGCTGGGTGTGTTCAATCCGGCGCTTCCTTATTCGCCCGACGAGCTTCGCTCCAACTACGACTTCTGGATTGACGTCGACCTGCAGACCACCCCGTTCATCATGGACTACTTCCTGTATGACTTCTTTGGAGAATACACCGAAGAGGCCAAGCGCAGGTTCCTCATAAGTGTAGGCTACGGCCGTTACAAGCTCCGTCCCGAATTCGACACCCAGCGCAAGATTGTCGACTATTTCGCCTCGGAAGACAAGGATGAAAAGAACGACCGTATGTGCAATGCCCTTCTCGGCCTTGTCGACGAAGTTCTGTTCATCGAAGACCCGTATGAAAAGGGCAAGTACCATCCCCGAATCGCCGGACAGTTCACATATATCTACCGTTCGCTGACCGACTACGAGAAGTGGTGCTTCAACCGCCTATACAACGACTTCTATTATCACCGCCACAACGACTTCTGGTATGGCAAGGCCATGTGGAAGCTACCTCCGTTGCTCGACGCGACCACTATGCTCACGTGCGCCGAAGACCTCGGCATGATACCCGACTGCGTGCCGGCCGTCATGAGCCAGCTCCAGATGCTCTCGCTTGAGATTCAGCGCATGCCCAAGGATCCGCAGGCCAAGTTCGGCAACACATGGACATATCCTTATCTGTCGGTATGCACCACGTCGACCCACGACATGGGCGGTATACGCCAGTGGTGGGAGGAAGACCGTCAGGTCACACAGCGCTACTACAACGAAGTGCTCCATGAGGGCGGCGAGGCTCCGCAGTATGCCGAGCCGTGGATATGCGACAAGATTCTTACGCTTAACCTCCATGCGCCTTCGATGCTGGCCATATTCCCGCTTCAGGACTGGCTGTCGGCAAGCGGTGCGCTGCGCCGTGAAGACCCGCGCGAGGAGCTTATCAACATTCCGGCCAACCCGCGCCACTATTGGCGCTACCGTATGCACCTTACGGTTGACCAGCTTCTTGAGGCCGGGGAGTTCAATGACTATCTGCGCGAGAAGATACGCAATTCGGGCCGATAGCTTTATCGGTAGAGATAATATGATTGAAGGGGATGCGTCGGTCGACGCATCCCCTTCTTGGTGTTTGCGGAGTCCAGTGCATTTCTTTCTCCGCCGGATAAAAACAATCTAAGCTACCTCAGAAAAATGTATCATCAAACAATTTTTATGAAAACGCTTATTAAGTTTGTTATTTCATCTTGTTGACTTCCTTGGTGTTTGCGTCATCAGGATTCTGATATACGCGGATATAGTCAACGAGGTATTCAAACGGGGTCGAAGCATCGTCGATCGCACCGCCGTTGTCGCCGCCCAATGCAAGGTTCAGGAATATCTGCTGATAGCAGGGGTTCCAGTCTGTGTCCTTGAACGGGTTGCGCCATGCGCCTGCGTTCCAGGCATCGCCGCCCCACCATGAGCCGTTGCCGTTGTTGGTCTTTGACAGTTCAATCTGGTTGATGAGCTGGCCGTCGCAGTAGAGCATGATGTTGTCCATATCCCAGTCCATGCGCCATACGTGGTACTTGTAGTCCCAGTCGAGTTCGTCGAAGCTGTCGGTAGGCACGTTCATAGAATCCCATGCGCCTGACCAGCGGGTATCAGTACCCCAGCATACATTGGCGTGGATTGAGGGCAGGCCGGTTGAGTGGTTGGGATAGTACTCCATGATGTCGATTTCACCGCCGTAAGGCCATTCCCATGCGCCGTTGGGCCATCCTGTGTAGTGGCCGGTAGTCCAGATTGCGGGCCATGTTCCGGACTTGCAGGGGAGCTTGGCGCGGCAGATGAGCGTACCGCGGTTGAATGTGAAGTTCGACACGAGCGATGCTGAAGTATATTCGGCATATTCGCGGTTCTTCTTCCAGTCAGATGAGCCGGCTTCGTAGTTCGGGTTGGCCTTGCGCTCCTTCTTTGCGGTGATCACGAGATTGCCGTCTTTGACGGTAGCGTTTTCTCCCTGATACCACTGGGCTTCGTTATTGCGGCAGAAACCGTTTTCAGGAACCCACATCGATGCGTCAAATGCACCGTCGGTGTTGAATTCGTCAGACCATACCAGCGAGCGTCCGTTGTCGAGGGTCTGGGGGGCCGCATTGGGATCGGCCTTCATGTCATCGCCTTCGAGGTTGACCAGGGTGACGTTGTACATGATGGTAGCCTTCTCGACATTTGTAAGGTCTTTGGCCGACTTGATTGTCAGAGGCAGAACGTAGCGGCTTGACTTGTTGTTGCTGATAACGTACTGTGCGAGGTCGCCGTATTTCAGAGTCAGTTTTACGGGTTCGTCGGTAAGCTTTGTCGATTCCAGTTCGAAATATTGAGCCGGAAGGATTTCAGCGTGGCGGAATGCCGAGAAATTATCGTCGCTGTAAGCCTTGGCTATGGCGTTGTTGAGTGAGTCGGTGTCTACGATGATGTCAAATTCTGCATCGGCGCTTACTCTCTGGCCGTCGCGCAGGGCGAGTGTGAGGGTAGTCTCGACATTTTTTGCATCGGCCGATGTCATCACCTGACGGTTGTTATTGTTGTCGACCTCCTTGATATAGTAAGCCTTTTCGTTGTAGCCGATCTGGTAGATATACATCATGGTTCCGAGCACGGAGTTCACTTTGTACTGGGTCGACTTCAGCGAGACGGGGAGCACGAAAGTGCCTGTGGTGCGGTTCTGGAGCACGTAGTCGATCAGCGCCTGGCGCTTGACGGTCACCGATGCGGGCGAGCCGGCCGACACGGAAGCTGATGAAAGTGTGTAGAACTGCGAGGGCAGAAGCTGGGCGTTTTTATAGATGGCGTAAGTCGAGTTGCCTTCGCCCTGCGCGTTTTGGATTGCCTGGTTCAGTGTGTCTGAGTTAACGACGAGGTCGAGTGTCACGCCTGCCGCGGGAGTGCGTTCCTGGTACATGGCCAGGGTCAGGGTCATTGTAGTGTCCTGAACGCCTTCGGTGTCTGAGTCGTAGCTGTTGACCACGTTGCAGTCGGAGCCTTTCCAGATGTCCTTGGCTTCCTGAAGCTGATACTGGGTCAGGTTCACTCCTCCCTGGTTGAACTCGATGTCCTCCTGACAACCGGTGAATCCGGCTGCCAGAAGAACTGAGGATGCTATGAATAATGATTTTTTCATTGTTCAGAATTGTTGATAATGTGTTTTGGTTTGCTGGTTATTTCACCGGTTCCACTTCCTCTTCGTCGGTTTC
Source organism: uncultured Muribaculum sp. (assembly GCA_910578785.1). Taxonomy (GTDB): domain Bacteria; phylum Bacteroidota; class Bacteroidia; order Bacteroidales; family Muribaculaceae; genus Muribaculum. The sequence continues at coordinate 75,867 of CAJTSJ010000004.1, read as the reverse complement.
CGGGTCGTAGGTTTCGAGCTCTACGTCGTAGAATTCAAGTTCCGACATGTGGAAATAGTTCTTGTTGTCTGTAACGGCGGTCACGAGGAAGCGGAATTTGTCAAATCCGGCTTCGTACAGGAACCACGGTGTTTCAAACCAAGAAGCGGTGTTTTTGGCTGTAGGCATGCCTTCGCTGATTGTGCCTACGTCAACCCAGTCGTTGGTGCCGACAGGCTGAACCTGCATTGTGGCGGCTGTGGGATATCCGTCGCTGTTGCCTACCACGCGGGTGCAGTATTTAACGGCAAATGCGGTGTGCACTTCGTTGAAGTCGATCTGCACGTACTGGGGCAGGGGAACCTGTGTTCCCGACCAGCGGGTGTGGAAGAAAGTATTGGTCTTGCCGTCGACGAGGTTGGTCACCGGGCCTTCGTTCGGCTCCTGGTTGTCGGTGCTGAGCTGTTCAGGCGCGATGTTCACCTTTGTGCGCTTCGACCTGTCGGGTTCGGTGAAAGTCTTGGGTGCGGGTCCCGACTGGGCCTTGAACTCCACGATGTTGCTTCCCTGTCCGGCCACGTTGAATGCCTGGAAGAAGAAAGTATAGTCGCCGTAGCGTGCGCGGGTGTTGTCGATGATGATTTCGGTCTTGCCGAGCTGGCTCGGGCTGATGAGCTTCTTGACCTCAAGGCCGCCCTGTTTGGGATCCTTGTACCACATGCGCATGTACTCATATTGAGCGTCGCTGTCGTCCCATGAGAGCTTGATCTGGCCGGGAAGTGATTCTGTGGCCACGTTGCTCACCGGCACAGCTGTTCCGGTGAAGCTGTCGCCGCCCGGCTCAAACACTTCGAGTTTGCTATCGCAAGCAGTCGCCGCGAAAGCGACTGCTATTGATGCGATGATATAATTTAGTTTCATAATTGAATAATCTTTTAATTAGTTAAATTACCAACCGGGGTTCTGTGTGAGGTTGCCGTTTTTCAGACGTTCTGCCTGCGGGATGGGGAACAGATACATCTTGTCGTCCCACTTGCGTCCGAGAGAAACCACGTTGTACTTCGGTTCGCCGTTTTCGAGGGTGATTTCCATTGCCTTCACGCCGTTCTGAGTCTCGGCGCCGATTTTCCAGCGGCGTACATCCCAGAAGCGGTGTCCTTCGAATGCGAGTTCCACCATACGCTCGTTCTGATACTTGGCGCGGAAAGCGTCTTTGCCGAGACCTGCGGGGAAGTCGGGCATTCCGGCGCGCTGGCGGATCATGTTGACGGCTTCGGTAGCGGTCAGGTCGGCGCAGATGCCTTCGCCGGCGGCATTAGGACCGTAAGCCTCGTTCATACATTCCGCGTAGTTGAGCAGGAATTCGCCCAGGCGGAATGTAATCCAGGTGTGGCGGCGGGCAGCGGTGGCGTTAAGGCTGGTGATGGTGATGGTGCCGTCGAGCCACTTCTTCAGGTAGTAGCCGGTGGTGGTGGCTCCTGCGGTGGGCAGACCGTTCACGCCTCCGTAGTAAGTCTGGAGCGGAGTGGCGTAAGAGGTAGGCCATTCTTCACCGTTGCGGGCTACAGTGGCATAGAAGCGCGGGTCGCGGCCGGTGTAGGGGTCAGCGCTGATGTAGCCTGAACCCGGTTCGCTGATGCCGAGGCCGGTAGCCTGCATTTCGTATGCGTCGACCATCGACTGGGTCGGGCAGTTACCGCCTGACGCATTTTCAAGACCGATGGGGAAGTTTGTGTACTCGTAGGTGTTTGTATCGCCTGAGCGGCGCATGAATATCATCTCGCTCTTGGTCCAGTTGCCGCCGTCGGCTCCTACAGCCCAGAGGTCGGCATAGTTCGGAGTCAGGGTGACGCCGATTTCCTGGCAGAGGTCAATGACTTCCTTGTTGGCCTTGGCGGCTTCTTTCCAGCGGTCTGTTCCGTTGCTGAACAGAGGGCTTGCCCAGTAGGTCAGGGCGCGGGCCTTGAGGGCCATTACGGTCTGCTTGGTCACGCGGCCGCCTTCGGGCGACGACATGGCCGATGCGTCGTTTGACAGCTTGGTGTAGTCTGTCGGGAGCAGGTCGGCTTCGAGGATGGCGTCGCATTCATCGACGATGAACTTGAACACTTCGTCGGCCGGCGTGCGGGTCAGCGAGTTGGCCTCTGCATCGGTGAGTACTTTGGTCACCAAAGGTATGTCGCCGTAGGCGCGCACCAGGTTGAAGTGGAAGTAGGCGCGGAGGAAGCGCACTTCCCACTGGTAGCGTTTGAAGCGCTTGATGTAGGCTTCATAGTCCTTGTCGAGCTCAAGTTCCGAGAAGTCGGCGAGAGCCTCGTCTTCAAGGTAGATGTTGGCGGCGCGTATGCCTTGGTACATGCTTCCGAGGTATGAGGGGGTGTTAGTAGCCGACCATGAACCGTTGACATAGGTCTTGGACACACCGTTGGCCCAGGAGTAGTCTGCTTCGTCGCAGCCGGAGCAGGTGGCTCCATTGACGGGCATGTCGTTGTCAAGGAAGCCGTATACGTTGGTCACGACACCGTCCACGCGGTTGAACTCGGTGTAGATGTCCTGCTTTTCGTAGATGCTGTATTCCTTGTAGTCGAGGTCTGCACACGCTGTGAAAACAGCGGTGCAACCTACGGCGAGAAATATATTCTTAATTTTCATTGTGTTGTTCATTTTCATGTTTGTGAATGACTGGTTAGAAACCTACCTGCAGACCTACGTTGACAGAGCGGTTGGCGGGTATGCCGTTGAGGGCTTCCGGATCGACCTTCTTGAGGTGGTCCCAGCAGTAGAGGTCCACGCCGCGTACATAGAGCTTGGCGCGGGTCATGCCGATATGGCTGACGAGGCTGCGCGGGAAGTTGTAGTATACTTCGGCGTTGCGGAGTTTCAGGAACGCGCCGTTTTCGAGCCATACCGAGCTTGCCTGGTTGTTGTTGTCAGACGAAGTTGTGGTCAGGCGCGGGTAGCGTGCGTTGGGGGTGTCGGGAGTCCAGCGGTTGTCGTAGTAGTATTCCGACACTGTTGCTCCGTTGACCATCGGACGGTAGAGGCCGGTCATGGTGGTGTAGACGGTGTAGTTGTCCACGCCCTGGAATGCCACGTTGAATCCGAGGCCCTTCCATTCGAGGCCGAAGTTGAATCCGTAGTAGATTTCCGGCACGATGTTGTTGTAGCCCATCGGTATGAAGTCGTTGGCGTCGATGATGTTGTCGCCGTTCTGGTCAACATACTTGATGTCGCCGGCCTTCACGTCGCCGAAGCTCTGGTAGGGGCTTGTGGCGATGTCGTTGGCGTCGGTGAAGAAGCCTGCCGCCTGGAGCGCCCAGATCTGGCCGTTGGCGCGGCCTGTGCGTTCGAGCCATTCGTAGGCGCGGGGCTGTTCCATCATCTCCTTGACCTTGTTCTTGGTCAGAGAGTAGGTTCCGCCGAGGGTCATCTTCCAGCCTGCGCCGAGGTCCTTGTACCAGTTGAGGCCGATTTCAAAACCCTTGCTGTCCACGCGGCCTTCGTTGGCGTATGAGCTGGTGGCGCCGAGTATGGCCGAGTTGCCGTAGGTCGAGTTGACCCAGATGTCCTTGCGCTGTTCCATCCATGCGTCTACAGTCAGGTTGAAGCTGTTGTAGAATGTGGCGTCGATTCCGACATTATACTTGTAGGCCTTTTCGGTGGTTCCGCCGATCGAGGGCATGTTGGCTTCGCCCCATGAATTGTTGTTCTGACCCCAGCTGTTGTTGAGCGGATATCCGTAGCCTCCGCCCATCTGGTTATACCAGTAGCCCTGGTAAGGGATGTTGGCTGTGTTGATTATACCGGCCGATGCGCGTACCTTGAAGAGGTTTACGGCGTGCGAGCCTGCCATGAAGCCTTCGCGGGCTATGTTCCACGCGATACCGGCTGTAGGCGACACGTGCCAGCGGTCGCTCGGGTCGAGGATGTTGCAGGCCGATGCCACGACGGCGAGGTCGATGAAGAAGCGTTCGTCGTAGCCGTAGTGGATATAGCCCGACCAGTCTACATAGTTGTAGGTGGTGTTTATACCGTTGTTGCTGCCGTCGTTGAAGCCGTTGTTGTATTTGTATTTATACATGGCCAGCGCGCTTACCTTGTGGGCACCGAAGCGGCGGTTATAGTCGAGGTAAGCCTGGAAGTTGAACGAGCGGTACTGCCAGTCGAGCTTGCTGTCGCCGTTAAGCTCGCTGTCCTTACCTCCTTCAAACTTGTTGCCGGCTACCGGTTTGCCGTCGACCCACTCCGGAGTCACGCTTCCGTATTTGAACTCGCGGGTGTGGTTTTCCCAATATGAAGCCACGTTGTCATAGCCTATGCGGAGTCCTGCGCCGAGTCCGGGCGTGATGGCCGACAGGTTCTGCTTGATGGTGGCGTCGGCCCAGAGTCCGAGCGAGTGGCCCTTCGAGTAGCCGCGTCCGCGGGTCAGGGCCACGGGGTTGTACATACCGTCCCAGGTGGAGTTACCTCCCCAGAGTCCGTCTTCGGTCTGGATGGGGAATGCGTTGGCCGGGGTGGTGTACAGCTTGGTGTAGAGGTTGTCGCTGTTAAGACCCGGACGGCTGAACTCCTCGAGCATGCCCATGATGTTGGCCTGGAGAGTGGTGGTCGGGGTGATCACAACGTCGATGTTGGTGCGGAGGTTGGCCTTTGAGTATTTCTCCTGGGTTGAATATCCGTCCTTGTGGTTGGTGTCCTTGTAGAAGCCGCGTCCGTTCTGCAGGTTCATCATCGTGTAGTAGCGGAGCTTCTGGCCTCCTCCACGGAACGACAGGGTGGCGATGTCGGTGTTGCCGCGGTCGCGGAACACTTCCTTCCACCAGTCTACATTGGGGAAGAGATAGGGGTATGCGCCCGACTTGTAGGCCGCGAGGTCCTGTGCCGTATAGCGTGCGGCGCGGCCGTCGTTGGCGAGAGCCTCGTTGTAGGCGTTGGCATAAGTGTATGCGTCGACCATTTCGGGCTTGCGGGTCTGCGAGATGAATCCGTGGTCGTAGTTGAAGCTTATTTCACGGCTGTTGAACTTACCGCGCTTGGTGACGATGTTCAGCACGCCGTTTGCACCCTTGTAGCCGTAGAGGGCCACTGCGGCGGCGTCGCGCAGAACGCTTACCGATTCAACTTCTTCCGGTGTAAGATACTTCAGCACTTCGTATGCGTCGTCGCGTTCAAGACCGTCGACCACCACGAGGATTCCGTAGTTGCCGGGAGTACCGTTAGTGCCGATTGTCTTTAGACCACGAATGTGCATCGATGGGAGCTGGTCCCAGAGGGTTCCGGTCTTCTGCATCGTGGTCAGACCGGCCGCGTTGCCGTACATCGTGTTGCCGAATGTATAGCTTGAGCGGTTGTCGATGTTGTTGGAGGTCACGATCGACACTGCGCCTGTCGACTCGGCTACGGTCTGCGGAGTCGCGAAACCGTAGTTGACGGCGAATGTCGAGGGGTCCATGATTATGTAGAGGTCTTCGCCCGTACCTACGTTGACTACCTTGGTTGAGCCGTCGCCCATTTCCACTACGATGGCCTTTTCGCCTGCGGTGACGATAGAGAAGTTACCGTCCTTGTCGGTGGAGTTGGTGGCTTCGAGCTTGGCGCTGCCGAGCACCGACACCTTGGCACCCTCCACGGGGTTGCCCATCTGGTCGACAACCTTACCGCTGACGCTGTTGGCGTTTTGAGCAACGAGGCTTCCCGCACCTGCGGCGGCCAGCATTGCCAAAGCTAATATATTATGTTTCATTGTGTTCATTAATTACTATATTTCCTTAATGTTGACATTAGTTATCACCATCCGGGGTTCTGGGTCAGACCATAGCCCTTGTTGACTTCGGCGATGGGGAATGCCGACAGATACCACTTCGGATCGAAGCCTGCGGTCCACCAGTAGCGGGTAGAGTTGGCAAGCGGGAACACCTCGTAAGTGAACTGACGGGGATATGTGCCCGGCTCTTTATTCCATTCGCCCTCCTTGCCGTCGGCGCGGTAGATGCGGAGTCCGTGGAGCACCTTCTCGAAGTCCTTGGCGCGCTTGTAGCGGATAAGGTCGAAGAAGCGGGTATCCTCGAATCCAAGCTCACAGGCACGTTCGCGGAGCACCTCTTCAATCATGGCTTCTTTGCTTGAGAAATTCTTGCCGGGGTTGGATTCCTTAAGTCCGGGAAGACCTACGCGGGCACGAACCTTGTCAAGCTGCTTGATTGCGTCGTCTATGCGGTCGTTCTGGACAAGCGCCTCGGCGTAGAGCAGATACATCTCTGCGAGACGTAGATAAGGCCACTGGCGCTGTACTCCTGCCATTGATGACGAGCCTCGTTGATAGAACTTGTAGAGCATGAAGCCTGAAGCCACAGGACCAGTCTCAAGTCGTGAGTCGTTGACGTTGTCACGTCCGCCTACCCAATACTCCATGGCACGTCCGCCTACGTTCTGGCCGTTGACACGCATGGTCTCATACAGACGCGGGTCGCGGGTCGGGTATTCGTAAGGATTGTCGGTGTCCTTCGAGAGGTCGAAGAAGAGTTTGTTGTCGGCAACGGCCCGGTCGAAGTCGAACTCTGAACCGTCGGCATTGGGGAACATCTCCATAAACTCAAATGTGGGAGAATATGCGGCGGTACGGCCATCGTTTTCAAAGAAGATGTACAGCCATCCGTCCCAAGAGTTCATCTGACCTCCGGCACCCCATCCGCGACGGCGGTTGGAGATAAGAAGCTCGGTGTTGTTCTGCGGGTTGAAGTATGCCTTGGCAAAAGCCGAACGGTAGGCATCGTGGGTGTCTGATGAAGCTTTGGTGAGTTCATAGCCGCCGTTAGTGCCAAGCTGTGTGAAGAATGTCTCGCATGCTGTGAGGGCCGACTTCCAAAGCTCGGGCTTGTAGCCACCGTACCATACGTGGTGCTTCTCAACGGCCTCGGAGCTTCCTGAATAGTAGGGCTGGTTGTCGTTGAACAGCGGAGAAGCCGCATGAACGAGCACTTTAGCCTTCAGACCCATTGCGGCGCCCTTGGTGTAGCGTCCGCTCCAGGTGTTCAGCTCAGTTGTCGGGAGAGCCCAGGGGAGCGAGGGACATGCGATGGCTTCGTCAAGAAGACCGGTAATGAAGTTGACGGTCTCTTCAACTGTAGCGCGGGGTATGTCGTAGGAAGCCTGTGCGGGGTAGTCCTCTTTTACCAGGGGCACACCGCCGAAGTGGCGGAGAAGGTCGAAGTAGCGTTCAGCGATGATACACTTTGCTTCGGCTTTCAGCCGGTCCTTTTCGTCGGCCTTCATCTCCGAGTCGGGAACCATGTCAACGGAGTTGATAAAGATCCAGCACTGGCGAACGCACTCCCATACGAGTTCGTGGCTGTAGCTGAACTTGGTCTGGCTTCCTGATTCGCTGGATGCATTGTAGACGCCGGGGTAGTAAAGACGGCGTACGTTGGTCCAGTCCACGTGGTCGTGGAAACAGTCGCTGAGGGTTTCGAACATACCGGTGTTCATTCTAACCTGCACACCGCCGTCCCAGATGGTGGGAAGTCCGAAATATTTCTGGCCGTAGGCCTTCCAGAGGAATTCACGGGCATATTCACCCTTGGCGAAGATGGTGTCCTTGGTGATGTCGACACCGGGGGTCTTCTCAAGGAATGAGTCGCCGAATTTTATTTCATCTACGCAGGAGGTCATCGCCATGGTGAACAGGCCGACGGCCGCTGCTATTTTAACAAGATATTTCATGTCGTTACTATGTTTTTTCAGATGATTAGAAACCTACCTTCAGACCGAAGTTGAACGTACGGATAAGCGGGTAGTTCGGACGGTCGCTCTGGCGTGACTCGGGGTCGCCCCACATGAAGTCGGTGATAGTGAAGAGGTTGTAGGCGCTGCAGTAGAGGCGCAGGTTCTGCATCTGAATCTTCTTCATCCAGGGGAAGTTGAAGGTATAGCCTACTTCCATAGACTTCAGGCGCAGGTAGCTTGCGTCATACAGGTAGAGTGTGCTTCCGCGGTAGTTGTTGGCGGCGGAAGTTGTGGAGATACGGGGGAACTTGGCTGACTGAGAGTCGGCTGAGCTGCGCCATGTATTGTCGTACTGGTATTTGAGAAGACCCTTGTTGGTGGTGTCGCCGAGGGGCTGACGGAACTCTGACAGCATACGGTCAACATTCCATGCACCTGTGAACTGGAGGGTAACGTCGAAGCCCTTCCACATGAAGCCGATGTTAAGACCGGCGGTCCATTCGGGAGCGTCAGTGTAAGCAAGGTCGCGGCTTGCGTCGTCGCCGTCGATCACACCGTCGCCGTTAAGGTCGCAGTAGATGGCGTCACCGGGATAGAGCTGTGCGCCGTGGTCAGGAATGTCCTGTCCGAACTCTGCGCGGTAGCGTTCGTTGGCTGTCTCATCGAAGTAGCCCCAGAACTTGTAGAGCGAACGGCTTCCGATGGGGCGTCCGGTCTGGGCCATCCACGATTCGTTCTGCTTTACTTCGTTCATGTATTTGATTTTGTTCTTGGCGTAGGAGATGTTGAAGTTAGCCCAGTAGCGGAAGTCATCGCCGATAAGGTCGTTCCACTTGAGAGCAAGTTCGAAACCGTGGTTTTCGGTTTCGCCGACGTTCATGATCGGGAGCGACATACCGAGGAGCGCAGGCATGTAGTCAGGCGAGCTGAGGATGTCCCAGCGGTCTTCGCGGAAGTAGTCGAACGCGATGTTGAGCTTCTGGCGGAAGATGGTCATGTCGATACCATAGTTCTGCTTGCGGGCCTTTTCCCATGTTACGTCCTGGTTGGACTTGGTGTTTTCCTGGGCACCGCCGATGTACTGGTTGTGTCCGAAGTAGTTACCGTCGCCGAAACCGTAGGAGTCGGGGATGTAGAGGAATCGCTTGCCCTGGGTGGCGTCGTTACCGACGAGACCGAGAGAGGCGCGTACCTTCAGGTAGTCGACGTAGGGTTTGAGCTTCTCGAAGAATTTTTCTTTTGAAACAACCCAGCCGATTGATCCCGAGGGGAAGAAACCGTAGCGCTTGCCGGGGGCGAAGTTCTCCGATCCGTTGTAGCCGACGTTGAATTCGGCCATGTAGGTGGTGTTGTAGTTATAGGCGATACGTCCTACCAGACCTACGTAGCCCGAAGGTATGTCGGAGTAGGTAGCAGGGTAGTAGCGCTTCGACTGGTTGTAGAGCACGAGGGCTGTGATGTCGTGTGCTCCGAAGCTGCGCTGATAGTCGAAAGCTGCTTCCATATACCAGTCGCGGGCCTTGCCTGTGCCGGTTGAGTAGTAAGATGTCTTGTTTACATTGCCGTTCTTACGGTAGCCGATAGTGCCGTCTTCAAGAGGAACGGGAGTGTAGTAGGGGAGAGCTGAAGAAGCTCCCTTGCCGGTCCATGCGCTTGAGTTGTAAGAACCTTTCAGGCGGAACTGGAGTCCCTTGGTGAGGAAGTCGAGTTTCTGCTGGAGTTCGAGGTCGACGTTAAGCACGTTGGTTGTGTTCTGTCGGAATCCCTTGCCGTAATATGACGCAAGACCGTCGGTACCGGTGAAGGGGAGGTAGTCGCTGTTGGAAACGACGCGCTTGCCGTCGATGACACCTGCACCTGCGAAGGGAACTGCCCAGTAGAGCTTACGGAAGAGCTGGTTCTGGTCTTCGCCTGATTCAGGAGTACGCTTTACTTCGATACGTCCGCCCAGGTTGACCTTGATAAGGGTGGTCTTGGTGGCGTCGAAGTCGATGTTGGCGCGGTAGTTGTAGCGGTTGTAGTTGAAGTTGAAGTCGTTCTGCGATCCCAACTTCTTGAACATACCGCCCTGTGAGAACATACCGGCCGACACGAAGTAGCGCATACGCTCTGTACCGCCCGAGATGTTGACGTTGTGCTGTGACTGAATAGAAGTCTTGTTCATACAGTATTCAATCCAGTTGATGTCGGGGTACATGATGGGATCGCTGTGGTCCTTGAACTTCTGGAGCTGCTCGTCGGAGAAGGTCGGAGCCGCGCCGTCGTTGATACGCATCATGTTGTAGTAGTCGGCGTATTCATAGGAGTTGGCGAAGTCGAGGGTCTTTGTGCGGAAGTTGATACCTACAGAGGTAGAGAACTGCACGTTGGTCTTACCCTCCTTACCGCGCTTGGTGGTGATAAGGATAACACCGTTCGCACCGCGTACACCGAACACTGCGGTAGCGGATGCGTCCTTAAGCACTGTGATGCTCTCGATTTCGTTGGGGTCGATCTGGGAGAATTCACGTTCAACACCATCGACCTGGATAAGGGGAGTAGCGTCGTTCCATGTAGCCATACCGCGCACGTAGATGTCGGCGGCGTCGGCACCCGGCTCACCGGAGTACTGTACTGACGACACACCGGAAATCTGTCCGGCAAGGGCGTTGGTGATAGATCCGACAGGGGTCTTGAGAAGCTCAGAACCCTGAAGACCGGAGATAGCGCCGGTCACGGTCACCTTCTTCTGTGCACCGTAGGCCACAACCTGTACTTCTTCAAGCACCTGGGTGTTCTCTTCGAGCACAATCTTCATGTCGTTCTCGCCTGCCTTAACGGTAAACACTTGTTCTTTGTAACCGATGTAGCTGACGCGAATCTTGCTGCCCACGGGGGCTTTAAGGTTAAAGTTACCGTCGAGGTCGGTCGAAGCACCTAAGGTAGTGCCGAGAACCACCACTGACGCACCAATGATCGGGTCGCCAAGCTGGTCTTCGACCGTACCCTTTACCGTCACTTGCTGTGCGGCCGCCGCGGGTGCCGCTGCCAGAACAGACAGAGGTGGCGACATCAGGGTGCTTGACACTCTAATTGGTGAACTTTGCGCACTCGCTGTTAGCGAGCCTGACAAAAGCAATCCGGAAAGTGCGGAGAAATATCCCCACCTTTGGATTACTGTAAATACACTTCTTTTCATGTATCAAACAATTTTTAGGTTATAGTTTAATTACAATTTACTTCTAAGATATTTGGTGGTATAAAAACGTCTTCGAATAACAAAAATTTAAGGTAGAACCGGCAGCTGTCCGCACGGACGGCATTGATTCCGATGCAAAATTATGCAAAAAACCATAAACAAAGTAATAAAAAAACGTGTTATAAAACATATAATTGGGTGTCAAAACTACACCATTAAAATGCCGTGAAGGCTGATATTGTATGTTGTTACGCTTAGACCGAGCTGTTTTAAGTGGCTTTTATATAGATATTTAGCTCTGTTGTCGAGTCCGGAGGGGCGTTCGTGGATAAATGCCCTGTCCGGTCAGGAACAATACGATAAGGCGGAAAGAGAAATGTTTAACACTGTTAAATTTCAGTGTTAAATGAATCTCGTCGGCCGAACTGCCTTAAAACGGGGGGATTTTTCGATTTTGAAATTCCAATAACGGCTCTAATTTGCTAACTTTGCGTGCTGAAAACAAAATTTGCTCTTATATGCCACAAAACAACATCTGCTGGCGCCTGTTTCTGACTTTTATGAAGATAGGTGCGTTCACTTTCGGCGGTGGCTGGGCCATGATCTCGCTGATCGAGCGCGAGGTCGTCGACAAGAACCATTGGATTGACCGGGAGGAGTTTCTGGACCTGCTTGCCATATCGCAGTCGTTGCCCGGCATCCTTGCCGTCAACATATCGGTGTCGGTGGGCGACAAGCTTCGCGGACTTAAGGGGAGCCTGTTTGCGGCGCTCGGCACCATACTGCCGTCGTTTATGATCATTCTGCTGATAGCGATATTCCTGACCCCGGACATCATCAAGGAGAACCGAGTGGTGTCGAGCATCTTTATGGGCATACGTCCGTGCGTGGTGGCGCTGATCGTGGCTCCGGTGATAACGTCGGCCCGCGCCGCCAAAATCTCGTGGCGCACGGTGTGGATTCCGGTCGGGGTGGCTATATTAATATATGTGGGGTGGAACCCTATCATATTCATCCTCGCCGGCGGAGTGGGCGGCTACCTGTGGTTCCGCCACACGCATGAGGCACTTGCGGAGAAGAAACATGAACAGGAAAGAAAGGAGGGGGATAAGTAATGGGCGTATACCTTAAAATAATCTGGGCCTATCTGAAGATAGGTCTGTTCGGATTCGGCGGCGGATATGCCATGCTTGCGCTTATCGAGCGTGAGGTGGTGACGCCGGGATGGATAAGCGAACAGATGTTTACCGACATCGTGGCCATATCGCAGATGACCCCCGGCCCGATAGGAATCAACAGCGCCACTTATATAGGCTATGCAGTGACGGGCAATGTGTTCGGGTCGATTCTGGCTACGGTGACTGTGATGCTGCCGTCGTTTCTGCTCGTGCTGTATGCAAGCCACTTCATACGCCGCCACAAGGAGTCGGCCATCATCAAGGGTGCCTTTGCGGGCCTGCGTCCGGTGGTCATCGGCCTTATTGCCTCGGCGGCGCTGCTCCTGATGAACCGCCAGAACTTCCCTGACAACACGTTCAGCATCCTGATCGCGGTGATTTCGTTTCTGGTGGTCTACTTCACCAAGCTTCATCCTATTGTGTTGATCTGCCTTGCGGGTCTTGCCGGATTTTTTATATATTATTAAATGTGTTTGCTATGACATATCGGGAAGCTATCGATTTCCTATACCGCCAGTTGCCCTCGTTTGAGCGCGACGGCGCATCTTATAAACCGGGCCTGCAGACCACTCTGCGCCTGTCGGCCATGTTCGGTTCGCCCGAAAAGCGGTTGAAGACCGTGCATGTGGCCGGAACCAACGGCAAAGGCTCGACGTCGCACACGCTTGCGGCGGTGCTGATGAGCGCGGGCTACAGGACGGGCCTTTATACATCGCCTCACCTGTTTGACTTCCGCGAGCGCATTCGCGTCGACGGCAAGGTGATTCCGGAGGCCGAGGTGGTGGACTTCGTGGACCGGTATCTTGGAATGAAGGATGAGTTCGATGTGTCGCCCACATTCTTTGAACTGACCACGGTGATGGCGCTTGAGCATTTTGCCCGCGAAGGGGTGGATGCGGCCGTAATCGAGGTGGGACTCGGCGGCAGGCTCGACAGCACCAACATCATAACCCCCGACTTGAGCGTCATAACCAACATATCGAAGGACCACACGCAGTTTCTCGGAAATACGCTTGAGGAGATAGCCGCCGAGAAGGCGGGCATCATGAAGCGCGGCGTGCCGTGCGTGATCGGTGAGGCCGGAGGTCTGCGCGGTGTGTTTGAACAGCTTGGTGCGGATCATGGTTCGCCCGTGGTGTTTGCCGAGGACGGCGACTACCTGGGAGCGTTTGCCGAAGAGTTCGGCGTGGATGCAATCAGCCTGAAGGGGGAATTTCAGATGAAGAACGCCAATACGATACTTTGCGCCGTCGACGTGCTGCGCGGCACTGTCGGCCGGAGCATTCCTGACGGTGCGGTGGAGCGCGGATTCCGCGATGTGTGCGGACTGACGGGGCTGATGGGGCGTTGGACAGTGCTTCGCGAGCATCCGTATGTGGTGTGCGACACCGGCCATAACTCGGGCGCCTGGCAGTATCTTGCCGGAGATATCTCACGGATGCCCGGCCGCGTGCATGCCGTAATCGGTTTTGTGGCCGACAAGGACGTGGAGTCGATAGTGCGGATGATGCCGAAAGACAATGTGACCTACTATTTCACCCAGGCTTCGACGCCGCGTGCGCTAAGCTCCGGCGATCTGGCCGGAATGGGGCATGCCAACGGCCTTTCGGGCGATGCTTACGGCAATGTGGCCGATGCCTGCACGGCGGCGATGACGGCCGCGGCTGACGGCGACTCCGTGTTTATCGGAGGAAGCAACTACGTGGTGTCGGAGATTCCGGAGAGTCTGCGCCGCTGAGTGTCAGCCGGCGTTGGAACGTCGGTAGTAGAGCACGATGGCGATGATGGTATAGATGAAGTTTGGAATCCACATGGCGACTAACGGCGATGTGTAGCCTGAGACGGCGAATGTGGATGTCACGGTCATGAACAGGATGTAGCTGAAGCTCAGCACGAGTCCGATGCCGATGTTTATACCCATGCCCCCCTTGACCTTTTTTGACGACAGCGACATGCCTATGACGGTCAGGATGAAGGCCGCGGCGCACATGGCTATGCGCTTTTCTTTTTCGATTTCAAAGGCTTCGATGTTGGCCACTCCGCGCGATTTCTGGCGCGAGATGTATTCGTTCAGCTCGGGCGAGGTCATGGTCTCCTGGTCGGACGAGGAGATGAGGAAGTCGCGCGGTTCGATGGTGATGGTCGTGTCGAGGCGCGAACCTTTGGTGATGTGCTCCTCCATTCCCTCGATGTCGCGGATCATGTAGTCGCGCACGGTCCACTGGTAGAGCGAGTCCCACTTGATGGTGTTGGCCGTCATGCGCGACACGAGCTTCTTGCCCTCGAATTTGTCGAGCGAGAAGCGGTAGCCGGTCTTGGTGGTGTTGTCGTAGCGGCTCATGTAGGCGATGACGCCCGGCGACACCATGAGCTGGATGTTGTTGCCGTAGTCTACGCGCTTGTTTTTAACGTAGGTGTTGGTGTATTCGATTCGCTCCACGTTGGCCGGCGGGATTATGTAGGCGCTCAACACCCATGTCAGGGCGGCGATTACGGCCGCCGACACCATGTAGGGCCTCATCAGACGGCGGAAACTGATGCCGGACGAGAGCATGGCGATAATCTCGGAGTTGTCGGCCAGTTTCGACGTGAAGAATATGCAGGCTATGAATGTGAACAACGGGCTGAACTGGTTGGCGAAGTAGGGGAGGAAGTTCATGAAGTAGTCGAAGATGGTGGCCTTCAACGGTGCCTTCAGGAACGAGTCGAGCTTCTCGTTGACATCGAACATCACGGTGATGGCCAATATCAGCAGAATGGCAAAGAAGTATGTTCCGAGGAACTTCTTGATGATATATAAGTCGATTCGCTTAAACATAGTCAGCAGTCGAAGTTGTTGTGGTGGTTAGAGTCGGCGGGTGACGCGTTCGACCATCTCGTCCTTCCATGGCTTGAAGTCGCCGGCAAGGATGTGGCGCCGCGCTTCGCCTACGAGCCACAGATAGAATGCGAGGTTGTGGATGGAGGCTATCTGCATGGCCAGAATCTCCTGTGCCACGAACAGATGGCGCACGTAGGCCTTGGTATAGGCGCGGTCGACGAAGCTCGGTCCGTCTTCCTGAAGCGGCGAGAAGTCGTCGGCCCACTTCTTGTTGCGCATGTTCATGATGCCGTGTGCGGTGAACAGCATGCCGTTGCGGCCATTGCGCGTGGGCATCACGCAGTCCATCATGTCGACTCCGCGTTCGATGGCTTCGAGTATGTTGGCCGGAGTTCCGACTCCCATCAGGTAGCGGGGGCGGTCCTTGGGCAGAATCTCGTTGACGACGTCGATCATTTCATACATCACTTCGGCCGGTTCGCCTACGGCAAGACCTCCGATGGCGTTTCCGTCGGCTCCGAGTTCGGCCACTTCGAGTGCGGCCTGGCGGCGCAGGTCGGGATATGTGCATCCCTGGACGATGGGGAAGAAGGTCTGGCGGTAGCCGTACAGGCCTTCCGTCTCGTTAAACCGCTTCCATCCGCGCTTAAGCCACCGCGTGGTCAGTCCGAGCGACTGTTTGGCATAGTCGTAGTCGGCCTTGCCCGACGGACACTCGTCGAGGGCCATCATTATGTCAGCTCCTATGGCGCGCTGTATGTCGACCACTCCTTCGGGGGTGAACAGGTGCTTCGAGCCGTCGATGTGGCTGCGGAAGTATGCGCCCTCCTCCTTCAGCTTGCGGTTGGCTGAAAGGGAGAACACCTGGAAGCCTCCGCTGTCGGTGAGTATGGGCCGGTCCCAGCCGTTGAATTTGTGTAGACCGCCCGCCTGGCGCAGGATGTCGGTGCCGGGACGCAGATATAGATGGTAGGTGTTGCCTAATATAATCTGGGCTTTGATGTCGTCCTTCAGTTCGCGCATGTGCACGGCCTTTACGCTGCCGACAGTGCCGACAGGCATGAATATAGGCGTTGCAATCGTGCCGTGGTCGGTTGTGATCAGTCCGGCCCGCGCATTGCATGAAGGGTCAGTGGCTTGTAGTTCAAATTCCATAATCAACTGCAAATTTACACATTTCCCTCGAATTGTGGCAGGAATTTTGTAACTTCGCGGAAAATAACGACTTTCCACACTCTGATATGGCAGAAAATTCACTTTTATCACGTCTTGACGGTATAGAATCCCGATTTGAAGAGGTCAGCACCCTGATTACCGACCCGGCAGTCATCGCCGACATGAAGCGCTATGTGCGCCTGACGAAGGAATATAAGGACCTTGAGAAGCTGACCAAGGCCACCCGTGCATACAAGACTCTGATCGATAATATAGCCGAGGCACGCGAAGTGCTTGAAAACGAGAGCGACGAAGAACTCCGCGCCATGGCCAAGGAAGAACTCGACGAGGCTACATCCAAAATGCCCGAAATGGAGGAGCAGATAAAGCTGATGCTCGTTCCGGCCGATCCCGAAGACGGCAAAAACGCCATCGTCGAAATCCGCGGCGGCACGGGCGGCGACGAGGCGGCTATCTTTGCCGGAGACCTGTTTAAGATGTATACCAAATATTGCGAGTCGAAGGGCTGGAGCGTGGCTGTGACAAGCTTCAACGAAGGCACGGCCGGAGGTTTCAAGGAAGTTGTGTTCTCTGTGACCGGCGAAGGTGTCTATGGCATTCTCAAGTATGAGAGCGGCGTCCACCGCGTTCAGCGTGTGCCGGCTACGGAGACCCAGGGCCGAGTGCATACGTCGGCCGCCACGGTAGCTGTGCTTCCCGAAGCTGAAGAATTTGACGTTGAAATCAATGAGGGCGAAATCAAGTGGGATACTTTCCGAAGCGGCGGTGCCGGCGGACAGAACGTCAACAAGGTGGAGTCGGGCGTGCGTCTGCGCTACATGTGGCGCAATCCCAACACCGGCGTGACCGAGGAGATACTTATCGAGTGTACCGAGACCCGCGACCAGCCTAAGAATAAAGAGCGCGCTTTGAGCCGTCTGCGTACATTCATATACGACAAAGAGCATCAGAAGTATCTCGACGACATAGCTTCGCGACGCAAGACTATGGTGTCGACCGGCGACCGTTCGGCTAAAATCCGTACTTACAACTATCCGCAGGGTCGTATCACCGACCACCGTATCAACTACACGATATACAACCTGTCGGCCTTCATGGACGGCGACATACAGGACTGCATCGACCATCTGATTGTGGCCGAGAACGCTGAAAAGCTCAAGGCTTCGGAACTTTAACTATTTGCTCCGCAATGGACTGCAATCCGGACATACCGCCTATCCCGTCGAAAGGCAAGCTTAGCACACGGGCTTTTATGGAGTCCTGCAGCAGGACTTTTGTAAATTTTCCTTCCGTAGTTCTGAGCCTTGGCCTTTTCTTTCTGTGGTCCGTGTTCGAGTCCGTCAGTCCGTCAGATATTATGGCGGAGCAAAGAAACGGCCTGGAACCTGGAATATGGTGGTATGTCACGCTTATGGTGACAACGACACTTGGCATCAGCATATGGTGTGACAGATTCAGGCGCGATGCCCGTATGATTGCAATTTTTGTCGCGGTCGTGCTGTTGACTCTTGAACTGATGCTTGCTCCCGATTATCAGGAGTACTCATTCGTCGAAGGGGAGATGTCACCGGGATGGTGGCGTAAGGTGTCGTTGCTGTTCGGTTCGGTCGTGTCGGTTCTGTTTCTGCCGGCAATAAGAAGGGAGTCGCTTGACTCGGCATGGGCGTTCAGCTACAGGCAGGTTTCATCGTTGGGGTTAGCAGGGCTTGTCTCAATCATATTCATCGTATCTTCAGGAATTATATTGGGCACGATAAGCCTGTTTTTTGGCGCAAACATTACAGAGTTGCTGTTTATCTGCTTTTCCCTCGGAGGAGTGGTGATTCCGGCTCTGGTGTTTGTGTCGCGGATACGTATGCCCGGCTCAAATCTGTTTATGCCCCGGTTGACCGGTGTCTATCTTGGCATTGTCAATTACGTTATTCTGCCGCTGATATTTATATATGCGGCGGTAATATACGTATATGGTGTCAAGATATTGCTGACGCTGTCTCTGCCGAAGGACAGTGTGGCGTGGCCGGTATCAGTGTTCGTTGCCGGAGTCATGGTTGCACAGTGGCTGATTTATCCGATGCGCACGAATACTCACCAGAATATATCCGTGATACTTGCCATCCTGATGATTCCGGCTTTGGTCATGATGACTGTGGCGCTTTGCTATAGGATACATCAATACGGATTTACGGCTCCGCGGCTTTATATGCTCACGTTCAATGTGTGGTCGTATGCGGTGGCTGTATGTCTGATAGCATCTCGTGGACGGCATGTCTGCAACCTGTTGATAGCCACAGCGGCGATATTCTTGCTTACATCCGTTATGCCTTATGCGAACTATGCATCGCTGTGTCACGGTTCGATAAAAATTGATGAAAGTGGCATGTCTGCCGATGAGTCGGTCATAGAGGTGGTGCCGACTGATACGATTGAGGATGTATGGGTTCCTCCGATGATAAAGGTTCAATGCCGCAATCTGAGCACTCCGGTCAATATACCTTCCGGGTACAGGCAGATGCGCCCGGTGGATATAGGAATCTACGATTTGCCTGTAGTCGACGGTTCGGTGTCTTTTGATGTCAAAGGCGAACAATTGTCGTTTGACCTTGATTCGCTGTCTGCCGTGTCGAAGTTGTCGATGTTGAAGCCCCAATGTTTTTCGTCAGAAAGCGGAGCGATGCTTATGACAACAAACATTGTGGTCTCGTTTAAGAATGAAACGATGGTCGAGCGCCTTCAGATAAACGGGTACATGTTCTTTAAAGAACCCTATAGATATACTAAAAAGGTAAATGGACAAAATAAGAAATAACTATGAAGCGTAAAGAATTAGTTGAAAACATCCGCCGTAAGGGCTCATTCCTCTGCGTGGGACTTGACACGGATATCAAGAAGATTCCTGAACATCTTCTTCGTGAAGAAAATCCTATTTTCGCCTTCAACAAGGCTATAATCGATGCTACGGCGCCATATTGCGTGGCCTACAAGCCTAATCTGGCGTTTTATGAGAGCCTCGGAGTAGAAGGCTGGACCGCTTTGGAGGCCACTGTCAAGTATCTTAAAGAGAACTATCCCGACCAGTTTATCATAGCCGACGCCAAGCGAGGCGACATCGGCAATACCTCGAAGCTTTATGCGCGCAGCTTCTTCGAGCATCTTGACGTGGATGCCATCACTGTGGCCCCGTACATGGGCGAGGACAGCGTGACTCCGTTCCTTGGCTATGATGGCAAGTGGGTGATTCTGCTTGCGCTCACTTCCAACAAGGGAAGCCATGACTTCCAGTTCATGCAGGAAGCCGACGGCAAGCGTCTGTTTGAGAATGTGATTATGAAGTCTCAGACTTGGGCCGGTCCCGACGAGATGATGTATGTGGTCGGCGCTACCCAGGGCGTTATGTTCAAGGACATACGCGCCGTGGCTCCTGACAGTTTCCTCCTTGTGCCTGGTGTAGGTGCCCAGGGCGGAAGTCTTGAGGAGGTGGCCAAGTATGGAATGATAGAGGACTGCGGACTGCTGGTAAACTCGTCGCGCGGCATCATATATGCCTCGAACGGAGAAGATTTTGCAGAGGCCGCCGCTCGCGAGGCTTCGAAACTGCGCGACCAGATGGCGGAACTGCTTAAATAATTCGGGGA
This sequence comes from uncultured Muribaculum sp., assembly GCA_910578785.1. Taxonomy (GTDB): domain Bacteria; phylum Bacteroidota; class Bacteroidia; order Bacteroidales; family Muribaculaceae; genus Muribaculum. The sequence goes on along the minus strand of CAJTSJ010000004.1, from coordinate 56,181 downwards.
AACAACCAAATTTGGCAGTCCGGCAACAAAAAACAAGAATTTTTAATTGCGATTAAAGAAATAACTCATTAATTTTGCAATATCAAGAATTCGAATAATTCGCATAATACCAGAATCGAAGTATATAAACGTTCTAAATAAATATATTCAACAATGAAAATTGACAACTACAACTTTGCCGGCAAAAAGGCAATAGTCCGTGTGGACTTCAATGTGCCCCTGGACGAAAACGGAAAGATCACTGACGACACCCGTATCCGTGGCGCTCTCCCCACTTTGAAGAAAATTCTTGCCGACGGAGGCAGCCTCATCATCATGTCGCACATGGGCAAGCCCAAAGGCAAGGTTAATCCTAAGTTCTCGCTGTCACAGATTAAGGACGATGTAGCCAAGGCTCTCGGCTGCGACGTTAAGTTCGCCCCCGACTGCGCCGACGCTTCTGAAGCCGCCGCCAACCTCAAGCCCGGTGAAGTCCTGCTTCTTGAAAACCTCCGCTTCTATCCCGAGGAAGAAGGCAAGCCTGTAGGCATCGACAAGGCGGATCCCGCTTATGACGAAGCCAAGAAGGAGATGAAGGGCCGTCAGAAGGAGTTCGCAAAGAAACTCGCAAGCTACGCCGACGTATACGTTAACGACGCATTCGGTACAGCTCACCGCAAGCACGCATCTACAGCAGTCATCGCTGACTACTTTGATGCCGACAACAAGATGCTCGGCTACCTCATGGAGAAGGAAGTTCAGGCTGTCGACAACATCCTCAGCGATATCAAGCGTCCGTTTACCGCTATCATGGGCGGCTCTAAGGTGTCTACCAAGATCGGTATCATCGAGAACCTTATGGACAAGGTTGACAACTTGATTCTTTGCGGTGGTATGACTTATACTTTCGCCAAGGCTCAGGGTGGTAAAATCGGTAACTCTATCGTAGAGGACGACAAGCTTGACCTGGCTCTCGACATCATCAAGAAAGCTAAGGAAAAGGGTGTAAACCTGATTCTCGGTACAGACTGCGTGGCCGCCGACTCGTTCAGCAACGACGCCAAGACTATGATCTGCCCCTGCAACGACATACCTGACGGATGGGAAGGTCTTGATGCAGGTCCCGAGACCCGCAAGGCATTTGCCGCAGCTATCGTTCCTTCCAAGACTATTCTCTGGAACGGTCCTGCCGGTGTATTCGAATTTGACAACTTCACTGCCGGTAGCCGCGCTATCGCAGAAGCTATCGTAGAGGCTACCAACAACGGCGCATTCTCGCTCGTAGGCGGTGGCGACTCTGTAGCTTGTGTCAACAAGTTCGGTCTGGCCGACAAGGTTTCTTACGTATCTACCGGCGGTGGCGCTCTTCTTGAAGCCATCGAAGGCAAGGTGCTCCCCGGAGTAGCTGCAATCAAGGGCTAATAATCTAAGGACTAAAGAAATTATTATGATAAGGGACATCGGCGCACTTGTCGTCGATGTCCTTTTTGCTAAAATTTGACAAAATGGCTTATAGTGAAGAGTTCTGGGCTTGGGTCTACAGTCATATCAGGGAAAATCCATACGACCTGCGTCTTCGTTGGGCCGGCAAGTATCCCTGGATTGACGATGCCGTCATGCAGGTGGAGTGCCGTCAGCGCACGGCCAGGAAGCTTTCTGATGAGCTGAAGTGCCACACCTTCCGTTTCCCCACGTTGTTGTCGGCTGAACAGTCTACTTCCGATGAACTTGCCGCTTTCCATGCTTCGCTTCTGCCATCCGGCATTAAGGTACTCGACATGACAAGCGGTCTGGGCATAGATGTGCTTCACATGGCCCGTCATGGAGAGTCGGTGACTGCGGTCGACCTTGACGAACGGCTTGTGGATGCTTTGCGCCATAATGCCGATGCGCTCGGGCTGTTGGATAAAGTTACGGCCGTTTGCGCCGATTCCACGGAATTTATAGTCAGGACAGAGGAACGGTTTGATGCCGTGTTTATCGACCCGGCGCGCAGAAGCGCCGACGGCGGGCGTGTGTTCAACCTCGCAGACTGCCGTCCAGATGTGACCTCTTTGCTTGGGGCTATATTTTCAGTGGCTCCGACGCTGATAGTAAAAGCGTCGCCCATGCTTGACCTGACTCAGACGTTGCGTGATCTGCCGGGAACCAAGGCCCTGTACGTGGTGGGAACCGGCACGGAATGCAAAGAGCTTGTTGCCGTGGTAGAGAAGAGTCGGCCCGAAGACTCCGTGCCGACTATAACGATATGGACACCGGCATATACATTCAGCTTCACAACCGTCGAGGAACGCGAGTCGGAAGCGTTTTACTGCGTCCCCAAGGCAGGTGACTACCTGTATGAGCCGTCGGAGGTGACGATGAAGGCGGCGCCGTGGCGCACGCTTTGTTCGCGTTTCGGCGTGGGTATGCTTCACCCGAATTCCCATCTCTATTGTTCGACAGACAGAATTGAGGGTTTTCCCGGCGACCGCTGGCATATAGACCGCGTAGTGCCCTTTGCATCGTCGGAACTGAAGCGTTTTGCGCGTCAATATCCGAAGATTAATGTAGCGGTGCGCAATTTCGGATGGACTGCCGATAAACTTCGCGATAAATTGAGAGTCAAAGATGGAGGCGACCTGCGCATGATAGCCACTACGCTTCAGGGCGGCGGCAAAGTCATGTTTGTGTTGTCGAAAGACTAACAGGAATATTGTAGAATTAGAACGTCAGGTATGAATCTTAAGATTTTTAGCATATTGGCCGTCTGTGTGATGTCGGCCATTGTGGATGTGCCGGCAGTGGACCGGCCCGTTTCCGATTCCGTCGAGGAACTCGCGTTGCCGGTATTGCCCAAGGATATGACGAACCCAGTAAACCGTGCCGACTACCTGTTGGCCCACTTCTGGGATGCGATGGACTTTTCCGATGTATCGCGTGGACGCGACCGCGGCTTCATGGAGCAGAATCTGGTCAACTTCTTTTCAGTGATGCCCCATGCGTCGGCCGTCGGCCGTCAGGCGGGTGTGGACCACCTGATGCAGATAGCTTCTGCCGATGTCGATGCCTATAAACTGATTTTGGAGCTTGCGGAGCATTATCTGTACGAGTCCGGCTCGCCTATGCGCGACGAAGAGATGTTCATTCCGTTTTTAAACGTTGCGGTCGAGTCTGCCGTACTGTCAGAGTCGGAGCGTATCCGCCCGCATTATCTCCTTGAGGCGGCTTTGCGCAACCGGATAGGGACGGAGTCGGCTGACTTTGACATGAAGATTCGAGGCGGTTCTACGGTGGGAATGCACAAGTTTACGTCCGGCAAGCCGACTTTGTTGATGTTTTACGACCCTGAATGCGACCATTGCGCGGCCACTATCGAGGAGCTAAGGACGGACGGCACGCTCAACCGCCTGCTCGGCGAGGGTAGAATCAACGTGCTTGCCGTCTATCCGTTCGGCGAAGAGTATGTATGGCTGAATGACCCTATGGTGAAAATTCCCGCCGGATGGACCGATGCGTTCGCTGATTTGTCGGAGGTCGAACTATACGATTTTCCGGAGATGCCGGTGCTCTATCTGCTTGACGGTTCGGGCACGGTATTGTTGAAGGATGCCTCGGTCGACCGTATTCTCGGCGCGATGCAGGCATTGTGAAAAATATAATGGCCGCCGGGATATTCGCGATTCCCGACGGCCATTACCTTGTTTATGAAAAGGGAGCTATACCATCTTTAGGGCCATGTCGGTAATCCATATCCACAGCGGACAGAATCCGATGAATAGAATCACGCTCAGGGCCAATGAAGATGTCCCGGTGGCCACATACGTGTCGTACTGGCTTCCGATAATTATACCTGAGAATGCCGGAGGCAGTGCGCCTGCCACAACAAGCATTTTGAGGTTTAGCGGGTCCATGTGGAACAGTATGCCGACTATAAGCAATGCCGCCGGCATCACTATCAGTTTAAGTATACATCCCAGGATTGCCTGCCAGTTGACGGTGATTTTGACAGCCGAAAGCGTTATGCCGGCGGCGAATACCGCCATTGAAGCGTTCGCGCCCTTGATGAGGTCGAATGAAGGGCTTGCCCATTTCGGCCAGGGTATGCCGGCTACGACCCAGATTACGGCAAGTATCGGGGCCCATGCCACCGGTTGTTCCAGCGCATGAATGACCGGTTTCCACGCACTCGGCTTCTTCTGTCCGGCAGGAGTGGGGTGCTGTTGTTCGAGGCTTGCGTTAAGCAGCGACAGACCTACGGGTATACCTACCGCATTGACAACAATTCCTACGATGGCCACTACCAGGGCTACATAGGGAGTTGTGCCGAATATCGGCTCGAGCACTGCGAAGCCCAGAAATCCGATTGTCGGCGAACCGCTGATCAACGCCATTATGGCGGCATCGGCACCTGTGTTCTGCTTAAAACAGTATTTATAGATAAAGTATACGAGCATAAAGCATGCCATCATGACTATCAATGATATCAGTGTCAGCTTGATGTCGCGTACAAGCATCTCTCTGTCAGCCACTACGATTGATACAAACAACGCGGCCGGCAAAGCGAAGTCAAGAACCACCTTGTTGAACGCCTTGGCGTTGTCTGCGGTGAAGATGCCTTTCTTCCCCGAAATGTAACCGGCAAGCATCACTACGATTATCGGGACGATGGCATATAGGAATATGTGTGCCATAATTTAATGATTTTTATACGGTGATATCCTGAAGCGGAGCCGGATTAAGATATCCGATATGTCCGCTTTCCTTGCCTGAGTCGGCGGCAAGCTGTACGTCTATCAGGCATGGCTTTTTCGATGCAACGGCTTCTGTCAGAGCCTTTGTCAGTTCTTCGGGAGTAGTGACATAATATGTCTGGGCCCCGAAGGCATCGCCGAGCTTGTCGTAACGGGCATGTATGTCCAGAGTTGTTGGTGCGGGGTCGTCGGTCTTGTCCATCGGAACTCCCACGCCGTTATATATGCCTCCGTTGTTTAGTATCACGACTGTGACGGGAAGCTTGAACCGGCAGATGGTGCTGAAGTCCATACCTGAGAATCCGAATGCGCTGTCGCCTTCGACCGCAACGACGCTCTTGCCGGTTGCCACTGCGGCTCCGATGGCCGACCCCATGCCCATGCCCATTATGGCCCATGTGGCGCAGTCTATTCGGTGGCGCGGCAGACTCATGTTGACGGCGTCTCTCGTATCGTCAAGGGTGTTTGCTCCTTCGTTGACGAGAATGATGTCCTTGTTTGATTCTATGATAGGCTTGATGGCGCTAAGGGCAGTCCAGTGGTTCATGGGCATTGCTGTCCTGGAGCTTTCGATGCGGGCGGCTAATTTTGCGTTTTTTTCTTTGGCTTCGGCCTGCAGTGCGGTCAGCCACGTCGGGTCGGAGCTGATTTTGGTGTCTGCGAGTTTCGTCAGAATGGCGTCGAGGGCAAGACCCATGTCGCCTACAACCGGTGCCGCTATGGGTACGTTTACGTCCATCTCCTGAGGCTCTACGTCGAGCTGCACGAATTTCATGTCAGGATTCCACTTGCCGTGTCCGAACGACAGCATCCAGTTAAGGCGTGCTCCGATTACGATTACCACGTCGGCTTTCTCCATGACGGTCGAACGGCATGAAAGGGCGCTCAGCGGACCATCGTCCGGCATAAGGCCTTTGGCCATTGACATCGGCAGATACGGTATGCTGTATTTCTCGATAAGAGTCTTGATTTTGTCGTCGATTTGGGCATAAGCGGCGCCCTTCCCGAGTAAAATTGCCGGGCGTTTGGCCGATGAGATGATTTCAACCGCCCGGTCTACAGCCTGTTGGTTAGGGGCGACCGGCGAATAAATGTCCACCGGCGTGTACAGCAGCTTTTCAGCGTCTTCGCGGTTCATTATCTGGCCCAAGGCCGGAGTTGTCATGTCGATGTATACGCCGCCGGGACGGCCGCTTACGGCGGCACGGTATGCGCGGGCGACGGCAGAGGGTATGTCCTCGGCTTTGCTGCACCTGAACGCCGCTTTTACTACCGGTTTGGCTGTGTTGAACTGGTCGAGCTGTTCATATGTGCCCATGTTCATGTCGACCATTGTCGGATCGCTTGCCCCGGATATCTGAATCATAGGGTAGCAGTTGACGGTGGCATTGGCGGTGGCGGTAAGTCCGTTCATGAAGCCGAGCGACGATACGGTCATAAGCACTCCCGGCTTTTTTGTGAGGAAGCCTTCCGTAGCCGCCGCCATGCCGGCCTGTTGTTCATGCCGGAAGCCGACGAAGCGTATTCCCTGTCCCTGTACCATGTAGCCGGCCTCGGTGATGGGTATGCCGACCAGGCCGTATACATTTTCTATTCCGATGTTCTTCAGCGCCCTTGCCAGAATGTACATTCCTGTGACCTGTTCTGGAAAATGAGGCGTGTTTTGAACGGTTTTATCTGGTGTCATAAGTGAGAGTATTGTAGTTGGATATCAAATTATTTGGCCGGCATCGGCGCTGTAGTTCCGTTTTTGGCAAACGAGGCAATCTGGTCGTCGGTATATCCGATGCTTTTCAGAACCTCTGCCGTGTTGCCTCCAAGGGTCGGGCACGGGCCGTAGGTCGGCTGATAGTTGCTCAAGGTGAACGGACATCCGACGGTCACAAACTCTCCGATATTGCCTCCCTGGTTTATCTTGACGAGTGTGTTTCCGTCATACAGGCTCTGGTCGGTCATTATCTCCTTGGTCGATAGAACCGGACCTACCGGCACTGCATATTTTGACAGAATCTCGACCACTTCATATTTGGTCTTGTCAGCGGTCCATGCGCTGATTCGTTTGATAATCTCGGCTTTGTGTTTGTCGCGGGCGTCGGCTGTCGCGAAGTCCGGATTAGTAAGCCAGTCCTCGAATCCGAATCCCTGGCATGCGAGCTTAAAGTCTTTCTCGCCGCGCTGCAGGATTATGTATACGTAGTTGTTGGCATCGATTTCGGAGTCAAATCCGCCAGATGGCTTGCATTTGTAGGTCCATCCCAGCACTCCGCTTCCCTCGGTATTGCCCGAACGAGGAACACAGTCTCCGAATTTTCCGTCAGGGTATTGCGGGAACTGGGTAAGGTATCCGATTCTGTCGAGAGTAAGCTGGTCGCGGGTCTTGATACGGCACAGATTCAGGCAGGCATTGTGCATTGACTGGTAGACGTAGCATCCTTCGCCGGTGCGCTGGCGCTGCTGCAGGGCCGCAAGCAGACCGATAAGCAGGTGCATGCCAGTGTTTGAGTCGCCGAGCGCCGCGCCGCTTTGTGTCGGAATGTTGTCGTCGCCCGAATACCATCCGGTGGTAGAGGCCGCCGCCGCTGTCACCTGGGCAATAGGTTCATAGGCTTTAAGGTTTTTGTATTTTGACGATACGGGAAATCCTTTGATGGTGCCGTAGATGCATTTCGGGTTGAGTTTATGTACGGCGTCCCATCCGAACCCGAGCTTGTCCATAGCACCCGGGTGCAGATTCTCAACGAAGATGTCGGCCTCTTTAATCAGTCTGGTTAATATGTCTTTGCCGTCAGGGGTCTTGGCGTCGAGCGCCAGAGACTTTTTGTTGCTGTTCAGCTGAAGGAAGTAGTAGCTTGGTTCATTTGGGTCGAATTGAAGTTCGCCTCGCGTAGCGTCGCCGACTCCGGGACGTTCAATCTTTATCACTTCTGCACCGAGCCATGCCAGCATCTGCGTGCACGAGGGGCCTGATTGTACTTCAGTAAAGTCTATGACTTTAATGCCTTGTAAAGGAGCTGTGTTCATAATAAATTAAATTAGTGTTAGGGAATTGGAATGTAATTTGTAACTTTAAAATCATAATTTAAAACATAAAAGTCAAGAATAAGTTGTCTCGGTCAGTTAAAAAGGTTTGAATTTAACAAAATCATAGATCACGCGCTGGCGCTTACATGGCAATGGCGGTATTTGACAGGCGGATTGGCTATGCGTCGGATTGATGAAATGGATTGGAATCAAAAAAAACTGATTGACTTGAATGTTCATGTTGTTGACATTGGATTGTTCCGATTGGCTTTTAAAGTTTTCCAAAATATTTTTTAATTATCTGATTGATAGGGTGATGAAATTTTGCTGTGTGCTAAAAGTTGACCAAAATAAAAATTGTAGATAACTTTTGAATAAAAATAATTGTCTATATTGGAAAGTATGCGTAGCTTTGCGCAAGTAAATATAATCAAATAAAATTCTCGATGATACAGACTGTAGTTAAGCGCGACGGGCGCGTCGTGGGCTATAATGACGAAAAGATAAAGGCGGCCATCCGCAAGGCCATGCTTCAGACGGAGATGGGCGAAGATGAGGCTCTGATACATAAGATTACCGACCGAATCAGCATGTCCGGTTCGGAACGCATGACTGTGGAGCAGATTCAGGACCGTGTGGAGATGGAGCTGATGAAGAGCCCCCGGAAGGAGGTTGCGAAACGTTATATAGCCTACCGCGACCAGCGAAGCATAGCCCGCCGTGCCAAGACACGCGACATGTTCCTTGAAATCATCGAGGCCAAGAACAATGACATCACCCGCGAGAATGCGAATATGAACACCGATTCTCCGGCGGGAATGATGATGAAATTCGCGAGCGAGACCACTAAGCCTTTTGTCGACGACTATCTGCTGTCGCACGAAGCGCGCGAGGCTGTGCGCAACGGCTATCTGCATATCCATGACAAAGACTACTATCCGACGAAGAGCCTTACATGCGTGCAGCATCCGCTTGACCGTATACTCGAATACGGATTTACTGCCGGCCACGGCGAGTCGCGTCCGGCAAAACGCATCGAGACTGCCAGTATCATCGGATGCATATCGCTTGAGACGGCGCAGAACGAGATGCACGGCGGACAGGCCATTCCTGCATTTGACTTCTATCTGGCTCCCTACGTGAGGGCTTCGTTTATAGAGGAGTTGAAGACCATAGAGGCTTTCAACGGCGAGGACTATTCTGAACTTTACGAGGCTCCTATCGACGATTATATCAAGCGTCCGCTCGACGGCCTGACCGGATTGGATCGAGTGAAGCAACATGCCATCAACAAGACCGTAGGCCGTGTGCACCAGGCCATGGAGGCGTTTATCCACAACATGAACACCATACATTCGCGCGGCGGCAACCAGGTCGTGTTCAGTTCGATAAACTACGGTACGGACACTTCGGCCGAGGGCCGGAGCATCATCCGCGAGATTCTCAATTCGACATACGAGGGCGTGGGCAACGGCGCTACGGCCATATTCCCCATTCAGATATGGAAGAAGAAGCGCGGTGTGAGCTACCTGCCCACCGACCGCAACTATGACCTGTATCAGCTTGCCTGCAAGGTGACCGCGCGTCGCTTCTTCCCGAACTTCGTCAACCTCGACGCCACCTTCAACTTCCATGAAAAGTGGAATGCCGACGACCCCAAGCGATATGAATATGAGGTGGCTACCATGGGATGCCGTACGAGGGTGTTTGAGAACCGCTTCGGCCCGAAAACTTCTATCGGACGCGGTAATCTCAGCTTCTCCACCATAAACATCGTGCGTATAGCCATCGAGTGCATGGGTTATCTCGACAAGGAAGAGCGCATTCGCCGCTTCTTCTCGAAACTCGACGAAGTGCTTGACATAACCGCGCGTCAGCTTTGCGATAGATTTGACTTTCAGAAGACGGCCCTTGTCAAGCAGTTCCCGCTGCTGATGTCGCGCCTGTGGAACGGAAGCGAGAATCTTAAGCCGGACGACACTATCGAGGCTGTCATAAACCAGGGTACGCTCGGAATCGGATTCATCGGTCTGGCCGAATGTCTTGTGGCCCTGACCGGCAAGCACCACGGCGAGTCGGAGGAGTCGCAGGCTCTTGGACTCAGAATCGTGTCGCACATGCGCAGTCGTGTAAACGAGTTTGCAGAAAAGTATCAGCATAATTTCTCCGTGCTTGCAACTCCGGCCGAAGGCCTGTCGGGCAAGTTTACCAAGGTCGACCGCAAGACGTTCGGCATAATACCGGGTGTCACCGACCGCACATACTATACCAACTCCAACCATGTGCCGGTCTACTATAAGTGTTCGCCGCGCCATAAGGCCAAGATTGAGGCTCCCTACCACGAACTGACCGGCGGAGGCCATATCTTCTATGTCGAGATTGACGGTGACGCTACCCACAATCCGCAGGCCATCAGCGACATCGTCGACCTTATGGACAAGTACAACATCGGCTACGGGTCGGTGAACCACAACCGCAACCGCTGCATGGCATGCGGTTACGAGGATGCTCAGGAGAATTTGGAAGCGTGTCCTAAATGCGGAAGCCATGCCATTGACAAACTTCAGCGCATCACCGGCTATCTTGTCGGAACTACCGACCGCTGGAACAGTGCCAAGCTGGCTGAGTTGAACGACCGCGTAGTTCATAAGTAATCATGCAGAAACTTCGTGTTTTGGATATAGTGGGCGGAACTTCGGTCGACGGACCTGGGCTCCGCACTTCTATTTATTTTGCCGGGTGCACGCACCATTGTCCCGGATGCCACAATCCGCAGTCATGGGATGTCGACGGAGGTGTTGAGATGTCGGTTGACGAGATAATGGAAGTGGTGCGGGAACATGACTTCAATGTGACTTTTTCAGGCGGCGACCCTCTGTTTCAGGTCGGGGCGCTGGTGCCCCTCGCCGAGGCCATAAAGGCCGAAGGCTATACGCTATGGTGCTATACCGGCTATCTATACGAGACGGTGAAGGCCGATGCACGTCTGAGCGCCATTCTGCCTTATATCGACGTGCTTGTCGACGGGCCGTTTATCGAGAGTCTGCGCGACACTACACTCCAATTCCGCGGGTCCTCCAACCAGCGCATAATCGAAGTTGGCGGGGCTAATGATTCAAATACTTAAAATATTGTAGTGCTTTCTGTCTGTGGTATTGGGGATAAATGTGTATTTTTGTAAAAAATATAGATACAAAACGATATATACATATGAAGAAGGCTCTTATCACAGGCGTTACCGGCCAGGACGGATCGTTTCTGGCAGAATTTTTGTTGGATAAAGGTTATGATGTTCACGGCATCATTCGCCGTTCGTCGGTCGATTACCGCGAACGCATAGCGCACCTTGAAGGGCATGCCAACTTTCATCTTCACTACGGCGACATCGGCGATTCGATGAGCCTTGTTCAGGTGATTGGCAAGGTTCGCCCCGACGAGATATACAATCTGGCCGCCCAGAGCCATGTCCAGGTATCGTTCGACACACCGGAATATACTGCAAACATAGATGCTACGGGTGTTCTCCGTATTCTGGAGGCTGTAAGGATGTGCGGGCTTGCCGACACATGCCGTATCTACCAGGCTTCCACTTCCGAACTTTACGGCAAGGTGGAGGAGGTGCCGCAGAACGAGCAGACGCCGTTCCACCCCTACAGCCCTTATGCCGTGGCCAAGCTATACGGCTTCTGGATAGTCAAGGAGTATCGCGAGGCATACGGGATGTACTGCTGTTCAGGCATACTGTTCAACCACGAAAGCGAACGGCGCGGCGAGACATTCGTCACACGCAAGATTACTCTTGCCGCCGCCCGAATCAAGCAGGGCAAGCAGGATAAGCTCTATCTCGGCAATCTGTCGTCGCTCCGCGACTGGGGCTACGCCAAGGACTATGTGGAGTGTATGTGGCTGATACTTCAGAACGAAAAGCCCGAGGACTTCGTGATTGCGACCGGCGAACAGCATTCTGTGCGCGAGTTCTGCGAACTGGCTTTCCGCAATGTCGGCATCGAACTTAAATTCGAGGGAGAGGGCATCAACGAGAAGGGCATTGACCGTGCCACGGGCAAGGTGCTTATCGAGGTGTCGCCCGACTTTTACCGCCCGACCGACGTGGTCAATCTTTGGGGCGATCCTACCAAGGCCCGCCGTGAGCTTGGCTGGAATCCGCAGAAGACGTCGTTTGAGCAGCTCGTCAAGATTATGGTCGATGCAGATATGGCCAAGGTGGCGGCGGAGCGAGCCGAAGAGCAGGTGAAGCTGAACCTTGCCGAATATCTTGAGAAAGGAATTGTGAAATAAAACCGGTTTTTTCGTGGAAAAGAACAGCAAAATATATGTGGCCGGACACCGTGGAATGGTAGGCTCGGCCATAGTCCGTGAGTTGAAGCGTCAGGGCTACGACAATATCATAACACGTACACACAGGGAACTCGACCTGATAAACCAGCAGGCCGTCAATGACTTCTTTGAACAGGAGAAGCCCGAATATGTGTTTCTCGCCGCGGCGAAGGTCGGAGGCATAGTGGCAAACCAGTCGGCGCTTGCCGACTTCATGTATGACAACATGATGCTGGAGATGAATGTGATTAACGCGGCTTGGCGCAACGGTTGTAAAAAGCTGCAGTTCCTTGGGTCGTCATGCATATATCCGCGCATGGCTCCTCAGCCGATGCCTGAAAGCTGTCTGCTGACTTCCGAGCTTGAAAAGACCAACGAGGCATACGCTTTGGCTAAGATTTCCGGGTTGAAATACTGCGAGTTTCTTAACCGTCAGTACGGCACCGACTACATATCCGTGATGCCTACAAATCTTTACGGACCAAACGACAATTACCATCCAACGCATTCACATGTGCTCCCGGCGCTGATACGGCGTTTCCATGAGGCAAAGGAGGCCGGACTGCCGGAAGTGACGTGCTGGGGCGACGGTTCGCCTCTGCGCGAGTTCCTTTATGTCGATGATCTGGCCAATCTGTGTGTGTTCCTGATGAACAACTATTCGGGCAACGAGACGGTCAATGCCGGAACGGGCAAAGAGCTGTCGATAAAGGCTCTGACAGAACTTGTGGCAAAGGTGGTGGGATTTGACGGCGAAATAAAGTGGGACACGTCCAAGCCCAACGGAACGCCGCGCAAGCTCCTTGATGTCAGCAAGTCGACCGCTCTCGGCTGGACCTACAGCACGGAACTGGAAGACGGCATCCGCATGGCATACGAAGACTTTCTGAGCAACCCCATGCGCGCCGAGCGCTGAGCGGAACGTTAAAAAGACACATTGCACACCAACAAGAGCGCGCACATTGTAAATTTGTGCGCGCCCTTGTTGCTTTTTCTTGGCGTCGGTTGCCTGACGCTGTCTGCGTGGGGTCAACGTGGGCTTTGCCAGAAGTAGTCGGCATCGGTGGTTGTATTACCGCCTGAGAAGACACATCCTTCCGGAATCAATGATATCTGATGTCCCTGTCCCTGTTCGTAAGCGCCTTCAGGTTGCGACCGGTTGACGCTGTTTGCCGAGATTATGTACAGATTCTTGGCCATGTAGTTTTCGAGGTAGCCTTCCTTTGTCTGTTTTATCGAGTGGTTCCAATTGGCATCCTCGTTGAGCACGAGCGGACGGCCGTCGATGAGGCGTTCGCGGACTTCTCCGGGGTGAAGCATTAGTCCGTTCTCGTCGGTTACGAAAGCCGCGAAGGTCGGATCTACCCAAACCCATTTGCCGAGTGAGTCGCTCCACGCTACAGTAATCACGTGGCAGTCGTCGTCGAGATTGTAGGCCTGTGACTGGCATGTCAGATAACGTGCAGGAATTCCTTCTGCGAGTAGGGCTTCTGCAAGCATCATGGCCATGAAGCGACAGTTATAGCCTCTTCCCTCCTTTTGTGCCTTTTCATAAAGGTCAGGGATATTGAATTTGCAGTCGGGCCAGTTGGAACTGCCGTCGTGGCGCACGAGGTCGTGGACCCAATAGAGCAGATTTTTGATTTTTGACACATCGTCGCCGTCGCCCGCGATGCTGTCGAGGTTGAAATATTTGCGGGTACGTTCGAGTAGCGGATCGTCGGCCGGCGCATACTTGAAGTCGCGGGTGTATTTGCCTGATGATTTCAGCAGTTCGAGGTATGAACTTTTTCGGTTTTTGAGGCGCGTGGAGCGCACTGAATCAAGCTTGTTGGCCAGGTCGTCGCGTCCGATTGCCTCCGCTATAGCCTTGGCGTTGCCGACCTGCTTGATGGCGAGAGCCTGATGCCAATCGTTGTTGCAGAACGCTACACGGTCAATCCAGAAAAGCGACTGCTCTACTTTCGGGGCGAGCTGTGTGAATTGTCTGTATTCATCCTCCGGAGTGGCTTTGATGGCGTTCGTATAGCTTTCGACTACAATTCCGCGGACATCGTAGCCCTTGAATTTCGGACAGTCGACGGCGTCGCCCAAACCGTTTTTGTAAAATATGCCGTCGATTTCTATCGTCTCGAGTTCAGGGCAGTTTTTGACAAATTGTTCACCCCCGGTGGAGAATACCGGCCCGAGGAAGCGTATGGTCTTGAGTTTCGGACAGTCGTTGAATACGTAGCCGTCGATATGGCCTATAGGACCGGTGAAGACTACCTCTTCGAGGTTGGGGCATCCGTTGAATGTCCCTCCGTTCATTATGCTGAAGAAGTCGTAGGTGATTCTTTTCACTGATTTCGAGGCAAGCTCGTTTCCGCTCAGTGCTCCGTCAAGCCACGGCAGAGAAATTTCCTCGACTTTACAGGAGTCGTTTCCGAGCCAGCTGACCAGATACTCCGTATCTTCCGGAGTCAGGGTAGTGTCGTCGTGGCTTTTGATGTCAAGAGAGGTGATTTTGAATCGTTCGTTGGCAGGAATCTGCGAGGCCAGCGAAGTACCGTTCCCGATGGTAACAGATTTGTGGATGTCTTGTGCCGACAGTCTCGCAGGGCCGATTATGTAGGCCAGCGCGATAATGATCAGGGATGTTTTCATTACTGAATGTTTTTTTGTTGTTTTGATTCATTGAAATATATAGCAAATTCTGTGCCAAAAAAATTAAACTTTTAGTAATTAATGGTTGGCTGAAAACTGGTGTGTTAGAAATCGGACAGTATATGTGGTAGACAATGTCCGGCCGTAATAAATGTCGATGGCCGGAGTCGATTCGCTCCGGCCATCTCTCTCGGTTTTATTCAGGGTATTATTGCTCCTGTTTATTCGTCGGCGTTCTGTTCGGCGTATGCCTTAAGGAGTTTCTCCTGAACGTCTGACGGAACGAGTTCATAAGATGCGAACTTCATGGTGAATGAAGAGCGTCCGCCGGTGATTGAGCTTAGTGCGGTCGAGTATGACGACATCTCTTTCAGGGGAACCTTGGCTGAAATCTTTTCAAAGCCGTTTTCACTCGACATACCCATGATGATGGCACGGCGTCCCTGAAGGTCGCTCATGACATCGCCCATCACGTCGGCCGGAACCATCACGTCAACGTCGTAGACGGGTTCGAGAATCTTCGGATTGGCGTTGCGGAATGCTTCGCTGAAGGCGTTGCGGCCTGCGAGGCGGAACGATATTTCGTTAGAGTCAACCGGGTGCATCTTTCCGTCATATATGCATACACGTACGTCGCGGGCATAGGATCCGGTCAGCGGACCTTGCTCCATACGGTCCATAAGGCCCTTGACGATGGCGGGTATGAAGCGGGCGTCGATGGCACCGCCCACGATGCAGTTATGTACTACAAGCTTGCCTCCCCAGTCCAGAGGAATCTCCTGAGTGTCGCGTACGCTCATCTTGAATTCCTGGTTGCCGAACTTGTAGGTGTCGGGAGCAGGCATGCCTTCATAGTAAGGCTCGATGATCAGGTGGACTTCACCGAACTGTCCGGCGCCTCCCGACTGCTTCTTGTGGCGGTAGTCGGCGCGTGCGGCCTTGGTGATGGTCTCGCGGTAGGGGATTTTGGGTTCTTCGAATATGATGGGGAGTTTATCGTTGTTCTCAACACGCCACTTGAGTGTACGGAGGTGGAATTCGCCCTGTCCTGAAAGTATGGTCTGCTTCAGTTCCTTGGACTGAACCACTTCCCAGGTAGGATCCTCTTCGTGCATGCGGGTGAGGATTTCGCTCAGCTTTTCTGCATCGCTCTCTGTCACCGGACGGATGGCGCGCTGATACTTCGGCGCGGGATATTTGATGAAGTCAAACTTGTATTCGCATCCCTTTTCGTCGAGGGTGTTGCCTGTACGGGCATCCTTGAGCTTGACAGTTGCGCCGATGTCGCCTGCACACAGCTTGTCGACCGGAGTCTTGATCTGGCCGCACACGCAGAATATCTGGGCTACGCGCTCCTTTGATTCGCGGTCGATGTTGTTCAGGTCGACTCCCGGAGTAAGGGTGCCGCTCATCACTTTGAAGTAGCTGACTTCGCCGATATGCGGCTCGACGGTGGTCTTGAACATGAAGAGCGACAGCGGACCGTTGCTGTCGGGCTTGATTTCTTCGCCCTTGGTGTCGACGGGAGCGGGCATGTCTTCAACGAAGGGAACCACGTTGCCGAGGAACTCCATCATGCGGCGTACGCCCATGTCCTTGGTCGCGCTGACGCAGAACACCGGATATATCGAACGGTCTACCAAACCTTTGCGGATACCTTCGCGCATTTCGTCTTCGGTGAGATGGCCCTGGTCGAAGAATTTTTCCATGAGGGTCTCGTCGTTTTCGGCGGCCGCCTCCACGAGCTTCTGGTGAAGTTCCTGGGCGCGGTCATGCTCCTCTGCCGGAATCTCTTCGATAGTGGGCACGCCTCCGTCGGGTCCCCATGAATACTTCTTCATGAGAAGAACGTCGATCATGGCGTTGAAGCCCGGACCGGCATTGATGGGGTATTGGATTGCGGTCACTTTCGGGCCGAAAATCTCGGTCATCTGCTCGATCACGTTTTCGTAGTCGGCCTTTTCGCCGTCGAGCTGGTTGAGGGCGAAGATTACAGGCTTCTTAAGCGATGCGGTGGTACGGAATATGTTCTGAGTGCCGACTTCCACGCCGTATTGACCGTTGATGACGATGACGCCGGTGTCTGTCACGTTGAGGGCTGTGATGGCATTGCCTACGAAGTCGTCGGCTCCCGGGCAGTCGATGACGTTGAGCTTCTTGCCTCCGAATTCGGCATAAAAAATGGTAGAGAATACAGAGTAGCCATACTCCTTCTCCACCGGAAAATAGTCGCTGACGGTGTTTTTACCGTCAATGGTGCCGCGGCGTTTTATAACTCCACACTCGAAAAGCATCGCTTCAGCGAGTGTGGTTTTCCCGGAGCCTTTGCTACCAAGCAGGGCTATGTTCTTGATCTCGTTAGTTTGGTAAACCTTCATGTTATTAGAGAGTTTTTATTGTGAATAATCGTGTTAATTAATTCGTTTCGCAAATTATTAATTTTTTTCGACAATTCCTATTCTCCAATATATGTTACAAAACATAAAAAGGTTTTTTTAGCAAATCCGCCGTCATAGATAGCGTATCCACCTGCGGATTTGCGGCAGCATGAATCCGAGGGTCATGCTCAGTCCGATGCCGGCAAGCGTGACTGCCGATATCAGGTCGTTTATGGTCACGGTGTCGGATGTCCTTATCCCGTCAAGCAGAGGAATCCATGCGCCTATATATATGATGAGGGCTATGGCGTAGGAGATATATTCAATCCAGCTATAGGTCTGACGGCGTTTTTCCGGGAGACGGTTCATGACTTTTCTTGTGAACCATTCCGATTTCGGGGCCTGCGGAAGTCTTTCCTGCATCAGTCTTTTTATGTCGGTTTCCGTTTTTTGCATAATCATATTGTTTTAGGAGTATCTAAAATACCTTGGCCATTTTTGTCTTGGCGCGGTTGAGGTGCGATTTTACGGTGCCTTCCGGCAGTCCGGTAATCTTGCAGATGGTCTTTATCGGCTGGTCTTCGAGGTAGAAGAGCAGCACCACGCTTCGTTCCGTGTCGGAGAGCGTCGCCATGCATCTTTCGATGTCGAGTTTTGCGTCGCTGATCTGTTCGGAGTCAAAACCTTCGTCCGGCGAATAACCCGAAGGGTCGTCTGTGGCGAGTTCGTGCCGTCGTCTGACGTATGCGTAGTACTCGTTGCAGGCTATCCGGTATAGCCACGTCCTGAATTTGGCAAGACCCTGAAACGAGCGAATCGCCAGGTATGCTTTCAGAAACGTGTCCTGGGCGAGGTCGTCGGTTAGCGATGAGTCGCCGAGGGTAAGGTTCAACAGGAAGCGACGCAGTCCGTCGTTGTATTCTTCAACCAGACGTCCGAATGCGCGCCGGTCGTCGCCGGCCGCGCATCGGGCTATCAGCTGAAGTTCTTCCCATTTAGTCAGCATCGCAGTCTGTCGGTCGGTTGGTCTTGTATTTGTTGATTATCGACGGCAGCTCGTAGATGCAATATGCAATTAGTTTTCCGAGACCGATGATTATTGGAATCAGCATCAGCGGCGACACTTCTTCCCACCCTACGGCTTGAAAAAATATAAATATTCCGATACCCCACGCCAGATAGTTTATTGCCGACTGAAGTCTGACCCTCGGAACCTGCCGCGGTACGAGAAATTCGGCGGGAAGGCTGTAGCCGTGTTCCATGGCTGACGCTATGAGACGGTTGCGGTCGCGTTTAGACTTGAATATGAAGAAGCAGATTATGAATACGATGGCTATGGGGACAAGCGGTCCGGTGGCTACGGCTACGAGTGCGACATAGCCTACAAACCAGTCGTCGGGCATGCTCCGGTCGATATGGACATCTACCTTGACCACTCCGGGTTTTTCATATTTAGGCTCGCCGGTTGATATATCATATTCCGAGTCGGCTTCGATTGACTCGATGACTATTTTTTGAAAACTTGAGTCGTTGATGCCGGCCAAGACTTCGTTAAGGCTCTCTTCGAGCTCGCTTTTCAGCTGCTCGCGGTCAAGTGAACCGTGGTTGCGTATACATCCGGTGGATATCAGCAGGACCATACCTGCGAGAATACAAAGAAGGAATGATTTCATATTTGCGCTATGTTTGTTTTGTTTGTTTTATCCTTTGATGCGCGGGACGGTAAAAAAGTTGCACCGCCCGCGAAAAAAGTTTCGAAGGCGGTGCATGTCCTGTGATTATGCAACGGTTAATTGCCTGCGTTCACTACAGGCTGGGCCGCATCGTCGGCACAAAGCACAACGAGCAGGTTGCCTATCATCAAAGCCTTGCGCTCGTTGTCGAGCTGTACTACGTTGTCCTCTTCCAGACGGTTCAGTGCGAGCTTGACCATAGATACGGCGCCCTCTACAATCTTTTCGCGGGCGCTGATTATGGCCGACGCCTGCTGGCGGCGTAGCATTACCGCCGCTATTTCAGGCGCATAGGCCAGGTAGTTGATGCGTGCTTCCACCACCTCTATGCCGGCCATGGCCAGGCGTTCGTTTAGCTTGTGTTCAAGCTGGTCGTTGATCTCCTCGCCGCCTCCGCGTAGTGTAAGTTCATGTTCCTGTCCATGCTCGTCGTCGTAGGCATACTTTCCGGCCACCTCGCGCAAGGCCGCGTCGCTCTGTATGGCCACGAAAGTCTGTGTGCTGGCGTTGATGTTGGTGCCTCGCGAATCAAGGTCGAAGACTGCCCGGTAGGTATCCTTTATTTTCCATACAAGCACGAGGCCTATCAATATGGGGTTGCCCACTTTGTCGTTGACCTTTATCGGGTCCACGTCGAGGTTGCGTATACGCAGCGATATCTTTTTTGTGGTGAGGAAGGGGTTTATCCAGTGGTAGCCGACTTTGTAGAATGTACCGCTGTATTTTCCAAAGAATACAAGCACCATCGATTCGTTAGGCTCAAGCATGATGTAGCCTTTGACGGCTATGGCCCACAATAAACTGATAATAATTCCTATGGCACTTTGAAACGTAGAGCCGGACTTGATAAGCCATACGGCCAGGACTGCGGTAGCTATCTGGATGAACAGCATCAGGAATCCATTGATGCAGATGCCACGGTATTCGTATTGAGAGTTTGGCATGGTTGAAAAGTTTAAACAGTTAGTAATGATTAAAATTATGGCGGTGTACTTGGCTACACTACTGCAAAGGTATGGGCAAAAAATAAGACTTGCAAATATTTTTTGAAAAAAATGCAAGTCTTAGTTACTTAAGAACCGGCTCCTAAATATAATATTCTTTTTTAACTCCAAGGTTGTCGTCAAGCTCGAACACCCATGGCTTGCCTGTGGGTATCTCGACGCTGACTATCTCCTCGTCTGACAGATGAAGCATCATCTTGGCCAGTGCGCGGAGGCTGTTGCCGTGGGCCGCTATCAGGACGGTGCTGTAGAGCATCAGTTTCGGCTCTATGATTTCTGCCCAGCATGGTCTGACGCGTGCTATTGTGTCTTTTAGCGATTCGGTCAGGGGCAGCTCTTCGAATGCCAGCCCTGCATATCGGCCTTCATTGCCGGGATAGCGTCCGTCGTCGAGGGTCAGCGCCGGAGGTGCCACATCGAAACTGCGTCGCCAGATGTGCACCTGCTCGTCGCCGAACTTGGCCGCCGTCTCGGCCTTGTTAAGTCCCTGGAGCGCTCCGTAGTGCCGTTCGTTCAGGTGCCAGTCCTTTATCACCGGAATCCAGCATCGGTCCATTGCCGTAGCGGCTATTTCGAGTGTGTGTATGGCGCGTTTGAGATATGAGGTGAAGTAGTAGTCCGGGAGCAATCCGGCTTGAAGCATTTTTTCACCTGCCTCACGGGCTTCTTCCCGACCGATGTCGGTCAGTTCGACATCGGTCCATCCTGTGAATCTGTTTTCAAGATTCCACTGGCTCTGGCCGTGCCGGAGCATTATCACGCGTTTCATAGATGTGTGTGTTTATTGTAGAATATCCTTATTTATTGTCGAGCTTATACATAGGCAGCATGAAAATCCATGTGGCTACGCAGAAGGGGGCTGTCAGTGTGGCTATGCCTACCGGGAAAAGGAACACGTACATGGCCGCCTGGACGAACACTGTGAATATGACCCCGGCAAGGGCGTAGAGAAATACCTTTACACCGGGCTTGTAGAAGGTGCACCCGAGCGCAATGCCTGTAAGTACCGGCGAATAGCCGAACAGTCCGTTTACGATGTCGACATGGTCGGCATTGAACAGAATGGCCACGAGCAACGCAAGGGCAGATGCAATCATGGCCCACGCGGCCGCCCATCGGCTGCAGACGGCAAGCGCTACGATGAATATTATGCCGGTCACCCATGAATCGACAAGGAATACCTGCGAGATGCCTCTCAGCCAGTATTTAATCAGTTCGGGGAATGTGAACGACAGTTCGGGTGATGTGATTTCGGTAGGGAAGATGGCTGTGGCCTCGCCTACCGGAGGAAGTTCGCCCATGAGTCGTGCCGAAAGCAGAATGGCCCACGATACCGCTATGAACGGGAATGTATAGGACGTGGTGTTGAACGGAGCGAACACATTGTTGAAGGCCCGCCTGGCTATTACAGTCATGGCCGAGCCGAGAATCATGGCTGTCCATGCCCATACGGTGTTGCCGAGGAATGTGAATACGGCGCATCCTACCAGAATGCCGTTGAATCCCCAGAGGCCCTGGTCGCCGTCGTTCCTGGATTCAAACAGATAGCCCGCCGCGGTCGATACTATGAGTCCGACAAGCGCCCCCCAGGCTACCAGCGGAGCGGGTTTGCCGTCGGCGAAGTATGACCCCCAGAATATACCTATCATTATTAACAGACCGGTCCAGGCATTGTCCTGGAACATGACTTGGCCGGCTCCGCGCAGGGTTCCGCGTATGACGTCGGCAAATGACCGCTCGTGCGGTGCTTGAATGGTGTTGTCAGTCATTTTTGTGATATAAATGTGTAGTTAAACAATTATCGCCAGGGAAAGTCCGGTAGCAGCGGACGGCCTTTGACCGTCTGGCGCACCGTGGACCCGAACTTGCGTACCGCATCCTTTACCGGACCGGTCTCCATTCCGAGCACCTTCAGCAGAAGTCCTGCGTCGTTGGGCAGACGCGTGATTCCCACGGCCAGATTGCCGTCATTGAAGAATCCGGCTTCGGTGGCGTCGTATATCTCTTTGGCCCTGTCGGGAGGTGTCAGCACGATTACGTTGGCAAAGATATCGTATTTTCCCATTATGCCGAGATTGCGTATGTCGGAATTTTGAGGTTCGATGACGAATTTTTCCCTGAACAGCCGTCGGCCGTCGGGCCGTCGGGCACTGCATGTGACGGACAGGATGTCGTATTTATAGATTTCGTTGTCGCGGTGTTTGCGTCCGGGGGTGAATATCTCGCTGTATAACAGCGTTGCCGACGGATGGCAGACAATGTCGGTATAGCTCGCATAGCGGGCCTCGATGCAGGGTATGGTAGGCTCTGGCATGAATTCCAGATATGAGTCTTCTTCGAGCACCAGATTCTGGTACATCGCCGAGAAGTTGTCCTTCATTTCGGCAATTTTAGTGGCGGCGCCTGTGGTGACGTGGCCGAAAGATCCACGTCTCATTTCGATGTCCTGTTCATATCGGTCGCCGTCGACGTTCGGGCCTCCCGACGACAATATGTAAACGACCGGCATTTCCGGCATGCCTTCGTCGCAGTAAAGCTCCTTCTGTACGATGAGGGGGGCTATGCGTTCGTGGTCGCGCAGTATGCTTTTGCCTCTGGCGTCGATTTCAAATCCGAGACGAAGATAGCCCACCTTGCCCGGCGCACCGATATACATGGCGCGTGTCGGGTGATTGTAGGGCTGCATTTCGCGCAGGGCCGTCATTTTCTGAATTTCCGGAGAGTTAAGCACATCTTTCATGAGCCGGGAAGTTTATGGGTTTGTAACAATTTACTTTTCGTGGTCAAACAATGCCATTGTCTTGATGAGGGCCACAAGCTCCTCGATGCCTTCTCCTGTCATGCAGTTGGTGAACACGAACGGCTTGCCCGGACGCATCAGTTTTGAGTCGTGGTCCATGACCTCGAGCGATGCGTGGACGTAGGGGGCAAGGTCGGTCTTGTTGATTACGAGAATATCGCTCTGCGAGATGCCGGGTCCGTCTTTGCGCGGAATCTTGTCGCCGGCGGCCACGTCGATTACGTAGATGAAGAAGTCTACGAGGGCGGGTGAGAATGTCAGTGTCAGGTTGTCACCTCCCGATTCGATGAATACGATGTCGGTGTCGGGGAATTTGGCCTCCATCTCTTCGACGGCGGCTATGTTCATCGACGGGTCTTCGCGCACGGCGGTGTGCGGGCATGCCCCGGTCTCCACTCCGATGATGCGGTCTTCGATAAGCACGCCTTTCAGCATCCGGCGCACATGTTTGGCATCTTCTGTGGTCACGATGTCGTTGGTTATGATCAGCACTTTAAATCCCTCTTTGATCAAGTGCGGTGTGATGGCTTCGATGAGGGCGGTCTTTCCTGAACCTACAGGCCCGCCGACTCCAATTCTACAGGTGCTCATATATAATAGTTTGGTTATGAATTGGTGAAAAATAACAGTGTGGATTAATTCATGAACATTCGCATGCTTCCCTTCTCGTGGAGCGACGCCATTATGTCCATGCCCGGTACGAAAGCGCGCATGTCGTCGTAGGTCAGTCCCTTGACCTTTTCGTAGTCGGCGGCTATGACGAGAGCCATTTCGTAGGCTATCTTCTGGGTGTCGTAGTGCGACACGCGGACACAACGCAGCGCGGCTCCGAGAATCATGTTGACGACCCCGAATTGCTGCGAGGTGAACATATCGGCCTCGGATATGCCGGCATGATGCATTGCAATGGCCTGGGCCACCGGATATGTCCCGGCGATTTCTCCGGCTTTGATGTCGGATAGGAAACGCTCCATCAGCCCGCAACCGTCGACGATGTGTACGGTCAGTTCGGCCATCTTTTTGCCCATGCGAGTCATCATCTGTCGGGCTTCGTCGTTCATTTTGCACAGAATCACCTCCTCGTCGGCCCGGCGTATGGCATCGTAGTCGTCGGTCGCGGCCGCACGGTAAGCATGGATTGATGCTATGCCGTCGCTGAAAGCCGACTGGATTGACGCCGCCTGCACATACTGGCGCAGGGTGTCCATGTCGTGGACAACCTTTTCATACGAGGCTGTCTCCAGTCCGTTGGAAAAGGAGAAGTTGCCTACGGGAAACTGAGAATCGCTCATTTCGAGCAGGCGCATGGTCGAGATGATTCCGGATGATATCATAGGTGATGGTGGTGGTGATGGTGTTCGTGTGAGTGACTTTCCTGGGCTGTGCCTCCGAACAGATTGCGGATTTCATGAGGCGCGAGATATGGTATGACCTCCTGTCCGGTCTGGAATTCGTAGGTGACTCCGGGAATTGCGTGTGTGTCCATGACACTTTGCATGACTTTCTTGTCGACCGTGAGTGGGACAAACACTTTGGTGCCTTTGATTACGGCCGGCCAGTGCTGGTTGCCGATGGCATGTCCGAGTTCGATGCATGTCTGTATGATTGAAAGCTTGTCCTGCTGTTCGACGGCGCTGAGGTCGATTACGAACACCGGGCTAAGCTCGATGCGTGCCACGATGGCCTTGTTGGTCGCCGGGTCATATTCGAGAACGTCGCCCTCTATGAGCTGGGTGTTGCGTTTCAGAGCCACGGCACACTGTGTGCCTTTGTCGCCTGACACAATAAAGCGGCTTTTTTGCGCTGTCCATTGGTCGAGGTCGAGATATTCGATGTCGGCATTCGCTAATTTATCGGCTAAGGTTTTGTCGGCATGAATGTTGCCGATGACTTCGCTAAAGATTTTCATAAATGTCTGTAATAGTTGAAATGGTGGGGTAGGTTGAGCCGTAATGTAAGTAAAGCCCCCGGCTCGAACGCCGGTGTTGACCGTGGCTTTTGCCGGGGACTATTATGTCAGTACGTCTGGGATGGATTAACTGAACCAGTACAATTGCGCAAGCGACAATTCAGGTGCCGGCGGAACGTAGGCGAGCTCGCCGTCTACGTAGACATAGAATGTCTCCGGGTTGATTTCGATGCGTGGCATGGCGGTGTTGCGCACCATGTCGTATTTTGATATCTGACGTGTGCCGTGTACAGGATAGCAGATGCGCTGCAGGCCGAGCTTTTCGGGAACTCCTGCGTCGATTGACGCACGCGACATGAAGTTGACGCAAGTTCTTTCGAGGGCCTTTCCGTAAGCGCCGTACATCGGACGCATGTAGATAGGCTGCGGGGTAGGAAGCGATGCGTTCGGGTCGCCCATCTGTGCCCAGTTGATCAGACCGCCCTTGATGACGAGCTTCGGCTTGGTTCCGAAGAATGCGGGTTCCCAAAGCACGAGGTCGGCCATCTTACCCTTCTCGACGCTTCCGAGAATATCTGAAATGCCATAAGTGATAGCCGGGTTGATGGTTATCTTGGCCAGATAGCGGAGCACGCGGAAGTTGTCGTTTTCGTCGCTGTCTTCGCGAAGTTTGCCTCTGACGTCCTTCATATATGAGGCCATCTGGAAAGTACGCATGAACGATTCGCCTACACGGCCCATGGCCTGGGAGTCTGACGAAACCATTGAGAGCACGCCGAGGTCGTGAAGAATGTTCTCAGCCGACTGGGTCTCGGGGCGCACACGGCTTTCTGCAAAAGCTACGTCGCTCGGAATGTTCGGATTAAGATTGTGGCAGACCATGATCATGTCAAACAGCTCTGCCTTGGAGTTGATGCCGAACGGAAGGGTCGGGTTGGTCGACGAGGGGAGCACATTGGCCATCGACGCGACTTTAAGGAGGTCGGGAGCGTGTCCGCCGCCGGCGCCTTCGGTATGGTAAGTATGGATGGTGCGTCCGTCCATGGCCGCTATTGAGTCTTCGACGTAACCGCCTTCGTTAAGTGTGTCCGTATGTATGGCCACCTGCACGTCAAGACGGTCGGCCGAGTCGAGGCATGCGCGGATGGCCGACGGGGTGGCACCCCAGTCTTCGTGGATTTTGAATCCGCATCCGCCTGCCAGAATCTGTTCGTCGAGCGTCTCTTTGACCGACGAGTTGCCCTTTGACAGACAGCCGTAGTTGATAGGTATGCCTTCGAACGATTCGAGCATTTTATACATGTTCCATACGCCGGAGGTGATTGTGGTGCCGTTGGTTCCGTCGGTCGGGCCGATGCCTCCGCCGATAAGGCTGGTGATGCCGTTTGACAGACAGTTATAGGCCTGCTGGGGAGAGATGTGGTGTACGTGGCCGTCAATACCGGCGGCCGTCAGGATTAGGTGTTCGCCGGAGATGGCATCTGTCGACGGTCCTGTGATGAGGTCGGGCGATACTCCGGCCATTATGTCGGGGTTACCGGCCTTGCCGATACCTGCTATCTTTCCGTCCTTGATGCCCACGTCGGCTTTGACAACGCCCAATACCGGGTCGATGATAGTGACGTTGGTGATTACTACGTCGAGCGAACCGCCCTTGACTGAATAGCGGTTGGCGAGGCCCATGCCGTCGCGCAGAGTTTTTCCGCCTCCGTATACTGACTCGTCGCCGTATACACGTAAATCCTTCTCGATCTGTACGTACAGGTGAGTGTTGCCAAGCCGGATTTTATCACCTACGGTCGGTCCGAAAAGATTGTTGTTTTCTTGTCTGGATATAGTTGCCATGATTATTCTTGTTTTATCGAGAGGGGGTTATTTCTTAAATTCGGCATCGGCTTCGTCTTCGCTTACGCTCTTGAAGCCGTATTCTTCCATCTTGCGGATAGCACGTGCCTTGGTCGGATAATATGTAGGAGTGTCTTCTCCGCCAGTGTAACCATCGGCAAGACCGTTGAATCCGAACACTTTCCGCTTTCCCGAGTAGCTGACGAGCTCGACTTCCTTTTCATCGCCGGGTTCAAATCTGATTGCTGTGGTGGCCGGAATGTTGAGGTGGCATCCGAACGCTTTCGGGCGGTCGAATTCAAGATAGCGGTTGACTTCGAAGAAGTGGAAGTGGGAGCCTACCTGAATAGGACGGTCGCCTGTGTTGTGTACTGTCACCTTGACGGTATAGCGGTCGGTGTTGTATTCTATTGGGTCGCCTGCGAGAATTACGCCCCCCACCGGGACTTCGGTAGCCGGAGTGAATCCGGGTTCTTTAGGCGCGTAGATAGGCGGCACGTCGTTGTAGACAGTGGTGGGGGTATCGCTTGATTTAGGCGGATTCTGTTGGCTGTAACCTTCGACATTCATCGGAGGATTGCCCGGAGCCTGAGAGTCGGCAGAGGGCTTTTTGGTGTTATCTGTTGCCATAGACTTGAATTTTGATTTAGGGGGAATGTTTAGGTTACTTGATAGGCTGGTGTATGCTTACCAGACGTGAGCCGTCGGTAAACACCGCCTCTACCTGAAGCAAGGTAATCATGTCGGCTACTCCGTCCATAACGTCTTCTTTCTTAAGGACATTGGCGGCCTCCACCATAACTTCTTCTACAGATTTTCCGGCGCGCGCCTCTTCGAGCGCGGCTGAGGTGATGTAGGCCACGGCTTCCGGATAGTTCAGCTTAAGGCCTTTGTTTTTACGACGTTCTGCAATGATGCCGAGGTTCAGCAGCATAAGTTTGTCGATTTCTTTAGGTGTCAGGTGCATAATAACGTAAATTATATTGTTCGTTGATTTTATTTCCTATTAATCATAACACCTCAGGCCGGAAAAAGATTAGGTGCCTATGAAAAATGTGCTAATTATTATAATCGTGAGTCTGAGATGCTTCGTTTTTTTAGGGGCGGGGTCTTATAATTAGCCCGCTTTGCCTTTTAACTTGTCGTATTATACTTTTTTAGGCAATGATTATTGCTAATTGTTGAATCATTATCTAAATTTGTATTTAGAATCAATCAAAATACATTAATGTAAAGTATGTGCCGCCGTCTGTCTGCAATTATATACGCCATGATGCTCTCGCTGATGCTCGTGCTAAGCGGGTGTCATTCGTCGCGCCGTGCTTCTGGCAAGGGTGGAGGCGGCAATGGGTCGCCCGCTGTGGTGTTGCCCAAGGATATGGCCGCCGACATGCGCGCCGATCAGCAGCTTCTGGTCGAGGAAGCCTTGAAGTGGCTCGGTACGCCGTATCGCTATGGCGGTACTTCGCGTTCAGGCACCGACTGTTCGGGAATGACCATGCAGGTCTATGGGGCGGCTCTTGGCATAAAGCTGCCGCGCTCGTCGCGCGAACAGCAGAAGTTCTGCAAGTCGATTAAGAAGTCGTCGCTCGACGCGGGCGACTTGATATTTTTCAGCACCGGACGCGACAAGACCCGGGTGTCGCACGTGGGCATGTACATCGGCGACAGTAAGTTTATCCATGCTTCAGGAAGCCGTGGCGTGATAGTCAGCGACATAAACGAACGCTACTATGTCAAGAACTACCATTCGTCAGGCCACGTGGCCCGCGCTATGGATAGGAATAAAAAGCCCCAAGGAGGCAAAAAGAAGCCGGAGGCGGAACCAGTGATTGAATCCACCCCCGGAAAGTATGAGATAACGCTCGACAGGTTCCTTGAACTCAACGAGCGACAAAATCAGATTGACGAAGCTATCGAGGCCAAAGTCGACTCAATCTACTCCTCGTTCCTCGACTGATATATCTATTTAATTTCTCCTCCAATGAATGAAGACTCCAATATAAATTCAGCTCCATCGACTATTAATCATGGCTCCAATCTGATGCCGGTCGAGAATTTTATCCATGTGATACGTGGCCGTCAGGTAATGCTTGACAGCGATTTGGCTCGGCTATATGGCGTGGAAACCAGACGTTTAAATGAACAAGTAAAACGGAATGTCGAGCGTTTCCCAATGGACTTTATGTTTCAGCTTACAAAAGAAGAGACCAAAGACTTGAAGTCGCATATTGCGACTTCAAGTCCGGAATCAGAAGATGTGAACTCTAATTGGGGTGGTAACAGGAAGTTACCCTATGTGTTCACTGAAAATGGAGTGGCAATGCTCAGCAGTGTACTTCGTTCTAAAACTGCAATAGAGGTTAACATTCGTATTATGAGAGCTTTTACGGCGATGCGAGGCTTTGTTGTGAACAATCTCCACATGTTCCAGCGTCTTGAAACGATAGAACATCACCAGTTGCTCATGCAGAAACATTTATATGAACATGATGCGAGGATTGAAGAAGTCTTTACGAGGCTTAATGCCAAGGATGCCGAACCGATGGAAGGTCTTTTCTTTGAAGGCCAGATATTTGATGCATATACTTTGATATCGGATCTGGTTCGGAAAGCAATTTCAAGAGTGATATTGATAGACAACTATGTCGATGACCGTGTACTTAAAACTCTTGACAAGCGTAATGACGGCGTGGATGCCATAATCTATACCAATCCGAAGAACTCGCAGATTGAACTCGATTTAATAAAGCACAACGCTCAATATCCCCGAATCACGATTCGCCATTGCCGCAATGTCCATGACCGGTTTCTGATTATTGACGATGTGGTCTACTTCATTGGAGGTTCTATAAAAGACCTGGGGAAGAAGATTGTCGCATTCTGTCAGATGCGCCGTTTGCCTGAGGAAATTCTTGCTAAAATTAGGTGAATGCCTATTCGCCCGACGCTTTCTCCTCGCCATTCCGAACCTTGTTTTTCTCGCGGGCCTGGCGTATATGGATGCACGGGCCGTTGGCTTCCAGACTTTTCCTGATTTCTTCCGCTGACTTCTCAGCTTCGGTTCCGGTTGCGGTGATTTCGTCATAGTACAGCACACTGTCGAACAGCTTCCGCATGTATTGATCCAATTTTCCACGTCCCTCATCCGAGGTTATTATCTTCATTGCCATGCCGGGATGGGCGTATTTTTTTAGAACCACTCCGGTGCAGTGTCTGTAGCGGCTAAGATATGGTTGCTTTAGTTCCAGGTTATATACGAACGCAGTGTCTGCATTGGAATATTTTGACATATCTTCCAATGCGATTTTCTCAATAAGCGAGTCTACATTGAGATTTTCGTCCTCGGCAATGGCCTGCAACTCGATTTTAGCCGGATTATAGTTCAGGGAAAATGACAGGTCGACGCTCGGATATAGAAATACGCAGTCCTTCGAATCAGATTCAAGCACTACAGTAGGAATGTACAGCACCCGGCTTTCTTCCGACAGAGCGTCCAAAGGCATGTAGTCAGGATTTATCGATAGGATGTTTTCGACTTGTTCCGGCACTTTGCGGAATCCGTCCGGCTTAATGAGCTTTACTGCATTTTCAGGGACCTTAATGGGGTTTTCAAGCATGAAACATCTTGCAAACACATCCGCTTCCTGTGCCGTCACGTAAAGTGGCAAGTACAAAATCAGTAAGATTAATATATAATGCATCTAAACTCGAATCAATTTATGTAACCTTCTTTGGGCTTGCCTCCGGGGCTTTTGGGGCGGGGGAATTTGATTGGTGTATGAAAGCTTTTTTCGCCGGCCAAACCTTCTGGCGTGGCTGAATCACCGTATTTTATGGAGCCGAGAATCGTCTTGATATATTGTGTCTTGTTTTTTATGCCTTCATCGTCCATCAGTACTTTAAGCAACATGGCCGGATGTGCGTATTTTTGGAGATAAATACCGGTGGCATTGGTATATTTCCCTAAGAACGGCTCTTTTAATTGCAGGTCATAAATCAAAACTGTGTCGGCATTGGCGTACTCCGTCATGTCTGAGTCTGTCACCATTTTGATATAATCCGATATGTCGAGGTCGGAATCTGACATTGATGCTTGGACTTCGTCTTCAATAATGCTTGACAGTGACACAAATTGCGGTACGACCGTGGAATACAATAAGACGCAATCTTCCTCTTCCGATTTCAATCCAAGCGAGTATGTCCAGCCGATATTTCTGCCTGAGAAACCATATTTAGGCGTATAACCGGGGTTTATGGGAAGTCCAATCGGGTTGTCTTTGCCCAAATCCGTCAGTTTAAAGCCTGATGGCAGATTTAGAGTTATGTCGTTTTCTTTCAATATATCATGATATGATTTATTACTTGCCTTTTGTCCGAATGATGACATCCAAATTCCGAAAATTAGAATTGGCAAGGCTATTAAGCGATGTTTCATGTTGTTAAGATGATTTATGGTGGATATCTTTGGGGTTAATGTTGATGTGATGATGGACGCGGACTCTGCGATAGTATTGTTATGGCTCCGGGGTAATCCTGCTCCCATTTCTTGCCTTCTGCTGATACGTCGTTGCCGTAGCGTACACTTTTAAGCATTGTCTTTATATATTCGTCCTTTTTTGCCGGGCCAATACTGTTGGTAATTATCTTAAGCCCCAAGTTTGGGTGGGCGTATTTGCGGGTATATATTCCGATACAGTGGTTGTACCTGCCAAGCACAGGCTTCCCCTTTATGTCGAATTCGTAGATGATAACGGTGTCGGCATTGGCATATTGGGTCATGTCTTCCTTGGCGATTGTAGTCAGGTATGGGCGGACATCGAGACCGTGGTCGGAATTGGAAGCCTGTATCTCCTGCTCGATGAGATGGTCGAGCGGGGCGAGATATTTAAACAATCCGGGATACATCAACAGAGCGTCTTTATTGTCCGATTCAAATATCGCCGAATAAATCCATCCTATCGTGGGGTAATGGTGTCCGCATCCCGGAATCCTGAACTCCGGATTTATGTCGAGGGTCAACGGATTGCGGATTTCTGACGACGTATCTGACAGGCAATTGAAACCATCGGGCTTGTCAATATGTACATCCACATCGTTTGCATCTCTTTGATATTCACTGAATGTATAATTCTGCGCGCTTACAGCAAATGGGACAATGATTGCAAGGATTGAGAGCAATTTGTACATGGTGCAATTATTAATGTTGTTGCGCTTGTTTGGCTTTCTTTTGGTTCATATTCTCGCGGGCCTGGCGTATGTGGATGCACGGGCCATGTTCCTCTATATGTTTTTGCATGTCGCGCCAGTTCTTTTCGCGGATTATGCCCTCTTCCGGGACTTCGTTGCCGTAGCGAATGGTCTTCATCAATTCCGATAGATGTTCGTCGGCTTTGCCAAGTCCGTTGTCGGTCATCAGAATCCTTACACGTATGGCCGGATGGGCGTATTTGCATAAGTTCACTCCCAAACAGTGCCGGTATTTGTTGAGGTACGGTTGCGGAAGCGTCAGCCTGTATATGTATGCCGAATCGGCATTTGCATAACCGGCCATCTCTTCCTTGCGGGATAAGACTTTGATGCTGTCGCTGACATCGACGGTTTCATCGCCGAGGGCTACCTGAATTTCTTCTGTCACCCATTTCCTGTTTATTGCGGGGGATATGATGTCGAGGCCCTCGTAGAAAATCACCGACTCTTCATCGTCGCTGAAAAGCAGGACTGCCGGCATGCTGATACGACGTTCTCCTTCGCGGATGGCGTTTGAAGGCTGATAGTCGGGGTTTATGCTTAACAGATACTCGAAGCTGGTCACCTTTACAGCCCGGTTGAATCCATGTGGCCGCGTGATGTATACGTCGGTACTGAGGCTGTCGGCGTTCACACCGTACAGATTTGACAAAGCATTGTCCTGCCCAAAGCTGGGCGATATAAAACCAAGAACAATGGTGGTAATGATGATTACATGTCTTCTCATAATCTTCGGATATGATTGGTTTAAAGTTTGATAATTATGAACGTTGTACGCATTGATAGATATGTGGAGGTGATTCGTTGTCACTTGATTAGTCCGAGAGCCTTTTTCATTTTATACCGTATCTGTATGGCTGTCCGGGATTTTATTTTTAGGGGCATGTCGGCCGCATGTCGTGCTACAGAGATTGCTTCCGCGTTTCTGTCGGTTTTGATGTATAAATCATAAAGTTGGTTTAGTGGAACGAATCGGCAGGGACACATATGCGAAGCCCGCAGATAGTGATTTTCGGACATTTCGTAGTCCCCTTTGTCGAAATAGATGTCGCCCAACAGAAGTTCGAGGTCGTAGTTGGCTATATACTTGTCGCAGCGAATTGCCGTGTCAAGACTTTTGTCCGTAAATCCTTTTTCATACAGTATGACTGCGTAGTTGTAAAGGAAGTATGGGTTGTCGGCAAATTTAGGCATAAGTCTTTCATATGCTTCCGTGTGCTTGAACTTGGATGCCTCATTCCAACGCCATTCCGACTTAATACGGTCATGTAGCCTTATTGTCGATACTATGGATATTGTGATACATGCCAGACATATCACGTTGTTAAAGTGTCGCTTGCCGACAATTTTTAAGTCACAAAAAAGGGTGTAAACACATACTGCAAAAACTATCCATGTAGACGGGTATCTGAGCGGATAGGAGAACATACATGTGAATCCTATACATGCGAGAGCCAGAACGGCTGTAACTTTTTCTCTCGACGGACGTTTTCTATATGCACGGATTAAGAGTGCGGTCAAAATGGCTAATGTTGTGATTCCTGCGATTCCATAGCATATATACAGATGTATGTACTCGTTGAACGGTGATGCGGCATTGTCCGCAAGCATGGCCATCGGACTGTCCTGATGTCTTGTGAGCCAGTCGGCCTGATAGTTCATGTATAATCTTTGGAAGGCATCGCCTCCGAATCCGGTCAGCGGAGTGTCGCGTATCATGTCAAGTGCGCATTGCCATATCAGAATGCGGCCGTCAGCCGAATCTTTTTTCAGATAGTAGCCTATGGTCGCCATCAATACGATGGCGGCAAATGCTATGGCGGTGCGTTTTTTTATCGGAAATCCTGCTTTCCCCATTATCATGTAGGCTAAAAGAGCCGATGCACATATTATTCCCGTCCGCGATTCGGAAAGAATTAAAGCGGTAAATATGATTGAAGCACATGTCGATGACATTATCTTGCATATTTTCCCCTTGTCATAAAGGTATAATGTGAATGGAATTCCGGCGCACAGACATGACATAAGTCCGGCTGGATTGTCGAAGTGCCCCGTTACGGTATAGTAAAAGTTCGGAGTGAAGAGATTGAATCGCTGACCGATGGCATAAATGGCTTCACCGGTGCATAATGTTATGATGATTAGGCATATGGCGGTGAAATCCATTGATAAATTGCGGGTCGCAAGATATTTTACCCCAAGAACAATAACGGCAACCGATGTCACCCAGGCAGTATAAAGCTGTTTGGGAGATATGTGCCTGTCAACCATGGAATCAGACCATCCGAATATGGCTATGGCAAGAACCGAGGCAAACAGAATGCTTTCCGTCGTTACCGTGCTTTTGATTAAGCCGGTCAGCGCTTTCAGCCAGGATTTACTGATTGTTAATTCCATCATTGTCCGAAGATTTGATTAGAATACCGACATTATGCCAAAAAAAGCTGATTGCTGTCCTTGATACAATGTCGGTAGATTTACTTGTCGATTATATTGCATAAATATGC
Source organism: uncultured Muribaculum sp. (assembly GCA_910578785.1). Classification (GTDB taxonomy): domain Bacteria; phylum Bacteroidota; class Bacteroidia; order Bacteroidales; family Muribaculaceae; genus Muribaculum. The sequence goes on along the minus strand of CAJTSJ010000004.1, from coordinate 22,038 downwards.
TACTCAATTTATGTAACCTTCTTTGGGCTTGACCCATACGTTTTTTTGTCGAGGCTTAAAAAAATAGTCGCCGGATTCTTTTATTTGTTGTTCTTCTTCTATTGCAAGATTCAGAGTTGTGTTCCCATATTTGACGGAATTAATAAGTTGGCTTAAATATTTGTCTTTTTTGGCCATTCCGCTGTCATTAAGAAGCATTTTCATCAATAGGCTTCCGTGGGCATATTTCCGTAGACAAATCCCTATAACGTGGGTATAAACCCCTCGATAAGGTACTTTTAGCTCAAAGTCGTAAACAAAAATAGAATCAGCATTGGCCGTGTATCCTGACGTGCTATATCTTGTTATAAGTCTGCTTATGTCTAAATCGGAATCTGCTCGGAATGCCTGTAATTCATCCTCTATGACATTGCTAACTTGTATCATATTCGGGAATACTGTGGGATAGAGAAATACGCAGTCAGATGCGTCTGATTCAAGCCCGAACGGATAAGTCCATCCGATATTACGGTATGGCCAACCATATTTTGGCACGTAATTGGGGTTAATTGCTAATGTGTCAATCTTCTCAATGGTTAGTTCATGGAATCCGGTTGGTTTGTAAAATTCAGTATCGTTCATCTTTAGCATTTCGTCGTATGATTCGTTGCCCGTGCCTTGTGCAAATGAAGATGTCCAAATTCCGATAGTTGAGATGATGATTAAATGACGTTTCATAAATTCAACTAATTAGTAGTACATGTACATTTGCGAGATTCTGTCTGAAGAATACGTCACATATGCGCCTCCTTGTTGGTAATCACGGCAGGTTATCCATCCATTTGATATTCCGTAGCCATTAACAGCATGAGCCTCGTCAATTATCACAATAAATTTGTTCCCCAATACCGAGTTATTTGGTATTTGTGATGGATTAATGGTTGCCACTCTTCCATTGAAAAAATAATTTAATACATCAATTACATTTTCAGGGGGAACACCATCATTACCATATTTATATCTAATCCATGCATCGATATCAGATGATGAATTCGATCCTAATGCGGCTGAAATTGACCGAGCTAAACAATCGGTTTGATATGCTCCAGGATTTTCACTCTCGTTTAATTGACCGCTACGAGAGAGTGTTACCCCAGCTGTTATTTGCGCATTGGTGTTGTCTGTCATCCGTTTGAAAAATTCAAAGATTTCTTCCGATACATTGACTTCCCATCCGGAGCGTGGTTTGAGTTGGAGCAGACCGTCGCTGTCTTCGTGAATGCCCATGCGCTCAAATGCGTCCATTATTGTCTGCATTTCGCTCTGTGAGAGGTTGTCGAAGTCAGTGCTTTCGGGGAGCGAAAGGTAAGGCATGTCGGAGTAGTCTTGCTCGATGAGGGATTCCTGCTGGCATGAGTAGGTGAATGTCAGAATTACGGCAATTATAGCCATAATTGTCAGTTTAAACAGTTTCATGTCCTAATGATTGGTTTAAAGTTTGATAATTTTGAATTTTGTGTTATGGATAAGTTTTTGATGGCACAAAGGTAATTATTAATTTATGAATTGCAAAATGAAAGTTTGAAAAAAAAAGATAAAGCATGCTGATTGTTTGATATTATGAATGGGAATGTCTATATTTGTGATAAATAATTAGATTAAATTCAAAAGTAGTCATATCGAGAGAAAATGAATGGTTATATTTTCAGGAGCCTATTGGCGATAGTTGCTGTCTCAATTATTTGTTCATGCAAAAAAGATGATAAATTGGAAAATGCATTGTTGCTTTCGGGAGAAAATAGGATGAAATTAGAGTGTTTTCTATTATCATTGGAAGGTGATGAATTGTTAGCAGGAAAGTTTCTTGTCGGTAATATGCCCGGCTTGGGGTCTTATGAAAAGAGAACTTACGAACTGATGGATTCTTTGTTGAATCCTTTGGGCTGTCAGGAGTCATGGGAAATATATCCTGATGGAAGGCGATGTTGGGTTGAGTACGACTATGTGGCGCGAAAGAAAGCTTATGATTTGGAGAGTGTCAGTGCCGACTATTTGATGGACAATATAACTCGTGCAATCGATGATTGGCGCATGCGTCCATGGAACAAGTCGATGTCTAAATCGGATTTTATGGAGCTTTTGCTTCCGTATAGGGTGGATGACGAAATGATGACAGACTGGCGTGATGCTTACAAAGCCCATTTTGGTGGTTCGCTTGACGAAGTGTCTGATGTCGTTGATGCGGCTTGTATAGTGGCCGAACGACTCGGGGCGGAAGAATATAGATTTAATGACGATATATCCAAACCTCACCGCGACGCGCTGTCATTGCTCAACATCAGGGCCGGCAATTGCGTGGACGATTGTGACAGAACTTTATATGCCATGCGTGCTTGTGGCATTCCTGTGGCAATTGACGGATTTCTTGTGTCGCCTGACAACGGAGGTAGTCATAGGTGGAATGTCCTGTATGATAATTTGACGGAGCGATTCATCCCCTTTGATGTAGGCTCCCGAAAACCCGACCGGAAGGCTGATTATCCCGATTACCGCAAAAAAGGGAAGGTATATAGATATATGTATGGCATTTCCGATGGCAGAAAGAGGGCTATTGAACACCACATTCATGCTCCGGCATATCTAAAGAATCTTCGGATGAAAGATGTCACATCGGAATATTTCGGACATAATCGAGTAGACATGGACGTGCTTGATGATGTGGGGAATGAATTTTATTTGGGAATTTTTACTCCTTCCGGTATAGAAGCGGTGGATTTTGGCAAAAAAATGTGGAGTGGCAAGGTGAGGTATGAGGATTTGGAACCGTATGTCATATATTTCCCGCTTGTATATAGTGCCGATAAACGTGATATCGTCCCCTGTGGAGATGCCTTTATGGTTCTTGAAGATGGAGAGATATTTGTGTTCAAGCCGGATTTTGCTGCAAATGAAACGGTTAAACTGACACGTAAGATGCCTGTGAGACCACAACTTGTGGAATGGATGACAGCCGGAGTTGTCGGTATGAAGATTGAGGGTGGCGATATGATTTCCGAAGAAGGATGGACGACATTATATGAGTTCCAAAGTCATCTTGAAGACAATTTCCATATCGTGTATCCAGAGGCGTCAAGAGTATATAAGTATTATAAAATATCGCCTTCGTATGATTCTGGCGTGTTTCAATTGGCGGAAATTAAGTTTTTTAGTGATGAACAATGCCCGGATGTCATTAATATGCCGATTTGTTCATCAATTGACGAGGCTGAATCAAGGGTGACGGACGGAGATATCCTGTCGTACTACATATTTTCTTCTGAACGTAACCGTATTATATTTAAAAATGAGGATAATAAGCCTGTGGGTATGGTGGCTTTATCTGCCCGCAACGATGACAACTATGTATGGCCGGGTCAGGAATATGAGTTGCTGTGTTATGATTGTGTGGTATGGAAATCTCTTGGAGTGAAAACTGCACAAGGACATTCTGTTGAGTTTGCGGTTCCGAAAAATGCGGTCTTATGGTTGCGTAATCTCACAAAAGGTCGTGAAGAGCAGGTGTTTGTCTGTGTTGATGGCCGGCAACTTTTCAATATGGATTTGTCCGCAGAGAGCTTCTGCGGACAAAAATAATTCCGAGTGAAGCGGTGTGTGGTCAGGCGGGGCGGGTCTGGCCGTCGCCTTCGATGATCCATTTGTAGGTGGTCATCTCGTGCAGGGCCATTGGGCCGCGGGCGTGGAGCTTCTGGGTGCTGATGCCTATCTCGGCTCCGAGTCCGAACTGCGCTCCGTCGGTGAACGATGTGGGCGCGTTGACATAGACGCAGGCGGCGTCGACAAGGAGCGTGAACTGTCGTGCATCGGCCTCGCTCTCGGTGACGATGCTCTCGCTGTGGCCGGAGCCGTAGCGGGCTATGTGGGCTATGGCTTCGTCAACGCCGGAGACGGTCTTGACCGCCATGGAGTAGCCGAGAAATTCGGTGCCGAAGCTCGACTCGTCGGCTTCGCGGAGCAGTTCCGAAGGGTATGACCCTGACAGGGCTTCGCGGGCCTGCGGGTCGGCGTATATGACTACGTGGCTGTCGGCCAGGGGGGCGCAGACTTCGGCGAGGTCGGCCAGCCTTGACCGGTCAATGAGCAGACAGTCGAGGGCGTTGCACACGCTCACGCGGCGCGTCTTGGCGTTGTTGACTATGGCGCGCCCTTTGGCGAGGTCGGCGGTGTGGCTGAAATATGTGTGGCACACTCCGGCTCCGGTCTCGATGACCGGTATGCGGGCGTTTTCGCGGACGAAGTTGATCAGGGCGGAGCTTCCGCGCGGAATGAGCAGGTCGACCAGGCCGCGGGCGTGGAGCAGTTCGGACGTGGCTTCGCGTGTGCTCGGAAGCAGGGTGACGGCTTCGCGCGGCAGTCCGAAATTGTCGAGAACGTCGCTTATGCCCCCGACGATGGCGCGGTTTGACCGGTCGGCGTCGCTTCCGCCTTTCAGCACGCAGGCGTTGCCCGACTTCAGGCAGAGCGAGGCCACGTCGAAGCTGACGTTGGGGCGCGCTTCGTAGATAACGCCTATCACTCCGAACGGCACGGCGCGTTTGGTCAGGCGCAGTCCGTTGGGCAAGGCGCGGCGCTCGATGTCGACAAGGGGCGACGGGAGCTTTGCCACGTGGCGGATGTCGGAGGCTATGCCTCGTATGCGCTCCTCTGTCAGGCGCAGACGGTCGTATTTAGGGTCGTCGGGCGACATGAGCGCCAGGTCCCGGGCGTTTTCTTCGAGAATATATGGCGTATGTGCCACGGCCGCGTCGGCTATGGCTTCGAGCAGCGCGTTGATGCGTTCTTCAGGAATCTGCAGCAGCGACAGCGAAGCGCGACGGGCGGCGGATAGGGTGTCGTAGATGTTCATGATTGATGTGTTTGTTTTATTCAAGATACAGGTAGTCGTAATGTATTATGGGACGGCAGTCGTGCATGCCTATGACTTTGCGGGCTTCGAGGGAAGAGTACGATGTGCGTCCCACGCCGAGTCTACGGCCGGTGCTGTCAAAGATGCCGACGAGGTCGTCTTTCTCAAATTCGCCTTCGATGCCGGTCATGCCCACGGGCAGTACGCTTACGGCCCTGTCGCCGCAGATGGCCTTGGCCGCGGCTTCGTTGATGACGATGCGCCCCTTGGCAAAGCCGGAGCTGTGGGCTATCCATCGTTTAAGGCTTGACGCCTGCTGGGTGCGGGGGGCGAAGCGGGTCGACACCACGTGGTTGCGGTGCAGGATGATGTCGGTGAGGATATTGTCGCGCTTGCCGTTGGCAATGATTACTTCGATGCCTTCGTCGGCCACCTTGCGCGCTATGCCGCACTTCGTAATCATGCCTCCGCGTCCGAAGCCCGACTTCTCGGCGCTGATATACTCCGACAGGTCGCGGTCAGGCTCGACCACGGGAATCACTTCCGTGCCGGGTGTGCCGGGCACGCCGTTGTATATGCCGTCGACATTGCTCAGAATCACCAGCGCCTGCGAGTCCATCATGGAGGCAATCAGGCCTGACAGTTCGTCGTTGTCGGTAAACATCAGCTCGGTCACACTGACGGTGTCGTTCTCGTTGACTATGGGCAGCACGCCGTTCTCAAGCATCACCATCATGCAGTTGCGCTGGTTGAGGTAGTGGCGGCGTGTGGCGAAGTTTTCCTTCATGGTCAGCACCTGCCCGACGGCCATGTCGTGGTCGCGGAAGAGTTCGTAGTAACGGTTGATTAGCTTGGCCTGTCCTACGGCTGAGAACAGCTGGCGCTGGTCGACACTGTCCATCTTGCGCTGCGCGAGGTCCTTTAGCTCGCTTCTGCCGCTTGCCACCGCACCTGACGACACCAGGATTACCTCTATGCCCGATTTATACAGTTCGGCTATCTGGTCGACGAGTGCCGACATGCGGGTCACGTCGAGCGAACCGTCGCGGCGTGTCAGAACGTTGCTGCCTATTTTTACGGTGATGCGTTTGAATCGTCCCATGGCTTTCATCTTTTAGACGCGCGGAGTCCCTTGACCACGCTTGCGGTGAATCCGGCTTCCTCCATGGCGTTAAGCCCTTTTATGGTGATGCCTCCGGGGGTGGTCACGCGGTCAATCTCGGCTTCGGGGTGCGAGCCTGAGGCCTCCAGCAGATTGACGGCTCCGAGCATGGTCTGCATGACTATTCGCTTGGCGTCTTCGGCATAGAATCCGAGTTCGACTCCGCCTTCGGTCATGGCGCGGATATAGCGCATCACGTAGGCTATGCCGCATGAAGCCAGAGCCATGCCTGAATTCAGCAGGCGCTCCTCGACAAGCATGGCGTCGCCGAGCTCCTTGAACATGGCAAGCAACCGGGCGTCAAGCTCCGGTGTGGAGCGCACCGACGTGATGAACGTCATGCCCGACCTTACGGCGATGGCGGTGTTGGGTATGATGTAGTAGACCGGCGGCACTGAGCCGTCGGAGCGCAGAAACAGTTCGGTTATTTCGGCGGTCGACACTCCTCCGGCCATTGATGCCACGGCCTGCGACGAGTAGTCGAGCGAGTCTTTTATCTCATCGGCCACCTCCTTGAGTTTCCACGGTTTCACGGCGAGGACTATGACGTCGGCTCCGGCCACGGCCATACGGTTGTCGGTGGTGGTGCGTATGTCGGGAAAATCTTCTTTAAGCTTGGTCAGTTTCGTAGTCGAGGGATTGGCTACGTATATGTCAGACGGAGCGATAAGCGACCCTTGGGCAAGTCCGCGGGCCAGTGCGCCTCCCATGTTGCCGGCGCCTATGATGGCTATCTTCATATTCGGAAATTATTTAGGTCCTTTGTTGATAAAATACCACGGATGCAGACGTGCTGTCGCGATGGAGTCGGCGCCGATTATCCGGCGCGCGTACAGAAAATTCTGATTGTCGGCCAGCAGACTGCGTCTGACTCGTCCGGCGGCTTCGATGAAATATCCGTCGGTATCATATATGCCCACATGGTTCACGCGTCCGGTAGCGACGTTGCCGAAAAACAGCAGGTCGCCCTTCTGCAGCGAATCGAGCGGTACGGGGGTTCCGCAGACGGCCTGTTGCGACGCATCGCGGGGCAGAATTATGCCGCACCGGTAATATGCCATTTTGGTCAGTCCGGAGCAGTCCATTCCTTTTGACGACAATCCTCCCCACAGATATGGAGCTCCCGTCTGATTCATGGCCAAGTCTATTATGGCCTCAGCCGACGGGCGGCTGTCGGCCCATTCGTCGAGGTCGGTCAGATGGCGGGCTTCTACGAACCCGGTCCGACGGTCGGGCAGGGCGACGGCTACAAATCCGTCACCGGGCTCTTTGCGTCCGGCTATGATGCATCCTGGAACCAGGTCGCTCATGACCGTGAAGTCGGATGTGTCGGAATAGGCCTTTACTTCGTTGACCGAGGTGACGATGACGCGCGGCGCCCTGCGCCATTCGTCAAAGCCTGCGCTGTCAAGTTCTGCGAGGGTGTTGCCGTTGATGTAGCCGGTGTACCCTTCGGGGGTCTCGATGCGGCACCATCCGTTGTCGGTCTTCGCCGTAAGCTTCAAGGGGGTGCCCATGAGGGCCTGTGACGACATTTCCGAACCATGTCGGGGTTCTGTACGGATATGTGCTGTGGAGATTGACGGCGTGGCCCAGGAGCTATATGAAGGCGACTCTTTGACGGATGCCTGGTCAGCGCCGGCGCCGCATGCACACAGTGAAGTGCACAGAACTGCTGTAAGAATAGATTTCATAATACATGCAAAATTAAGCAAAATAACCGAACCTCGTTCATGGTGTGACACCTAAATTTATATATTGTCAGTGCAATGCAGTTAAAAATGCGTAATACGGAAAAATTTCTTTAATTATAGTGTGTTGATAAGAAAAAAGTAATTAACTTTGTGGCGAAATTAAATACAGGAACTATATACTATAACCAAATAATTTAAGTTTTACAAAAATGAGCAAACTTGATCTCACTCAGTACGGTATTTCCGGTACAACTGAAATTATCCACAACCCTTCTTACGATCAGCTTTTTGCTGAAGAGACCCTTTCAAACCTCGAAGGTTATGAAAAGGGCACAGTTACCGAGCTTGGTGCTGTAAACGTAATGACAGGTGTCTACACAGGCCGTTCGCCCAAGGACAAATTCATCGTTATGGACGAAACTTCCAAGAACACCGTATGGTGGACTACCGATGAATACAAGAACGATAACAAACCCGCTTCTGAAGAAGCCTGGAAGGCCGTTAAGGAACTCGCCGTTAAGGAACTTTCAAACAAGAAACTTTATGTAGTAGACGGATTCTGCGGTGCCAACAAGGACTCTCGCATGGCTGTCCGCTTCATCGTTGAAGTAGCATGGCAGGCTCACTTCGTTACCAATATGTTCATCCGTCCTACTGCCGAGGAACTCGCCGACTTCAAGCCCGACTTCGTTGTTTACAACGCTTCAAAGGCTAAAGTTGAAAACTTCAAGGAACTCGGTCTTAACTCTGAGACTGCAGTAGTGTTCAACCTTACTTCACGCGAACAGGTTATCCTTAACACCTGGTACGGCGGCGAAATGAAGAAGGGTATGTTCTCAATGATGAACTACTATCTCCCCTTGAAGGGCATCGCTTCTATGCACTGCTCTGCTAACACCGACCTCAACGGCCAGAACACCGCTATCTTCTTCGGTCTGTCCGGTACAGGTAAGACTACTCTTTCTACTGACCCCAAGCGTCTGCTCATCGGCGACGACGAACACGGATGGGACGACAAGGGTGTGTTCAACTTCGAAGGCGGTTGCTATGCAAAGGTTATCAACCTCGACAAGGATTCTGAACCCGACATCTACAAGGCTATCCGTCGCGACGCTCTTCTTGAGAACGTTACCGTTGACGCTGCCGGAAAGATTGACTTCGCTGACAAGAGCGTGACTGAAAATACCCGCGTATCATATCCTATCGACCACATCGAGATGATTGTACGCCCCGTATCTGCAGGTCCGGCCGCTAAGAATGTTATCTTCCTTTCTGCTGACGCATTCGGTGTGCTTCCTCCCGTATCTATCCTTACTCCGGAGCAGACCAAGTACTACTTCCTGTCAGGCTTCACCGCTAAGCTTGCCGGAACTGAACGCGGCATCACTGAACCGACCCCGACATTCTCTGCTTGCTTCGGCCAGGCATTCCTTGAACTCCACCCGACCAAGTACGCTGAAGAACTCGTTAAGCGTATGGACCAGAGCGGTGCCAAGGCATACCTCGTGAACACCGGCTGGAACGGAACAGGCAAGCGTATCTCTATCCGCGACACCCGTGGTATCATCGACGCTATCCTCGGCGGTGCTATCCTTGAGGCTCCCACCAAGAAGCTTCCTATCTTCGACTTCGAAATCCCGACTCAGCTCGAAGGTGTTGCTACTGAGATCCTCGATCCGCGCGACACTTACGCCAACGCTGAAGAATGGGAAGTTAAGGCTAAGGATCTCGCCGCACGCTTCATCAAGAACTTCAACAAGTACACTAACAACGAAGCCGGTGCAGCTCTCGTAGCCGCCGGTCCTCAGCTCTAATAAAGCAAGTTAGCTGAACATAAAAAGACAGCCTCGCGGAATTTCCGCGAGGCTGTCTTTTTATATGTCCTTATTGAATGACACTAAAGTTCGTCGAGGAGGCCGGGACGCAGACGCCTGGTGCGTTCTACCGACTGCTGGTGGCGCCATTCGTCAATCTTGGCTTCGTGGCCGGAAAGGAGTATGTCGGGCACGCGCCATCCTTTGTATTCGGCCGGACGGGTATAGATGGGGGGCGCAAGCAGATTGTCCTGAAACGAGTCGCTTAGCGCGCTCTGTTCGTCGCCGATGGCTCCGGGTATGAGGCGGACTATGGCATCGGTGATGATAAGCGCCGGAAGTTCGCCTCCGGTCAGCACGTAGTCGCCCACGGTGATTTCGCGTGTTATCAGATGCTCGCGTATGCGGTAGTCCACGCCTTTATAGTGTCCGCACAGGATGATGATGTTGTTCAGAAGCGACATCTGATTGGCCATAGGCTGGGTCAGCTGTTCGCCGTCGGGGGAAGTAAATATCACCTCGTCATATTGGCGCTCGCTCTTGAGCATGCTTATCGCGCGGTCGATAGGCTCAATCTGCATCACCATGCCGGCTTCGCCGCCAAAGGGGTAGTCGTCGACTTTGCGGTGCTTGTTTGTGGTAAAGTCACGCAGGTTGTGTACGACGATTTCCGCCAGTCCTTTGTCCTGAGCGCGTTTAAGGATGGAGCAGTTGAGCGGCGATTCAAGCATCTCGGGAAGTACGGTCAATATATCGATTCTCATAAGTCATTGTCGTTTATAATGCAAAATTACGCATGAATCGCTAAATAGAAGCTATCCGGACGTAAAAAAAGTCTTCCGAATGAATTTTCGGAAGACTTTTTGCGTATGTATGTCGTGGGAGACTTACTTGCGGATGAGAATCTTCGATACCTTGCGGCCCTGACGCTTAACGTAGATGCCGGGAGCGAGGTTTTCGCTGTCGACGCGTATGCCGTTGAGGTTGAAGTATTCAACCGGTGCATTCTCGTCATCTATAATCGAGTCTATGCCGTTGGTCTGCTTCTGGCCGTTGAAGGTTACGGGGATATCGCCAAGGCCGGGAACGTTTACGGCGATGTTCATCGTAAGCTGTCCGGCGGCTGTCTCGGTTCCGGTAACATTTACGTTTGCCACCAGCGGGTTGCCTCCGAGCGACAGCTGGAGTCCTTCTTTAGAGCCTGAGTAGGCTATGCTGCCGTCGGCTCCTGTTGTGGTGTTGATATTGTCAACAATGATGTCGCCCACGGTAGCGCCCATGAAAGCAAAGTCATAGATTGCCATTGTGCAGGTGTTGGCAGAGTTGGGTGTGATGTACAGTTCGGAGTCGGGGATGGTTGTGTCAGTGCCGAACGACACTACGAGCGTGCCTATATACTTGATGGCGCTCTGCTGTGCGCCTGCGAAGTTAAATGTATAGGTGTGTTCCTTTTGTCCGTCGGAGTCGGCGTCGATGTTGGTCACCTTGACTGTGGCAACATTGTTGTCGGCGTCGATGTTGACAGTGTATTCGGCGCTCTTGCCGAGCACTTCCACTTCGAATGCGCTTTCATTGGCCGGGCAGGCGGCTCCTACCTGATAGGTATAGGTGTTTTTGTCAAATCCCTCGACTGCGGTTCCGTTGATTTTGACGCTGTTCAGGCGTGAATAGTAAACGAGCTTGATGTCGTCGACAATAAGTGAGTTGTCGCGTCCCACAGCCTCGGCTCCGGCAAAGTAATCGTTGGCGGCGAGAATCACATTTATTTTTGTCGGAGTAGCGTCTGATACGTAATTCAGGGGCTGTTCGAATTTTGTCCATTCTGCGGCATCTCCTGTGATGGCGTAGTTGAGCGATGCGATGAGTTCTGCATCTTCAGAGGGGGTGACAGCTCCGCCTTTCGCAGTCTCCATACCGAGAATGTTGCGGTCGCGGTCGGTCATGGTGCATGTCACGGCCGACATGAACCCTATATTTCCGGGAACTTCTGCCTGATTCCATTCGCCTTTCCATGTATAGACAACAACAGTTGCCGGCTCTTCGGGCTTCAACGTATTGAGTAATTCCTCTGACATTCCATCTTCAGCCGTACCGTGCGTGCGTTTATATTGGAATGCCACTGCATCTGGTTTAAACGTGAACGGCACACTTCCGAAAGAGCCACCGTCATTCTCAGATCCCATCAAAGATGTCGACCATGTCGTTCCGAGCGTCATGTAGCCTGGGACTATCTGAGTAGCAAGCAACGAGTTTGGCGCATTTGTCAGTCTGACTGCCGATGCGGATTCGTTGAAACCTCCTTCAACCTTCTCTCCTGTTACGGTCGCTCCGAGTCCGCCCATCCCGATTACATGGGAAATGCACCATGATGCCGGATTGTAGGCCTTGGTGCTGTTGGCCATCGGCTGTCCTTCATATTCCTGTCCTTCGTTTGCTCCCATTTCTACTGTATTGCCGTCAGAAGTCCAGGGGACCGATATGTTCCATGCGTCTTCAAATCCGGAGTTTGGTAGCTGTTGCGCAGATACGGTGGTCATTGACATTGCGACTACCGCTGCGCCAAACATTGAGTAGAGTTTTTTCATACTTGATAATTTGCTGGTTAAAAATTACTTGTGCAATTTCCATTGGGGTAAATGCGCGGTAAAGTTACGAAAATTTAGTAAATTAAACCAATTTATAAGCTAAAAAGATAATATTTAAGCATTTTCAGACAGCGAATAGGCGAAAATGGACAAGGCCACCGTCCGTGTTGGACAGTGGCCTTGTAAATCAATGTGGTTTACGGCGGATTATTGCTCTTCGCCGTTGAGGATTTCAATCATCTTGATAGCCGATACGGGGATACGTGTACCCGGGCCGAAGATTGCGGCTACGCCTGCCTTGTAAAGGAAGTCGTAGTCCTGGGCGGGGATAACACCTCCGGCGGTTACGATGATGTCCTCGCGTCCGAGCTTCTTGAGCTCTTCGATAACCTGAGGAATCAAAGTCTTGTGGCCGGCTGCCAAAGACGATACGCCGAGGATGTGAACGTCGTTTTCTACTGCCTGACGGGCGGCTTCTGCCGGAGTCTGGAACAGCGGTCCCATGTCTACGTCAAATCCGCAGTCGGCATAGCCGGTGGCTACCACTTTGGCGCCACGGTCGTGACCGTCCTGGCCCATCTTTGCAATCATGATACGCGGCTGGCGGCCTTCGCGCTTGGCAAAGTCTTCGCACATCTGCTGAGCGCGGATGAAGTCGGGGTCTTGTTTTGTTTCGTTGCTATACACGCCTGAAATAGTTCTGATTACTGCTTTGTAACGTCCGACAACTTCTTCGCATGCGTCGGAGATTTCGCCGAGGGTGGCACGGAGTCCGGCGGCCTTTACAGCGAGTTCGAGAAGGTTGCCATTCTTGGTGCGGACACACTCTGTGATTTCTTCAAGAGCCTTCTTTACTGCCTCTTCGTCGCGGTGTGCCTTAACCTCGTTAAGACGCTCGATCTGCTCCTTGCGAACTTCGGTGTTGTCGATTTCGAGGATGTCGATTGGGTCTTCGTGGTCGAGACGGTACTTGTTGATGCCGACGATGGTCTGGCGTCCGGAGTCGATGCGGGCCTGTGTGCGCGCCGCGGCTTCTTCGATGCGGAGCTTGGGAAGTCCGGTTTCGATAGCTTTTGCCATACCGCCGAGCTTTTCGATTTCCTGGATGTGTTCCCATGCGCGGTGGGCTATCTCGTTGGTGAGGGCTTCGATGTAGTATGAGCCGCCCCATGGGTCAACCTGCTTGGTGACCATGGTCTCTTCCTGGATGTAAATCTGGGTGTTGCGCGCGATACGTGCAGAGAAGTCGGTCGGGAGTGCGATAGCTTCGTCGAGCGCGTTGGTGTGGAGCGACTGGGTGTGGCCGAGAGCGGCGCCCATGGCTTCGATACAGGTACGGCCGACGTTGTTGAACGGATCCTGCTCTGTAAGCGACCATCCTGAAGTCTGGCAGTGGGTACGCAGTGCAAGCGATTTGGGGTTCTTCGGGTTGAACTGGCTGACGATCTTGGCCCAGAGCATACGTGCGGCGCGCATCTTGGCTACTTCCATGAAGAAGTTCATACCGATGGCCCAGAAGAATGACAAGCGGGGTGCGAAAGAGTCTATGTCCATGCCTGCGTTCACACCGGCGCGGAGGTATTCAAGACCGTCGGCGAGGGTGTAGGCAAGCTCGATGTCGCAAGTCGCGCCTGCTTCCTGCATGTGGTAGCCGGAGATTGATATCGAGTTGAACTTGGGCATGTTTTTTGAAGTGTATTCAAAGATGTCGGCGATAATGCGCATTGAGAATTCCGGCGGATATATATATGTGTTGCGCACCATGAATTCCTTAAGAATGTCGTTCTGGATGGTTCCGGCCATCTCTTCGAGCTTGGCGCCCTGTTCGAGTCCGGCGTTGATGTAGAAGGCGAGTACGGGAAGCACGGCGCCGTTCATGGTCATCGACACTGACATCTTGTTCAAAGGAATACCGTCGAAAAGGACCTTCATGTCGTCGAGCGAGCAGATTGACACACCGGCTTTACCTACGTCACCGACTACACGTTCGTGGTCGGCGTCGTAACCGCGGTGTGTGGCAAGGTCAAATGCCACTGACAGACCTTTCTGGCCTGAAGCAAGGTTGCGGCGGTAGAAAGCGTTTGACTCGGCGGCTGTTGAGAATCCGGCATACTGGCGGATGGTCCAGGGGCGGAGAGGATACATGGCGCTGTACGGGCCACGCAGGAAGGGAGGTATACCTGACATAAAGCTGAGGTGTTCCAAGCCTTCGAGGTCCTCTTTGGTATATATTGACTTTACGGGGATCAGTTCCGGAGTGAGCCAATCTTCACCGTGAGCTACGGCACCATGCTGAGCGCCGAATGCATCTTTTGTAATATCTATGGTTTTAAAATCGGGTCTCATTGTGATGATTATTTAAGAAGTTTGGCATTGAATGCTTGCAGAGTCTCAAGCACATTGACGCGTACGTGGATGAAGTCGTTGATACCGGCGGCCTTGAGGTCGTCCATGCAGGCGGGTGCTCCTGCCACAACGAACATTGCGCGTCCGTCGAGATACTTGAATGCCTCGGGAGCAAGTTCGGCGTATTCGTCGTCGCTTGAGCAGAGCACGATCACGTCTGCGTTCTTTGCGAGTGCCGCGTCGACTCCTTCCTGTACGGTCTTGAATCCGAGGTTGTCGATGATTTCATAGCCGGCGCATCCAAAGAAGTTGGTTGAGAACTGTGCACGTGCCAGACGCATGGCAAGATTGCCGATGGTGAGCATGAACACCTTGGGACGGTTGGATGCGGCCTCTGTGGCAAGACGCAGAGCTTCGAAGTCGCTGGCCGCGCGCTTCATTGACAGGCCTTCGCCTTCTTCTTCTGGCTTCTCGTGGTTGCATCCGCATCCGCAGGAAGTGTTTTCAATCTTCTGGGCGGCTGTCTCGTTGATGTTCGGGTACTGGTTGGTGCCGAGGAGTATTTCTTTGCGGCGGGCTACGTCGGTGTGGCGTTTTGCCGAAGTTTCGTTGACTGCTTTCTGTACGGTGTTGTCGTTGATGCAGGCGAGGAATCCTCCCTTTTCTTCGATATCGAGGAAAAGCTTCCATGCTTCGTTGGCGAGCGATACTGTGAGTGTCTCAACGTAGTAAGAACCGCCGGCGGGGTCTACTACCTTGTCGAGATGGCTCTCTTCCTTAAGCAGGAACTGCTGGTTGCGGGCGATACGTTCTGAGAACGCGTCCGGAGTCTTGTAAGGAACGTCAAACGGAGTTGTGGTGATTGAGTCTACGCCTGCGAGCGCGGCCGACATCGATTCGGTCTGCGAACGGAGCAGGTTGACGTGTGCGTCGTAGATGGTCTGGTTGTAGCGTGAAGTCACTGCATGGCACATCATCTTGCCTGACTGCTTTGATTCGGGCTTGTACTGTTCTACGATTTGAGCCCAAAGCATGCGTGCGGCGCGGAATTTGGCGATTTCCATGAAGTAATTTGACGATACGCCCATGTTGAACTTGATGCGTCGGGCGGCTTCGTCTGCCTTTACGCCTGCTTCGGTCAGCATGGTCATCCATTCAGCACCCCATGACAAGGCATAGCCGAGTTCTTGGTATATGTAGGCGCCGGCATTGCAGAGCATGAACGAGTCTACTGCAAATACCTGCATGTTGGGAACGATCTTTACGGTCTCGAGAAGTTCCAGGGCCATAGCCTTGATGTCGGCGGGGAATGCCGAACCGTGCTTCAACGCACGGCGCATCGGGTTGAAGTTTATTGAACCGCGGAAGTTTTCCAGATTGTTGGTGTTGCGGAGATAGTCGACTACTGCCTTTGCGAGGGCGTTGGCCTTGCGCGGACATGTGGTGAAGTTAATCTCGTACTTTGTAAGGTCGATGCCGTCCAAAAGCGCTTTGACGTCGTCTTCGCTGTTGATTTCGACTTTGAATCCGAGCGAAGTCACACCCTTGGTGATGATGTCCTTGGCAACGGCGTTGGCTTCCTGCACTGTGTCGGCAAGCACTTCCTGGCGAACGAGCCAGTCGTTGTCGGTGCGGGTGCCGCGAAGGTAAGGAAATTCTCCGGGAAGAGAATCGGTGGTTTTCAGGTCGACTATGTTTTCTGCACGGTAAACCGGCTCGACATTGAAGCCTTCATTTGTTCGCCATACTAATTTCTTGTTGAAGTCGGCGCCTTTCAAGTCAGCTTCGACTTTGGCTCTCCACTCTTGGTAGGAGCACTCAGGAAACATGTCGAACAATTTTTCTTTCTTTTCTGCCATGATCTTGGTATTAAATAGTTTTAGAAAATTGTTTTTCGATTATTTTGTGAATTATGCAAATTCCTGTTAGTATTGGACAAAGGTACGAATTTGGGATTGTTAAACCAAATAAATTCGTTCAATTTGTTTGCCTTATGGGCGCATGTGGGCAAAAAAATCCGGCTGTGCGCTCCGCTTGTCGGAGCACACAGCCGGTGAGCAGGGTAGTTAAAATCCTGTGAAGGGATTGTTATTTCTTGAAGAAGCGCTTGTAGAGACCTTCAAAGCCCTGTCCGTGACGAGCTTCGTCCTTGGCCATTTCGTGTACGGTGTCGTGGATGGCGTCAAGGTTAAGTTCCTTGGCGCGGCGTGCGATACGCATTTTGTCGGCATTTGCGCCGGCTTCAGCGGCCATACGCTTTTCAAGATTGGTCTTGGTGTCCCATACTACTTCGCCGAGGAGTTCTGCGAACTTTGAAGCGTGTTCTGCTTCTTCCCAAGCATAGCGCTTAAATGCCTCTGCAACTTCGGGATATCCTTCGCGGTCAGCCTGACGTGCCATAGCGAGGTACATGCCGACTTCGGTGCATTCGCCCATGAAGTGTGCATTGAGGTCTTTCTTCATTTCGTCGTCAGTGTCCTTGGCAACGCCGATTTCGTGTACGGTGACGAACTGAAGAGCTTCGTCTTCTACGAGTTCTTTGAACTTGCTTGCAGGTACGCCGCATGCGGGGCACTTTTCGGGAGCTGAATCACCTTCGTGAACATAGCCACAAACGGTGCAGATAAATTTCTTTGCCATAATTGTTTGTTTTTTTTGTGATAATTAATACGAATATAATAACTTAAGTTTCAGCTTGTTTTGGTCGAGCATTTTTCGCATGTGCCCTTGTAGTACAGGTCGATTCCTTCAACCCGAAATCCGCTGTGGACATGCGGTATATCGATGTCGGCAGTGAGCGGAGCGTCGAAAATTCTGCCGCATTCCCTGCACCACATGTGCGCATGGGGATGTGTCGGATAGTCGAAGTGCGCGTTGCGGGGGTCGATGCATAAGATGTCTACCACATTGTGCGATGCCATGAGCTTAAGGGTGTTGTATACAGTTGTCAGCGACAGTGTGGGCATCTCGTGGATCAGGCTCTTGTGAATCTCCTCGGCCGTTGGGTGTACCGGATGGTCCATCAGGTAGCGGAGTATGGCTATACGTTGTGCCGAAGGTCTTACGCCTCGGCTTGCCATCATCTCGCTTATATGTCTGGTGGTTTTTATTTCCATCCGGGTTTAAATTGATTGTTGTTTTGTAATGATTACAAAATTAATCCTTTTAGTTTAGGCGTGCAAATTTATTGTGTTAAAAATTGCTTCTTGGGAAATGTCGGTTTCCCGATATTGTTATCTTTGCAGATAATGATAAATTAATTAAGATAGTTATGTCGAATGTTTACAAGAGCTTAATAGAGTTGATCGGATCTACTCCGTTGGTGGAACTGTCAAACATAGAGGAGGAGTTGGGCCTGAAGGCCAACGTGTTGGCTAAAATTGAGTCGTTCAACCCTGGCGGCAGTGTCAAGGACCGCGCTGCGGTGTCTATGATTGCCGACGCGGAAAAGTCGGGTCTTTTGAAGCCTGGCGCGACTATGATTGAGCCTACTAGCGGAAATACTGGAATCGGATTGGCATGGATAGCGGCCATAAGGGGCTATCGGCTCATATTGACTATGCCCGAAACAATGAGCGTCGAACGCCGTCAGTTGTTGGCTGCATATGGTGCTGAAATAGTGCTTACTCCCGGAGCGGAGGGAATGTCGGGCGCGATAGCCAAGGCAGAGGAACTGAACGCGCAGATTCCTGGTTCGTTGATATTGAGGCAATTTGACAATCCGTCTAACCCGGCCGCGCACATGGCTGCGACTGCCGAGGAGATTTGGCATGATACCGATGGGTTGGTCGATGTGTTTGTGGCCGGAGTCGGTACCGGAGGCACCGTGACCGGAACCGGCCGCGGATTGAAGGCCCGCAATCCCGATGTTGAGATAGTGGCTGTAGAGCCGGCAGGTTCGCCGGTGCTTGGTGGCGGTAAGGCTGGGGCGCATAAGATACAAGGTATAGGCGCGGGGTTTGTACCGTCGAATTACGACTCTTCTGTCGTAGACAAGGTGATGGCTGTGGGCGATGAAGAGGCTTTTGAAGGTGCGAGGATGCTTGTGGCCAAAGAGGGTATTTTGGCGGGCATCTCATCTGGAGCGGCCGTGTGCGCGGCCATCAGGCTTGCCCGTCTTGACGAGTATGCTGGTAAGACTATTGTGGCGCTTCTTCCTGATACTGGCGAACGCTACCTGTCGACCCCTTTGTTTAAACGCGATTGACGGATGGGGCTTAAAAAATGATTGTATACAAGCGTTAGCATATTTAAACTTAAAATAGTGTTAAAATACGCGTATTTTTTGCCGTGAAATTTGGACGATTCGAACCGAGTGTATAACTTTGCATCAGTTTTTCATGGTATTAGATTTAAGGTAAAAAGATTATTCGTCGTGATGACGAGTAATTTTTTTATGTCTTAACGCGAACTTGGCTCCATCGTGGTAAAAATAGTGTTAACTTTGTGCCAAAATAAATATTCATGAATCAATCACCGCGTTTTATCGAATTGCTTGCCCCGGCTAAAAATGCAGAAGTGGCCATTGAGGCTGTTAAGCATGGCGCCGATGCCGTGTATATGGGCGCGTCCGGATTCGGGGCGAGGGCTTCGGCGTGTAATTCAGTTGAAGACATTGCTAAGGTGGCCGATTTTGCCCACCGCTATCTTGCCAAGGTCTATGTGACGGTCAATACTATTATATATAATAATGAGTTGAGGGAGGTCGAGCGTCTAATTCGCAGGCTCTATAAGGCTGGTGTAGATGCGCTGATTGTTCAGGACATGGGAATTTTGCGTCTTGATATTCCTCCGATTGCTCTGCATGCAAGCACCCAGTGCGACATACGGACTCCTGAGAAGGCCAGGTTTTTGCAGGATGTTGGTTTCTCGCAGCTTGTGTTGCCCAGAGAGTTTACGCTCGATGAGATTCGTACCGTGCGCAATTCTGTGGATGTGCCTCTTGAGGCGTTTGTGCATGGAGCGCTGTGTGTTAGCTATAGTGGCGACTGCCATGCAAGTGTGCTTTCGACCGGACGGAGCGCCAACCGCGGCGAATGTGCTCAGATATGCCGTCTGCCTTACGACCTGTATGATGGGACGGGCGAGTGCTTGATGAGCGGACGCCATCTGCTGTCGTTGCGCGACATGAACCGCTCTGGGATGATTGCCGAAATGCTTGACGCCGGAATTTCTTCATTTAAGATTGAGGGCAGGCTTAAGGGGCTGTCGTATGTGAAAAATGTTGTGGCATATTATAATAATGTGCTTGACTCGGTCGTGGAGTCGTCATGTGGTAAATATGCCAGGTCTTCTGTCGGGAGAGTTGAAACAAGGTTTGAGCCGGTATTGGAGAAGAGCTTCAACAGAGGCTTTACAAAATACTTCCTTGATTCGCCAGGACTTAAGCAATCGATTGCGTCGATTTATACCCCTAAATCGCAAGGAGAAAAGGTTGGGGTGGTACGTTCGGTTAAGAATGGTAAAATACAGGCGCGTCTGGACTGCAAGCTGTCAAATGGCGACGGTCTTGCTTTTTTTGACAAGAACGGCGTGTTTACGGGATTTCGGTTGAATAGATTGGACGGGGATGTTTTGTATCCTGCTTCTGCTGTGCTTTTGGACCCGGGCACGGTGTTATATAGGAATAGCGACAAGGTTTTTGAAGATGCTCTTTCGCGGGAGTCGGCGGCGCGCTCGGTGGCGGTAGATATCGATCTGCGGGTTGTCGACGGAGGGCTTGCTGTTGACCTGTCTGACGAAAGAGGCTGTGCGGTTACGTGTGCGGTGCGAGGACTGTCGCTCGATGCGGCACGCAGTCCGCAGGAGGAGTCGCGCCGCCAGCTACTGTCAAAGCTTGGTGGCACGGGTTATTATGCCCGTGAGGTAACGGATACGTGTGGAGGTGTTTTTGTCCCGGCGTCTACTTTGGCTATGCTTCGCCGTAAGGCGTTTGCGATGCTTGATGCCGATAATGCCATTCGCTATAAGCGTGAACTTCGCCGTGCGGAAAAGTCGGAAGCGCACTGGCCGTTTGAGCCGAAGCTTTCTTACCACGACAATGTCGCCAATTCGCTTGCCGGCGAATTTTACCGTTCCCACGGAGTGGGGGAGATTGAGCCGGCTTTGGAGGTATCGGCTCCGCATGCCGATTCTCGTGTTGTTATGACGACTCGATATTGTCTTCGCCGTGAACTGGGCGCTTGCCTGAAATGCGTGGGAGGAGGGCGGATTAAGGGGCCGTTGTCGATTAATTCGGGGGCGTTGCATTTTGACCTTGAGTTTGACTGCGCTGAATGCCGGATGAAGGTGGTGAAAAGATGACGCGCATAGCTATTTAATGCTGAAAAATATATTGTATTTGAAATATTATTTCTTAATTTTGCAAATATCCAGATATTTCATACATGGACTTAAATTTTAACTCAATCATATCGTAACCAAATTATGAAAAAAGAGATGATTTTAGTGACCGGAGGAACCGGTTACATCGGTTCTCATACCGTGGTAGAGCTTCAGAAGGCCGGTTATTCGGTAGTTATCATCGACAATCTGTCAAATTCCAAGCGTGATGTTCTTGACGGCATCGAACGCATCACTGGTATTCGCCCTGAATTTGTTGAAGCCGATTGTACGGATATGAAGGCCGTTTCTGCTTTGTTCGATAAATATCCCGATATAAAGGGTATCATTAATTTTGCCGCAAGTAAAGCTGTCGGAGAATCTATGCAGAAGCCGGTGCTTTACTATCGCAACAATCTTAACACTCTCATGAATCTGTTGGACCAGATGGCCGTTCGTGGCGTTAAGGGCATAGTGTTCTCTTCTTCTTGCACTGTTTATGGCGAGCCGGATGTAAATCCCGTGACCGAGCAGTCTCCGATAAAGAAGGCCACATCTCCTTATGGCAATACCAAGCAGATTTCCGAAGAGATTATCACTGATGTAATTAATGCCGGAGCTCCGTTCAAGAGCGTTATCCTGCGCTACTTCAACCCTGTGGGTGCTCATCCGTCGGCTGAGATTGGCGAATTGCCCAATGGCGTTCCTCAAAACCTTATTCCTTATCTCACTCAGACTGCCATCGGCATTCGTAAGGAACTTAGTGTGTTCGGCAACGACTATAATACCCGTGATGGATATTGCATCCGCGACTACATCGATGTTGTTGATTTGGCTAAGGCTCATGTCCTCGCTGTAGAGCGCATGCTTACCGACAAGTCGGAGGAAAAAATCGAGATTTTCAACCTCGGAACTGGAAATGGCCTGTCTGTTATGGAGCTTATCAATGCGTTTGAATCGGCTACCGGCGTGAAAGTGCCTTACAGAATCGCTGAGCGCAGAGCTGGGGATATCGAGCAGGTTTGGGCTGATCCTACTTATGCCAATGAGGTATTGGGTTGGGTGGCCGACACTCCTATTGAAGATACGATGCGTTCTGCCTGGAAGTGGCAACAGCGTCTGCGTGAGCGCGATATAATGTAATTCGGCTTTTTGCTCGAAAATTTTTGAGAAAAAAGCTCGGAAAATATTTGGAGGTAACGGAAAAAGTCTCTACCTTTGCACTCGCTTTTCG
>CAJTSJ010000003.1 GCA_910578785.1 uncultured Muribaculum sp. | reverse complement strand
GTTTAACGTATGGTCGCGTCTCCCGACGCGCCGGCCTCCTGAGTCATGTGGACGTACGGGGCGAGGTTGCGTCGAAGACGCATGATATGTTAAACCCCGACGTTAACACACGATGGCACCTACGGCGCGCCTCGTGCAGGTGCGTCATGTGTGGGTGTGCCCCCGGCACGGGTTGCGTCGAAGACGCATAATATGTGAATCCCCACGTTTTAGGGGCGTAGTCCCGGTACGTGGGGGACTCGGCGACGCACAGCCCTAATCAGCACGTCGGAGATGTGCGACATGTAGGGTCAGAACATGTAGCCTACCGACACCGACACGACCTGGTTGTAGTAGTCGTCTTCTTTCATCATCGAGTTAAGCTGGATGTCATAGCCCACCGACAGACGGTAATGGTCCATGAACTCCAGACCGGCCTTCACTCCCACTCCTATCTCAAATCGGCGCATGCCGCCGTCACTAAACACGTTGTCCACGTCATACTCGCCCGATTCGATGTCAGCTCCTGCCGGAGCGTCGCCCTTGGCATCAATCTTTGCCGTTCCTTTTCCCCACAGTCCGATGCCGAAATACGGACCGGCCGACAGCGAGAGGTTCAGATTGTCGCTCAGAGCCACCTTATATCCGGCGTGGATGGGTATATTGAGATAGTAAGGGGTTATGTCGGCTTTGCCGCTAATCTCATAAATGTAGCTTGACCAGGAGTCCGGCGAATAATAATAATTCTCTTTGACGGTAAACGGCTTTGACGACAGCTTCAGCGCACCTTCCAGGTACCATGCCCCCTTAAGCGGCAACTGCGCGTTTACGCCGACGTTAAATCCGCACTTGGTTCCGTCGGCGTTCATGGGCGACGACACGTTCAGACCGCCCTCCACTCCGTAGCGTAGTCCCTGCGCGCCTGCGCCCACGGCCATAGCGCCCATCAGAATGCAAATTGTAAACTTCTTCATCTTTTTTAATGTTGGTTATTGGTTAATAAATAAGTCCTGACAATATCGAGCAGACCGCCCAATATAAGGCCGCCAAACAGCCATATATCGCTAATTCCGTGGTCGGATATGCTGAAGAACCATGCCGATGCCACAATCACCGATACCGACACGACATATCCAAAACAGAATCCGGCATTGACAGCTCTGCGCGACAGACCAAGGAAGACTGTGAGAAGCATAATCTGAACAAAAAAGGAGACACTCTCTGTTTCCGTCTCGCAATAAACGATGGATATCCAGAATGTGGACATCACGGCCCATATGACCACCACTGCCTCGGCATATCCGAGCCCTCTGCTCAAAATTTGTTTTGTTTCCATGCTGCAATATCGGTTTTTAAGTGATTAGGGGGATTTACTCTTTACACCTCATTTCGCAAATTTATAAAATAATTCATCTTTCAAGCCATATTAGCTTAAAATTTTTAATTTCGTATTTACCACGACATCTAAAGTTTATCCCAACCAAACAATTGACCGAAACAAAGGAATTCCGAATTCCACGTATGGATATATTTGATAACAACATATATCCATAAAACATAAAAACAATACAAACGGTAGAAATAAATTTGAGATATGTTTGAAAAAATGCCCATAAATAATCGATACAGAGGTTATGAGCGTAAATAGATACCAAAATATTGCAAAAATAGAAGGCATGCTACCACCTAATTTAAAAAAATGCATCAGCATCCATATAAATAGCCAGACAAGAGCATTATAAGCCACAATTTTACCGTTCTTCTTGCAAATTTGTCTGAAATCGCCGGTGAATAGCATGGATAATGACAATACGAATATAACTAACGCCCATTTCCAGGATGCAAACCATTCATTCTGGATGTTCATCCACGCCGCCCACACACAGATTGCCATTTCAAGCATGAACCAAGGTAATATTGTTGACATCATTTTGGTTATAATCCTTTTGCGTTTGTTGAAAAATATTATTGCCATGATTATTGCACATAATAATAACATCACAGCACTTATATATCTAACGACATCATTGTCGCTAAACACAAAACACCCAAAAGTTATTATCGCTAAAACAAGAGGCATCAACCTATTATTCAGTCTTGCAATACTATTAGTGGCCATACATTAATCTTAACATATCTATATCAAACTTAACTGCGAACTAATCAAAATATTGTATCTTATAGTTATGGTTTCAATACACCAATTATGGAATAATAATAAATTCAACCTTTGAAGTATATTCGGCAGCTTCTATGTCACTAAGACTGAAATAATCATTAGTAGCGGGTATTGCATAATCCATTATGCAATATGTGAATTGAGCAATCGTAACCGCTAATCCGAAATAAGTCATGCATCGTGAAACTTTAGCAAAATGAGCGATTAATTCCGGTTTGCGAACCAACAGTTTGATTATTTGATCCACTGTATTCATTCGTAATTCTGACATTAGATAAAAAATATCATTTATACCCGTTGCATCCACAAAGCAATCCCAAACCCTCTGATATGTAATCATCATACCGTCTATTACTACGCTTTCGTTTTGCATACTATAAAAGGAAAGTAGCAAAGTAGACACCGCTAATTCTTCATCAGAGAGATTACTTACAAGTTCGATTTCTTCAGAAGACATGTTAAATTGTTCTGACGAAACTAATAATTCTTTTACCATATTTTTACCGACAGCAACCCAAGGCTTGCAGATTTCCGAAAGACGTTTTTCAACTTTAATAACCGCCGAATTATAATCTTCCATACTTAAATCTGTACGAGACATCGTCGAACTAATGCTATCTCCGATTGGAGCTATTTGAGCTATAATCTCAAGTGATTGTTGTAGACTAACTCCATCCACTACAATATTTACGTCAGACTCATTTAAGTCCATAAGGTTTTCGTCTTCATTATTGCACGATACGAATCCTAATGCCATCATTATGACAGCACTCAAAAGAAAATTTCTCATTGGTTTATAAATTAAATAATGATGAATTAATATATAAATTATAGGTACCTATTCCTGTATAATTAGCCAGCCTTCGTATTCGCCGCCCTGTGTGGTGGTGACTTCAATCTTCCAAGGCATATCGGGTACACCGATGTAGGTGGAAAACTCAAACCCCGTGTGGAACCTCTCCTTGTGAACCACATCGCCCATGGGAGTCGACACCACCAAATCAGCCCAACCTTCACTATAGTTAAAGCAGACTACAAGCCTCTCCGAATCCAACATATAATAACTTGTCAATCTTTCAGAATTATCGAGTGGTTTAATCCGCTTTGGCTTTAACACAACGTCGATTTTTGAATTATTTTTTCTGATAGTGGGGGAACTGTTGCCTCCTATTTCTGCAAAACAATCATGGGCGGAAAATGATAATAAAACAAATAATACAATTAAAATTTTTGACATACCTTATGATTAAATTAGTATTAATAATAACGTCTAATTACAACACAAAGTAAGTCAATATATCTGTTTAATCAAAAATTTAGCTCATAACACCTCTACCCATAATCAACTGGCAATCAAATGATTATAAATACACCAAACTATAAATTCATATCAACGGTCTATCAGCTACAATAACCGATTATTTTATTTCCATTTTTTGTAGAAATATGTCCTTATCTATAGCTTCGGACATAGATCTCCGATCTTTTATTCTTTTCCGCTTATTGTAAAAATACCCCAAATTTATTCCGGTCATTAAACATATAGTACGCGATGAAAATCCGGCAAACGTAAGTGTTAAAATTTCGACATCAATTTCTTTAAAACCCGGAAATTGAGATCTGAGTTTTTTGACTATACCATCCATACATCCGTCAACAAGACGTTCTATTTTATCGATGGATTGTTTGCTGCACATTCGTTGTATTTCATCCTGAACTTTTTTGTATAACACAGGGCGCTGTTGTGGTGTATTACGAACATCAAAGAATTCGTCGCAAAGCTTATTTAATGTTTCATAATGTTCCTTGAGCATTATGTTGGCTAAATTTCTTAACTTTCCTAATTCTTCATCTCCCACGTTAATTCGCGAAACGAGATTGTCCATGTCTGAATTCTTTTGATTTAGTTCTTTTTCAAGAATAAATCTTTGTTGATTGTTTAATATTGCATCCGAACTTAATTTCTGAACTTCAAGAATATATTCATTAATCTCGCTGTTTTTTCTCCTCACTCGTTCTTTATGGAATAAGAATAAGACAATTCCAATAGCACAGCCAAAAACAATGAATACCGTTAACATCCACTTCAATCTCCGTGTTTTCCATTCAGCACTTTTATTTTTTAAGCGATGATAATCTCGTTGCGCAACGACAACCGTTTGATCAAGTGCTTCTTTAATCTTGTCGTTGTGAATCATAAAAGCTATTTCATTGTGATCAAGAGCCTTATTATAATCTCTATTTTTTAAATAATAATCATGTAATGCCATATGATAACCGATTTGAGAGTATCCACTTTCTCCAAACAGATTACTATATTTTTCAATCCAAAATTCCGCTTTCTCCAGTTTGTTTTGTTCCGTGTAGAACCTAATTATTATCGAATAATCATAAGGAGAGTAATCATATTCTTGATGCTTTTCTATGATATTTATTATTGAATCCATCCTCGAATAATTTTTTAAATTCAATAAAGCCGGCAAATAACTGCAAAGTTTAAATACTTGTATAATCGAATCGTTTTTATGACTAAATTTTGATAAAGACGACAGACTATCAAGCAGAGCCACACATTTTTCTGGCATATCGTTATTATTGTAAGATATAGCTACCTCTATTAAAGAATAGTAATACTGTGGAAAACTATCAGCCATATTGAAATATTGGCTTGCCAACTTACGATATTTTAAATCTTCCTTTTGGTTAAATATATCGTAATTCAAATCCGCGAACAAATCATAGATTCTTCCCAAATAATACTTATCGTCTATTTCCTTCGCATATTCTTCTGCCTCCATTAAAGAATTCGTGGCATGGGTGTAGTCGGCGCTTTCTTCCTGGATGACGGCACGGTAGAAAAACGACTTCATGGCGCGTCGGTCATCGCCGTGGTCGCGGAAATAGCGACATGCCGACGAGATGTCGCGGTCGTCTGTCTGGTCGATATAGTTCTTATGACGTGCCTGCGCCATGAGCATGCCGTGCAACGCACGGGCGCGGTCGGAAGGCAGTTCGTCAACATCCATCGATTCCAGCACAGCCAACGCCGAATCGGGACGCGACTCCATCAATTCCGACTCTATACGCTCAAGCCGCGACTCGACCTCACCGCCTCTACCGCAACCGGCAAGAATCACCATGATGAGGATAGCCTCAGGAACAGCAAACCTACACATTATCGCAATCATATCAATCAGCCCCATGGACATATAAGAGATTTATAAGGTTATAGATGCAAATTAACGCAAAAAATCCCATAAAGGCAAATTCCGGGGATTAAATAGTTAACAAAGGTTAAATCAACACGTTCGTTGAACCATTGCCTATGCCGGATGTTTAGTAGTTATAATTACTATATTTGCACTGTGTTTTTCATGGTATTAGATTTAAGGTTAATAACAAAGGGCAAGTCGTGAGACTCGCCCTTTGTTATTTTTCAGTCTATCCCCACGAACGCCACTGCCGTGGAGACTCGGCTTCGCACAACACGTCCTATTCGGGTGCGTGCAACGCATTGTAGACTATAGAGGCCTTAGACGGCCCCACAATGTCGGCTATTGAGTCAATGGAAGCCTCGCGCAGACGCTTTACACTCTTAAAGTGCTGTAGCAGAGCGTCGCGGGTCTTTTCGCCCACCCCTTTCACGCCATCCAACTCGCTGACTATCTGACCTTTGCTACGCTGATTGCGGTGATGAGTGATGCCGAAGCGATGGGCTTCGTCGCGCAACTGCTGCACCACGCGGAGCGATTCAGAATTTTTGTCGATGTAGAGAGGCACACTGTCGCCGGGAAAATATATCTCTTCCAGACGCTTCGCTATTCCTACCACCGCTATAGTGCCCCGCAGTCCCATGTCGTCGAGAGCCTCGACGGCCGCGCTGAGCTGGCCCTTGCCGCCGTCGACCACGATGAGCTGAGGCAGGTCGTCAGGAGCCTCCTCCATCATGCGCGTGTAGCGTCGTGTAAGCACCTCCTTCATCGAAGCGAAGTCGTCGGGACCGACCACGGTCTTTATGTTGAAGTGGCGGTAGTCGCGTTTCGACGGCCGCGCATTGCGGAACACCACGCACGAAGCCACGGGATTCGTGCCCTGTATGTTGGAGTTGTCGAAGCACTCGATGTGCCTCGGAAGCTCAGTCAGGCGGAAGTCCGACTTGATGCGTTCAAGCGTGCGCTCAACGCGCTTCTCGGGGTCGTGCTTCTCCATCATCTTCAAGGCGTCGATCTTATTCTGGCGGGCATTGTGGGTCGACACTTCGAGGAGCTTCAGTTTATCGCCGCGTTTGGGTATATTGAACACTACGCCGTCAAATGCGCTTTCAGGCAATTCGGGAATCACGACCTCGTCATATTTTATCGAAAATTTCTCGGCAATCTCCGTCAATGCATAGTCGAGAATCTGCGCCACCGACTCATCCATGCGGCGCTTGTATTCGAGCGTTATGCTGCGGACTATCGCACCGCGGCGCACGTGCATATAGTTGACGTAGACCTGCTCCTTGTCGTCGTCGACACCGAACACGTCTATATCGTCAAGCGTCTGGCTGACGATGACGCTCTTCGACTGGTAGCGCTCTATAAGCTGATATTTATCCTTTATGGCCTGCGCCTCCTCAAACCGCAGCTCCTCGCTCAGGCGCATCATCTCGCCGCGCAGATAGTCAAGAAGCTCCTGAGTGTCGCCGCGAAGAATCTGCCTGACATGCGACATCATCTCGCCGTATTCCTCTTCGCCGACCAGCCCCACGCAACATCCCTGGCAATTTTTCAGATGGTATTCAAGGCACAGCCTGCCCTTCCCCTTCGCCACATAATCGGGCGTTATGGCATGGCGGCAGGTGCGCACGGGATACAGTTCGCGGATAAGATTAAGCACCGTCTTAGCCACGGCCGTGTTGGCATACGGACCGAAATACTTCGAGCCGTCCTTGATGCGTGTGCGCGTCATGAAGACACGCGGGAAATGCTCCTTGGTGACCACTATCCACGGATAGGACTTATCGTCCTTCAGAAGCACATTGTAGCGCGGCTTATACTCCTTTATCAGCGAGTTCTCCAGATTGAGCGCATCCTCCTCGGTAGGCACCACGATATAGCGCATGTCGGCGATGTTGCGCACCAGGAGCATGGTGCGTATGACATCGTGCTGACGGTTGAAGTAGGACGACACGCGCCGCTTCAGGTTCTTGGCCTTGCCGACGTATATTACAGTCCCGGCCGCATCATAATAGAGATAGCAGCCGGGAGAATCAGGTAGAATTGAAATCTTCTCCTTTAAGGATTCGGATTTTTCGTATTTAGCCAAATATGCAGTTTTTTAATATACTATCAATGACGACACGTCGGCGTCGGCAGGCAGATTCTTGCGGCCCTCGAGAGCGCTCAGCTCGACGATGAAGCTGATGTAAATCTTCTTCGGATTCATCTTTTTCACCAGATTGTAGCAGGCGGCCATGGTTCCGCCGGTGGCGAGAAGGTCGTCGTGGATCACGACCACATCGTCAGGCGTGATGGCGTCGCTGTGAATCTCGATCACGTCCTGGCCGTACTCCTTGTCGTAGGCTTCGCTCACAACGTCGGCGGGAAGCTTGCCGGGCTTACGGGCGGGGACGAAACCGGCTCCGATCTCGTATGCGAGAATCGAACCGCCTATAAAACCGCGCGACTCGATACCCACCACTTTAGTAACACCTTTGTCGCGATATTGTTGGGCAAGATCCCAACCTACGATATGCATCGCACGTGCGTCCTTAAACATTGTGGTCAAATCGCGGAAGATGATGCCTTTCTTAGGGAAATCATAGACATCACGGATTTTTGACTTTACATATTCCATATATTTTTTTTCGATTTAATTAATTGAGTATTAATTTTTTATTTTTGTTCCACGTGGAACATTACCTGCCGAGCAACAGCAGAAGGATATTGATGTCGCTCGGTGAAATGCCGGGTATTCGCGAAGCCTGCGCAACGGTGGCAGGCCTGATTTTCTCCAGCTTCTGACGCGCTTCGGTCGACAGAGCCTTGACCTCGGCATAGTTGATGCGGTCCTCAAGCTTCAGGTCTTCAAGACGGCGAATCTTTTCAGCCACCAGCCGTTCCCGCTCGATATAGCCCTCGTACTTCACCAGTATCTCCGCCGCCTCGATTATCTCCTCCCGGCGCGCCTCCTCTATTGTCGAAAGATAGCGCTGCAGGGCCTCGATATGCGGTGCGATGTTCCTTATAGTTATAGCCGGACGGAGTATCAGCTCACGCAATTTGATGCCTTGCTTCAAAGGCGATGTACCCATCTCTTCAAGCACCGGATTAATCAGTGCGGGCTTCAGGGAGTATCCGGAAATAAACTCAATCAGACCGTCGCGCGCCTCGCGCTTTGCCAGCATGAGGTCATAGCGCTCCTGCGTGGCCAGCCCGAGATTGTAACCATACGGAGTCAGACGCATGTCGGCATCGTCCTGGCGCAAAAGAATCCGGTATTCGGCACGTGAGGTAAACATGCGGTACGGCTCGTCGACACCCTTTGTCACCAGGTCGTCGATAAGCACCCCGATATAAGCCTCGTCGCGTGAAAGCACGAACTCACCCCGGCCGAGAACAGCATTCGCGGCATTGATTCCGGCCATCAGCCCCTGTCCCGCGGCTTCCTCGTAACCGGTCGTTCCATTTACCTGACCGGCAAAATAAAGCCCCTTGACAAGCTTTGTTTCGAGTGTATGCAACAGCTGTGTCGGGTCAAAAAAGTCATACTCTATGGCATATCCGGGACGGTAAATCCGCACATCGGACAATGCAGGAACGGTGCTCAACGCATTGACCTGGACATCAAGAGGCAGGGACGAAGAGAAGCCGTTGAGATAAAACTCCTGCGTATCTTCACCCTCCGGCTCCAGGAAGAGCTGGTGCTCGTCCTTGTCGGCAAACGTCACAATCTTCGTCTCGATGCTCGGACAATAACGCGGCCCGATGCTCTGAATCTGCCCGTTGTAGAGCGGCGAATCAGGCAGTCCCTGACGAAGTATCTCATGCGTGGAGGCGTTGGTATAGGTTATATAGCATTCACGCTGCTTAAGCTCACGACGCACACCGGGAAGATAGCTGAACTTGTGGAAATCATCATCGCCCTGTTGCGGAACGGTCAACTCCCACTTTACACTACGTCCGTCTATTCTGACCGGCGTACCGGTCTTCATACGGTCGGCAGTGAAACCATAATCTACGAGCTGCTCAGTGATACCTTTGGAATACGGCTCAGAGACTCGCCCGCCCTTCACCTGGGCGCGACCTACGTGCATCAGACCGTTAAGGAATGTGCCGGCAGTCAGAATCACTTTCCGCGCGTTGAAACGCACTCCAAGAGCGGTCACTACGCCCCGCACTTCACCCTCCTCGATAATGAGAGACACCACCGAATCCTGCCACATATACAGGTTGTCGGTGTTTTCAAGGATTCTGCGCCACTCGGCACTGAACTTCATGCGGTCGCTCTGTGAACGAGGGCTCCACATGGCCGGACCTTTGGAACGGTTAAGCATACGGAACTGTATCGCTGTCCGGTCGGTCACAATGCCCATCATGCCTCCGAGCGCGTCAATCTCACGCACTATCTGGCCTTTGGCAATGCCCCCGACTGCCGGATTACAGCTCATCTGGGCTATCTTGTTCATGTCCATCGTGACCAGCAAAGTGCTCACACCCATTTTGGCGGACGCATGCGCGGCCTCGCAGCCGGCATGACCCGCACCGATAACTATGACATCGTAGTCAAATACCATCGTCAATCCAATTTAGAGAATAAATATAACGCTTCGTCTTCATTGCGCTCCATAATCTCGCGCTCGCCGGGGCCTTTGTCGTTAATGCCGCACAGGTGCAAAATTCCGTGGATAATCACACGAAGAAGCTCATCACCGTATTTCGCGCCGACAAGCTCGGCATTAGATGCCACCGTGTCAAGCGAAATGACTATGTCGCCGCTTATCATACGGCCACGGCTGTTGTCGAAAGTGATTATGTCGGTATAATAATCGTGTCTCAAAAACTCCCTGTTGACATCAAGTATATGGGCGTCGTCGCAAAACAGATAGCCGACGGGGCCGACAATCCGGCCATGCGATTTAGCAACCTCGGTTATCCAACGTTCAAGCCTGCCGAAATCCAGGTCAGGCATCTCGACATTCTTTGACTCCCACAACATCTTTTCACTCATAAATACAAAGCTTTATTACACACAAAAATACTAATTTTCAGCTAATCACACAAACACTAAATTCAATGGAAAAATATGTAAGCGGCAACAATCCCGCTTATCGAGCCTACCACGTCGGCAAGCAGCGCATAAGGCACGGCATAGCGGGTCTTAACCACTCCGACACTGCCGAAATAGACCGCAAGGATATAGAAAGTAGTATCGGTGCTTCCCTGAATAGCGGCCGACACGCGCGAAACAAACGCATCAGCACCATGGATATTCATAAGGTCGACCATCATTCCACGGCTGCCGCTTCCGCTAAGAGGCTTCATCAGTGCCGTTGGCAAAGCTTCTATCCAGTCGGCATCCATACCGATGAAATTCGCACAGGCTATCATGCCGTCGGTGATGACATCCATCGCTCCAGATGCGCGAAACATGCCGATAGCAACCAAAATCGCCACCAGATACGGAATAATCATTACCGCAGTCTTAAAGCCCTCCTTGGCTCCCTCGATAAACGCATCGTACATATTGACACGTCTACGGAGCCCGCTAACGACAAACAACATAATCACGCTGAACAGCAGTAAATTGGCTACAAAACCGGAATAAAGTTCAACCTCCTCATTAGACATCGTAGAGAAGAGCCATACTATGCCCGAGACAATCAGAGCCAAACCTCCGAGCCACGACAGCATGACTCTGTCCCACAATCGTATACGCTGCTTTACACACATCGCCACGATACCTACGAAAGTAGAGATGAACGTGGCAAGAAGTATCGGCAGAAATACATCCGTCGGATTGGCCGCACCGGCCTGAGCGCGGTACATCATTATCCCTATAGGTATGAAACAAAGCCCCGAAGCATTGAGTATCAAGAACATAAGCATCGCATCAGTAGCGGTATCCTTTTTCTCGTTAAGCTCCTGCATCTCCTGCATGGCTTTAAGGCCAAGCGGAGTGGCCGCATTGTCCAGGCCGAGCATATTGGCCGATACATTCATGAATATGGACCCCATGGCGGGATGCCCCTTCGGAATGCCGGGAAACAGACGCGAAAACAACGGACTGATCAAACGCCCGAACATCTGGATGACTCCGGCGCGCTCTCCAATCTTCATCAGTCCCATCCACAGCGACAACACTCCGGTCAGGCCCAACGCTATCTCAAATGCATTTGCCGCCGACGTAAATGATGCACCCATGATTTGACCCCAGATTCCGAGATCGCCGAAAAACACACTTTTTCCGACCGCAACCAAAAATGCCGCCAGAAAAAACGCCACCCAAATATAGTTCAGTACCATTGCTATAAGTTTTTACAAAATTACGTCTTATTTATCATTTATTCAAAATGATGCGATTTTTTCGGAAGGAATGGCGGAAGTGCCAAAACCGCATCCAAAACACTGACCATCTGAATATTACGTCAAAAACAGACGCTCTGAGATTTTTATATTTAAATTTACCCGTCCATCCACACGTAAATTTTGCAATCTGACGCAGAAAAAATTGCTAACTTTGCGTAAAGCGCGACATGACGCGGACAGAGAAAAGCAATGATGAACAAGAATTGGGAAAAAGAACTAAGAGACATAGCCGAACCGACAAAAGTAACAATACTGTCAAGTTTTTTCAAGACCGGTTCGGGACAGTACGGCGAGGGCGACCGCTTCATCGGAATCAACGTCCCGGCAAACCGTGCGATATCCAAAGACTATGCATTCTCGCCACTGGAAGAAATCAGGGAGATGCTCGACTCCCCGATACACGAATTTCGACTGGCCGGTCTGCTTGCGCTCGTCGAACGCTACAAAAAGTCGAGAAAGAATCCGGACGAACAGAATCTAATCGTAGATTTCTATCTCGACAATATGCACAAGTGCAACAACTGGGATTTAGTGGACCTGTCGGCTCCATACATATTAGGTGAGCACCTTCTGAAAAATCCCGACGATGAGTTGCTGATGCGTCTGAGCCTCTCCCCCACCCTATGGATTCAGCGCATCGCCATAGTGGCCACGCATCCGATGATACGGGCCGGAAAGTTCGACGCCACCCTGCGCCTGGCCGAACGGTATATCAGCCACAAGCACGACCTTATACACAAGGCCACCGGCTGGATGCTCCGCGAGATAGGCAAACACGGCGGAATAGAGACCCTGACTGCATTCCTCGACAGGCACGCACCGTCAATGCCGCGCACCATGCTGCGCTATTCGATTGAGAAACTACCTCCTCAAATGTATCTGAAATACCTGAAACTACAATCTCCGAAATACAATTAATCATCGGGACATGGCACATATATCAGTCACCATAATAACATACAACGAAGAGAAGCGCATAGAGGCATGCCTAAATTCGGTCAAAGAGATAGCCGACGAAATCATCGTCGTCGATTCCTTCTCCACCGACCGCACTCCGCAGATATGCCGCGACTTCGGATGCAAGGTCACGCAGCGCAAGTTTTCAGGATTCGGAGCACAGCGCCAGTTCGCCACCTCGCTTACTTCGCACAGCTACGTGCTGACCATCGACGCCGACGAAGTGCTCTCCCCCGCCCTGCTCGCCTCGCTGAAAAAACTCAAAGCCGACGGATTCGCCCACCGCGTCTACTCGATGCCGCGCCTGAACTTCTACTGCGGTCAGCCGGTAAAGCACTGCGGCTGGTATCCCGACCTGCAGGTGCGCCTTTTCGACAAGCGGTATGCCAACTGGAATCTCTACGGATTCAAAGAGCGCGTGATATTTCCGGGCACTCTCACCCCCCAGCCCCTCGACGGCGACATACTCCACTACCGCTGCTCGACTCCCGAAGAATACCGCGCCGTGCAACTGCGCCACGCCGCCATAGAGTCTCGCGACATATCGTCAAGACCCGACTCCATCCGCTTCTACACTCCGTTTCTCAAAGGCGCGGAAGCCTTTTTGGGAATTTACCTCATCAACGGAGCCATACTCGACGGAGCAGAGGGCCGCGCCATCAGCCGCGAACGGTTCCGCTCGACCTACATGGCCTACAACATGGCCCGCCGCTCACGACGCAAACAATCAACCAGCAAACCGACGCAATGAACATCGCTTATCTCATAGACTCCGGCAGATGGGATCCGGCGACCCTGTACACCCGCGACATTGCATGCGCCATGAAGCGCCTGGGCCACGACGTGACCGTGTGCATACCCAGAAACAATGCACTGGAGCAATTATTTAATTCGGCAGAACTCAATACACGGAGAACCATACATACGAATCTTCCCTTTTTTAATCCCTACATTCTGTCAGGCATGATAAAAAAGGAAGGGATATCGATAGTCCACGCCAACAGCATCCGCACGGCATCAATAGCCGCACGCGCCGTGGAGCTTTCCGGTAAAAATGATGTAAAGACCATCCTTACGCCGCACTGTTACGAAAATGATTCCCAGATAGCGCGGAACATCATAACCTCGCTCGATGCCTTGGCAACGCACTCCATAGAAACGCCGCACTATTTAAAGGAGATACCAATCCGGGTGTTCGCCCTGCGATATTCCATTCACTCCACCGGTCAACCGGCACAGGAACCATCATCGTCAAATACAATCACCGTCAACGGAGCCATAACTCCGGAAAAGCATATCGACAAACTATTCGAGGCCGTATCGAATCTTGACGGCATAGACTACCGGATCAGAATCATAGGCGAAGGGAAAGCGGCGCACGTGATGCCTCTGAAGCAAGCCGCGCAACGGTTTGACATAGCCGACCGCATCGAATGGCTCGGCAACCGCCCTGACGCCCTCGACCTCATCAAGGACTCGGCTGTCGGAGTAGAACTTTCAGGAGAAAGCGGGCTCTACAGAGTAGCCGAATTCCAGTCGGCCGGAGTTCCGGTCATAGCATCCGGAAGCTTCGGAGCCGACAGGTATATAAACGACGGAGAAAACGGATTTATAGTCGCCAGCGACGACTTAGCAGAGAAGCTCACCGAAGCCCTGCGCACAGCCCTCAGCGACCGGACATTCCTCAATCGGTTTAAGGCCTACAGGGAGAATAATCCCATAGAGCCATACGATAATTATGCGATGCGGCTTGCATCAATCTACTCAAGTTTATTATAAAATAAAGTGCACGGACATGAACGACGACAACAATAACAAAATATCTGTAGTAATCAACACCTACAATGCCCAACTGTATCTGCAGCAGGTTCTGGACACCGTTAAGGAGTTCGACGAAATCGTGGTGTGCGACATGGAGAGCACCGACTCCACAGTCGATATAGCCCTGCGCAACGGATGCAAGGTCGTCACATTTCCGAAAGGCAACCACCGCTGTGCCGAACCAGCCCGCACATTTGCCATACAGTCGGCATCAAACCCCTGGGTGCTTACTGTCGATGCCGACGAGCTTGTCACGCCGCAGTTAAGGGAATATCTATACGACATAATCAAGAAACCGGACTGTCCGGCGGGCCTTTACATACCCCGCAAAAACTACTTCATGGGACGATTTATCCGTGCCGGATATCCTGACTACATACTGCGCTTCTTCAAGCGGGAAGGCACGGTATGGCCTCCCTACGTACACACTATGCCCGTGGTCCAGGGCCGCGTGGATCGAATTCCGGCCAAGCGCAAGGAGCTTGCCCTCATCCATCTCGACGAAGAGAGCGTCGGGGCGAGGGTAAAGAAACTGAACGAGTATTCGACCGACGCCGCCGAGCGCCGCAGGAACAGAAATTACGGTGTCATGACGCTGTTGACCAAACCGGCGTTCCACTTCATCAAATACTATATATTCAAGGGTGGATTCCGCGACGGCAAGCCGGCCCTGATACGCGCAATGATCAACGCGTTCTATCAGGTGATGGTGGTGTCGAAAGTGATTGAAGAGAACATGAAACAAAACAAAAAGTAACCGATATATGATATTTGTAAGAGACAAAGGCAGGATGTGCAACAACATCCTACAGTACGGACATGTATATGCCTGGGGGCGCGAACATGGACGCGACACGCTGTCGATGCGTTTTGCCTATAAATACAAATACTTCAACATAAGCCGTCAGCTAAAGCATAACTTTCTGGCCTACGCTTCGGCAAAATATGCCGCCAAGGCCGGCCTGATTCCGACCGTCACGTTCGACACTCCGGGCGAACCGACAGAAGAGAAAGAACAGATTATGCTCAAGCACCGCAACCTTGTGGTGGAGGGCTGGGAAGTGCGCTTCTACGACCTGTTCCTGAAGTACAAAAGGGAGATTATCGACCTGTTTGCTTTCGACGGAAAAATCAAGGAAAAAGTAGACTCATTCATCGCCTCATCCTCGGCCGGAACCGACATAAGACTCGGTGTCCACATACGCCGAGGCGACTACTCGAGGTGGCAGGGAGGCCGCTACTTCTACGATGACGCCACATACGTCAGGGTCGTGCGCGACCTCGTGTCGCTGTTTCCCGACAATAAGCCGACCGTGTATATATGCGGCAACGACCCGGCGCTCGACAAGGACTACTACCGCAAGAACCTCAAAGGAATCAACGTGGTGTTTCCCGACGGCGACCAGGCCGAAGACCTCTACCTCTTCTCGGCCTGCGACTACCTCGTGGGTCCGCCGAGCACATTCACGCTCGTAGCGTCGATGTACCGCGACATACCTCTGTGGTGGATCGACAGCAAGGACTCCGCAGCAAGCCTCGACAAGTTCGGTAAATTTGACTACCTGTTCCGCCACATAATCTGACCGATATGAGAACCACGATTGTAGTAAATCCCGACTATCGGCAGATGACGCGGCTGGCCGAGACCCTCGCCGGCAAAGGTGTGCCTCCGGAGGCAGAATGCATCTACCGGGGACGAAACCGCATATACAAGCTGGCCTACGAGGGTATAGAGGTCAACATCAAGGCTTTCCGCGTGCCGGGAAACATAAAGTCATACATCTACGGAGCCATGACGAGCAAAGCCAGGCGGTCATATTACAACTCGGTCAGACTGCAGGAACTCGGATTCAACGTGCCTGACCCGATAGCCTACGTTGAACTTCACGAAGGGCCCGCACTGAAAGAAAGCTACTACGTCTGCCGGCAGCTTCACGCCAAGGATGTGCGCCTGTGGGAGAATATGCCCGACAACGAACCACTGGTGCGTGCGGTGGCCCTGGAGCTGTCGCGCCTGCACAAGGCGGGGGTATGGCACAAGGATTTCTCGCCGGGCAACGTGCTCTATACCGGCGACGCCGCGTCGGGCTACAAGATGTATCTTATCGACGTCAACCGGATGCAGTTCGGAGTTAAGTCGAAACGGTCGCTCATGGACAATTTCCGCTCCATAAACATAGTGCCGGAGGAGACCGAGCGCCTGGCCCGCTACTATGCCGAATACATGGGTCTCGACCCGGACGCCACATCACGCGAAGCACTTCGGGTGCTCCGACGATTTCTGCGCAAGAAGGACATACTGCATGGCCTCAAACGCATCGTAAAACCAAACAAGAACAAGAAATGAAAAGTCAGATACGGGAAAAATACCTCGACAATTACAAGGCGATAATCCGTCTGGGCATACCTATCCTCATCGGACAGATAGGCATGATTGTCGTGGCCTTTGCCGACAACATAATGGTAGGACGCTACTCGACCGAGGCCCTTGCATCGGCTTCGTTTGTCAACAACGTGTTCAACATGGCCAACTTCGCCTGCATCGGATTCACCTACGGGCTTACGCCCCTCATCGGCGCACTGTTCACACAAAAGCGTTTTGACACCATCGGGGGCATGCTTCGCAACGGCCTGCTGCTCAACATACTGTTCGCGCTTCTGGTCACGGGCATAATGACCCTGCTGTGGTTCAATCTCGACCGGCTGAACCAGCCTGAAGAGCTGTTGCCGCTCATCCGGCCCTATTATATCCAGGTGCTCGTGGGCATACTGCCTATAGCCGTGTTCAACGTGTTTGCACAGTGGCTTTTCGCCATCAACCGCACGGCACTGCCCATGTGGATTATCCTCGGCTCGAACGTGGTCAACATTATCGGCAACTACGCGCTCATCTACGGCCACTTCGGCTGTCCGGAACTTGGACTGATCGGTGCGGGCTACAGCACACTTACGGCCCGAATGCTGTGTGCCGTGGTGGTGGTGTGCATATTCTTCTTCGCAAAGCGTTTCAGGGCATACAAGGAGGGCTATGTCAAGTCGCGCGTCAACAGCATGGCCATATCGCAGCTTAACCGCACTTCGTGGCCCATATCGCTCCAGATGACCTTCGAATCCGGATCGTTTACCATAGCCGCCGTCATGGCCGGAATGATCGGAGCCATCAGCCTGGCCTCGTTCCAGATAATCGTCATCACCGGCACCCTCGGATTCTGCATATACTACAGCATGGGATCGGCCGTGTCGGTGCGTGTGGCCAATTTCGCCGGATTAGACGATGTGAAGGCTATGAGG
This sequence comes from uncultured Muribaculum sp., assembly GCA_910578785.1. Lineage (GTDB taxonomy): Bacteria > Bacteroidota > Bacteroidia > Bacteroidales > Muribaculaceae > Muribaculum. The sequence continues at coordinate 102,121 of CAJTSJ010000003.1, read as the reverse complement.
CGCAACGCCTTCGCCGGCTACCATATCATACTTGTTCTCGCCACAATCTCATCAACCATATTCGTGGTGTTCGGCCGCGAGCTTATCCATGCATTCACGGAAGACCCGGTGGTGATCGAGGCCACGCTCCTGCTCATATTCCCGCTGGTGCTGTACCAGCTCGGCGACGCCACACAAATCAACTTTGCAAGCGCACTGCGAGGCACGTCGCACGTCACACCGATGATCTGGATAGCATTTTTCTGCTACATCGTAGTCGGCGTACCGGCCACTTACATCATCGCGTTTCCTCTCGGACTGGGCACCTACGGCATCATTTTGAGCTTCTCGGTGAGCCTGTTCCTCGCCGGAGCCCTGTTTCTTTATTTCTTCCTCCGCGCCACCAAAGTCAAGGCATAGCCCGGCCGCGGTGCGCCGGTGGCATATTGATGTCTGTCGCACCGCGACAATGACTTATTCTTCCTCTTCAGGGTATTCCTTGGCCAGAATCCACTCGTCGAGCGACTCGGAGTCAGGACTAAGCCCGAGGCACTCCGTCTTTATTCGATTCTTATATTTCTTTAGCGTGTTTTCAGAATATCCGAGCAGAAGTGTCATATCTCGGTTTTTGGCTCCGAATTTTATCAGGCAGACTATAGTCAAATCCCGGTCTTTAAGCAACGGATATTCATCTCTAAGGCATGTCAGAAAGTCATTGTCGCTGGCGTTCAGCGACTCTTTCATGCCTTGTATCTCATCAAGAGTAAGTGTCGACGTTTTTATTGTAGAAATATCACGGTCTTTTAAATCAATCAGATTTTTAACCTTTCTGTAGGCATTGTCCATAGTCAGAATTCGCCCGCGCATACGTTCCACCCGGGCATCCTTATTCCGGAGAATCTCATTGGTTTTCATAATGATTCGGTTCTTAGCCTCGCTCAGCATCTCTTCTTTGGCCTTGATGGTATCGTTCATTATGCGTTTATTACGGTATATGATAAACATAAACACTATGATACCCATAAGAATTGTCAAAGCCATTACAAGAACAATTATCCATACTGCCCGATTCTTGGCTTTCAGACTGTCGCGCTCCGCCGTCAATTCAAGCATATCGTACTTTTTTTGCCATTCCAGCACTTTGTCATCAATAATAGCTCCATAGATCGAATCAAGACATTCGGCATACTTCATATGGTAATCCAATGCCTTTTTATAGTTGTCCAGACAGGCTTCTATACGCGACATGTCAAGGTAATAGCTACCCTTCTGACGTACCGTCATCGTGTCAGTCCACGTCGAATCCTTTAATTTGTCATATTTCCCAAGTTTTACTAATATGGAATTCCTCAGTTCATAGGTATTTGATGGATTCCCATAACCGTTCTCAATCCGTGCTATTCCGTCTATGGCCCTCTCGACGTAGCTTAAAGCCTGTTCAAGACTGTCCTGAAAATAATACGAGAATGCCATTCCTCGATTTATCGAATTATTGTATTTACTTATATTAGCCTGTCTTGAAAGTTCCTCAGCTTCGCGGTATATCTTTTTAGCTTCGCCGAAATCATTTATAAATATTTGTGACGATGCCATCTCGTTAAGGCAAACGATTAATTTTGCCGTATCCTGCATCATGGAAGCGTAGTGTTTTGCAAGTTCAAACTGACGGATGCCGTTATCATAAGGAATCCGGCATTTTATCATATTGCCCCAGAAATAGTGGATATAATAGTGTAGAAGAGGGTTCCGGACATCCTTCGCCGTATTTTCAGCTTTTACTATATTCAGCAGAGCAAGGCTGTCGCTGTCCAACTGATGGTAGATGTAGCTCGCATACACATGGCTCCAGGCCAAACGCACCTTGTCGTTTGCATCGGAGTAGTAATCTATGGCTATATTTATCAGTGAATCGTCCGTGGCCTCGACGTAATTTCTGACCCGCGCCTGGGTCATCAACAGGGCATACCGGGCCTTATCCCTACTGTTTAAGTTTCGGCTTAACGGCTCGATTGACGTTAGAATCGACAACGAGCTGTCGGGACTTACGAACATCAGGCTATCCGCCATCTCCAACTGCAGTTCGACAGCAACATCTCTTTTTGTGCAGGAAGGGACAAGCAACATCATAGCAAGAATCAGATATATGGGAGTTTTCATTCGTTCTTTAGTTGATTAAAAGTGCACTGACAAAAGTACGCAATTCAGAGCTCCGAAACAACTTGATTTAGACCCTAAAAATGTTACATCGCCATATAACAAATGGGGGTATACACCATTTTCGCAACAATTATTTGGGTATTTTTCTGACAATCAGGGCATTGCATTACATCAAAAATCCAGCCTATACACCTTAATTTTTTGGAATTTTTCAAGGATGAAACTAACTTTGCCATGTGAGTTTTACGTAAAACTAAATTTGCGAACTAAAATCTATCACTCAAAATTATGATAAAAAAACTATTGTCAACATTCGCAATTTTTTGCATTTTCGGTGTCATCACAGTTACTGCAGATTCGGTTCCTATTAAGTTCGATCCCGATGACGGTAAGGACAAAAGCGAGGTTCCGGTCACCGGAGGCTACGACAACGACTCCAAGGAGCTTGCCCTGAAGTTCTCGGAGTGCGAGGTCTACGACGTTGCCGTAATAGGCACGGAGGGGATAGTGTTCTCATCGAAAGTCGATGTCAAGAACTACCGTGAAGTACGTGTACGCATAGGCGCCTACGACGGAGAGGCATACACCGTCGTGGTCACCGACAGCAAAGGACGCGTCTACGAAGGCGACTTCTTTGCTTAAGCCACCCAATCCTACCACCCCTCTCCTTATCAAACAACCATCATTATTAACAATTAAAAACCTAATTACATTTATGGAACATCATTTTCTTAAAACAAGAACTCTATTATCGATATTATTTACATCCTGTGTATTTTTAATCTTTATATTCGCATGTAATTCTGGCTCATCCAATTTTAATTTGGAAGAATTGGAAACACAGAAAGTTCGATATAAACAAATTGAAGCTTCCGATATAAATATCGATTTTCTTGAATTTTTAAATTCTAAATCATATTCACGTTCAGACACCAACATATCTGATATTATAGATTCAATAGGTAGAGATTCATCTACAGGAAATATATCATGGGATTTGGCAAGTGCCTGCGAGTATATCGATAATAGTACCGGAATGATTGCCCAAATGGTCAAAAGCGACTCTGGGAAAACGACTGCATGTGCATACTATTCCATATATGAAAAAAGTAATGTAGCGCCCAAAATCATAGTTATGGAAGATAATGGGGATAATAACTATACAATTTGCAATAGTAATAATACTCCACTATTTTCTGTTAATTATAATCCTGAAAATAATATTATCACAGCGACCGATACTTATTCTGTAAATAATAAACAACTGATAGCCATTGCATGTAATGGAGCTATGGCTGTATTAGGTTGGGAGATAGCATGGGCTCTATCCGTACCGTCCGGAGGAAGTTCATTAGCATTTGGGGTTTTATGGAGTGTTGCATCGACAATATATTGTGGATAATGCGAAAAATTAGTTTTACGCTTTGGTTTAGTTTCTTTTCTATATTGATATTGCTTCTATCTGTACAATCTACTTTTAGATTATTGTCGCCAGTTATGGCTCATTATTTAGGTTCATTCTCAATTGGAATATCCTTATTTTTTATTTTGAAAATAGGATTTAGTGAGCATAATCAAAGCAAAGACCAATCCCCCAAAAGACACGTAAAACATTCAATGATGAAAAAAATGCTTCCCTGGTGCATTCTGACATCATTGACAACCATAATATTAGCATTAAATCTCCTGTTTGAATATATTGCTTAACTAGCTTCACATTCTTGCTGTATCGCGGAGTCGCCCGGAGGGCGGTGCTATTTGTAGCGCGGGGTGAGCGGATGCGAACCCCGTGTGGAGCGAAAACAGAGCCGTGCACCCCGCCTGCGAGGGTGCGGCTATAAAGGCGCTCTCGCAAGCGGAGCGCCGATGATGGTCGGGAACGATTGCCCGTAAGGTTCGCCTACGGCTCACTTTACGGCTACAAATAGCCCGGCCCGAAAGGACCGCAATGTGGCGTAATGCACATGTGGTGTGTAACGATGGATGCACAAGTAGGCAGACGGCAAGGCTCCTGTACTCCTATTGTCTACCTTTGTAATTTTAGTAAAATGAACAATCCGCTTATTATGTGATGCTTAAGTTAATTAAAGACTTGATGAATGTCCACCCGTTGTCCACCATAAATAATCTCTATTAGACATTTGACCGATATAAATTTAATCATTTGACCCTGTAAACCGCAATAAACAATTACTATTTAATTGCATATCTATTAAGATTTAAATATATTTGTAACTACACATTGACCCGTTTCGCCTCGGCTCTCCTTACGGCTACAAACAGCTTGGCCCCGAAACCGACAGGGGGAAATACAGCCGGGAAGGACGATTCAACCGGAAACGAAGGTAGTGAGTCTGTAGGTGGCAGTAATTTTAAATATAACAACCAATGTTCAATATTATCAAGACAATAGACAAAATGAACAGACTTAATACGATTAAAACAGCTCGCATATTATCTATTGCAGGCATGTTACTCTTATTCATGGCTATTATACCTTCATGTAAAGATGATAAAGAAGGAGAAGGCTTTCCGTCGATGAAATGGACACTTATTGAGACCAGTGAGCATTGGCAATCCGGAAAGAAATTTAATATACCCACACATGGAGGCATATATACATTTGAATGTAATATGGAATTCGATATTTGCTCGATAGAATATTTTGATGGAAAATCGTCAGAATATATGTTTCCAAACTCCAATAAAATCGAGATTCCTGAATTTGTGAGTATTTCCAGATTAAGCGGAAACAAACTAATGATTCAGTTTTACAATAACTATAGCGGATTTGAAAAATCCATTTCTATTGAAACCCATTTCTGCAACTCTTTTTCTTCATTAGAATTCTCACAGAAATCTGGCGATAGTTAAAAATTTTAAAAGTTATGTATGCGTAAGTGATGCATGACATGTTAACCCCCGCGTTTCAGGTGTATTACGCCCGGAGGGCGGTGCTATTTGTAGCGCGGGGTGAGCGGATGCGAACCCCGTGTGACTGCGATATAACAGAGACGTGCACCTCGCCTGCGAGGGTGCTACTATAGAGGCGCTCTCGCAAGCGGAGCGCCAACTATGTACGGTAACTGTTGCCCGTAAGGTTCGCCTGCGGCTCACCTTACGGCTACAAATAGCTTGGCCCGAAAGGGCCGCAATGTGGCGTAACGTCTCCGACGTGGTTGAGGGTTCGGGGGTCTTGGCGGATCCCCACGAATGCCCTTGGCGGGCTTTATCGAGGAGTTAACCATAATGACCGGCTCTCCGGTCGCCTACAGGGAAGACGCGCCGCAGACTCACGACATAAGGATGGTGTGATGCGGAAATAAAGGGCAAAAATACACTCATTTGCTAATTAATGTTAATCAGAGTGATTTTTTTGTTCAAAAAGTATGTTATATAACATAAAAAGCACTACCTTTGCAATGTGTTTTTCATGGTATTAGATTTAAGGTTAAGAAGATTATTCGTCGTGATGACGAGTAATTTTTTTTTATACCTATTTTTATCCCGAATTCTTTCCGCTCACATAATTTAATTGTTACATTTGCAGATATCGCCGACAATTAACAAATAGAGATAATCTATGTAAGCGACAAATGCGTTGTTTATGCATGGAGGCGACCAGACCCAGTAAACAGCATAAAAGACACTGACAATGAAAAAGAAATTAGTCATTTCGACCGGAGCCGGCATGAGCGCGGAAAGCGGCATCAAGACGTTCCGCGACAGCGGCGGACTATGGGAAGAATATCCCGTGATGGAGGTGGCAAGCGCCTACGGATTCAGAAAGAATCCGGCACTGGTGCATGAATTCTACAACAAGCGCCGTCACGAACTAATCAAAGCGAAGCCTAACGCGGGGCATACTGCTCTCGTGGAACTTGAAAAGCAATACGATACATACATCATAACCCAAAACGTCGACGACCTTCACGAGCGTGCAGGCAGCAGCCATGTGCTCCACCTTCACGGCGAGCTGATGAAGGTGCGCGCAACCGACGATGACACGAAAGTGTATCAGCTTAAACCTGAAGAACTTGACACTACTCCCGACACTATAATCGACGGCCACCACGTCAGGCCGCACATAGTCTTTTTTCAGGAGTCGGTGCCTAACATAGAGCCAGCTATGGAGCTTGTGGAGCAGGCCGACATATTCGTAGTCATCGGCACATCGCTCAACGTATATCCGGCGGCCGGACTGCTTAACTACGTTCGCCACGGAGTGCCTGTCTATTATATCGACCCGAATCCGGCCGAGGTGCCTCCGGGCGTAATCGTAATCAAGGAGCCGGCTTCAGTGGGCATAAAAATACTCGCCGACCTCATCTGCCCGAACGTCTGACAGAGCACAGGGAGATGTTAAAATTTACATTTGTAAACTATTTTGTCCGAAGCTCCCTCACCGGGGGGTCGAATTTCATTATATCCGACAGTATGCCAATCGATTATAACGGTTTCTCCACCTAAACAGACTTCCCCCGAAAGAATCCTGACAAAAAACTTACGGACACGGCAAAAAAAGATAAAATTTTCGTATGTAAATTATAAGAAAATTCGCTAACTTTACAACCTAAATACACTGCCGTCAATGGAAGAGATATACCACATACCCGCCCTACTTGAACCGACGCTCAAAGGCCTTAATATTCAGGCCGATGGGACGTATGTCGACGTGACTTTCGGAGGAGGAGGCCACTCACGCGCCATAATAAACGAACTCGGTCCGGAGGGCAGACTCTACAGCTTCGACCAGGACATAGATGCCCAAAAGAACGCCATAGACGACTCAAGATTTACATTTGTATACAGCAACTTCCGTTTCATCAAAAACTTCATGCGCTATTATGGAGTGGACGGAGTGGACGGCATACTGGCCGATTTAGGTGTATCGTTCCATCATTTCGACGATCCGGAAAGAGGATTTTCATTCCGCTGGGACGGCCCGCTCGACATGCGCATGAACCGACGCGCCTCGCGCCCTGCCTCCTGGTATATCGAAAACTACACGGAACAGGAACTGTCGAAAATATTTTCATTATACGGCGAGCTTAAAAACGCCAGAAAGATAGCGTCGGCCATAGTCAAAGCCCGGCAGACCGAGCCTATCACCACCGTAGAACAGCTTCTGGCCGTGGTCAACCCGCTGATTGACCGCAGAAAAGAGAAAAAGGAGCTGGCACAGGTGTTCCAGGCGCTACGAATTGAAGTCAACGGCGAAATAGACGCTCTGTCGGACTTTCTGCGCCAGTCGCTCGAAATTCTCAAACCCGGCGGACGCCTGGCCGTCATCACATACCACTCGCTTGAAGACCGGCTGGTGAAAAACTTCATGCGAAGCGGCAACCTCGAAGGCGAAGTGAAGCAGGACTTCTTCGGGCGCAACCTGTCGCCGTTCAAGTTGCTGACAAACAAACCCATTGTGCCGACGGACGAGGAGGTAGAACGCAATCCGCGTTCGAGAAGCGCCAAACTCCGTATAGCCGAAAAGCTGCCACCGCAGTAACGAGAGTGTCAATCAAACAACAACCCAATCAATTACACCCCAAAAAGCGTCAATAAAAGAATATGTCGGCAGTCTACACAAAAGCCAAAAAGAAGAAAAAAGACAATTTTATCCTCCGCGCACTGCACGGAAGACTGCTTTCCATTGACTTTTTCAGAAGACACTGGCTGGCCGTGCTCATAGCCGTAGTCATGGTCATGATATACATCACCAACCGCTACCAATGCCTCACACGCATGGAACAGATACGGGCCCTCGAGCAGGAACTCGAAATAGTCGAGACCGAACGCATACGCGTAAAAAGCACCTACATGAGCCGCATACGCGAATCGTCGATGCAGGAGATGGTCGACACAATGCACCTGAACCTGCGGGTCCAGGACCAACCGCCTTATAGATTGTCTAAAAAATAAACACACTCCGAGCAATGAAAAAAGAAAACCGCACCCGAATCCTGCTCCGCTATTCAGCAGTCATCATACTCATGTTCGCATTTTCCGGATGGGTGGCCTACAAAGCGCTTGACAACAGCGTACTGTCGGCCGAGAAATGGAACAAAAAGGCCATGGACGAACTGTCAAAAGTAGTTGTAGTCAAACCTGAACGCGGAAACATCCTGTCGAATAACGGCCAGATACTCGCCACCAACCTCTGCTACTACAACATCCGCATAGACTTCCGCTGCGAACGGTTCCTCGAAGGCCGCTACCTGCTTGCTGTAGACAGCATAGCCGACAGCCTCGCCCTTCACTTCCCCATACGCGACGCAAAGGGATGGAAAAAGCGATTGATGGAGCCTATGGCGAAAGAGAAGTCCAAGCGTCCGCGAAGCTTCAAGCTTCTGGGCAACCTCTCTTATGAACAGTACCAGCTCCTTAAGACATTTCCATTCTTCAACATCAAGAACCCCAACAAGAACGGGCTGATAAAGGAAGCCATCATGCGCCGTGTCAACCCCTACGGAGCCATGGCACGCCGAAGCATCGGAGGTGTGGGAATCGACTCGATCACCGGCGAAATCCACGGCATATCAGGACTTGAACGTGCCCTCGACACCATGCTTTACGGCAAGCCGGGTGTGGCCAAGAAAGTGCCGCTGACAAAGAATATCGTCAACTGGACCGACATACCCCCTACTCCCGGCTACAACATCAAGACCACCATCGACATCAAGATGCAGGATATAGTTGAGAACGAGCTTAACAATATACTGATGGACTGCGACGCCGACTGGGGTGTGGCCGTGCTGATGGAGGTAAAGACAGGAAACATCAAAGCCATATCCAACCTCGAAAAGAGCCCCAACGGCAACGAATATATCGAGGGTATGAACCGTGCTGTGCTCGGATATGAACCAGGCTCAGTGGTCAAGACCCTGTCGATGATGATAGCCCTCGACGACGGTATTGTGAAAGACGTGAACCAGATGATCACCACCGGACACTCATTTGCATATGCCGGCGGGCGACCCATAACCGACTCTCACTCAACAGCCTCAATGCCGGTAAAGGAGGTAATCGAACGTTCGTCTAACATCGGTATGGCAAAGATAATCACCTCGAAATACGGTGAAAATCCGGGTGCATTCTACACAAGGCTTAAGAATCTCGGTTTTCTCGACCCGATGAACACCGGCATTGCCGGCGAACGTCCGCCGCGCATCGACAGCGTTCCCAACAACAGAGGAGGACGCATTGCATTGTCGCGCATGTGCTACGGCTACACGACCGAGATACCGCCCATCTATACCCTTTCCATCTACAACGCCATCGCCAACAACGGCATCTACGTGCGTCCGCGGCTGGTGGAACAGCTCCAGTCGGAGACCATCGACTCCATACTGCCGATCAGCTACATGGGCAACGGCACAGCCTGCACCCCAAAGACGGCGGAACTTATGCGCATGATGCTCACCAACGTGGTATGGGGCGACCACGGCACGGGAAAGATGCTCCGCAACGACAAGGTGCGCATAGCCGGGAAGACCGGAACATGCTATATGATTGAGAACGGAGCCTACAACACCGGCAAGAAGCGTCTGGCATTCTGCGGATTTTTCCCCGCCGAAAATCCGCTCTACTCATGCGTGGTGCTGACCTGCCGTCCGCGCCAGAACCGATTCGGAGCGGCCAGCACAAGCGGTACCGTGCTCAAAAACATAGCCATGAAGATGTACTCGCGCGGAATGCTCGAAAACAGCTCCGACTACCACGACGACGCACCGGAAAGCATCACCCCGCCTACCATGTACGCTTCGTCGGACAACAAAATCAACCGTCTGCGCAACGACTATGGGATTGACAGGGTAAAGCACTATGTCAACCACCACAAAAATTCAGAAGGACACGTGCCTTCGGTCATCGGCTACAGCCTGCGCGACGCCATCAACAAGCTCGAGACCATAGGAATCGATGTATCGTTCTCCGGATCCGGCTACGTGGTGGCCCAGTCGCTCGCTCCCGGCACCAACATAGGCCGCGGCTCTAAAGTGCATCTGACATTAAAACAATAAAACTAACCCCCAATATAAGGACCATTATGAAATCCCTTTCCCAACTGCTCTCAGCAATACCTGTTCTTGAGATAATAGGTTCGACCAACAAGATAATAACCAAACTGGTAAGCGACTCGCGCAAAGTGTCGACCGGAGCCATGTTCGTGGCCGTAAGAGGCACCCAGGTCGACGGCCACACATTCATACCCGTACTTCAGTACAGCGGCGTGGCTGCAATCGTATGCGAAGAGTTTCCTGAATTTCTTGAATCGTCGATTACATACATAAAAGTAGCCGACTCGGCAGTGGCCCTCGGCTTCCTCGCTTCTGAATGGTACGACAACCCATCGCGCAAACTGAAGCTCGTCGGCGTCACCGGAACAAACGGAAAGACCACTACCGCAACCCTTATATATGAGATGTCACGCCTGATGGGCTACAAGGCCGGACTTCTGTCGACGGTATGCAACTATGTGGATGATGAAGCCATCCCGACCACGCAGACCACGCCCGACCCTCTGACCCTCAACGAACTGCTTCACAAGATGGTAGAAAAAGGCTGTCAGTATGCTTCAATGGAGGTCAGCTCCCACGCCGCCCACCAGCACCGCATAGCCGGACTTCACTTCACCGGCGCCATATTCTCCAATCTGACACGCGACCATCTCGACTACCACAAGACCGTTGAAGCTTATCTTGCGGCCAAAAAGTCGTTCTTCGACGGACTTCCCAAGACAGCGTTCGCCCTTACAAATCTCGACGACAAAAACGGCATGGTTATGTTACAGAATACTGATGCCAAGAAATATACTTACTCGCTCCGCACACAGGCCGACTTCATGGGCCGCGTGGTTGAAAGCCGTCTGGACGGAACCTCGATGACATTCAACGGACGCGAGGTGGAAGTGCTGTTTACCGGACGCTTCAACGCCTGCAACCTTACGGCGGTCTTCGGCGCTTCCGTCCTGCTCGGATGGCCATTGGAACAGGTTCTTATCAACATGAGCCGTCTCGTTCCGGTGGCCGGACGCTTCCAGGCGTTCCACTCGCCAAAGGGATACACGGCCATCGTAGACTATGCACATACGCCTGATGCCGTGGTCAACGTGCTTCAGGCCATACGCGAAGTGATCGGCAACCGCGGAGCCATCATAACCGTGGTAGGCGCAGGCGGTAACCGCGACAAAGGAAAACGCCCCATCATGGCCAAGGAAGCATCGTTGAGAAGCGACCGTCTGATTCTGACCTCCGACAACCCCCGCGACGAAGACCCCTCGGAAATACTCCGCGACATGGAGACAGGCCTTGACCTCGAAGGACGCAAAAAGACTCTCAGCATAGTCGACCGACGTGAGGCCATACGCACTGCGGCGACCCTCGCACAACCGGGCGACGTAATCCTGATTGCCGGAAAGGGACATGAGGACTATCAGGAAATCCACGGAGTCAAACACCACTTCGACGACCGCGAGGTGGTAAAGGAGATTTTTGCCAACGACTGAACCAAAATTCTTGTAAACGACTGATACACTATTGATTCATGTTTTACTATTTATTTAAGCTATTAGGCGATACGACGATACCTGGAGCGCGGCTGATGGACTACATCACATTCCGTTCGGGCGCTGCTTTCGTGCTTTCGCTCATAGTCGCCATATTTATAGGACGTCGTATTATCGACCGCCTGCAGTTAGGACAGGTGGGCGAGATAATACGCGACCTCGGTCTCGAAGGTCAGATGAAAAAGACCGGAACACCTACAATGGGAGGAATAATCATAATAATAGCGATATTGATTCCCTGTCTGCTGATTGGCAACCTGTCGAACGTATATATGATTCTGATGCTTGTGGCCACGCTGTGGCTGGGTACGCTCGGCTTTCTCGACGATTACATCAAGGTGCACCGCCACGACAAGGACGGCCTTAAAGGCAAATTCAAGGTAATCGGACAGATAGGTCTCGGACTCATAGTCGGCCTTACCATGCTGATAAGCCCGTCCATCACCACACGCCAGAATGTGGAGGTCTTGACCGGCGAAGGCGAAGAAATCGAAGTTGTGTATCAGACCGAAAATACCAAAGAGCCTTCGACAACCATTCCCTTTGTCAAAAACCACAACTTCGACTATACGTCGCTTTCAAAATGGATGGGCAAATATGCTCAGACGGGCGGTTGGATTATATTCGTGTTAGTGGTCATATTCCTTGTGACAGCCACTTCCAACGGCGCAAACCTTACCGACGGTCTTGACGGACTCGCCACTGGAACATCTGCCATAATAGGCACGGCACTTGCGGTGATGGCCTATCTAGGTGGCAATATCATATATTCTTCCTACCTGAATATCATGTATATACCAGGATCTGAAGAACTTGTGGTCTACATGGCGGCATTTATCGGGGCCTTAGTAGGCTTCCTGTGGTACAATGCCTACCCTGCCCAGGTATTCATGGGCGACACCGGCAGTCTCACCATAGGCGGTATAATAGCCGTATTCGCCATACTCATACGCAAGGAGCTGCTGTTGCCGATACTTTGCGCCATATTCTACATCGAAGACTTGTCGGTCATCCTTCAGGTGGCCTACTTCAAGATAACCAAACGCCGCTACGGAGCCGGTAAACGAATATTCAAGATGACTCCCCTGCACCACCACTATCAGAAACCGTCCGGAACCATGGAGGCCCTCATACAGAGGCCATACGCCGCCATACCGGAATCAAAGATTGTGGTAAGGTTCTGGATTGTAGGACTGATTCTTGCCGTAGTGACGTTTGTCACACTCAAAATAAGATAACAAAACAGCAATAAGCTTATATTCAAATGGATAAAAAACGCATCGTCATACTTGGAGGAGGAGAAAGCGGCGTGGGAGCCGCCATTCTCGCCAAAGACAAAGGCATGGATGTATATCTGTCTGATTTCGGAAAGATAGCACCCAGATACACAGCCGCACTTGAGGCTGAAGGCATACCCTACGAACAGGGAGGACACACAGAAGAACTGATACTGAATGCCGACGAGATAATCAAAAGCCCAGGCATAGCCCCGACCGCACCCATCATGCTGAAAGTGGCTGAAAAAAAGATTCCCGTAATTTCTGAAATAGAATTTGCCGGACGCTATACAAAAGCCAAGATGGTATGTATCACAGGTAGTAACGGAAAGACCACCACTACCCTTCTTACATATCACATACTCAAGAATGCAGGAATCGACGTGGGACTTGCAGGCAACGTCGGCAAGAGCCTCGCACTACAGGTGGCCCGCGACCCGCACGATGTGTTCGTCATCGAACTCAGCAGCTTCCAGCTCGAAAACATGTATGATTTCAAGGCAAATATAGCCGTGATGCTCAACATCACTCCTGACCACATGGACCGCTATGAGTATAAGATGCAGAACTATGTCAACGCCAAATTCCGTATTATCCGCAACCAGACCACCGAAGATGCGTTCATATTCTGGCAGGATGACCCCGTTATACAGAAACAATTGCGTCAGGTCACTACGGAAGCGCGTATGTATCCGTTCAGCGAGCACCTCGAACCGAACACCGACGCATACGTCGACTCTGACGACGAACTTGTGTTCAATACTCCGCACACTTCCCTGCGCATTCCTCGCAAGAACCTGTCGCTCCACGGGCTCCACAATCTCTACAACTCGATGGCGGCCGGACTGTCGGCATGTCTTCTCGACATCAAAAAAGAGGACATACGCAAAGCCCTCGAAGACTTTGAAGGCGTGGAACATCGCCTCGAGCCCGTAGAGAACATTGACGGCGTAAGATATATCAACGACTCAAAAGCTACCAACGTCAATTCATGCTGGTATGCCCTCGAGAGCATGCCCAAAAGCGGCGTGGTACTGATTCTCGGAGGAAAAGACAAGGGCAACGACTACAGCGAAATAGAGTCTCTTGTAAAAGAAAAAGTCAAGGCCATCGTATGTATGGGAAAGGACAATGCCAAACTTCTCGACTTCTTCACATCGAAAGTGCCGGCCATATATGACACACATTCAATAGAAGAAGCAGTGGAGACTTGTCATAAGATATCGGAGTCGGGCGACACGGTACTCCTGTCGCCGTGCTGCGCAAGCTTCGACCTGTTCAAAAGCTATGAAGACCGAGGCGAACAATTCAAAAACACCGTACGCAATCTAAAAAAATAAACCTTTATGTCAATGAGTGAAGCAACTGCCACGCTTGATGGCAAAATAGCGATGGAAAATGCACAGCCGGCAACAGACACGGTTGTGAGACGTCATGGCGACAAATCAATATGGGGCATATTCATCACCCTGTGCCTTATATCAATCATAGAGCTGTACAGCGCGTCGAGCCGCGAAGTGGCATCGGCCGGAATCTACGGCCCCATCATCCGCCACATGGCCATGTTGGCCGCCGGAGTAGGCATAGTCTGGTCGCTGGAGAAGATACACTACAAACGATTCTTCGGATTTGCCTACATATTCGCGTTCATAAGCTTCATGATGATGGTCTACGTGATGTTCTTCGGCGACATCATCAACGGCGCCCGACGGAGTTTCACACTATGCGGAATTTCAATACAACCGTCGGAATTCCTGAAAATATCGGCAGTTCTGCTGATAGCTCGCGTTATGACCTACTCGCAAAAGGACAAAATGCGCGGCGTGGAAAACCGTGGACTTATAATCACGGCCTTTATAGTGCTGCTGTTCGGAGCCATCCTTTATCCTCAGGGACTTACCAACACCATCCTGCTTATGGGCATATCAGGCGCGATGATGCTGATAGGCGGCACGGAGATGAAAAAGCTTCTACTAATAATGGTCATATACGGTGCATTGGGTGCAGGAGCGCATTACGGAAAAAAATATTATAAAGAGCATTTTGCCATAGGTACTGAACAAATCGACCGTACCAATCTGCGCAACAGCCGCATGGATGCCTGGGCACCTTTCCGGGCAAAATACAACGACGAGATAACGGCTGAAAACCGTCAGGAAATGTACTCCTACATGGCTCAGGCCAACGGAGGCATCATAGGCGTGTTCCCCGGCAATTCACGCGAAACAGCCAGACTGCCGCTCGCATTCTCCGACTATATTTATGCCATAATAATAGAAGACTTAGGGTTTATAGGCGGAATATTCCTGATGTCGCTATATCTCTGTCTGCTCATACGAGCTTTACAGATAGCGCGAAAGTGTCACCGTGCATTCCCCGTTCTGCTGGTCATGGGAATGGCCATAATGGTGGTGTTGCAGGCATTGTTCCACATGGCCATCACTACCGGGGCATTTCCTGTGTCCGGACAGCCACTGCCGTTGATTTCCAAAGGAGGAACATCGATTCTGATAACATCGATAGCTTTCGGAGCCATGCTAAGCGTCAGCCGGTCGGCTCTGCAAAACGGTACCCGTCAGGAGGTAAAGAACGAGCTTAACGACCTACCTGAAGAACTTCGTGCGGAAAATCCCGTTCAACTAAACTAAAACTCTGTTCAAATGGAAAAAAAACACTACAACATACTCATAAGCGGCGGTGGTACAGGAGGACACATCTTTCCTGCCCTGTCCATAGCAAATGCTCTCCGCAGACGTGACCCAGAAGTCAACATACTGTTTGTAGGCGCCGAAGGACGCATGGAGATGGAGCGTGTGCCGGCCGCTGGATATGAGATTAAAGGGCTTCCGGTGTGTGGATTCAACCGTAAGAATCTGTTCAGCAATATAAAGGTTCTGTTCAAACTTTGGAAAAGCATGCGTCTGGCCAAAAAGATTCTTCGCGAATTCAAGCCCGACATAGCCATAGGCGTAGGCGGTTATGCCAGCGGTCCGATGCTGAAAGAAGCGCAGAAGCACGGAGTCCCTACCCTGATTCAAGAACAGAATTCTTACGCCGGAGTGACCAACAAGCTTCTGGCAAAAAAAGCCGATGCCATCTGTGTGGCATACTCCGACATGGAACGCTTCTTCCCCGCTGAAAAAATCATTCTTACGGGCAATCCGG
Source organism: uncultured Muribaculum sp. (assembly GCA_910578785.1). Lineage (GTDB taxonomy): Bacteria > Bacteroidota > Bacteroidia > Bacteroidales > Muribaculaceae > Muribaculum. The sequence continues at coordinate 85,981 of CAJTSJ010000003.1, read as the reverse complement.
TCAGAGCGGATATTCTGGAATCCAACATATCGAAAGAGGATGCCAGAAAAGAATTGGGACTGCCTGCTGACAAAAAAATAATTCTTGTAGTAGGCGGAAGCCTCGGTGCACGCACAATCAACGAAAGCATCGCCAATTCGCTTGAAGCGGTCGGGAAAGCAGGCGGATACGTGCTATGGCAGACAGGCAAGCTATATGCCGACGAATGCATCAAGACAGCCGAAAAGTATACCGACGTTGTCAAGGCAACGCCGTTCATCTCACGTATGGATCTGGCCTACAGAGCCGCCGACATAGTGGTTTCACGCGCAGGAGCAGGCACTATATCTGAACTGCAGCTTCTCGGAAAGCCTTCGATACTCATACCGTCGCCCAATGTGGCTGAAGACCATCAGCGCAAAAACGCCGAAGCACTCTCCGTGCGCGACGCGGCTGTGATGATACTTGACGCCGATGCCAGAGCAGAATTGCCTAAGGAACTCGTATCGCTCATGAACGATGACAGCAAATGTAAAACTCTGACAAATAATGTATTAAGAATGGCATTAAAATCGTCGTCAGAAAAGATAGTCGACAAGATTTATCAAATTCTACAGAAAAATGTCTAAAAAAAAGATATATTTTGCAGGAGCCGGTGGCATAGGAATGGCCGCCCTTGAACGTTACTTCCTGATGCAACCAGACACGAAAGTGGCCGGATATGACCGTACACCTACCGAACTTACCGACGCTCTTATAAAAGAGGGTGTTGAAATAGTTTTTGATGACTCTGTCGAAGCCATACCCGATGATTTCAAGAATTGTCCGGAAGAGGTGCTTGTGGTATATACCCCTGCCCTTCCCGACTCACACCCCCAACTCAAATATTTCCGTGAGAACGGATACGAAGTCATCAAACGCGCCGCCGTGTTAGGCCATATCTCTTGCAGTTCGAAGAGCCTTTGCTTTGCAGGAACACATGGAAAGACCACTACATCGTCCATGGCAGCCCATATCCTGCATAACTGCAAGGCAGGATGCAACGCATTCTTAGGAGGAGTGCTCCGCAACTACGGAACAAACTTCCTTCTTGACGCATCGTCGCCATATACAGTGGTCGAAGCCGATGAATACGACCGTTCGTTCCATCATCTGCATCCCTACATAGCAGTCATAACTGCAACGGATCCCGACCATCTCGACATTTACGGTACAGAAGAAGCCTATCTTGAAAGCTTCGCCCACTTTACGGAACTTATAATTCCCGGAGGAAAACTTATCATACACGAAAATCTTAAACTCAAGCCAAGAGTGAACGCCGAAGTCGACACATACACATACTCGCGCGACAAAGGCGACTTCCATGCCGAAAATATACGCCGATTCAACGGCAGAATAATTTTCGATCTGGTAACTCCTAAAGAAACCATCAAAGACATAGAAATCGGAGTTCCCGTAGAGATAAATATCGAAAATTCAATAGCGTCCATAGCAGCCTGCTATCTGACCGGCGACATGGAAGTGGAAGCCATGCGTGAGGCCATGCGCACATTTATGGGTCCAAAACGCAGATTTGAATTCTGGCTGAAAGAAGATTCACCCGTCCGAGCCATAATCGACGATTACGCACACCATCCCGACGAGCTGAAAGCCTCCATAAAATCAGTCAAATCGCTTTATCCTGACAAAAAACTGACTGTAGCTTTCCAGCCGCACCTCTACAGCCGTACACGCGATTTTGCTCCTGAATTTGCCGAAGCTTTGTTATTGGCCGATTCAGTCATACTTCTCGACATCTATCCCGCACGTGAGGAACCCATACCTGGCGTAACCTCAAAAATCATATTTGACGGGATAACATGCAAGGATAAATCAATGATTACAAAGCAGAATTTGACAGAAACAATAAAAAATAGTAACTTTGAAATCTTATTAACTGTCGGTGCGGGAGATATATGCAATTATCTTCCGGAAATAGTAAAAAATGCTACAAACCTGAAGTGATGAAGAAAGTTGTCAGAATCATCGTGTCAGTAGTGTTGTTGGCCTATATTGCAGTAGCCGTGTCATGGTCGCGCAATATGGCTTACGACAGGCTTTGTAACGGCATAAAGATCGAAGTCTCCGATCCTGACCAATCGCGGTTCGTAACATCAAAAGAGGTAGCAAATGAGATAAAATCCTTTACCCGTTCAAGCGGAAAAGTACACCTTTACGAAATCAATACCGACAGCATAGAGCGTGTGCTCAACAGTATAGACAAAATCGAGCATGCCACATGCAAGATGCTTACTAACGGATATGTACAGATTGATGTCATGCCGATGCATCCTGTGGCAAGAGTCTTTGACCAGGGCGATTCATATTATATAAACAAAGACGGAAAGCGGATATCGGCCAACGCCAGATACCATGTGGACTGTCCGGTAATATCCGGCACATTCACCGAATCGTTCACACCGCAGCAGATTCTCCCTGTGGTCTACCACATTGAATCCGACTCAGTGCTCACATCGCTTGTAACTCACATAAAAGCCGACGGTCCGAACAATGTGATACTTGTGCCATTGATCCACGGACATGTGATAAATATAGGAAACGTCGACAACCTTAACGACAAGTTTTACAGGCTCAACCGTGCCTACAAAGAGATTTTACCTGTAAAGGGATGGAACTATTACGACACCATCTCTGTTAAATGGAATGGGCAGATTGTCGCCACACGCCGTGCGAAGAAACTTAACGAAGTCATAAGTGCTATAGATTTTGAAGCCGAAAAGGAAGCACCTGACATTGGCACAATGATGGTCGGCGACACTGTAGCTAAACCACAAAATAAATTTTAAGAAAAAGAATAATCCCTAATATATTCCTAAGGTCATGGAACATAAATATATAGTCGCGATAGAGATAGGAAGCTCACATATAAGGGCGGCGGCAGGCGTAGTTGATGAAAACGGAGATTTGACCATACTTGCCGTCGAAGATGAATATACTGTCGATGCGGTGCGCTACGGCTGGATTCAGAATGTAGAGGAGGTCAGCAGCCGAATCAACAAGCTTATACGTAAACTCGAAAACTATCAGTCGATATCTCCGCGTAAGATTAAATCCGTCTATGTATCGATCGGCGGACGTTCCATGATGGCCACATCGCGTCAGATAACAAGACAGTTTGAAGATGAGATAGAGATAACCTCGCGAATCATAGACCAGATAAAGGGTGAAGCACAGAATTCAGGTCTTTCGGAACGCGAAGTCATCGAAATAATGCCACGTGAATTCATGATTGACAATATGGAAAATATCAATCCCATAGGGTCGTTCGGCAAAAACATTCGCGCCGACATCAACCTCATCACGTGCAAGCCCGTAATACACAAGAATATAAACCGAACCATAACAGACCGTCAGGCTATAAATATAAAAGGCATATACGTCCGCCAGACGGCTATAGCAGACCTTGTGCTGAGCGCCGATGAAAAGAAACTCGGATGTATGCTCGTTGACTTCGGAGCAGAGACTACTGGCGTATCAATCTATAAAAACGGCTCGCTGCAGTACTTTGTCACCCTGCCCATAGGTTCGCGCAACATCACCCGCGACATCATGAGCCTCAACTATACAGAGGAACGTGCCGAAGAGCTTAAGAGAATAATAGGAGACGCCAAAAATGCCGAGCCAAATATACGTAAAAACGAATTTGACGGCGATCCTGTAGAGGTTAACAATTATGTCCGCGCACGTGCGGGTGAAATTGCGGCCAATATTCTTGAACAGGCAAAATATGCAGGATACACCAATCTACATGATCTTCCATGCGGCATAATAGTGGTAGGTGGCGGCGCAAAACTTAAGGGATTCGCCGAACTGCTGATGCAACAGTCAAACGTATCGCAACAGAACAACATCAGAGTCCGTCTCGGAGGCATACCTGCGAATATCCGTATATCCGACACCCGCCTGTCAAGCATCGACATGCTCGACGTAATATCGCTTCTTTATAAGGCTTCAAAGAACAATCCGCAGGAATGTACTGAGACCATAGTACCAATCGCAGACACCAACGATTTAGTAGAGGATATAGACGACGGTCCCGGTCCGCAGCCTATTAAAAAACAACCGAAAGTAAAAGGTCCTTCATTATGGAACAAACTGCGTGACAAAGCTATAGGAACAGCCCGTGGTATATTTGACGAACCGGATGAAGAAGACGACAATCAATAAAAAATAAAGTTCTTAACAACAAATAGATATCACTGTATATGGATGAGAATATACCTAACGCCCAGGATGCGGGCTTCACACTCGACAACTCCGAAGAGGTAATCATCAAAGCGCTCGGAGTGGGCGGAGGCGGATGCAATGCCGTACAGCGAATGTATGAGCAGTGCATCAAGAACGTTTCTTTTGCTGTTTTGAACACAGACCTCAAGGCTTTACAGAAGTCAAAAGTGCCAAATAAAATACAGATCGGCACCGGACTCGGAGCAGGCAATAAGCCCGAGGTGGCCCGTGCATTTGCCGAAGAGGCCGAAGACAAGATTCGCGAAATATTCGACGACCATACTAAAATGGTGTTCATCACCGCCGGTATGGGTGGCGGAACCGGCACAGGCGCCGCACCCGTAGTGGCCCGTATAGCCCGTGAAAAAGGCCTGCTTACCATCGGTATTGTCACCATTCCGTTCCTGTTTGAAGGTGAGAAAAAGATTCTGAAAGCACTCAAAGGCGCTGAAGAAATGAACAAGTATGTGGATGCAATGCTGATAATCAACAATCAGCGTCTGTATGACATATACTCAGACCTTTCATGGACCAATGCGTTCCAAAAGGCCGACGACACACTTACCACCGCCGCACGCTCAATATCTGAGCTTATCAACAGTGAAGACCCCGTCATAAACCTGGACTTCAACGACGTCGACACTACTCTTCGCAACGGCGGAGCGGCAATCATATCCACCGGCTACGGCGAAGGCGAGAACCGAGTGACCAAGGCTATAGAAGAAGCTTTAAGATCGCCTCTTCTGAAGAACCGCGACATAATGTCGTCAAAAAATATTCTTTTCAACATATACTTCAATCCCGACGCCGAAGAAGACTTCAAGATGGAGGAGACCGAAGAGCTTACTTCATTCATCAGCGGTATAGATTCAGATGTAGACGTCATATGGGGTATGGCAAAAGATCCTACTTTAGGCAACAAAATCAAAATTACCATACTTGCCGCAGGCTTCAATGTAAGTATCGACACATTCAGCAAACCCGATACCAAGGTGTCGTTCGGACGTAACAAGAAAGAGGAACAGAAGCAGGATAACATAGACAAGCTCATTGACGAATACGGCTCGGAAGCAGTCAAGAAAATCAAGGAAAACCGTGCAAAAATAGGCTACATAATCCTTCAGCCCGCCCAGATGGACGATGACAGCTTCATAGAGGCGTTTGAAAAGAGCCCGACTTACAACCGCGAAAAAAAGGTGGCCGACGAAATCAAGGAAATAGGCAAACAGTCGTTAGCTCAAAAAGATGCGCTTAACAACGGTCCTAAAAATTCAATCAACAATAACGGCGGCACTATAATAAGCTTCTCATAACTATGGACAATAATAAGCTTCTCATAACTATGGACAATAAGCCGAAACCCACCATATATCTTATACCCGTACCGCTTTCCGATACGGGTACCGAACGTGTACTTCCGGCTTATAATACCGACATTGTAACGAAGCTCAAATATTTCATCGTTGAAAATGTCCGTTCCGCACGCCGCTTCCTTAAAGCATGCGACAAATCCATAAATATAGACGAACTTACATTCAGCGAATTGAACGGACATACTGATCCGCATACCATACCTTCATTGCTTCAGCCTGCACATGACGGACATGACATAGGCATAATTTCCGAAGCAGGATGTCCTGCAATAGCCGATCCCGGAGCCGACGTAGTGGCTGTGGCTCAGACCTATGGTTATAATGTAATGCCACTTGTAGGCCCTTCGAGCATACTCATGGGACTCATGGGATCAGGATTCAACGGACAGAGCTTCGCTTTCAACGGTTATCTTCCAATAGACGGAGGACAACGCTCATCAAAGCTTCGTGAACTCGAACGTAAAATAATGCATGAGCACCAGACGCAGATATTTATCGAGACACCTTACAGAAACAATAAACTTATAGCCGAACTATGTAAATCATTGCCGGCGCACATGCGTCTATGTGTGGCATCCGACATAACAGGAGAACGACAGTCAATATTGACCCGCACTTTGAAGGAATGGTCAAAGGCAAAATATGACTACGACAAGATTCCCACCATATTCTTACTATATAAATAAATAGGGGAGACCACAGATGGTAAAGCGCAACAATAAAGATATAAACAACAATAATCTTCCAGGACTGTTTGACGACATAGACATGGGGCTCGATGCGGTCCCTACATCAATTCTGTCTGATATAGCGCGCCATGTGGCTAAGGCACAGGAGAAAACTCTTGAACATAACAGAGTTCCAAACATACCCAGACAGACTTTATCCACCGAAATGCCGTTAGGTCCGGTTGTAGTCAAGCCCGTACCTAACAGAATCATGTTCATGTCGTTCGGAAGCGGAAGCAGCGGCAACTGCTCATACATAGGCGACAGCAAATCCGGATTTCTGATTGATGCCGGAGTAGATCCGCGCACGGTCGCAGAAGGCCTTCGCTCGCACGGCATCTCCATGGACCAGATTAAAGGAATATGCATCACACACGACCATGGTGACCACATGCGCTATGTCTATGCCATACTGCGTAAAAACCGCCATATTTCGCTTTACTGCACGCCTCGGGCAATGAATGGCATAATGCGCCGCCACAGTGTGTCGCGTCGACTGAAGGACTATCAAATCAACATATATAAGGAGATTCCTTTTACCATCGACAATTTCACCATCACGGCCTTCGAAGTTATGCATGACGGAACGGACAATGCAGGCTTCTTTGTCCAGCACGACGACCGTGCCTTCACAGTAGCCACAGATCTCGGATGCATATCCGAACGAGCCGACTACTATATGCGACAAAGCGACTATCTGATGATAGAAAGCAACTATGACCTCAATATGCTGCGTTTCGGACCGTATCCAGAATATCTGAAAGCCCGCATACGCAATGTCAACGGACACCTCGATAATAAGGTGACGGCCGAATACCTCGCTAAAATCTATTCAGAACGCCTTACACACGTGTTTCTATGTCATCTAAGCCAGGACAACAATACTCCTGAAGCCGCACTTAACGAATCGCGTACGGCACTCGAATCAATAGGACTAAAAGTAGGGACAGGATGCAATACGCCCGATGACAACGCATCACATATACAACTCGTCGCACTTCCACGCTTTGACTGTTCTCAGCTTTATTGCCTTAGACCTAAAAACAAATAATATAAGCATATATATAAAATAAGCAGCAGACGTATAATGCATCTGCTGCTTATATATATATTGAGTAATCAATTAGTTGCAACCACCGCAACCATCGCCGCAACCGCAGGAGTCACCACAGCCTTCACCTTCGCCTCCATGACATCCGCCACAACAGCCACCGGTAGGATGAAGTTCTTCCTGAGTGGCATCACGTACGGTCTTGATGGTTCCTACAAAACGGATGTCCTTTCCTGCAAGCGGATGATTAAAGTCCATTATCACTTCATTGGCTGTAACGTCAATAACCTTACCGTTGATGCGGTAGCCGTCCTGAGTCATCATAGGAACATATTCGCCCTTTTTGATACGTTCGGCGTCAAACTTACCGTCAATTTCAAACATTTCCTTCTCAAGATGAGCCACCTGCTCAGGATCGTGCATACCGAATCCTTCTTCAGCCGAAACCTTCACATCGAAAGCCTCTCCGGCCTTAAGACCGTCAATGGCCTGTTCGAGAGGTTTGATTACACCGCGAGTCACACCGAAAATAATTCTTTCAGGATCTTCGATGTCAACCTGATGAACAAGTACGTCACCATCTTTTTCAACTGCGTAAAGGTCATATACAAGCTCTACGTATTTACCCGGTTCTATTTTTTCCATACTATATCTATTTAAAATTCTTATTTACTACAATTAAACATCACATTCGATGCAAAAGATTAATAATCAATGCAAAAACTTATGTACCTATCACATGCAGGAAGAATGTGGCAACCGCTACATAAATCATAAGACCAACTATATCGTTTGATATCTGTATGAAAGGTCCTGTAGCAAGAGCCGGATTTATTTTTAATTTTTCCAGCGTCAACGGTATGACAGTTCCAAGCACTGTAGCGAACATGACAACACAGAACAGCGAAACGGCCACAGAAAGCGTTACAATCATCTGTGACGGCATTACTACGAGATTGTATATCAAGATTACTCCTGAAAGTATAGATGCGTTCAGAAGGCCTATAAGAAATTCTTTCCCGAGTTGTTTGGCAAATTGTGAAAGCTCGAGAGAGCCGTTTGCCAGACCCTGCACCACAATAGCTGATGCCTGCACGCCGACGTTACCGCCGGTACCGCCGATAATAGGTATGAACAAGGCTAAAGCAGTCACGGCATGAAGCTGCGATTCGAACCCTCCAAGAATCAACGAAGCCAATATACCGGAACCTATGCCTATAAGCAGCCAGGGTATACGCGCCTTGGTCTGTGCGAATATAGAGTCGTCAGCATCCACGTCAGATGATATACCTGATGCCAACTGGTAGTCGCGTTCGCTTTGTTCACGAGCCTCGTCCATTACGTCGTCAACCGTAATCTGACCGACAAGTCTTCCTATAGAATCTACAACCGGCATGGCCACAAGGTCATACTTTTCAAAGTCAAGCGTAAGGTCGTCGACAGGTGTATCGGTCTTTACCGATACTGGATCGGTCTCCATTACATGCTTAATCTTTGAAACGGAAGGGTGGGTTATCATCTTCTGAAGCGGGAACACACCTTTAAGCTTGTAGTCGTTGTCGACAACGTAGACATAATATATCTCCTCTATATCTTCGGCCTGCTTACGCATCTCCTGAATACACTGCGGCATACTCCAGTTCTCGTTTACCACAATCATTTCAGTACCCATAAGACCGCCGGCGGTATCTTCGTCATACCGGAGCAGGTCAATAATGTCTCCTGCCTGCTCGACATCGTCTATATGGGCAAGAATCTCGTCACGGTCCTCCTCGTCGAGTTCCTGTATTATGTCTACTGCATCGTCGGTGTCGAGATGGTCGATGACCTGCTTGGCTATGTCTTCTGTAGACATGGCACTCAAAAGCTTATGACGGTCGTCCTCGTCAAGTTCCATCAACACGTCGGCCGCAGTCTCTTCGTCAAGAAGCTTGAACAGGAATTCAGCTTCTTCCAGATCAAGGTCCTGATACAGCTCGGCAATATCCGCGGGATGGAATTCGGCCAATTCTTTTTTAGCCGCATCCACATCGCGGTGCAGTATTATATCCTTTATATGGTCAAGAAATTCAGGTCTGTTATCCTTCATTGGACGGTTTTACACTATTTCGAAGTTCTGTTACAATGTTGGCAAGATTTACAAATTCATCCACACCCAGCTGCTCCGGGCGCTGTCCCCATACCGGTAAGTCGGGTAGGGGTACGTCAGGAGGCAGAAGTCCGCGGATAGAATTGCGTATAGTCTTTCGCCTTTGTCCGAAAGTAGTCTTAATAATGGTCTTGAACAATTTTTCGTCACATCCGAGATCGGTAACTCCATTGCGCTTCATCCTTATCACTCCCGACTTAACCTTAGGAGGCGGATTGAAAACATTTTCGTTGACCGTGAAAAGATATTCTATATCATACCAGGCCTGAAGCAACACACTAAGTATTCCATAAACCTTAGAGCCGGGTCCGGTGGCCAGACGTTCGGCCACCTCTTTCTGAAGCATTCCCGAACAACACGGTATAGAGTCCTTATAATCAAGAACCTTGAAAAATATCTGAGAAGATATATTATAAGGATAGTTGCCTATAACACAGAACTGCCTGCCATGCATCACCTTGTCCAAATCCATCTTCAAGAAATCCTCACCCAAGATTCGATCCTTAAGTTGCGGAAAGTTCCTGTCAAGATAGTCCACGCTCTCACTGTCAATTTCAACTACAGTCACGTCATGGCCGTCTTCAAGAAGATACTTTGTGAGAACCCCCATACCCGGACCGACTTCAAGCACAGGCGTACCCTTATATTCATCAAGCGTCGAAGCTATCCGGCGGGCAACAGATTCATCGGTCAGGAAGTGCTGACCGAGAGCCTTCTTTGGTTTTACTTTATTATTATATGTCACTTCTCTTAAATATATATGCAAACTTAGCCAGAATTTTTCAAACTTCCCAGAAAACCTTTATTAAAGTAATCCATTATTCAAAATAAACATGTTCTACATCAAGACATAAAAAGAGGAATACTACATCCGGCTATCGACAATCTATATATAACACTTAATTTTTCTTTTTTATTTTTTTCTTTTTTCTTCTTCTGTGTTGTTTTATATATCCGTTGATATCTGATATAACTTTTTGGCATAATACTTGTATTTTAAGTTATCATTGTACTGCTCTTCTTAATATACATGTTATTAACTATTCAAGACGTTGATTATATGGTATTTATGTAGTTTATTTACAGTCTGTTCATAACTTGTTTAGTTGATATTTTCATAACTTTTGGAGTTGATATGTGCGTATATAACCGTTGAGAACATGCTTAAATTTTAGTGATAAATATTTTTGAGAAACATGGATTGCGGTCATATAATAAAGGATTTAAATAGTCAAAATTTATTTGTTGAAAGTTTATCGGAAATTTTAAACTTCTATAAACATAAATATCTACATTATTTTGTAAATTTGAACATGTAAAACTAAATAACGGCATGTCGAGAAAAGTTCTGATAATTGGAGCCGGTGGATTCATCGGTGGTTTTATAGCTAAGGAAAGTATTAATAGAGGTTATGATACTTGGGTAGGTGTGCGTGATACTACTTCCCGCAAATATCTGACTGATAGCCGTCTGCATTTCATAACTTTTGACTATGACGACAGGGAATCGTTGGAAAAGACTTTGTCATCCACTCTTGCAGAAGGTGAGAAGTGGGATTGGATAGTCTATAACCTCGGTGCTACAAAGGTAAATAATTACTCAGACTTCAACCGTATAAACTATCAATACTTAAAAAATTTTGTAGAGGCACTTATCAACACGGGAATGATGCCTGAAAGATTCCTGTATATGAGTAGCTTAAGTGCTCTTGGACCGTATGATGAAAAGACTTATTCACCATATCATTCAAAAGTTGTTCCCGATCCTAATACCAAATATGGAATGTCGAAGATAAAGGCGGAGACGTTTCTTGACATAACTCCAGAAGTACCTTGGATTATATTCCGTCCTACTGGAGTATATGGTCCGCATGAACAGGACTATCTGATGATGATAAAGTGTATAGACAAGCACTGGGACTTCGGTGTAGGATTCAAAAAGCAACTGCTGACTTTTATTTATGTAGAAGATCTGGCAAATGCAATATTTGATGCACTTGAAAAAGCTCCTTTGAAGAAAAAATATATTATAAGCGAGGATAAGGCTTATACACAGAAGGAATTCCGCCGGATAGTGGCTTCGGAACTTGGACAGAAATGGGTCATCCCCGTACGTCTGCCCCTATGGATGGCCAAAGTGGCGTCTTACGTGTCGGAAAAGTATGGACTTGCCCGTCTTAAACCATCTACACTTAACAGAGATAAATATAAGATTATGCGTCAACGCAACTGGAGCGTGGATGTGTCCGATGCCAAGCGCGACTTTGGATTTAATCCTATGTTTGACCTTCGCAAGGGCATACACCTTACAGTAGACGCATATAAGAATGAAAAATAAAAACCGCATACTATATTATGAGAAAAGCATTGATGATAATTGATCCGCAGATTGACTTCATTTCCGGGAGTATGCCTGTGTTCGGCGCACTTGAGGCTATGAAGGAACTTGTCAATTATGTAAGGAATACCGACGGCAAATATGTCTGCAAGATTGTCTCGGCCGTATGGCATCCTTCAGACCACTTTTCATTTACTGTCAACGGCGGCCAGTGGCCCGTGCACTGTCTGCAAAATGACAGAGGAGCTGAGATTTACCAACCGCTACATGACGAACTGTTGATAAGTAAAGGTAAACTGTTCATATTTAACAAAGGTGATTCGTCAGACCGTGAAGAATATTCCTTATTCAAAAACAAGTATGCTTCTGAATCTGTAGATAAGCTTATAAAGGAATTTGAAATAGACCGCATAGACATTTGTGGAATAGCAGGAGATTTGTGTGTATGCGACACTCTTGTAGATGGTGTGGAAAGATACGGTAAGGACATGTTTAATGTATTGTTGCCGTATACTCCTTCTTTCGATGGTGGAATCATGTTGCGTGAAACTATAAAAAGGGTATTGTGATGGAAAACTACAACAGACCTCCGTTCTGGTATATAATTGTAATCATGCTTATGGCTGTCCCTTTGTTTTTCTGGCCGTTTTTAATGGAGGGTGGTTTATTGCGGATTGATGGAATGTCGCATGCCGATGAATCTTTTTTAGTTACAAAACAATTCTTTTCCATAGGATTTCCTATATTTGCAGTCCTTACTCTATACATTGCTTACCGCACTTATGCGGAAAGAAGAAGTCTGAGTATAATATTGCTGGTCATATTGGCTTTGAGCTATCTGGCATTGCCGTTCGTATTATAGAAAAATAAAGAACCGTTGATATGAAAAGAAATAAACCTTATGCACTTTTTTATACGACATGTCTGTTTACATGCATGTTGATTGTGTTCAGTGCATGCTCTTCGGAATCTAATCATAATGAAAGTCTGGACAATGCACAGATTTCTATTGAAAACAACGACTATCGTACTGCCCGCAGTATATGTGACGAGGTCTATGTGAGCGAATCTAAAAGCGAATCCAAGGATGCAGAACTGATGGCACGTCTGTCGGTGCTTTACATGAAACTCGCCGACCATAACGAGATGACCGACAAGGAGGACAATCTCGACTATGCCTATGAATGTTATGAACAAGCTTTCGACATTGATTCTATAAAGGCGAAAAACTACTATATGTCGCTCGGTGTAGAAGACATGCCACAGGTGGCATTGCTTGAATCTATTGTCAGAAACTCCAAAGTGCATCCTGACAGTGTAGGGCATGACTTTATCGATAGCATAGATTTGGGCGAAGTGGACATACTTGAAGATTAAACATTTTATTAACAGATGTAGATATGTCACGTAACTCATCACTTGACCTTATGTCGGCACTGGAAGCTTTCAAGGCGTCAAATCCTGACCTGCCGGAGGGGGAGACTATTGCCGAAGAACCTGATGTAAAGGATGCTGACAGAAAGTCATTCCGATTGGATATAATACTTGAAAAGAAAGGCCGTGCAGGAAAACAGGCAACCATAATAGCCGGTTTTGAAGATATGACGGGCGATGACATACAGTCTGTAGCATCCGACATAAAGCGTCGGTTGGGCACGGGTGGTTCGGCGCGTGGAGGTGAAATACTCATACAGGGCGACCGGCGTAAGGATGTGCTTAAAATTCTTATTGACATGGGATATAAAGCAAGAATAATATAATGCTTACCATACACAAGGCTTCGGCAGGTTCAGGGAAAACGTATACGCTTACCTACAGCTATATAAAACTTCTTTTGGGTGAAAAAGTAAACGGAAAGTACAGGCTGTCAGACGAGTCTAACCGGCATCGTGCCATTCTTGCCATAACGTTTACCAACAAGGCTACCGAAGAGATGAAGCAGCGTATAGTGGGTCAGCTTGGCAAACTGGCTACCGATGTGCCGTGCGACTACAGAAGTCAGCTGTGTAAGGAACTTAATTGCTCGGAGGAGCAGCTTAAGGTGCATTCGGAAAAGGCACTGGTATCGTTGCTTGCCGACTTCGGAATGTTCAATGTCAGCACTATAGATGCTTTCTTCCAGACCGTATTGCGTACATTTGCCCGCGAAGCCAATCTGACCGGTAACTATGAAGTGGAACTCGACGAGACTAACAATATAATGGTTGGTATAAACGAGATGCTTTCGTCGATAAACAGGGTCTCCGACTCGGATTCTCCACGTTCTGTGCGTACACGTATGCTGATGGCATGGCTCGAACAGTATATCAGATACCAGGCCGAACAGGGAAAGTCATATAATATTTTTGTACGTAAGTCGCATTTTTCAAGTGAGCTTGTCAAGTTCATAAAAAATTCACTTAACGAGACATATAAGCTTAATTCAGAAGTAATCGACGAATATCTGTCGGATAGTTCGCGTCTGCAACGTTTTACTAAATCGTTGAGCGACGCTTCGAGGTCTATAAAAAAATACCTTGCAGAGCAGTCTAAACAGTTGATTGCCGACTTTGAAGCTGTAGGAATGTGGGGAAGGGTAAACCATTTCATAAGGCCGTCTATTGAAGGCTGGGCCAATCGAGTAATTAAGATTCCCGGAAAATCTGTTGTGGCCGCCTCTGCCGATTCCTCAAAAAGATATATGGCCAAATACCGCGAAGGCTACGATGTCGATTTGGACTGCAAACTTCAGTCGGTGCTTCAATATGCGGTTGACAATATAAGGCTTCTTGTTTTTTATGAATATATTCTTAGATATATCTACAACCTGGGCATAATAGGTGAAGCCGAATTCCACGCCACTGAAATTCAGAAGGAAAACAATGCCATACTTTTGAATAACACCGGCACTATACTCCAGAAAATAATCAATCAGGAGGAGGCTCCTTTCATCTACGAAAGGATGGGTGTCAGAATCAAGCATTTTCTTATCGATGAGTTTCAGGACACCTCAAAACTCCAATGGCTGAATCTGAGCGCTTTGGTAAAGGAAAGTCTTGCCAACGGCCATGACAATCTGATTATCGGCGATGAAAAGCAGGCCATATATCGTTTCAGAAACTCGGATCCGCAGTTGTTGATTCATGATGTTCCTACGGAATTTTCGAGAAACAGCATAATAAAGGGACAGGAACTGACGGAAAATACCAACTGGCGAAGTGCTTCGGAGGTGGTAAGATTCAACAATACTCTTTTTACCGCCATGGCTTCATCATTGGGAGTAAGCGATATTTATTCCAACGTTGTGCAGAGAGTGCATCATAAGGATCGTAAAGGTTACGTATCGTTTGCCCCGTATACCGATAAGGAGGAGGCGCTTGCCAGGATGACTGAAAATATAGTGCGCGAACTGAAGTCCGGATATCGTCAGCGCGACATAGCCATAATAACACGTTTCGGCAACGAAGGCGCTATGGCTGTCGAGCATATGCTTAAGGCCAAATCGTCTGTTCCGGAGCTTAACGACCTCAAGATAGTCACGGATGAGGCTCTTATCATAGGCAATGCATCGGCTGTTAAACTTATAGTAAGCGTGCTTCGGTTCATCGATGCGCATCTTGTATTGAAGCACAGCAACAAGTCTAAAGACAATCTTGCTTCAATAATCAACCGCTACCAGTATTTCCGTTCAAAAGGTGTAGATAATTCCGACGCTATAAAAATGGCTTTTTCCGGCAACAATGATGAACCCGACAGACTGGCCATGGAAGCCGCTGAAATGGAGTGCATGAATATACCTTCAGTAGTGGAACGAATAGTCAACCGGCATTTATCTGAACAGGTGCGCGATGAGCAAAATGTCTATATATCGGCTTTTATGGATTTGGTGATAGACTTTAACAACCGTTCTGATTCCGACCTTCATTCATTTATGAAGTGGTGGGATGAGACCGGGTGCGGTGTAAGCCTTTCGGTTCCGGACGAACTTGATGCCATTCGCGTGATGACGATACATAAGTCAAAGGGTCTTGAATTTCCGTGTGTCCATGTGCCGTTTGCCGACTGGAGGATGCAGAAGATGTCCGACAACTTCTGGTTTGACATGCGTAGTTCTGACGGCAACGGTTTTATTGAAGAATTTGACAACGAATATTTCTGTTCCGGCGATATACCTCCGTTCATCCCTCTGCGGGCCAATAAGGAAATAATGCAGTTAAGTTCGCTGAAGTCTCAATATGACAGTTTGCTTGCAGATGAGGTGACTGACAGCCTTAATGTGACCTACGTCGCGTTTACACGTGCCGGCACGGAACTCATATGCAGCTATGAAGCCGTCAAAAACAATAATGTCGATCCGTCGAAGCGCGGTGAACTTAATGTGGCGAAAATGCTTGTCGGGGCGTTTTCAGTAGCCAGTGAAGCTTTCTGCAGCACCCTGACGGCTGAGCGCCATCTTGAACCTGACATGCTCGTTGCATTGAGTCCTCACGTCACCGACGGAGTATTTGAATTAGGCAATCCGGTAACTCCAAAGTCTGATGACAAGGAGAAAAGATCCATGGTAAGAATGCCTTCGTATTACAGCTTTGACAATGACGGTATCTGGGATATGAGCGAGATTGAGGATCTTACCGAAATGGAGCGTCCACGTCAGCGCGGTCTTGTGCTTCACTCCATAATGAGTGACATTAGAGGTCTCGACGATGTTGAGCGTGCCGTCAAACGTCGTGCCATGAGGGGTTACCTTGATTATGACGACATACCTGAGTATACGGAAATGCTTGAAGAAGCGCTGTCTGATGAAAGAACAGATGTGTGGTTTAAAGATTATCGTCGTGTACTCCGTGAACGTACGGTCACTACTTACATAAAATCAAAGGACAAGAAGGTAAATTATCGTCCCGACAGGGTAGTGTGGACTTCGGAAGACACTATCGACGTGGTCGACTACAAATTCGGCGAAGAGGAGCCTAAGGAATATTTCAGACAGGTGCGGGACTATATGTCGCTGATGAGCCGTAGTTTTCCGGGCACAGAAGTGAGAGGATTCCTTTGGTATCCGCTCAAACATCTGATTCATGAGGTAAAACCTAAGACAAATTAAAGTCTTGGACGTTTAAAAAAGATATATTATGGTAACAATACTGTTTCATAGCACTATATTCGGGCCTATCCACAGTAGAAGGCTCGGTTCGTCATTAGGAGTGAATCTGTCGCCCAACGATGGCAAGATATGTTCGTTTGACTGCGTTTACTGTGAAGCCGGGTTCAATTCCCAGGGTACGGGTACTACCGGATTTCCTAAACGCGAAGATGTTAAAAGTCAGCTTGAACAGAAACTTATAAACATGAAGGAAGCCGGCACACCGCTCGATGTAATAACTTTTTCAGGCAACGGCGAGCCTACACTTCATCCTGAGTTCGGAGGCGTAATTGACGACACTATGGCCGTGCGCGACAAATACTATCCTGAGGCGAAGGTGAGTGTGCTCTGTAATTCAACCCGTCTTGACCGGACTGAAGTAGTAGAGGCACTGCTTAAGGTGGACAACTGCATTCTGAAACTTGATTCAGCCCTTACGCCGACTATGCGTCTTATCGATCAGCCAGGTTCTCCCGAATTCACGTGTGAGAAGCTTATTCCTCGTCTTGCGTCATTCGGCGACAAGTGTATAATTCAGACCATGATGCTCAGAGGCAACCATAAAGGACGTCATATCGACAATACGACCGACGGTGAGGTCAACGCGCTCATAGAGGCTTACAAACTCATTGGTCCGAAGGAAGTAATGCTCTATTCAATAGATCGTCCAACACCTGAGAACGACTTGCAAAAGGTAGAGAAGGACGAACTTGAGGGCATAGCCGACAAAATTAGGAAAGAAGGTATAACCGTACAGGTAAGCTGATATGGACAATATAGTATTTCCTCGTCCGTTGCGGCGTGGCGACCGTATAGCCATAGTGTCCCCCGCAAGTAAAATTGACGCGTCTGTAGTTGAAGGTGCGCTTCCTGTGCTTAAGGAACAAGGATGGATACCCGAAGTGTATCCGCATGCTTTGGGAGTGTCGGGGACATACAGCGGTACGGTAGAGGATCGACTGGCCGACCTTACAGATGCTCTTTCCGATTCGGGCATACGGGCCATAATGTGCAGTCGCGGTGGTTATGGAGCCGTGCATCTTCTTGACAGAATTTCTTCGGAACTTCTGCAGGCCGACCCAAAATGGATAATAGGATTCAGCGACATATCGGCTCTGCATGCGCTCATGTCGCGTAACGGCATAGTGAGCATACACTCTTCGATGTGCCGCCATCTGGGTGCTTACGGAGTCAATGATGAAGACTCGCAGTCGCTGTTCGGTATACTCCGGGGAGAGATGCCATCATATTGTGTCAATGCGCATCCGTGGAACAAAGCGGGTAGTGCCGTAGGGCAGGTGCTCGGAGGCAATCTGGCCGTGTTGAGTGCGTTGATAGGTACCCCTTACGACATTATTGGCCGCGAGGGATCGATACTGTTCATAGAGGATATCGCGGAGCCGATCTACAAGGTAGAGCGCATACTGTATCAGATGCGCCTGAGCGGAGTATTTAACCGTATCAACGGCCTTGTCATAGGACAGTTTACGGAATATCGTCCCGATGCCAACTACAGCGACATGCTGACCATGATACACGACATGACTTCAGACCTCAATATGCCTGTCGCATACGATTTTCCCATCGGCCACGTCGACCACAATCTCCCCTTGATAGAGTCGGCCGTCGCCGAACTCTCCGTCACCCCCGAATCCGCCTGCCTCCGTTATCTCGGCTGACTTTAAGCTTATGTGTTAAATGTATATTTCAAGGTATGAGATATGAATATTTTTGCTAATTTTGCATTATACGTTCATATTCATTAAATAACCACAATCTAAATAACCTTGAAATTAGGTCAGCGTATATGTCATATCTAATTGCCATATCAATATTCATCTTTACAGGTCTGTTGTGTAAAAAGATGTTGTGTAAGTTGATGGCTATACTGTTTATTGTGTTTTGTTCAATGGATACTTCAGCTCATAAGCTGTCGTATGACAATTATACGGTCAGAAATTTCAGGCATGGCGACGGACTTATTGATGCACAGATAAATACTATATTAAAAGATAAAAACGGTTTTATCTGGTTGGGAACGCCAAGTAATGTACAGCGTTTCGATGGTGTAAAAAGTGTCTTATATACGTTTGAAGGCAATGGTGCCGGGGTTAACGTAATCTATCAATGTTCCGATGGAGGCCTGTTGGCGGGAACTGACAGAGGCTTGTTTACAATCAGTCAGCGGAATAGGAAAATAGTACCAATCCATACTGAAATAGCATCATCTATAAAAGATATAAAGGAGTATGGTGGAAATTTGTTTATAGCATCCTCCGACGGGCTTTATAAGATTGCATCGGATGGAAAAGCAGTTAAATCGGATACGGGCGATGGAAATTATTTTTCGATGTCTGGAGATTCCGATATGTATCTGCTTGAGCCCGATGGATTGAGTTTATATGGTAATGACTCACTGAAAAAATTCGGAAACGGAAATATTAAGAGTCGTTTTACTTGCATGTCTGATCTTGGAAAGTCTTTGTTGATAGGTACGGAGGATATGGGTTTGTATTCGTTTGATAAGCGGACCAAATGTTTTAGCCATTACCTTGAATTAGGAAATAACCGTATCACTTCAATAGATTCTAATTCAGGAAAGATAGTCATAGGCACCGATGGATCAGGAATATATGTCGTTTCCGAATCAGAACCGCATAATGTGTTTAATCTTAACTTTCATCCTGATGATGATGGCTCGCATCTGGCATTTGACAATGTCAAGTCGGTGCTTATGGATGATTTGGGAATAATATGGATCAGTTATTCGCGCAACGTGGGATTTGATTATATTCATTTTCATAACAAGGCCTTCAATTTGTTTTCATGCAAGAATAAGTTGCCAGTCGATATTGATTATTCCAGAGCTTATATCTGTGATTCTATAAAGCTGTTCAGTTCGTTTAATGGAGTATATACCATTGATTTGTCCGGAAATGTGGCATACCATCGGTTCTCAAATGTATCGCGCAGCGGTGATAAGAATGTCACATGTTTTTATCCGTATGGAAAGCATATATTGATAGGGACTTCCAATGGTATGTTCCGCTACACTTATGGAATGGATATGCTGGAGCCGCTGGAGGATTATCCTCAATTGAACAATGTAAGAATAAATAACATCACAAACGACAATACAAACCTGTTAATAGCTACTGGTTCAGGGCTGTTTGTGTTGAACGGTTCGGACGGAAGTATTGCCAACTATTCAAAGTCCAATTCAGATATTGCTTCAGACAATGTATTATATCTGTTTGTCGACAGCAAGGGTAGAAAATGGGTGGCTTCTTTATCGGCGTTGCAGATTTTTAATGATGAAAAAGGCATTTTTGAAGATGCCGGAAATGAATTTGTCGATTTATCGCCTGTGACTTTCATTACAGAAGACAATAAAGACAGGCTGATTGTGATCCGCAACAAGCAGGAAGCATATTTATTTGATGCCGATAAAGAAGAGAAACGGCGTATATGCACATCGGAAGACGCCGGATTTCTGGGCCTGTTTTTGGAAAAGGTATTACAGGATAAGAACGACAATTATTGGTTCATAGGCTCAAGAGGAGCCGTTAAGGGTAATCCATTGTTGACCGAATATACCTTGTTTTCTTCGACAGAGGGACTTATAGAGCCTTATTCCAACGACGGCCAGATATTTAAAGATACTTTGTGGATAACTACTCCAAAAGGTGTACTGTTCACTTATATAAATGCTCCCGTACATTCGGCTCCTACAAGAATCACTGATATAGTGATTAACGGAGAGTCGAAAATAGGAGATTATATCGATGCCATTCAGGCTGGTTACGATATAAAATTGTCTGATACGGACAGTAATATTACCTTCTCGTTTGCCACTCTGTCATACGATATGCCGAACCGTATGATTTATGAATACAAACTTGAGGGTTATGATGACGACTGGATAATAATGCGTGGAAACAACAGTGTAAGTTATAATAATCTTACCCCCGGAACGTATAAGTTCATCGTAAGGAAACAGATGGACAATTCAAGTATGCAAAGTATATCGTTCAGGATTCCATATAATTATCCCTGGACCATTATTTGGGGCATAATCATGGTTGTTATTGCAGTCTTGTTTGTTGTCTATAGACATGTGAATGTCTCCAAGAAGCATGAATCCGTTGTGTCGGATATGAACGACCTGCCTTCCAAGGATGTCGACAAATATAAATTTAATAAAATCAAAGACGACACGGCGGAGGCCATCTCGCGCCAGCTTAACGAGTATATGCTAAGCGAACGTCCATATCTTAATCCGGAATTGAAGCTGATAAACATAGCTGATAGACTCAATGTCACTCCACAGGTTCTGTCGCAGATACTGAACACTCGGTTGAACACTCGGTTTAACGATTATGTCAATCAGTTCAGAATAGACGCGTTCAAGGAGTTTGTTAGTTCATCGGATATGTCGAAGTATACCTTGCAGACACTTGCGTCCAAGTGCGGCTTCAGTTCTTACTCTACTTTCTTCAGGGCTTTTAAGGACATTACCGGACATACCCCCAACGAATATATAAAGGGCAAATCAGAGCATTCGGAATCTCCGGAAGAGGTTGTTATTTAGCAAACGATTATTTGACAACGTCGGTTGCTAAATTTAAATAGCTTAAAATTAGATGTTTGGGTGAAATTATTTACCAATTGAACCATTGACAAACACACGGTCTTAAATTTCTTTTTTCTGCAAATCCGCTCCACTATTTTTGCATCGGTTATGACGTTCGGCAATCATTGATTCACGTCATGGCCAAGGTCTTTTTTAACTTTAAATTTATATTTATGAATCAACCCAGTAAAAATGTGGGGAGGAAAGCTTTGATGGCTTTCATCTTATTTCTAAGCGCATTCTTAGCTGTATCGGCCCAGACAAAAGTGTCGGGAGTCGTGATTGATAAGAATGAAGATCCCGTGATTGGTGCAAATGTTGTGGTCAAAGGTTTGCCGAGCGTAGGCGCCGCTACTGACCTTAACGGAACGTTTGCCATTACCTTGCCTCAAGGATACAATGAACTGTCGGTATCCTGCATAGGATATAAGTCAAAAGTAGTCTCGGTAAACGGTCTGACCAATCTTAAAATCATGCTTGAGGACAGCGCCACAGAGCTTGATGACGTTGTTGTCATAGGTTACGGTACCACTAAGAAAAGCGACCTTACCGCGGCCGTATCGTCGGTCAAAGGCGATGCAATCCGTTCTTCGGCCACAACGTCGCTTGTCGACGCCTTACAGGGCAAGGTGCCGGGTATGGATGTAATGTCGTCGCGTGAGGACGGTGATAACCGAGAGATTCATATAAGAGGTGTGCGTTCGCTCAATGCAGGCAATGCCCCGCTCGTAATCGTTGACGGTGTGCCGGGCTCTTTTGACGTTGTAAATACTTCTGACATTGCTTCCATCGAAGTATTAAAGGATGCTTCAAGCGCCGCGATTTATGGTTCAAGAGGTGCCAATGGTGTAATTATAATCACAACCCGCAGGGGGCAATCAAGCGGCACGACTATCAGCTATGATGCATTTTTCGGAGTTAACAAACCACATTTCATGAATATGATGAAAGGTGAAAAGTTTGTCCAGATGCGTCGTGATTCATATATGATTGCAAACAACCTGTGGGGACAGCAGGTAGATGACAATAAAATATTCTCCGACTCCGAGATGGAGATGATAGCCAACGGTGAATACTACGATTGGCAGGATCTTGTTTTCCGCGATGGTTCAGTACAGCGTCATAACATATCTGTAAGTTCCGGCAATGAGCGCACACGTTTCGCTGTCTCGTTTGCTTATGAAGATGTAAAAGGCTATAACCGCAACAACGAAGCGAAAAAGTATTTCTTAAGCACGGCCATCGACCACCAGATAGCTTCGTGGCTCGACATGAGCACTACCATCCGTCTCAGAAAGCGAAATCACAGCGGCGGTGCCGGTTACGGACAAGCTTTGTTTTATGGGACACCTCTTTGCAGACCTTACGATAGTGAGGGCAATCTTATCCAATACCCGAATCCACAGGAAGCCGCGGTAAACATACTGGCCGATTACGAACCCGGACAGTTTGCCAACGATACTGAAAATTCAAATGCCGATATTGTTTTCTCTCTGAACATACATCCGTTCAAGTGGCTGAGACTGGTAAGCAACTTAGGATATCAGTACAGCGATATCAAGAAAGGATACTTCTATGGATCAAAGTCATATCAGGTTAACGGTGGCCTGAACCGTTCCGGAAAGTCCGGTTCCAATGCCTATTCACTGACCTGGAACAACACTTTGACATTTGACAAGTCATGGAACAAGCACAGCGTTACTGTAGATGCCATTTCTGAATTACAGAAATATAACACCGACTATATGAATGCCGACGGACGCAATCTGTTCGTTGAAAGTCTGTCTTACCACAATCTCGGTACAAATACGGAAAATATAAGCATAGCAAGCGGATATTCCGACTGGTCGTTGCTTTCGTTCATGGGCCGTGTCAGATATGACTATGACAGAAAGTATCTTGCCAATCTGTCGGTTCGTACCGACGGCTCTTCTCGCCTTGCGAAGGGCAGAAAGTGGGCTACATTCATTTCAGGGGGCGTAGCTTGGCGTATTTCGCAGGAGCAGTTCCTTCGCGATGTGGACTGGCTATCCAATCTAAAGATACGCTACGCTTACGGTACGGTGGGTAATCAGGCCATTGACCCGTATTCCACTCTTGCAAATCTTGGAAGCTATCCTTATAAATTCGGTAATGACGGTACCGGCGGCTATGGTTACCGTCCTGACAAACTGGTCAATATGGAACTTGGATGGGAAAAGACCCATACACACAACATCGGTGTGGATTTCGGCTTTTTCAATAATCGCCTGAACGGTTCAATTGAATACTACAATACCAAGACCGACAATCTGCTCATGCAGCGTCAGATACCTACCACAACAGGTTTTTCACGAATCTGGCAGAATATAGGAAAGACGCAGAACACCGGTGTTGAACTGGCTCTTAACGGATTGATTATAAATAATCGTGACTTGCAGTGGGAAGTCAATCTCGGGCTTTCAATCAACAATAACAAGATTCTTGAGCTGACTAACGGTAAAAACGACGATATAACAAACCGTTGGTTTATAGGCAAGCCTATCAACGTCATGTATGAATATGTCAAGACCGGCATCTGGCAGACCGAAGAGGCTGAAGAAGCTTCCAAATACGGACGTAAACCGGGTGATGTAAAACTTAAGGATTCCGATGACAACGGTGTGATTACAGCCGACGACAAGGAGATACTTGGATCGCTTGATCCGAAATATATAACTTCGTTCGGAAGCTCTTTGAAATGGAAAAACCTTGATTTCTCATTCAACATATCCGGACGTTGGGATTATATGATTCATCATGACGGTTTTGGTTGGAATGTTATCCTTACAGGTACAAGATGGGTGGCCGATGTCAACTACTGGACTCCCGACAATCATTCCAACGACTATCCGCGTGCCGATGCCACATGGGCCGACCAGCGTGAACGTTGCGGTGACATGAAGGGTGATTATCTTAAGATGCAGGATATGACTTTAGGCTATGACTTTTCACCTTACGTCAGGAAAGTGTTGCCTATAAGCAAACTGCGGTTATATGTCCAGGCCCGTAATGCTTTCTACATCTATCGTGCGGCCAAGGAAGACATTATTCCCGAATCGCCGTCGATTGAATCTACTGTTCCGAGAAGCTTTAATGTCGGAATCAACCTTACTTTTTAACAGTTAACGCATAGATATATTATGATACGAAATAAATTTTTGACGGCTGCAGGCGTTTCAGTCGCTTTGTTGACAGCTTCGTGCGAAAGCTTTCTTGAGGAAGACCCCAAAGGTTCCGTCAACGACACTTATGCTCTGACTGAAGAGGGAGCAGAGGCCGAAGTATTGTCGTTATACCAGATTAATACCAGTCTGCTCGAGGAACTCTTTATGGTTGGCGAACTCGGCAACGACCTCCTTGCTTATGGAGGTAATGTAAGAGACTACTGGAAGGGCCTTATACAATACGATGAGACCTATATGTCGGACAATGGTAGCAACGAGGGTCTGTGGAAATGGCTGTATGTAGGACTCGCTACGTCAAATACTGCAATAGAGTCTATTGAAAATGCAACTTTCAGTTCAGAGGAGAAGCGTGAACAGTTGCGTTCGGAAGCACATGCATTGAGAGCTTTCTATCTGTTTCAGATAGTAGAGACTTATGGTCCTGCGTCGTATTATTCAGAGATACCTATCAAGAGTCCGGGTGCAATCAAGGCCGACCAACCGGGAATCGGCGCTTTCTACAAGCGCATTCTGGCCGACCTTGACATAGCCGACAAGGCTCTTAAGAAAGCAAATGAAATGCCTTCCGGCAACACTGGTCGCATGAATCTTGGAGTGGCGAAGGCTTTGCGCATGAGAGCTATGATGTCTCTCGCCGCCTACGAACAGTCAATAATCGCCGAAGCAGGAATCACTGATAAGAATCAATGTTACAGCAATGCCGTTTCGCTGGCTACCGAGTTGATCAATAACTATGGATATCGTCTTCAGGACAACTTTGCTTCAGTGTTTGATCCGGCTACGATAGAAAATAGCGAGGTTATATGGGCGATACAGTATGGCAATACTACTTTCGACAGCCATAATAACTTCATACACCGCTACTTTGTGTCGCAGGTCAACCGTTCGGCACGTTCATATTCAAAAACTATCAACGGTCTTCAGGCCCACAGCGTGTTCTATGGCCGTGAGTACAGGGCTGTTATGCCTACATATTATTTCATCAGCGTTTTTGACAAGTATGATGCCCGTCGCGACGCCACGTTCATTACCGGCTATTGCCGTACCGACGACTGGAATATGTCGCCCGACTTCAGCGACACATTGTTGATACGTTCGCTTGACGTGCTTCCCAACAATGTCAAGGCTGCCTATGAGGCACGTGGAATAATATGTGATGATGTGGCCGATGTATATGATGTTGCTACAGGTAAAGTTCTCAATAACTCCAATGTCCGCAGTTGTGCTAACATCGTAACAAAATGGCTTGACAACAGCCGCTCTACGGCTAAACAGGAGTATGCTTATAAGGATGCAATTCTGATTCGTCTCGGTGAAGTGTATATCACTCTTGCTGAAGCAAACATCCAGCTTGGCAAGACTACAGAAGCAATGAATGCCATAAAGGAACTTCGTCGTCGTGCGTTGGTTACAGGACATGAAAGTGCCTTGGATCTGACGGCTTCGGACATGACAATAGAGTTCATCCTCGACGAGGGAGCGAGAGAGCTTGGCGGTGAACTGTTCCGCTGGCAGATGCTCAAACGCTGTCTTGACAAAAACGCGTTCTGTGAATGGCTTAAGAAAAAGAATCCTGATACCAATCCGGACAATGCAAGTCAGGGTATCGGAGTGAAGCCGTATCATATAAATCGCCCCGTGCCTCTGTCGGTAATCAACAGCTACAAGGCAATGGACATCGACTTTAAACAGAATGAAGGTTATATCAAATAGAAAAACTGTATATATGAATAAATTATTGATATCATTTTTTGCCGTAACAATGGCTGTTGACGTTTTTGCCGACAATCCGCCTGTTACTCCGGCATGGGCATTCCGACATGTAGTATGGGAAGATAGTCTGAATACAACAAAAGGTGCTGTGGGTATAGTTGACGGCTACCTTGCACATAACATTCCCGTTGGTGCCGTCATTATCGACAGTCCGTGGAGTACATCGTACAATGACTTCAACTGGGATCTGCAGCGTTATCCTGATCCACAGAAGATGATTGGATACTTTAAGGAGAAAGATGTAAAGGTGCTTTTGTGGCTTGCCGGTGCTGTGAACCACAAATGCAAGGATACTGCGCTCGACAAAGGTGATACGTATGATGAGGCCGTGGCAAAGAATTACGGCATAAATCAGAGTCGTCCGGGAACCTGGTGGAAAGGCGAGGGTATACATATCGACTTTACGAATCCGGAAGCAAAGGAATGGTGGTACAAGCAGCTGGACAAAGTATTCGTAGACGGAGTATATGGCTGGAAAGTAGACCAGGGCGAATATTGGTTCGGCGATACGGTCGAGACTTCAATCGGCAAAATGAGCAATGCTGAATTTCGTCCCTATTATTACGATGCGATGTATGACTACACGGTTAAGAACAATCCGGCTGGTGTCATAATAGCCCGTCCGTATTCTCATCAGGGAGGATTTGCGGCGAGCATAGGAAAACTCAATATGGGTTGGTGTGGAGACTTCTCCGGTGACTGGGAGGGTCTGAAACAGCAGATTGACAACATATACAATTCGGCTATCAGAGGATATGGTTCTTTAGCCTGTGAAGTAGGCGGCTTCTATCAAAAGCGGTCGACCAAGACCCAGCTTATACGTTATGCCCAGTTCGGATGTATGACGGCCACGATGATTAATGGCGGTGAAAACGGCGCATTTTCCAATCATTTGCCGTGGTATCACGACGGTGAAACGGAGGATATCTATCGTAATTGCGTGATACTTCACGAAGAGCTTGTGCCTTATCTGTTTTCATCGTCGGTGGATGCAAACCTGCAGGGAGGATCACTTTTGAAGGATGTGAATCTGGACGAGGAAAGCCATAGGCTTGGAGCGTCGCTGTTTACCAAGGCCATAACAAAGGACAATGGTAATGTCGAATATCGCTTGCCGTCCGACGGTGAATGGATAGATTTTTGGTCGGGTGAAAAGTTCCAGGGTGGAGCTTTGATTAATCGGGAATATCCGATGGATCGTTTTCCTCTTTTCGTAAAGAGCGGTTCGGTTATTCCGGTTGAAGTAGCCGAGAATTCTTTCTGGTGCGGCGATAAGCCTGAATATACAGGTACACGTACATTCATAATCTATCCGTCCGACAATGTGGCAGATAAACTGCATCTGCCTAAGGGCGATGGTGTTGAATATGACGATTATACGGTTAGCTTCAATTCTAAAACGGGTAAGCTTACAGTCAATTGTCCGAAATCGGAAAAGATTAACGTAATAGTCAAGGGTTTAGGCGGTGTCAGGAAAGTCAACAACGTCAAGTCCTGGAATTGTAATTCCCATAATGGAGATCTTGCTCTTGTAGCTGAAGGTTCGGATATTGACGTAGACATCATAAAAGATTGATAATCCACTTTCGTAATTAAGGTTATATTTTAGGTTTTAGCTTGGTAGGGGTTGCGCGATGAGGCGTAACCCCTTTTGTTTCTATGAAAAGGTTGACCACAGGAATGCTTATTTGCGGAGTTTTAGTAACTTTGCGTGTATAATAATTTAATCAGACCTTACGAATATGTTTTCAGGAATAGTGGAAGAGGCCGCACGTGTGGTGGATGTCAAGCGCGACGGCGGAAATGTGCATCTGACTTTGGCATGCTCATTCGTTGATGAACTTAAGATTGACCAGTCGGTGTCGCACAATGGTGTGTGTCTGACGGTGGTGGCGCTTCCGGGCGACGGAACATATACGGTGACGGCCATTCAGGAGACGCTTGACCGTAGCAACCTTGGCGACCTTAAGACGGGTGACCTTGTGAATCTGGAGCGCAGCATGGTGATGAACGGACGTCTTGACGGACACATCGTCCAGGGCCACGTAGACTGCACTGCCGAGTGCGTTGAGGTAGCCGAAGTCGACGGAAGCACTTACTTTAAGTTTGCCTACAAGGTCGATCCTATGATGGCGCGTCGCGGCTACGTCACTGTCGAGAAGGGATCGGTGACGGTCAACGGTGTCAGCCTGACCGTGTGCGACAGCGAGAAGGATTCTTTCCGCGTGGCCATAATTCCATACACATTCGAGCACACGAATTTCTGCCGTATACAGAAAGGCACCAGGGTGAATCTTGAATTTGACATCATCGGCAAGTATCTGAGCCGTCTAATGGAGGTGGCTAATGATTAAAGAGATTCCAGGAGTGGCAAAGGGTGTCGTGGTCTACGGTGCTTCAAGCCGAGAGATAGACGAGCGTTACATGGAAGCCGCGCGTCAGGCCGGCCGGTTGCTTGCGCGCCGCGGGGTGCCCGTAATCAGCGGAGGCGGACGCGGAGGCATCATGCAGGCTGTGACGGAAGGCGCCCTTGAAGAGGGCGGTGTAGCCGTAGGCGTATTGCCGGACTTCATGATGGAGCGCGGGTGGAATCATCCCGGTCTGACGCATACATTGTCCACAGGGTCGATGCATGAGCGAAAAGCCACCATGGCTGCACTGTCGCGCGCCGCTATTGCGATGCCCGGCGGTGTAGGCACACTTGACGAACTCTTTGAAATAATCACATGGCGCCAGCTGAGCCTTTACAAGGGGACCGTTGTTATATGCAATGTAGAGGGATTTTACGACCGTCTGCTCGAGCATCTTGAATATACCGACTCGCTCAACTTCATGCGTGCCGGCGGCCCGTCGAAACTATGGAGAGTGGCTTTCTCGGCAGAAGAGGCCGTCAGTATGGCACTTGACAATCCGCTCGGTGAGATTCCTCCGTTGAAATATTAGAATATTCTTAATCGCGACTGTAAGAAAATGCTCCTGAACCTGCTCCAGAGCCATATCACTGATGCCCCTCACGAACTGGAGGTGGAAGGACTGTGCACGACCGTGGTGTCGTATACCTGCGGCATGCCGGCTTCGGCGCGTCTGGAACTCCCCGGTTACAATTCTGGCATTCTGAGTATAGTGGTCTGCACGATGCTTCTGGTGGTGTTCAGCCTGCATCATTACCCGCGCTACTTCAAGAGCCTTACAAAGAATCTGTGGAATGTGCGCACACGCACAAACGTGTTTGACGACAGCGGCATGAACGACGTCCGGACACTTGGCGCGATGTCGATTCAGGCTATAGTCTACGAGGCACTGTTGCTTCTGTCCGTGGTCATGTCGGGAGGCGCCGGTTACGATTCAGGCGCTACGGTGATGTTGGCGATTGTGATGCTGGCGTTGACCGCCGGCTACTATCTGTGGCAGATACT
Organism: uncultured Muribaculum sp.; assembly: GCA_910578785.1. Lineage (GTDB taxonomy): Bacteria > Bacteroidota > Bacteroidia > Bacteroidales > Muribaculaceae > Muribaculum. Next base: position 55,926 of record CAJTSJ010000003.1, on the reverse strand, counting down.
GGCCTACAGATTCATTGGATTCGTGTTTGCCGATAAAGGCCGGACCGAGCAATGGATGCAGGGTTTTTACTCCTCACAGGGCATTTTGGGCTTCCTTTTGCTGATTCCCGCACTTCTTGGACTGTTCTATCCGGCTTCAATAAAAATTGTGGCATTGATTAGCATTTTGCTATATGCAATAGCCCGGATTGTATTTATCTGTAAGGGCTTTAGGATTTTTTACCACAATAGTTTCTCGTTAGTGTATTTTATTTTGTACCTTTGCAGCGTGGAAATAATTCCGCTGTTATTTATATATAGAGGAGTTGTTTCCATTCATCATATTTCTATTTAGATAATCTACAGAAGCATACTATTGTGAAAGTAAAGAAAGTTTTGGTTTCGCAACCCAAGCCTACCTCTGAGAAGTCACCATACTACGAAATCGCTGAAAAATATGGGGTAGAAATAGAATTTCGTCCATTTATTAAAGTGGAGGGATTGAGTGCAAAGGAGTTTCGTCAGTCGAGAATCTCCTTATCAGACTTTACGGCCGTAATATTCACTGCACGTACAGCCGTAGACCATTTCTTCCGTCTGTGCGAGGAGATGCGCTATACCGTACCTGACACCATGAAATATTTCTGTACCACGGAGGCAATAGCCAATTATCTGCAGAAGTATATTATCTATCGTAAGCGTAAAATATTCTTTGTCAACACCGGTAAGCTCGATGATTTGCTTCCGTCGTTGCTTAAGCACAACAAGGAGAAATATCTGTATGCCGTGAGCGACGTGCACAATGGAGATATCAATGTGCTTGACAAGAACCACATCAATTATACAAAGGCTGTGATGTACCGCACGGTGAGCAACGACTTCACCGCCGACGAGAAGTTTGACTATGACATGTTGCTCTTCTTCAGTCCGCAGGGTATAGAATCGCTTTTGAAAAACTTCCCCGAATTCAAGCAGGACGACATCAAGATCGGTTGTTTCGGCACCACTACGGCAAAGGCCGTGCGCGATGCCGGTCTGCGTCTTGACATCGAGGCTCCGTCGGTAAAGGCTCCATCGATGACCGCGGCTCTCGAACTCTTCCTCAAAGAGGATTCGGCCGAGGAACAATAATCTTTGTGCGCCTTCAGGGCTTGAACTCCAATGGACAGCTGTCGACATACATATCGTCTGTATAAACGCGAGAAGCTTTGTTCGGTCAAGGCTATCGACAGTCTGTTTGCTCAAGGACGCGGCAATGCCGTGATGGCCTATCCGCTGAGGGTGGTATGGCGCCGAAATGAGATGCGCAAGGACTCGACGGTGCAATTCTTGATTACTGTGCCTAAAAAGCGGTTGCATCACGCTGTGGACAGAGTGTTGATGCGTCGACGTATACGCGAATCATACAGACTTAACAGACAATATCTTGAAGCCATGTCGAAGGATTTTCCTGTCGATATGGCTTTCATATATGTAGCCGACTCCGTGAAGCCTTATTCAAGGGTGGAGGGAGCCATGATAAAAGCATTGAAAAACATAGCCCGCCAGTCGGGCGCCAACGATGCCTCCGCCGGAGGATGCAAAGCACAGACCGACAATGTCTAAACTGTTTTCACGACTTTTGATATTGCCTATAGCATTCTATCAGGTGGCTATATCTCCGCATTTTCCGCCTGCATGCCGTTTCCAGCCCACTTGCAGTCAGTATGCCATAGACGCAATAAATAAGTACGGTCCGGTAAAAGGTCTGTGGCGGGCCATAAAGCGCATTCTGCGCTGTCATCCGTGGGGCGGTAGCGGATATGACCCTGCTTAAACAATATGCCGGACAAAATACTTGACATACATACCCACAATGCCGGTGCTTTGGATGCGATTATAAACGTCGGCCCGGGATTTCGCATGGAACCGGGCAAGATATATTCTGTAGGGGTACATCCTTGGGACACGTCGGCTCATGATCTGGACAAAAGAATGGCTATACTTGAGACAGATGCACGCCGTCAGGAGGCAGTGGCTATAGGAGAGACCGGTATAGACAAGCTTAAGGGTGCTCCTGCCGATGTTCAGGCTGAAGTGTTCCGCCGACATGTTGCTTTGAGCGAAGAGCTTAAGAAGCCTTTGATTCTGCATGTAGTGAAAGCGTTTCCGGAAATTATCAGATTTAAAGAGGAGCTGAAGCCTGGTCAGCCGTGGATTGTCCATGGATTCAGGGGCAAACCTGAACTTGCCCGCGAACTTATACGTCATGGATTTTATATCTCGCTGGGTGAGCGGTTTAACCCCGAATCAGCAGTCTGCATACCCCGCGACAGGCTCCTTGCGGAGACCGACGAATCGGCAATGACTATAAAATCTATTGTCGAATGCATTCCGAATTTGGACATTTCGTTGCCATTCACTATCTTTGGGATTGGTAATAATAATTAAATGTAACCAGCAATGGACCAAAAAAGTAAATTTACTCTGACAGCCACACTTTGTGTGTTTGCATTTGTGGCGCTTATAGCATCGGCATTCGTTGCCATTCCTTACTATAATGTGTGGCAACAGGAGATGGCCGGACGTGCTGAATTTGCCAAGGCGGAGCAAAACCGTAAGATAAAAATCGAGGAAGCGCGTGCCAATCTTGAGGCCGAGAAACTCAACGCGCAGGCCGAAATTGAGCGCGCAAAAGGTGCGGCCGAGGCCATCCGTATCGAAAACGGCAGTCTGACCACTACCTACATACAGTATCTTTGGGTGAGACAGCAGAATGACCTCAACAACAAGACTGTCATATACGTCCCGACAGAGACGAATCTGCCCATTCTGGAGGCCTCCCGCACTCCTTTAAAACCTTAATCGGTCGTATTACCTCTTAATCCTCTGTTTATATGTTAAGATGTCTGTTAGCGTTCGTGATGGCCGGGGCTGTCGTATGCATGCATGCCCGGAATCCGGACACCTATGTTGTTGCCGATTCTGTCGGCCATGGTGATGTAGATGTGCGGTCCGACTCTGCATCAATAAGCGCGTCGGACGCATCGGAGTATATCAGGGCTGTGGCTGAATACCGTTTCACACCTCCGCCTGTGTATCCGGCCATAGTCGACGGTTACGGGCGTTTCGACTCCATACGTGCTGACTTTCTCGATATGGCGCGCATACAGGCTCCTGTGCGGGGTGTGCCGTTCGATGTCAGCGGCAATACCATGCTTGCCGGATGGGACGGTGGTGCGGTAGGAGCGTTCGGATCGATGCAGTACATGCCCGGGCTTATGGGGATAGAGGAGGGTGGCCTGCAAGTGGTCCAGAATGTCGACAATGTCACTTTCGGCGTTGGTGCCACAGTGAGCAAGTATGCCTATTTTGGAGGAATGAGCCGAAAGGTCGGCTTTCACGGAAGTGTCCAATGGCGTATCAACGATGTGCTGTCGGTTCGTGCATTCGGTTCATACTACGGTAAAAATGCGTTTGTGTCGCCTGCCGTTGCCGGATATATGGGTGCTGATTCCTACGGGGCGGCGTTGCGTGTCGATGCATCGGAAAAGTGGGGTATGGATTTAGGTGTACGCAGAGTCTACAATGTCATGAGCGGACGATGGGAGACAGTTCCTATAGCCCGTCCGTTCTTTAAGATAAACGGAAAGGAGGCCATCGGAGTGGATGTCGGGGGAATACTCCATAGCCTCCTTCGTTCAAAAATCGGTGGCGGTCACGGCAATCCCACCATGGGGCCGCCCATTCCTATGGGCGCTCCCCCGGTGCGGCCCCGCGTCGACTGGTGACATTGCCGTCAGCTATATTATTCAACGGTACTTTCCGACAGGTAGTAGTCTCTCATAGGCTTGACTACGGTCTTGCCATTGAGTTTGACGTTATTCTGAAGTCTGATGTCGATGGACGACGCACCCACTTTGACGGTGAATGTTCCCGGATTGATGTTCCATTGGCGCTTGCCGTTATTGGTGTAGTAGCCCAATTGTTCGGTATATAGTTTTACCTTGACGTTTTTGGTTTCTCCGGGATTCAGCGACACGCGGGCAAATCCCTGTAGCTGTATTGGGCGTATATTATTGTTGCCGTCAGCCGGAGAGATGTATATCTGAGCCACTTCGTCGGCCTTGACTGAACCGGTATTCTTAACGTCGAACGATATGTTTATGGCCTCCGACGATGTGTCGGCCTCGTCGTCAACTACAAGATTGCTGTATTCGAATGTCGAGTAGCTGAGGCCGTGTCCGAATTCCCACTTTACGCGTGGATCTTTTTCGAGTGAATAGTTGTAGCAGATGGGTTCGTAGACCTCCGTGTCGGGATAGCTTACGGAAAGCTTTGCCGACGGCGATATGTTGCCGTAAAGTATGTCGGCTACGGCGTTGCCTCCCTCTTCGCCCGGATACCAGGCCTGAATCACCGCCGCGCATTTGTCGGCAATTTCAGAGATTACCTGTGCACGTCCGCCGAACACTACGAGAACAACGGGTTTGCCTGTAGCCAAAAGCTCCTTTACATATTGTTCCTGGCGTCCAGGAAGGTGCAGGCCTTCGCGGTCGCGGTTTTCGCCGCACAGCATGACATTTTCCCCGACAGCGGCGATGATTACGTCGGCATCCTTGGCCATCTTCAGAGCTTCGTTCTTGTCCGCTTTTTCGCCAGAGTCTACTCTGCGTCGCATTATCTCATATTCCCAGGCGCGTTCGTCGCCGCCTTCGGTATACTTGGTCTCAACTTCTTCGGTCCAGTCACATCCGCGAGAATAAAGCAGATTGGTTCCTTCAGGTTTGCGCGACTCCATACCTTCCAGCAGTTTTACTATGTGCGGATGCTTGTAGTCAGCGTCTCTTTTCTTCCAGAAATAGGTCATCGAGGGGAACGTATAGTCGCCGCACATGGCCCAGATTGAGTTGGCGTTCGGTCCGGTAACGAGGATTTTATTTGGCCCTTTTAGCGGCAGTATACCGTTGTTTTCAAGAAGCACTACCGACTGTGACGCGATGTCGTAGGCGGTCTGGCGTTCTTCCGGGGTGTCGAGCACGATGTTCTCGGTGCTGTAAAGATATGCGTCTTCGTCCATAAGTCCGGAACGCAGTTTGTATTTCAGCACATTTTTCACAGCGCGTTCAAATGCCTCGGGTTTGGCGATGCCTTTGTCAAGAGCTTCCTGCAGATGCGCGTAGCTGCTTCCCCAGGGAAAGTCCACGTCGTTTCCGGCATTGATGGCCGCGCTGGCTTTTTCAACCGGGCCGTCGAGGTTCGGAATCTGGTCGATAGCAGTATAGTCGCTCACTACCATGCCGTCAAATCCTACATAATCGCGCAGAATATCCTGAAGTATCTCACTGTTTGCCACGCATCGGATTCCATGGAAATCGTGGTAACCTGGCATTAGTGCCTTGCAACCGGCCAGACGTATCATGGTTTCGTGAGGCAGGAGTATCTCTTCCATCAATTCTTTCTCTTCTGCGTCACCGCCGCCTCCATAGCCGAGATAGTGCTTAGCACAGGCTCCTACGCCCTTCTTGAGGTCGCCCTGCTGCAGGCCTTTGACGAATGCTGTTCCCATCACGGCCGACAGATAGCCGTCTTCGCCGTATGATTCTTCAAGTCGGTTGAAGCTTGGAGTGCGGCATACGTCGACCATCGGCGAAAGTGACAGCACTCCGCCCATCTTGCGCAGTCCGGTTCCGGTCTGCAGAGTCTTCAGTTCGGCAAGTTCGGGATTGAACGAGCATGCCTGGCCTATCTGTTGCGGATAAATGGTGGCATCGCGCGTGTTTATGCCCGACAGCACCTCCTCGTGGAATAGCGCGGGAATACCGTTTGGGGTATTGTTGATGAGCCATTCCTGCACTGCGGCTACACGGTCGCGTAGTTCGTTTGCGTCCATCGGAGTCTGGCTTGCATACTGCGAGAAATGACCGATTCCGTATGGTATCATTTTTTTGCATTTGGTCGTATCGAGTTGTCCGTCCTTGTCAAACAGGTTGTCCAGGTACGCACTTCTAAGCTGCGCTATACGTTCCTCCTGCGACATTTTGTTGTAGAGTTCATCGACTCGGCTGTCAATGTCCTGAGTCTTGCTGTTGCATCCGGCCAGTAGAGCCGACGCACAAATAATTGCACTTAGTATTCTCATGTTGTTAATACTTGAATTGTGATTGATGATCAGATTGTGTTGAATAAGTACAAATATAATACTTGATGTGCGAAAATACAGCACAATGATGTGCCATTTGTATGGCCTTGTTGTAGCAATGGAAATAAATTACGTTTCAAAAGTCGTTGCGTATGTCTCATTTCTAATTTTCGGGTGGATATACGTCCTTGTTTTACGTACTTTTGGTGGACTTTTTAGCATAGTCCGGTTTAGGACGCTTGACACTTTGGATTCGGATTATTGTTTGGTTTGACGGTTGGTTTGTATATTTATTAGTTGTATCTTTGCATATATATATTTTTTTTATTTAACCAAACTATTGCATTTATTGAGATGATAAAGACATTAAAGCCTATGGCGATGATTCTGGCGCTGTCTTTGCCGGGCATCGCTGTAAACGCCTCCGAGGTCGACGGAGGAGAGAAAATTCCCACAATGGTGCTGACATTTGCGCCGGGTACGGAGGCTGCGCGTATTGGAATTGGAGGTGCTACAGGTTACGAATTTTCAATCGACTGGGGCGACGGAGTAGAAGAGACCTACGACGAACAGCAGTATGTCGAACACCTGATTACCGGCAATACGGTCAAGATTTATGGCGATGAAATCGTTTTGCTCAGAGCTTCTTCGCAGAATATACTGACAGCCGATCTGTCCAATGCTTCAGCGTTGATACAGGTTCAGCTTGGATACAACGGACTTACATCGCTGACGCTCGGCAATCATCCGGCCATGACCGGCCTTTATGCCGAGAACAATGCTATTACTTCGATTAACCTCAGTGGTTGTCCGGCGCTCAAAGTTGTCGACCTTCATGAAAATGCAATAGAAGGAACTATTGACTGCTCTGCAATGGCTAGCCTGTCAAAAATCGACATTGCCGACAATCAGTTCAGCTCGCTTACCCTTCCCAAGCACTCGGTTGTTTATGAGGTAGACTGTTCAAACAATAATCTGACAGAACTTGATGCCACCGGCCTCGACGGTCTGGATGCTTTGGCTTGCTCAGACAATAGTCTGACATCCATTGACCTGACCGGGCTTACGGCAATGACAGAATTGTATGTAGACGGCAATAATCTCACCGGCATAGACATCTCGCCCTGTACTTCAATTGAGAAGATAGTTGCTTACGGTAATGAGATTACTTCAATCGACTTGTCGCAGAATCCGACATTGACCGGAGTATATATGCAGGACAATGCCTTGACTGCTATTGACATAACCGCCAATCCGAATGTGCGCTGGCTTAACATCGGAAACAATGAGGTATCTTCAATTGATGTGACAAAGCAGAAAAACCTGTCGATATTTATTGCCGAAAACAATAATTTGACCGAGGTCGATCTTAGCGGCAACGCTTCGATTTCGAGCCTCAATCTTAGCGGCAACGACTTGACTTCGGTAGACTTAAGCAAGGCGCCGTATCTCAGCCAGTGCAATCTGGCCGGAAACAAGCTGTCGGCTCTTGACCTTAGCAAGAATGCATATCTGTATGGTCTGTTCTGCGGAGGCAACATGCTGACAAGTCTTGACATCAGTGCAAACACCTACCTGCAACGCCTCGAGGCCCAGGGCAATCAGCTTACATCGCTTGACGTGACCAACAACGGAGGCCTGCAGGAGCTTCTGATTCAGGAAAACAACATGGACAAGGATGCCATAAACGCGGTTATCAACGCGCTTCCTGACGTGAGCTCTGTAAATGTGACTCCGGAGACTGAAGAGTTCATCCGCCAGTTGAACATAAGCGACATGCCGGGCACTGCAGGTGCAAATGTAGTCGCCGCCGAGACTAAAGGTTGGTTTGTTACTGCCGAAACGACTGCAATAGAGGATGTTGAGGCTTCATCGGCCGAGGTGGTAAATGTGGTTTACTACAACGTCGAAGGCATGGCTTCTGAAAAACCTTTTGATGGTTTGAATATCAAGGTCGAGACGCTTTCTGACGGAAGCCGTAGAACCTCCAAGGTGATGAATCGCTTCTGATACAGCACCACGTTAGTGGCACTGATACGAGATGGATGTGCGTCTCTATATAGTGCTCAAGTTATAGATACAAAAATCGCCTTGGCCGATTCGGTTCAAGGCGATTTATCGTTTAACGATTGTTATTGTCTACGTTGTTGGTCTTGTGTTCGGGGCCGATATTGTTCAATTCCTTCACGGCCTGGTCAACGTTCTTTTGAGACGGACGGCTATATGCGTCGAGCTGTTCGCCCGGAGTTCCGTCGTTTTTATAAAGCGACTTCTCCTGATTCAGTCTGGTTTTAGAGCATTCTTTCATAGTCTTGTGGATTTTAATTATACAACTATTCTAACACTCCACAAGCTATGAGGGTTCAGCCGTGCGGTTAGTTTCCGTTGATCATTTTCCGGAGGTCGGAGTCTACCTGACGTGCTTTTTTGACTACTTGCTTGTTGTCGACGAAAAACAGGTAGATGGTGTGCTGTGTAGTTCCTGATTCGGTCTTTTCGAGTGAATATTGAAGCACTGCGAGGTTGCCGTCTTTTGATCGCCACAGCAGATTGTTCTGATTGTCCTGGAGCATCACCGGCGAGCCGTACAAATCGGTCAGGTGTGATTTGGCGGAATCGAAGAATGCTGTGTCTTTGGTCTTGGAGGTTTTGTAGAATCCTACCTGGTAGAGTTTGTCTTTGTAGAACTGTAGCACGCTTCCGTTCCACTGCTGGGCGCCCCAGGTGGCAGGCGAGTATGAAAAACGCTTTTCATCGTTACCCTCGTCGCGGGTAAGTTTACGCGGAACGTCGCCGATGGCCTCCACGCACTTCTCGAATTTCCACCCGAAGTTGATTCCGTTGACGCCTTTCATCTTTTCTTTGCCGGCCGCCATGGCCAGGCCACTGCAGAGCATCACTAATGCCAAAAAAAGGATTGATTTTCTCATAAGATATATAGTTTTTGCTTTAAAACGGCTAAGGCGGCCATGAGCGGCCACCTTAGCCTATACAAATATACAACAAAAAACGTTATTTCTTGTTCTTGTCGTCGCGTATTTCCACTCGGCGTATTTTTCCGCTTATTGTTTTAGGCAGTTCTTTGACAAATTCGATTATGCGCGGATACTTGTAGGGAGCCGTTACGCGCTTGACGTGGTTCTGAATATCCTTGATGAGTTCTTCTGCAGAGTGTTCGGCACGTTCCAGATAGTCCTTGGCAAGCACAATAGTGGCTTTGACCACCTGGCCGCGTATCTCGTCGGGCACACCGGTGATGGCGCATTCCACTACAGCCGGGTGTGTCATCAGCGCACTTTCCACTTCAAACGGGCCGATACGGTAGCCCGACGACTTGATTACGTCGTCGATGCGTCCTACGAACCAGAAGTAGCCGTCCTCGTCGCGCCATGCCACGTCGCCGGTGTGGTAGATGCCGTCGTGGTAGGCCTCGTGTGTGAGCTTGGGGTCGTGCAGATATTCCTTGAACAGTCCGAGGGGTTTCTTGTCGCCCACTCGTACAACGATTTCGCCATGTTCGCCGTCTTCAGCCGGACGTCCGTCGGCTGTTATGAGGTCGATGTCATATTCGGGGCCTTTCTTGCCCATGGAGCCGGGTTTCGGCTCAAGCCATGGATAAGTGGCTATGGTTAGGGTGGTCTCTGTCTGGCCGAATCCCTCCATGAGTTTTATGCCAGTGAGGTTAAGCCACTCTTCGTAGACGCTCGGGTTAAGCGCTTCTCCGGCTATGGTGCAGTATTTGAGGGTCGACAGGTCAAACTTGGTAAGGTCTTCTCTGATGAGGAAACGGAACACGGTAGGAGGCGCGCAGAATGAAGTGATGCCGTAGTTGTGGATCATGTGGAGTACGTCGACAGGCTCAAACTTTTCGAAGTCGTAGACAAACACGTTGGCTCCGGCTATCCACTGTCCGTAGAGCTTTCCCCAGACGGCTTTTCCCCATCCTGTATCGGCAAGGGTGAGGTGGAGGCTGTCTTCATGCAGATTGTGCCAATAGCTTCCGGTGATGATGTGGCCCAAAGGGTATGTGAAGTCGTGGGCCACCATTTTGGGCTCGCCTGTAGTGCCCGACGTGAAATAGAGCAACGAGATGTCGTCGTTGGTGTTTGGGTGTTCTGGTCGCACGAACGGGGCGGCTTCGTCAATGGATTTGTTGAAGTCATACCAGCCGTCGGGTATAATCGGGCCGGTGGATATGAGGGCCTTGACTGTCGGGCAGTTGGGCAACGCCTTTTCGATGTGTCCTACGACTATGCTGTCGCCGGTGCATACGATGGCCTTTATGCCGGCCATCCTGCATCTGTAGACGATGTCTTTCTCGGTAAGCAGGTGGGTGGCCGGAATCACTGTGGCGCCGAGCTTATGAAGCGCTATGATGGAGAACCAGAACTGATAGTGGCGTTTCAGGATGAGCATCACCATGTCGCCGCGGCCTATGCCGAGCGATTGAAAGAACGATGCCGTCTTGTCGCTCTCGCGCTTAATGTCGGCGAAGGTAAACTGAATCTTTTCACCCTTGTCGTTGGTCCACAAAAGAGCCGGTTTGTCGGGTTCCGATTCTGCCCATTTGTCGACCACGTCATATCCGAAGTTGAAATTATCCGGAACATTCACATGAAAATTTTCCATGAAATCCTCATATGACGAGAATTCTGTTTTGTCAAGAAACCTCTCAAGCATAATAACTTATATCTTATATATTGTAGAATTTTTAATCTAAAAACCGGCTTACCGACCGATTGCCGGTCAGTAAAAACGCATGTGCGGATTCCGAAATGACGAGAAATCCGCTTATGAGATAATGGCGATGATTTTAGCTGTCTTGTTACCTAAAGCCCGAAGTCCGTGGAGCCTTCTTGCATCAAACATGATGCTGTCGCCGGGATGGAGAATGGTGACTTTGCCGCCGATGGATATTTCCACCTCCCCTTCGAGTATGTAGTTGAATTCCTGCCCCTGGTGAGTGTTGAGGGGCATGGGCTTGTCGGCGCAATAGGGTTCGATGGTTACCAAAAACGGAGCCATTATACGATGCTGGAACCCGGAAGCCAGATCCTGGTAGCTATAGGCTTTAGTGCGCTCTACCTTTATGCCTTTTCCCGAGCGGGTGACATAGTAGGAGTTCATCGTGGGCTCTTCGCCGAACATGAGCGCTGTCAACTCTACTCCATAGGTCGTTGCGAGTCTGTGCAGGAAACTTACGGGAATGTCCGTGGTGCCGCTTTCGTATGTCGCCAATAGCACCGGGTCGACTTCACATTGCCCTGCCATCTGCTCCAACGTCAAGTCCAGTGCGTCGCGCAGTCCTCGGAGTCGGTTGGCTACTTGTTTGATATGATCCATCTTCTGTAAATATTACCTTTTTGAAACGTGGCAAAGTTAATTATTAAATTTATTATATAACCCGTCATTATTTGTAAAGTTGGCGGTTCTGCACAGAAAAATGATACATTGTGCAATAATTTTCTGTCAAAATGACAATCTGGGGGTCGCTTTGCTCCGTCGGGTCTATTTTGTGGTATCAATCGGTGTCGCTTGGGGATGTCGGGCAGACTTGCTGGCGTTGACGAGATATACACCCGTGAATATCATGACAACCGCTATTCCCTTGGCCGGAGTCACGCGGTCGAGACCCATGCATATGCCGGCTATGGTGGCTACGACGGGCTGCACGTAGTTGTACATGCCGACAAGGGTTGGGCGCAGATTTTTCTGGCCTGTCATGGTGAATACATATGCCACGAAGGTTGCAAAAAATACGACGTAGGCCACTCCCCATATGTCACGCGGTGTGAGGTCGGCCCATGCGGTATCGATAATTCCGCTGACCGAAAACGGCGTGACTGCTATTGCGGCAAAGGTAAACATCCACTTCATCAGGGTAAATACTGAATATTTACGGATAAAATTGCGATAGAAAGTCAGATACAGCGCATAGCATATCTGGGCGGTAAGCACAAGAATGTTGCCCAGGGTCGGATTGTCGCCCTTTATGCCGCTGTGGGTGCCTCCCAGCACGAGGAGCAAGGCTCCGGATGCACCGAGCGCTATTCCGCCCACTTTCTTGGCGGTTATCGGTTCGCCGAGAATGACTGCCGCGAGCACCATGACCCATAGCGGCATGGTAGTGGCTATGATGGATGCGTCGCCCGGAGAGGTGAATCCGACTCCAAATATGTAGCAGCCTTGGTTGAATACTATTGCGAGGAGTCCTGCGCCGGCCAGAAGCATCAGGTCGCGAGGCGGCACCTTCTCATAAGGACGGAACAGCGATGCCGTCCAAAACAGCAATGCGGCCCCGTAGATTCGGAAATTAGTCATCAGCAACGGAGACACTATTCCTCCGGCCATCACCATCTTTGCGATGGGAGCCATCAGCCCCCACATGGAGTTTGCCCCGAACATGGCGGCATGTCCTTTGAAACGGTTTAACATCATAGGCTAACATTAATTTCGTTGCAAAATTACAGTAAATCCGTCATCCGGACAACTGCCGTTGGCGGCGTTGAAAAGAAGTACCCCCGGTACCTGCAGTTTGGATTGCGGTATCGGGGGCACGTAGTATAGAAACTATTGGAACTTATTCCTGAGAGGTCGGTATGCGGAGGATGGTGAACGAGTTGGGCTCAAATGTATATTTGAAGTATTTGCCAAACTTGTCATACTCTGTAGTGACGGGTGAAATCTTTGTGGCGTCGGCGAAGCTGTTTTCGTCGTTGACAGATTCAGACGACAGGGTGATTACGCTTCCCTTGCTGTCTGCTTTGGTGCAGTTCAGGCTGATGTCGGTGGTGAACGGGGTGTTGTTGCCGTTGACAACCTTGATTATTGTCTCGCCTGTAGCTTCGTCGTATCCGGCCAAGGCGTAGTGCTTGGTGAGCAGTTCGACTTCCTGTGAAAGCACTTCCTTGCCGTCGATAGAGCAGGTTACCTTGCCGTTGTCGCCGAATTCCATGCGTACTTTGTACCATTGTCCGGGAACCATGTCAAATTCACCTCCCTTGTTGTCGCCGTTGCGGCCTGACATTCCGTCGACTTTGCGGGTTACGTTGACTTTCGATTCTCTGCCCATAGATCCGAGGTTGACTGCAAAAGAGTTCTTATTTGCCTCGTCTGCTCCGAATATGAGCGACGGATATATTGTTATTGAGTCTATATGTTCGGGGTTGCGTCTTGACGGACGGCCTTCGCGCAGGGCACATGCCTCAAATTCGATAGTGCCGCCGGTGAAGTTGACATTGTTGAGCATGTTTGTAGCCGGCATGCGCATCCACCGGGCCAGTGTGGTGTCGGGCTGAACTTTCTCAAATTCAGACAGGTCGGCTGATTCTGCCACAACATTGCCTTCGACATCCGTAATCTTGATGTTGCGGTACTGTCCGGCAACGTTGTCGCCGCCTACGCCAATGAGTCCTTCATAGGGAGATTTCAGCATCTCGGTCATGATGGTTTCGAGGTTGTAGGTCGGCACGTTGTGGCTGAACATCTGCTGAACGTAATATGAGGCACGGCCTACTACCGAGTCGCTCTTGGCCCAGATGAGGTTTGTGGCCCAGTCGCGGTGGTTGCTGTTCTCAATCAGCGGCGCGTAAGAAGCTATTTTTACGATGTCGCCGTTGCGTTCCATGCCAGAGATGAATGCGGCTTCGGCGAGGGCGGCGTCAAGATTGCCGGGGCCTACACCCTGGTTTACGGCATATTCGCCGACATAGATGTCATATTTGCCGCGTTCAACATTGTCAAACAGATGGTCGTTTTCGTAGAAGTAGAGCGGATTGACATACCAGTGCGGGTCAATCATGTCGACTTTGTCGAGTAGGTCGAGGCGGTTGTTGAGTCCGAAAGTACAGATGAATGTGATTTCGGGATATTTTTCTTTGAGGACCTTGTAGAGCTGGTTGTAGCGGTCGGCATATACATCGGCCCACTGTTCGTTGCCGAGTTCGATGTATTTAATCTTGAAGGGTTCCGGGTGGCCTGCTTCAGCACGCTTGGCACCCCATTCGGTGTTTACATCGCCCTGTGCATACTCGATGGCATCTTCGATGTCTTTGAGTACGGGCTTGAGGTCGTTCGAGAAGTCGCCGTTGCGGAAGTCGCATGCCAGACCAACGTTGGCTACGAACATCGGGTCGGCGCCTATGTCCTCGCAGAACTGAAGGAATTCATGGTAGCCGAAGCCCCATGTGCAGTGATAGTTCCAAAGTATCCATTCGCTTGCGCGCTGCATGGGGTCGCCGAGGGTGTTTTTCCACTTTACGCGGTTTTCGAGGGTGGCGCCTTCAACTATGCAGCCGCCGGGCCAGCGTACGAATCCGGGCTTGAGGTCGGCAAGCATCTGTGCCACGTCGGCACGCATACCGTTCTTGCGGTTTTTGAAAGTCTTCTGGGGGAACAGCGACACATAGTCTACGCGTACATTTCCCGGAGCGTCAAACAGCAGGCGGAATTTTGCCCTGCCGTCGGTGGCATCGGGAGTAAGGGTGGCGGTATATTCTGTCCAGCCGCTTCCGGGAGCAACATCAAATGATTTTGATGCGAGAACTTTGCCGTCAGACGATATCATCTCAGCCTTGACACCGCCCTTGTATGATTCAGGATTCATGTAAAAGCGCAGGTCGTAATTGTCGCCTTGAACTGCCGATATGCCCCAGTAGCCTTCGTTGATGAGCGATGTGTTGTCGCCCTTCATCTTAAGAAGCATGTGGTTGGGAGTGTTCGGATGAAGAGGTTTGTCGCTGACTATGGCGTGGGTGGCATCGCCTTCGACCAGCCATCCTATCATTTCGAGTGAATCCTTGTCCCAGCGTACTTTCCAGTCATGCACGCGGTTGTCGCCGTATGACGGAGTGTGGGGTGCCACGGCAAATCCGTTTTTATATACGGTTCCTGACGGGATCACTCCTTCTTCAAAGTTGCGGTTACGGATTAGTTCGGCATAAAGGGCGCCGTCGCCTGAGTGGTTGATTTCCTCGAAGAATATACCATACATCTTCGGGTTGACTTCAGCTCCTTTTCTGCTGTAGTCTACGACTATTTCGGCTTGGGGTTCGGGGCCGTTGCCGTTACAAGCCGCAAATGTGACGGTCATGGCAACGCCATAAAACAGTCTCTTGCACAAATGCTTCATGATAGAAATTGGTTGTAGTTTTGGGTTATTATTGGTTATGTCCTTATGGAATAGAAAACTTTTCCACGTTGATTGGACTGTTATGTGCCGCCAAGGTTTAATCCGTTAATCAAATTTTTTCAAAAAAATCTTTATATTTGCTTTATGGCGGAAAATATCCATAAAATCTCCATAACATACAATAATTATGGTGAATAATTGCTAACTTTGCAGGTTAGAGAATCGTGATATGCGATATCCTTCATAAGAATTAATATAAATCAAGGATACACTACACTTACAGACATGAAAAAGGTTTTGCTACTGGGCTCGGGCGCTCTAAAAATTGGGCAAGCGGGCGAATTTGACTACTCTGGTTCACAGGCTCTTAAGGCTCTGCGCGAAGAGGGCATTTCATCTGTGTTAATCAACCCCAACATCGCAACGATACAAACTTCTGAAGGAGTGGCCGACCAGGTATATTTCCTGCCGATCACCCCTTATTTTGTAGAAGAAGTCATCAAAAAGGAACGTCCCGACGGTATCCTTCTGGCGTTTGGCGGACAGACCGCGCTTAACTGCGGAACCGAACTCTATCTGAGCGGCGTTCTTGAGCGCTACGGTGTCAAGGTGCTCGGAACTTCCGTAGAGGCCATCATGATCACCGAGGACCGTGATCTGTTTGTAAAGAAACTTGATGATATAAAAGTGAAAACTCCCGTTTCGCAGGCCGTGGAGTCGATAGAGGATGCCATCGAGGTGGCTCACCGCATCGGCTATCCCGTGATGGTGCGTTCGGGCTATGCGCTCGGCGGACTCGGATCCGGCATCTGCAACAACGACGAGGAGTTTGTTAAGCATTGCGAAAGCGCCCTCGCTTATTCCAAGCAGATTCTTGTCGAGGAGTCGCTCAAGGGATGGAAGGAGATTGAGTTCGAGGTTATCCGCGATGCCAACGACCACTGTTTCACCGTGGTGCCTATGGAAAACTTCGATCCGCTTGGCATACATACAGGCGAGTCTATCGTCGTGGCTCCTATCGTGTCGCTCACTCCCGAGCAGATTAAGATGCTCGAGGACATCGCCACCCGTGTGGTGCGCCATATCGGCATCGTCGGCGAGTGCAACATCCAGTATGCGTTCAACGCCGAGACCAACGACTACCGTATCATCGAAATCAATGCCCGTCTGAGCCGTTCTTCAGCTCTTGCCTCAAAGGCATCAGGCTATCCTCTGGCATTCGTCGCCGCCAAGCTCGCTCTTGGCTACACCCTCGGCCAGATTGGCGAAATGGGTACTCCCAACTCTGCCTACGTGGCGCCGTCGGTCGACTATATGATTGTCAAGATACCGCGTTGGGACCTTACCAAATTTGTCGGTGTAGACCGCGAAATCGGTTCGTCGATGAAGTCGGTCGGCGAAATTATGTCAATAGGCAAATCGTTTGAGGAAATCATACAGAAGGGTCTCCGAATGATAGGCCAGGGCATGCACGGTTTTGTCGGCAACAATGACATCCGCTTTGACGACGTGGAGCATGCGTTGTCACATCCGACCGACATGCGCGTGTTTGCCATCGCGCAGGCTCTGGAAGAGGGCTACACCATCGACCGCATCGTTGAGCTGACAAAGATTGACCGCTGGTTTATCGAGCGACTGAACAATATCGTACAGTTCTCTCACGTGCTTAAAGGCTACGGCAAGATCGAGGACATCAACCGCGAGGTGATGCACGAGGCCAAGCGTCTTGGATTCTCCGACTTCCAGATAGCACGTCTGGTCGAATCGCCTGAAGGCACCATGGAGGCCGAAGTGCTCCGCACACGCGCCCACCGCAAGGCTCTGGACGTGACTCCGAAGGTGCGCCGCATCAACACCGTGGCTTCGGAATATCCCGACCTCACCAACTACCTGTATGTGACTTATGGCGCCGACGAGAATGCCATCCCCTACGACCTTAATGCCGGCAACAATATTATCGTGCTCGGTTCGGGAGCCTACCGTATCGGTAGCTCCGTAGAGTTTGACTGGTGTTCGGTCAATGCCGCCAACACCTGCCGTCAGCTCGGCTATAAGTCGATAATGATCAACTACAACCCGGAGACCGTGTCGACCGACTACGACATGTGCGACCGCCTATACTTCGACGAGCTCAGCTTCGAGCGCGTCATGGACATCATCGACCTGGAGACTCCGCGCGGCGTCATCGTCAGCGTGGGCGGACAGATTCCAAATAATCTGGCCATGAAGCTCCACCGCCGTCACGTGCCTATCCTCGGAACTTCGCCTATCTCCATCGACCGTGCAGAGAACCGCCACAAGTTCTCGGCCATGCTCGACCAGCTCGGCATCGACCAGCCCCGCTGGAAGGAACTGACCACTACCGAGGACATCGACAACTTCATTGACGAGGTAGGATTCCCGGTTCTAATCCGTCCGAGCTACGTGCTCTCAGGCGCCGCAATGAACGTATGCTACGACTACGAGCAGATGCACCGCTTCCTCGGCCAGGCCGCCAAGGTTTCCAAGGAATTCCCCGTAGTGGTGTCCGAGTTCCTGCAGAACGCCAAGGAGATTGAGTTTGACGCAGTAGCACGCAATGGCGAAATCGTCGAATACGCCATCTCCGAGCATATCGAGTATGCCGGCGTCCACTCCGGCGACGCTACGCTGGTGTTCCCCGCCCAGAAGATATACATGGCCACCGCGCGCCGCATCAAGCGCATCAGCGCCAAGATCGCCAAGGAGCTTAACATCTCCGGCCCGTTCAACATTCAGTACCTTGCCAAGGACAACGATGTGAAGGTGATTGAGTGCAACCTCCGCGCTTCACGCTCGTTCCCGTTTGTCAGCAAGGTGCTCAAACACAACTTCATCAACACCGCCACACGCATCATGCTCGGCGAGAAGATTGAGCCGATTAATTCGTCGACCTTCGACATCGACTATATCGGCGTTAAGGCCTCGCAGTTCTCGTTTGCGCGTCTGCACAAGGCCGACCCTGTGCTTGGCGTCGACATGTCGTCGACCGGCGAAGTAGGCTGTCTCGGCCATGACTTCGACGAGGCTCTGCTCAACGCCATGGTGTCAGTGGGCCACCACGTTCCCAACGGCGCAGTGCTTGTAAGCTCAGGCGATGTGCGCGGTAAGGTCGACATGCTCGACGCATGCCGTGCGCTGTTCGACAACGGCTACAAGATTTATGCCACCGAAGGTACCGCCAAGTTCCTTAACAACAACGGTATCGACGCACAGTCTGTATGCTGGCCCGACGAAGAGGGTGAGAACGTGCTCGACCTGATAGCCCATCACGGAGTGGATCTGATCATCAACATTCCCAAGAACCACACCAAGCGTGAGCTGACCAACGGCTACCGTATCCGTCGCTGGGCCATCGACCACAACATTCCCTTGCTGACCAACGCCCGTCTGGCCGGAGCCTATGTAAAGGCGTTTATCAACAAGCCCGTCGAAAGCATCTCAATCACACCCTGGAGCGAGTACAAATAAAAATTCAATCGTCACGATTGATTCCTAATCAGAGACCATGCCGATACCTTGCCATCCGTGCATCGTATCGGCATTCTCGTTTCATCTCATCGCCTTAAAATTATGCTGAAAAACATGTCGGATTATTTGCATTCATACCTCGTTCGCTCTATATTTGCAAAAACCGAAATATAAGTTTGCCTTTAACCTTAAAATATCAGCTTTTATGCGACCTCTGTCCTTCATTCTTTCGTCCATGGCGTTTACCGTTTGCGCCACAGCCCAGTCCGTATCCGACTTTCCCGCAGAGTTGGAACAGACCGTCATCGATTGTAAACGGAGGAAAAGATATTGTTGTTCCGATACGTCAAAATGGGATTAAATATAACAATTATCATAAATTATTAGGTCCTAAATATCTGAAAGAGCATTAATATGACAGTTATGGAAGAAGACGACATAAGAAGACAAAATAAGTTGATATTTTCACTATATGACTATATCTTGAAGCATGTTCCGGAAAACACATTTTTAGAATGTAGAACTTATTTAGATATGCTTAAAACCGAGAGAAGGGAAGGCCCCGGATATCCAAAGGAAATATTTAATTGGCAGATTCAAAATTCTGACGATGATGACATTCGCATATTGCTTACGGATGATTGTAAGAAATTTATTATCAAAAATATATTGACGATATCAAACTATCTATGTCATTTTGTTATTCGCTCTAATGATAAAATTTACGTGGTGGTGTTCGACGGATGCCATTTCGACATAGACGCGTCCATCAGGATTCCCCGGGAAGTGATTGATGAATGCGAAAGGGAGTTTGAAATGGACTTCTCGTTCAGCGACCACGTCAGACTATAAAAATTTGAAGACAGGAATATCAAAATGAATAATGCTGGGCGGTTGGGTGATGGCAAGTAGTCTTGGGGCGAGGACAACAAGACGGTAAGAATGTTCAGGATAGAAAATTTTCAACAAAAAGATATTTTTTATCATGGATGGATTTTATCTTTATGTAAAATGAAATTATTTTCAATTCATGGCTATGAGAATTGTTAAAGAGACAGTCATATTGTTGATTTTGTCTATAATCTGTTCGGCAACGACATGTGGCACTGATACAGAATATTTGAGGGTATTGTGTACTAATAAATCAGAAGAAAACATATACGTATATTGGACATATCGCTATGACAATGCTGATAAGTATAATTTATCTGACGACTATTATTCCTGTACTATGGTTCCAACAGATAGTACACGTTCTGTAGCGCTTGTCACTATTTTTGATGGGGAAATTGATAAAGCGAGTAGAATTGTAAGGCTTATAGTTTTTAAAGAAAGCACAATAAAGAGATATGCTATAGAAGAGATAAACGAAAAACAGATATCGGACGGATGGTATGAATTTCCGCTCGATATTTTAGGCAATGAAGATATTTACTGGACTTAT
The DNA here is from genome assembly GCA_910578785.1 of uncultured Muribaculum sp. Lineage (GTDB taxonomy): Bacteria > Bacteroidota > Bacteroidia > Bacteroidales > Muribaculaceae > Muribaculum. The sequence goes on along the minus strand of CAJTSJ010000003.1, from coordinate 35,763 downwards.
TATGGGAAATGATATATTATTTTTGCCATTACATGATTCGGTATATGAATGTTGAGTTATTAAAGCCAAATAATAAGCATGTAGGTGTTTTCTGGAGTGTTGATGGCAAATATTATAAGAATTCTCATTTAAATCTTAAAGAATAAGATATGTCATATGTAGAATACGAAGAGGTGGATTACGACGATGAAATTATAGAGTCCGTTTCTCAAAAATTTGTTTCGGTTTTGTTTGAGCAGATTCCTGAAGACTCCAGTCTATACATAAGCGACTACATCGAACTTTTCATAGAGGAAAATGTACATATGGAGTTTTTTAATTGGGAAGTGGAGAATGACTATCCAATGTATTATGCCCGAAGGTTTATCTTAAACTCTGACTGCCGAAAGTATCTCTTAAAGGACCATAATGCAACATTGTTTGCAAATGGAGCTTATTTTTGTCATTACATGATTCGGAACGAGGATAAAATTTACGTGGTGGTGTTCGACGGATGCCATTTTGACATTGATTCCTCAATACATATCCCTGAAGAATTAATTCAAGACTGTGAGAAGTACCTTGATCAGGACTTTTATTTCAGCAATCCGGTTACTTTATAGTGGAAACCCCGGGTCGTTCGACTCAGGGTTTTCCATAGGGTGTTCGACGGATGCCATTTCGACATAGATGCGTCCATCAGGATTCCCAGGGAAGTGATTGAGGAATGCGAGAGGGAGCTTGAGATGGACTTGTGATTGTCGTGCTGATTTATTTACGGAATGGCTCCGTAGGTGACTTTTACGCTGTAGCGGCGGACTATGCGGCGCATGCCCTCCATGCCGGCGCCGCTGTCGTACGCCACGTTGCTGAATGACGGGGTTTCGTAGTAATTCGGTCCGTTTTCCACAATCTCGACTGCCATCAGGTTGGTCATGCCTTCGTCTGCGGCTATGAATTCTGCTTTATGGCGTGCTGCGTCGAGGGCTGCCTTCAGTCCTTCGCGGTTGTAGCGCGCCATGTCGCTGTTGTCGAGGCGGGTTATCTGGAAACTTGTTATGCCACGGTCGCCGATGTTGCGGGCTATCCGGTCGAGGCGGTCGAAATCGGTAACGACCACTGACAGGCGTTTGGCCATCAGGAACGAATCGGTCGACGAGCGGTCGCGGTAGTTGCCCAAATCGGCCACGGTTATCATCGAGTCGGCCACGCCTGATTCGCGCAGAGTGCGACGCACATTCTTCTCAATGTCGTCGAGCTTGACTTTCACGCTGTCGCCCCCTGATTTGTGAGAATAATACTCTTCAATACCTATTTCTACGGTTATGCGGTCCGGTATGATGTTGATTGTGGCCGAACCGGTCACTTCAATTTTGGCCGACTGGGCGGTAAGGGTTATCGCGGACATGAATGAGGCCAGCAGAACGGCCAGGCTGATTAAAGTCTTCATAATGGTGTATTGGTTAGAATGGATATCCGATGGCGAGATGGAACGCCAGGGAGTTTTTAAACGAGGTCATGTTGTAGTAGCCTTTCTTTCCGGTGTCGTAGGGCGCGTGTATGCCCACTCCGAGGTCGGCGCGTACCACGAGCATGCTTATGTCGAAGCGCAGTCCGGCGCCCGTGCCTACGGCCAGGTCCTTAAAGAATGTGCTTCCGCGCAGCTGTCCGCCGGGTCGTTCGGGGTCGTTCTTCAGGAGCCATACGTTTCCGGAGTCAAGGAATATGGCTCCATGCAGCGGACCGTAGATTGGGAAGCGGTATTCGACGTTGAATTCAAACTTGAATGTACCGGTCTGGTCAAAGTTGCTGTTGACGCTCTCTTTAGGCGCGTGGTAGCTTCCGGGGCCTATGCTTCTGACGGTGAACGCGCGTATGGAGTTGGCTCCTCCGACATAGAACTGTTCGCTGTAGGGCACTTCCGAAGCATTGCCGTAGGCGTGGGCTATACCGCCGAACACTCTCGACACGAGCCAGTGGTCGCCTGTCAGGCGGCGTGAATAGACAAGCTGTGCCGTGCCTTTGATAAACTGGGAGAAGGGCATGCCGAAGAGCTTCTTCTCGCCTTTCTCGCCGAATGCTCGCCAGATGGCCCAGCATACGTTGCCGGCTTCCTGGATGGTGGTCTGCACGTTGATGAGGTTGTCGGGGTCGATGGCGCGGTCATAGACCATGCTCCAGGCCATCTGCGGTATGAACTGGTCGCGGAAACTCAGCGCCACGGCGCGGTTGGCCGCCATGATGGAGTCGAAGGTGGCGGTGGTGCGCATTAGTTTGGTAAACGTAATCTTAAGCGGGGTAAACGTATAGGAGTAGTAGCGCCTGAGCTGCCAGTCGTAGTTCATCGATGCCGTGAACTGGGCCATGTTGAAGTAGTGCGGACGGTTGAGCAGGTCGGCGTTCAGGGTGAAGCGCGTCCAGTTGAGTTCGCGCCGCGACACGGGGAAGAATTTCGGTGCAAGCAGACGCGGTATCGACAGCGCGGAGTTGATGCCCACCTCGTAGCTGTTGAACAGCGAGCTGCTGTTGCGTCCGGTCTGCCATTCGTAGGTGCCTGTGAGTCCTACGCGGAGCTGTTCGCCGCCTCCGAACAGGTTGCGGTTGGTCAGCGACAGCGTGATGCCCGGGCCAAGATAGCTGTTGGACTTTGACGACACGTTGGCTTCGATGCCGGCCTCCAGAGGCATGTCGAACGTGCAGTCGATGTTGACGTTCAGTCTCGGGCTTGTAGACGTGGTGTCGGGATATGGCTCGATGTTGATATAGTTGAATATGCCGAGTCGGGCGAGGTAGGTCTGCGTACGGTTCATGTCGCGCACGGAGAATGTGCGTCCCTCGCGGAAAGTGACGCATTCTGGTATCAGGTCTTTGCGCAGACGTGACGGCATCATCTGAATCACGGTGGCGCGTCGGGTCTCGAACGTGTCGGGCACGCCGCCACCCTCGTTGCGGTTGATTCTTACGGTGACGTTGCCGGTCATATAGCGTCGCAGCGCGAATGTCGGAACATTGCGGGCTATGGTCAGGCGCAGAGCTATTCGTTCGCGAGTGATGGTGCTGTCGGCCAGATATTCGATATATTCGGGTCTGAAGAAGTAGTAGCCGATGTTTCTCAGGCTGTTGGCCATCTTTGTGCGTTCCACGGCCAGGGAGTCGACCGAGTAGCGCTGTCCTTTAACCAGGTAGGTGCTTCTGAGTGCTATTGAGTCAATTTTATGGTACAGATGACATGAGTCCGGCAGATATTCGATGGAGTCTATCAGATAGGCCGGTCCTATGTTGACGTTGTACGTTATCTTAGCTTTCTTGGGATTCTTTTTGTTGACGTCAAGCTCGTATGTGGCCGTATTCTGGAAGTAGCCCTGATTGTCGAGTTTGTTCTCAATCATCTTTACCCGCAACTGGGGGCGTACGTCGCTGATTAACACCGGTTGTTTGACAAGTTTCCTGTATGCCCATCCTTTCAAGCCTTTTGAGTCGGGATTCCAGTTGTTGTACACCCACAGTCCGACCGGTATGGGCAGCGGCAGTCCAAGCACCTTGGTGCTCTGGTTGGCGTCGACCTCGACGGTGCTGTTTACTTCGGCCTTGACGATGTCGGGCACTTTGGAGCTGTCGGGCATTACGATGTTGACTTTTTTAATGCCGGTATATCGCACGTCGTCTTTGCCGAGCCTTTTGGTGGTTGAGCATGACACCGCACCCATCATCGCGGTGCAGCAAAGGACTGCAATCAGTTTATTTTTCAGACTTTTCATCATAGGGCTTTTCTGTTGGGGTTGGGACTTTGGTGTCATTCTCTTCCCGACGGCGAGGCAGGAACTTGAACAGGTCGCTGATGCGGCGTATCTTCCTCTTGTAGACGAAGCCGACACCTGTCTGGATGACTTCGCCTTCAAGAATGCTCTCGTAGCCGACATGTCGGAACAGCCTCAGATACATCGAGCCGCTGCGGTTGAGCATGTACTCGAACGATATGTCGTTGATGAGATTTTGCGAGAAGTTCTCGTCGGTGTTTGCATCGGTGGTATAGTTTCCGCCCACCACTATCTTCACGCGGTCGTTGAACAGCGACTTGCTGACCTGATAGCTGTAGCTTGTGGTGGTCGATGTCGCGCCTTCGTAGGTGCGGTCATACTGGTCGATGCCGAACGATATGTCGACACCCTTGATGGTGTTGGCCGCCCAGGTGTTGAGCTGCGAGGCGAGGAACGAATACAGCGGATTGCCGGCAAGGTTGGTCCCTTTGGTGCCGGGACCTGTGTAGACGTTGTAGAGCAGCAGGTTCATGGCCTGGTTGGCGCGTTGGTTCGGACTCATGGCCTGAAGTTCGTTCTGTACGGTAATGTCGTCATTGGTGCTCAGGTCAAACGCCACGTCCATGTCCTGAAGCGAATTGGTTACGCTCAGCGAGACTATGAAGTTAACTATTCGCGAGTTCTGTCCCTCTTCAGTCACGTTGGCCTTGACATCGTCGCGGGCCTTTATGCTGAGTATGGGGTTGAGCATGTCGCCGTTAAAGGCTATGTAGCTGCCGCTCTCGAAGTTGAACAGCTTCTGTGACAGCATCGGCGGAGTATACCGAACAAATCCCTTGTCGATAGTGTATCGTCCGGTCAGGCGCATGTCGCTGAACGGCGACATGGCGAATGTGAAGTCGCCCGAACCCTGAATCTGGGCTTTGTCATGACCGTTGGGGGTTATGTCAACGTTTATAGTCGAGCCTTGCGATATGACGAGCTGTGCATCAAGCATGAGTGCCAGGCCTGAATTGGCTATCGTATCTGACTGCATCACGGCCGCCGTGTCGTTGAATTGTACAAACCTTACCATGTCCTCGTCGGTGGTGTTCAATGAGCCCATACCGTTGTCAATGGTGCTCATGACGTAGGTCACGTTGCTGCCCTCAAGCAGGTCGAGATATGCGTTGACGCGCATGAACTCCATGTTGCCTTTGACCGATGCGTCGACATCGACGAAGGCTCTGCCGTAGACTTCGGCGCCTTTGCCTCGCGACGAATTGATTATCTGCATGTCTTTTGCCTTCATACCCAGGTCGATCTGGGGTGATGCGAGGTTATTTATGTCCACTGTGCCGTTGACAAGCAGCGGGTTGGCGTTCTTGCCCGTGATGGCGTAGTTGTTGAATCGGACGATATTGCTGTCGACCGGAATCTTTTCTTCCGAGAATGTCAGCGCCGAACCTATCATGTCGATCATCACGCTTGTAGAGTCGAAGTCGAGGTAGCCGTTGAATACAGGCTCGACGAGAGTTCCGGTTATGTCCATCTGTCCGTTGAGCATACCGTGCAGGGTGGCCATGTCCGGCGGCAGGAACGGATTGACTATGCGCAGCGGGAAGTGTATCATAGAGAAGTCAAGGTTGAACGGAGTGCTTGATGTTGAATCGTTGAGCGAACCTATAGCGGTTATCACCTTTAGACTGTCCACCATTAGCGAGGCCGAGGCTTTCAGCACGCCCTTGGTGTTTGTGGTGAGTCCGAGGTCGAAGAGGAACGAGCCTACGCGTTCGCCTCCGTAATATAAGTTGTCGAGATTGAGGTTTCCGTTGCCAGACAAGGACGAGGTCGACGGATTCCAGTTGATGCGGATGTCGGCACCTGCTGTTCCTTGAATGGGCGGTGCAAACGGCGACAACGACAGCCAGTCGGCAAGTTCGATACCGGATGCGTTGACAATGACGTCTTCCACCCCGCCTACGATTGAGTCTGACTCGTGGTTGTGTTCAGTATATATCTTCAGGTGGCTGTCACCGTTGGTCAGCTGAAGGTTGCCGTCGAGATGCTTTTGCGGCATGTTGTAGGATATGAAGTTGTCGGAGTTCAGGGTCCATGTCTTGTAGCCGATTACGGGCTTGCGTGGAGTCAGACGGAATGTCAGTACCGAATCGTTGGCCGTAAGGTTGAATCCGATCTTGAATCCGGTCTCGTTCTTTATGTTGCTCTGATTGACGAACGCCGACAGATTTTCGTCGGCTATAAAGCCGGAAAGCTTGACGTGGGCGAACTCATCGAATGTGCCGGGACGGTTGTTCATGCCACCGTGGAACACGAGGTATTTGCCGTGCTGAAGCGCGCTGAACGACACCGTGTCGATTCTGGTGGTGTTGGCCGCGATACCGTGGGCATCGGCCTGTATCGATATGAGCGAGTCGTTGAGCAGGCGGAGCGTATAATCGTTGACCGAGGTCTTGCTGGCCGCCAGGTAGTCGGCCACAATGCTCTGCCGTCCCGAGCGGATGTCGAGAGCAAACGGCGGCAATGCCCTCTGCAGCGAGTCGACCACTATGCGCTTTTGCTGAATCTGATGGTCGAGTATCGCCATGGCATTGGTCAGCCTTGCGGTCAGGGAGTCGAGCGGACAGGGTGCGGCGAGGTCGGCCGTGAGCGATTCGTTGACGAGCGAAGCCTTCAGCGACGAGTCGTTGGCGTTGAGCTTAATGTCTATCGACGGGGTCGACAGCTCCACTCCCGGCATGTTCCAGTCGAGGGTGGCGATGGTCATGTCCACGTCGTAAATAGATTTGGCGGGAGCCACTTTGGCGCGTCCGTCCATCGTGAACGATCCGTTCATCACGCTGTCTGCGAGGTTGAGCGCATGAAGGTCCAGCGTGCGCACTTCGCCTTCAAATGTCAGGTCGAATATTTCCGACTGGTCAAGGCGCCCTTCTACGCTCATGTCGAAGTCGGCTTCCGGATTCATTGATATTATTCCGGCATCTACGTAGCCGGTGTCGAGTTTGGCCCACAATTTGAGGTCGGTATATTTGACCTTCATGTATTCTGCTGAGATTACATCGACGTCGGCCGATATTTTAGTCCGTCTGGAGAACGGATTGTAGCCTTTTCCGTCGACGGTCACATGGGCCGATATGTCGCTGACTCCGAGTTCGGGCATGAAACTCATGACAGGGAAACCGGAGATGTTGAGGTCGGCGTCGTATGACTCCATGCGCCCGTTCCACTTTCCGTCAAGCGCCATCTGTCCGTCGCCGGTGACCACTTTCAGAGTTCCGTCATAGGCTCCGTTGTTCATGTCGACGTTGCCGGTGATTTTGGTCGGAGGAATATTTATCTGCTTGGCCATACGTGCTTCGAGCAGGGTAGGCTTTATGAAGTTTACATTGCGCAGGTCGCCGTTCAGGGCCAGATGTCCTCCGAGGCGTTCGGGATTCATGGCGTTGACCACGTTGCCGCGCATGGCCAGCGACATATAATTTGGCAGTGCCATATCCACGCGGTCGATGTTCAGGCGTCCCATGGTTCCCGACACTTTTGCGTCAAGCCGGATGTCGTTGTAGCGTGGTACGTTGGCAAGCATCGGTTTCATGGCCGGCATTATCATCTCCACGTCGGGAAGGCCTATTTTTGCTGTTCCGTCAAAGGCTATCGGGAGCGACGGATCCGTGGCCATGTCGCCCATGCCCATGAATGCGTCGAACTTGATTGACGAGAATATCGTGGCTATGTCGAATCCTTTGGCCGACATGCCGGTGCTGTCCATGGCGAATGTTCCTGACGCGTCGAGCTTAAGCCCGCATCGCTCCTGTGCGTGAAGGCGCTTCAGGGGAACGGTGATGCTCGTGCCCCGGTTATAAAATGAATCGACGTCGATGCTCACGTCCGTCACCTTGAGATAGTTCATGTCAAGTCCCGGTTGCGGCACTGCTCCGCGCATGCCGTACAGGGCATTCTTGGCGGTAAGCCTGAGCGCGTCGCCGGTAATGGTCCACATGGTCGAGTCCGCCGCCGTGCTGTAGGCTTCCACCGCCGTGCTGTCTACGGGGTGCGCGGCCAGATATTCGGCCGTAGGGGTGAGGTATGTGGCCGTCAGGCTGTCGACCTGAAGAAGCGCGGCATGTATGCGGCTCGTCGACATGTCGACGGTGCCGTCCATCAGTTTTGCCGAGGGTATGTCGACTCCGAGCGTGTCGATGGTGGGAAGCATCGACATGCGGTAGTTGATGTTGCGGAGAATGAGTTCGTGTGCGTTGATCACGAGGGCCATCGATGCGGTGTCGGTAGGGGTCGATGTCGTGTCGGTGCCGTTCATCAGCAGTTCTACGTCGCCGCCGTCGAGCGTCGCAGTGCTTATGTTGATTCGCTGGCTTCGAAGGTTGTAGTTCGAAGGGTTGAGCTTGAAGCTGTTGACGTCGGCATTTATGTACATTATCGAATCGGGGGTGCCCATGCGGTAGCGGACGCCTTCAAGTTCGCCCTGTACGCGCAGGTCCATGGCAAGAAGCGGAAGCGGTTCGACCTGCAGGTCGACACTGCGCGCCATGACCATGGTGTCGCCAGGAGCGGGAACCACCATCACTCCGCCGAGCGAGAGCTTCAGCGGCCATCGCAGGCGCAGTTGGTCGATACGGATGTCCATACCTGTCGCTTTTGCTACTTCCTTCAGGGCAATGTCTTTGGCAAAATCCTGAACAATAGGCATATAAAGCAGAGCCGGCAGTAACAGCACCGCTATTACCACCCACATCAGCGACTTAAGAATGCGCCTAATGATGGTGTTTTTAATCAAATGTCCCACAAATAAATAGTCTTAATCTAAGAATATAACATAAAGCCGCAACTTTTGTTTTAACAAAACATTGCGGCTTTACATTGGCTTTATGCTTTGAGAGGTATTGAATCCGTCTTATTCGGCAAGGCAATTGTCGAGGGCCTCGGTCAGGGCTTTGCGGTCGAGGTTCTGGCCGATAAACACTATTTTTATCATTCGGTCGCCGTATATCGGATCCCAGTCGCGGCGCAACCCGGGTTCGCGTTGCATCAGCATCATAAGCTCCTCTTCCGGAGCTGTGGCATACCAGAATCCGACTTCCGTAAGCTTCTTCTGCACACCTGCCTGCTCGAACAGCAACGACATGTCGCGGTTGTGGCTGAAATACAGCACACCCTTGGCCCTTATAATGTTGCGGGGCCATTGCGAGGCTACGAAGCGGTCAAATTTGTGCAGGTCAAAAGGTGCGCGCCGGTAATATACAAATGTCTGTATGCCGTATTCCTCCGCCTCGCCTTCGTCGTGGTGGTGGTGATGGCAGTGCCCGTGTTCGTGGTGTTCATGTTCATCATCTTCGTCGTGGTGGTGATGATGATGTGGTTCGAGGGCTTCTTCTTCCTCTTCTTCTGTGGCTCCGCGCTCGATCTCATGCACCCATGCCGCCGAAGTGGCCACTTTTTCAAAGTCAAACAGCCCGGTATTGATGATTCGGTCAAGCTCGACTTTCGCGTAGTCGCACTCAATGATTTCCGCTTTCGGCTGAATGGCGCGGATTATCGTGTGTATGCGGTCTGCTTCCTGGCGCGTCACTTCCGATATCTTGTTAAGCAGGATGATGTTGCAGAATTCAATCTGTTCGATGACGAGATTTTCTATGTCTTCTTCGCCGATGTCACGGCGGCGGAGCATGTCGCCGCATCCGAATTCGCTCTGCATGCGCAGCGCATCGACCACCGTGACGATGCAGTCAAGGCGGGGCAGGCTTTTCGGGGCGTCGGCTCCCGTCATCTGAGCCATGGCGCAGATGGTCTGGGCTATAGGTGCGGGCTCGCATATACCGCTGGCCTCAATCACAACATAGTCAAACTTTCCGGTGTCGAGTATGTCGGCTATCTGCTTCACGAGGTCCATTTTTAGCGTACAGCATATACAGCCGTTCTGGAGGGCGACCAGGTCGCCCGAATCGTCGCCTCCAACCACTCCGCCCTTCTGTATGAGCGACGCGTCGATGTTGATTTCGCCAAGGTCGTTGACTATCACGGCAAATTTTATTCCGCGTTCATTGGTGAGGATGTAGTTGAGGAGTGTGGTCTTGCCGCTTCCGAGATAGCCGGTGAGCAGCAGTACCGGAGTTTCTTTCCGTATCATAATTGAATCGCTATAATTATGCAACATTAAATGAGTTTATGCATCTAAACTTTGGTTACAATGCAAATTTACTCACTTTCCCCCTCGTTAACAAATAAAAAACAACCTAAGACCGCGTCTAAACCGACGTGTCGAGCACCCAGTCCTCAAGAATGTCATCTTTGTCGAGCAGCAGGCGCTCGACTTTCATGCGGTATTTACGTTTTTTCAGCGCCGAGTCGCTGATGCCTAACAGCAGTGACATGTCGGAGTTGGGGACTCCGATTTTAATCATGTTTATCAAAGCCATGTCGTCATCCGTAAGCCGTGGATAATGTGAGCGGAGGCTTGTGGAATATCCGTTGAAGCATTCGTCGACCAGCATGGCCAGATGCATCTTGTCCGATTCGTCCAATACCAGGTCGGCCTTGGAGTGCACGCGCTTGCTGTCGGGCATCTTGTCGATAGAGCGTATTCTGCCCACGAGCGTGTCCATTTCGATTATCCGTTGGCGAAGTCTGTCGCCAACGCCACGTTCCTCGTCGAGCAGGCGCGAAGTCTCGGCGCGTACGCAATTTGCCACATCGTTTATCATGGCTTCGCGGGCCGCATCCATCATGGCCATCTGTCGCTTCTTGCGGGCTATTATAAGCATGATCGCCACCACGGCCGCCACTGCCAGCATCACCGCGCACACCAGTGCCAGAATCAGAATCCGGTTCTGCAGCTCGGCCTTCTCCTTGTCGGCGCGGACCTCCGACATATCATAGCGTTTGTCGAGTTCGGCCACCTTGTCGGCGAGCTTCATATCTTCAAGCGAATCCTTATATATGGCGTAACGCTCAAAGTGGTCCACCGCTTTTCGGTAATTGCCCCGTGACTTCTCCAGCGAGGCCATGTTCTTCTCATATATCATTCGTAATGACGAATGCGAATCTGTACATTTGTTAATGTATGCCTCTGCTGAATCATATTCACCCATTTTAGATAAAATCGATCCTTTCAATGCATAAATAGGGAAGGATGTGCCGTAATTATTGATTTTGGGGACTGCGCTTATGGCGGCGTTTACGTAACGCAGAGCTTCTTCGCTCTTGTCTTGCGCAAAATACGACAATGCGATTCTCCCGTTTATTGACGCGGCATATCTATGAGTCGAATCGCCTTCCAGGTATCCAAGAGCTTCCATCAGATACTTTCTCGCTTCGTTGTACCTCTTAGTATTTATGTATGCGTCTCCGATTTCGTTCAGATTGGAAATAATCCAATCCCGCTTATTCATTTCTTTCGCATAATTGTAAGCATTTATCAGATGTGGGATACATTCGTCATAAGGATGCCGTCTTTCAAGCATGTTGCCCCAAAAATATTCTGTATAATAAATGAGTACGGAATCCGTTAGTTGTGTCGATAATTTATTTGCCTCCTTAATATAAAAAAGTGCCACGCTGTCGTTTCCCATATCACGGTTAACATCGCTCATATATACATAACTCCATGCAAGTTTGTCGGCCGGGCCATTCTTGCCATAGTAGTCTGTGGCTATGCGAATGAGCGAATCGTTGGCCGGGCGGATATAATTGCGCGAACGGGCCTGGGTCATCAGAAGCGCAAACCGTGCCCGCTCCTCGCCCCGAAAGCTGGCGGTGGAATCGAGCCTTGTCAGAACAATCAGCGCACTGTCAGGATGAACGAACATCAGACTGTCAGCCCGCTCAAGTTCCGGCAGATATGCGGAAGTCCGGCGACACGACACTGTGAAAGCGACGAAAATAAAGAGGAATGTGAGAAGCTTCTTCATTGTATTTTTTCCAATAATGCAAATATAGACAACTTATCTTAAATCGGCAATATATAGCATGAATTCATCCAAATCTCAAGCTTAAAAAATGCGTTGTCCCCTCGATGTCCCCCATAAAAATTTTATGCAAATCGTAATGCTGTGAATATTAGCCGATTACAAATTGGCTATTTTTAAAAATGTCCCCCTCGACAATTTGCATTTAATATATTGAACGTATAATTTTGCATCAGTCGACTGAATTTATTTAACCATTAAATCATTTTATCGAATGAACAAATTTCTATTTACGCTCATCACCGCAACAACGCTATCCATAGGAGTATGCACCGCCGACGATATTCCTATTTATTTTAGAGATGACCCCACTGTCACCAAAGACGAGGTTCCCGTCACGGGCGACTACAACAAGGACTCCAAGGAGCTTGCCCTGAAGTTCTCGGAGAGCGAGGTCTACGACGTCGCCGTCGTCGGTCCGGAAGGAATCGTGTTCTCAGCCAAGGTCGACGTAAAGACCTACCATGAAGTGCGCGTACGCGTAGGCTCCTACGACGGCGAAGCCTACACCGTAGTGGTCACCGACAGCAAAGGACGCGTCTACGAAGGCGACTTCTTCGCCTAAGCCACCCAATCCTACCACCCCTCTCCTTATCAAACCAAACAAATAGTCATTATTAACTAAATTCTATTTACAATGAAAAAGCTATTCTACATTGCATTCGCATTAGGATTGGCGTCATGCTCCACAGCCGACCATGACGAACTCGTATCATCGCCAAAGTCAGCACATGAAATCTACAGTTCGCACCGCATCACGCAGGACGAGGCCGTAAGTCTTGCCACGTCGTTCCGCAACAACTCGCAAACCTTGTCCCGTTCCGGAGACACAGATGAGTCAGACGTGGAGAACGTCGTTGTTGTCCGTTGGGAAGATCTTTACCCGGGTATTCCCAACCCGGTAATCGGGGACGAAGCCCCGGTAAGCAGAGGTTTAGAATTTGCAGATGCAATTCGCCCTGGACAAATAGATACATTATTCTATGTAATAAATAACAAGAATGATGCAGGATACACCGTAGTCTCTGCATATGACCGTATTGCGCCAGTATATGCTTCCATTGAACATGGTAATTTCACGCTTGACAGGGATAAGAATTCCAATGTACAAATTTCTTACAGGTCAGTTGATTTATTGCTGAACAGCCTTTATATGGAGGAAGTTGAATATATTGAAGAGGTTGTTGACAAATCGAATATACTTGTAGGAATATGCATATACCCAAAGATTAAAACCTGTTGGGGGACTGGACAGCGAGACTTAGGAATGGGCAATTACCACAGTTTTTCAGTAGCAGTAGCACAAATTCAGTCTTATTTTGGCTTATCTCCCGCAAATTATACCAATGATTTGAACTGGAACCTGATCGTTGAAGATTGTAGAAATAATAAAGGAAGGCCTTCACAATCCGTAACTAAATCCCAAATGACAAATCTGCTCTCTTTCATTAATGAAAGTCTGATGCATAAATCATGGCGCAACTATTTATACGGTTGCGACAACCAGATTAAAGATTGGCTTGACACCCAAAATCTAAACATAAGCAATTTTGCATCTTACAACAAACGGGCTATATTGACTGCACTTGAGGAAGATAAATTAGTCTGCATGTTTGGCAGAGAGAGGATTCTTGGATCTTGCTTATTTAATGATTCCACAAACGTTTGGGTAATTGACGGGTGTGATGTTAAAGTTTATGAAGATAAAGAAACCGGTAAGAGAAGTTATCCACAATATCTACATTGCAATTGGGGGCGCGGTGGAGAAGCCAACGGCTACTATGTAAATAAAATGTTTGACACAGAAGACATCACATATCTTGATGATAAATCGTTAGGTCTTGGATATGGATTCAGACAAGAAGATGTTAGATATGCAACGGTAAGTCCGAAATGAAAAAGTATAAAATCATCCTATCATTGGTCGGTGCGCTTTTGTGCGCGCCGGCCTTCACGGCATGTCAGGACGACCCGGAACCGACAGGGGGAAATGTGGCCGGGAAGGAGGATCCAGCCGAAAACGGAGGCGGTGAATCGACGGATTGGTACAAAAGTTGGTTCGAACAACCCGAAGAGGAACAATGGATGCTCCGCTGGATGCAGGACGACGGAATACTTCGTCCTCCGGGTGAGTACACCTACCGTATTCCAGCCGACGGCGGTTCGTTCTCGTTCTGGTTTCCCGACTGCGATGCAAGATTGGAATATGCCGATTTCAACGGTGTTTTCGCAACGGAGAAAAATGTAAACGGTTATGAAAATATAATTTACACTAAAGTCGGAGAAAACGGTATAAATATAAGACTCAACCGAAATCCATTGAAAACCGAAGGACGGTATTCGTTCCATTATTTAAACACAAAGGGTGCGAGAGTATCCTTCCTATTCGTCCAGGATGGCGCACCTGAGGAAGATATTGTCCTCAGTGGACAGTTAATATGGCATTCTGACAAAAGCAAGGTGTACCTGTCAGGTTCAACCAACGACATTATCTATGAAATATATCCGGAGAGCGGGAGAAGCGAATTTTCAATCAGATGCCTGAATGCAGACGGACTTAGGATAACGTCGGTAAAGACATCCGAAGGAGACATATTCTCCACTGATGGTACCGTAGCGGAATGCGGCGATGCTACGGTTTCCATAGTCGACGATGCCATACTATTCAGCATCGGAGAAAACACATCGGATAGTCTGAAAAATTTTGATCTGACCGTGGCTTCAGGAGATGAATCATCCAAATTTGTCGTAACACAAAGCTATTCGGGGTATGTTGATGAGTCATGGAGAGGGGTTTTGGAGCCACCCCAGCTCATGCTCGTCAATGACGGGAGCAGATGGACGGAGCCGAGGGTGTTCAAAGTCGACCCCGAAGGAGCAGTATATGATTTCCGGATTCTAAATTACTACAATTTTGAATTGTATAGATATTACATTAATGGAAGCTACTGTCGGCCCAATTGGGGCGGATCAGGAGTGACCGTAATTGTAGACGGTTGGGCTCCTATGACAGAAAATGCAATAACCTGCAAGATGCCTCAAACAGTTTTCAATGACAACGATGACGGTGACAATGACGATAGTGATTTCTATAACAATAAGGATTATGAGTCATTCAAGATTTTTCCCAACTATACAAATACAGAACGTGTTATGGAAGCGGTCATGATGTACTCTAAGACGTATTTCGGCAATTGTAAATTCTTGTATCTGACATTTGTCCAGCCTCCGATGAAAGAATCCGGAAAAATCTGATACGGTGCCATATCTCCGGCATGCGATGCGGTATGCCTGATGGGTCGATAGCGGGTGCTGGGTCGCCCGCAGGGCGGTGCCATTTGTAGCGCGGGGTGAGCCACAGGCGAACCCCGTGTGACTACGTGAGTGGGCGGTGTGCACGTGAAGTGGTGGTGCCTGTAAATTGCCCTCGGTTCGTAGCCGTAGAGGCTCGAAAATTTCACGGCAGACGGTTATTTTGGAAAGTTTTGGGAATCGGTTCCCAAAACTTTCCTTATATTTGCGGTATACAACATAGTGCGCGGATTTATGAAGAAAAAATGTATTTGGGATTTGAACAGGTTGACGACCGAGGAGTTCAAGGCTTCCAATAAGTTGCCTTTGGTCATGGTTCTCGACAATGTAAGAAGTCTGAGCAATGTCGGTGCCATCATGCGCACGTGCGATGCGTTCAGAGTGCACAGCGTGGTGCTGTGCGGAGTCACCGGCTGCCCGCCGTCGCCGGAAATACACAAGACCGCGCTCGGGGCCGAAGATTCGGTTGAATGGATATATGAAGCCGACACACTGGCTGCGGTGGAACGTCTGCGCGGTGAGGGCTATGTAATCTGTGCCCTTGAACAGGTTGAAGGAAGCGTCTCGCTTGAGCAGATGAAGGTCGAGGAGGGCAGAGGCTATGCCATTATAGCCGGCCACGAAGTAAACGGAGTGGACCAGGCCGTGGTCGATGCCTCGGACATCTGTCTGGAGATTCCCCAGTACGGTACCAAGCATTCGCTTAACGTGTCGGTAAGTTCCGGCATTGCCCTGTGGCACTTTTTTTCCAACATGATAAAATTCCTGAAGTCATGAAGATCGGTTACGACGGCAAACGTGCGGTACAGAACTATACCGGACTCGGAAATTATTCGAGGCTGGTGATAGACACTCTTGCCAAGTATTATCCTGACAACGAATATCTGCTGTATGCTCCGCGCGACAGGGAGAATCCGCGGCTGAAGCCCGTGCTGAAGCATCCGAATGTCAGACTTGTACTTCCCGACACTTCGTTCGGACGGCGCCTGTCGTCGCTATGGCGCGTGGAGGGAGTCACCGCGCAGACCCGTCGCGACGGAGTTGAACTGTTTCACGGACTGTCGGGCGAATTGCCGTTCAATATACGCAAGGGCGGATATCCGTCGGTGGTCACTATCCATGACCTGATATTTAACCGCTATCCGGAATATTACGCCGCCATAGACAGAAAAATTTATGACTACAAGTTTCGCAAAGCATGCGAAAACGCTACGCGTATAATTGCTATCAGCGAGTGTACGAAGCGCGACGTGATGGCCATGTACGGGACTCCGGCTGAAAAGATTGACGTGGTCTACCAGGGTTGCCATGAATCGTTCGGTTATCCGGTGGATCCGGCCGTTGCACAGCATGTGCGTCTGGCTTATGAACTTCCGGAGCGTTACATTCTGACCGTCGGCACGGTCGAATCGCGCAAAAACCAGCTGTTGGCGGTCAAAGCGCTCGGTCAGCTGCCCAAGGATGTGAAGCTGTATATAGTAGGCGGAAAAACGGACTATGCCAAGGAAATTGAGCAGTATATAGATGCCCATGGTCTGTCGGGCAGGGTGCGTTGGCTCCAGGGAATACCGTTTGACCATCTGCCCGCGCTTTACCACATGGCGGCGTTGTCAAGCTATACATCGCGGTTCGAAGGATTCGGCATACCCGTCATTGAATCCATCAGTGCCGGAACTCCGGTCATAGCGTGCACGGGTTCGGTGCTTGAAGAGGCCGGAGGGCCGGGGGCTGTGTATATCGATCCTGACGATGTCGAAGCTTTTGCACATGCCGTGATGCGTATGATGGACGATGCCGTTTACCGTGCGTCGCTCGTAGACGCCGGACAGGAATACATAAGGCGTTTCACACACGAAAACATGGCATCGGAGATAATGAATGTCTATCAAAGTGCATTGAACGGATAATCAGCACCATAATAACGGACTCTAAATGTCAGCTATCTGAAATTGTAAATTATATACTTATTTTTAGACATTAAACAGGATGCATTGTACTATTTTTGTTGCGGTAAAAAAGAACTTAACCTCAATAGAAATAGAATGTCATGAAAAGATCACTGTTTGCATTGCTGTTGATGGCACTGTCAACGAGCGCTATGCCTCAGACCGCATCGGATGCGGTAGTCTCGGACTATGCGGTACGCAGGTCGGAATATCCGCGATTGCTGCCCGGAAGCAGGGCTGAGTTTAAAGTAAAGGCTCCTGATGCGCATAAGGTACAGCTTGACCTCGGACGTAAATATGATATGAAACGCCACGATGACGGCACATGGACGTGCGTCACCGACAGCCTCGGTCCGGGTTTCCATTATTATTTTGTAGAAGTCGACGGAATGCGTGTGTCGGATCCTGCCAGCGAGACTTTCTTTGGTTGCGGAGTGGCCGCGAGCGGTCTTGAAGTGCCTTATCCCGAAGGCGACATCCGATTTGCCATGGCCGATGTGCCCCACGGCGAGATAGCCATGCGCCGCTATTATTCGAAGGTGGAAGGTGCGTGGCGCCGCATGTTCGTGTATACACCTCCCTGCTACCATGAATCGACTGATAAAAAGTATCCGGTGCTGTATCTGCAGCACGGGGGAGGCGAGGATGAACGCGGCTGGGCCATTCAGGGCAAGACCGATGTGATTCTCGACAATCTTATTGCCGCCAAGGAGGCCGAGCCTATGATTGTTGTCATGGCCGACGGAAACTCGAAGGACTTCACCCGCGAACTCATAGAAGAGTGCATGCCTCTTGTCGAAAAGACATACCGCGTGGTGGCTGATGCCGACCATCGTGCACTCGCAGGCTTGTCTATGGGAGGTATACAGACCCTTAATGCCGTAATCGAGCATCCGGAGCTTTTCCGGCATGTCGGTGTGTTCAGCTCCGGATGGTGGGCCAACACCAACGCTCCTGCCGGTATGGGCAACAATACTGAGAAATATTACGCCAAACTGAGTGCGAATAAGGATTATTTCAATAACCAGTTCAAAAACTTCTGGCTCTCGATGGGAGGCGAAGAGGACATCGCGTTCAATAACTGTAAAGTAATGCGCGGTCGTTTTGATGACATGGGCATCAAATATGATTATTTTGAAACTCCGGGCGGACATACATGGCCCGTATGGCGTGAGAGTCTATATCATTTTTCAAAACTGCTATTCAAGTAACCGTTTATGTTTAAATCAGGCAAAAAGGCTGTTGTGCTGGCGTTGGCCGGCATGATGGCACAGGGCTCGATGTCGGCACAAAACCCTGTCATTCGCAATCAGTTTACAGCCGACCCTACAGCCAGAGTATTCAATAATAAGATATACATGTACCCCTCGCATGACATTCCAAGTCCTATAGAGGAGCTTAAGGAATGGTTCTGTATGGGCGACTACCACGTGTTCTCGTCGGAAAATCTGACCGACTGGACCGACCATGGTGTGATTGTGTCACAGACCACGGTTCCCTGGGTCAATTCAAAGTCATACACTATGTGGGCTCCGGACTGCGTATATAAGAACGGTAATTACTACTTCTATTTCCCTGCCGGGCCGAAGGACGGAAAGGGATTCCGTGTGGGTGTGGCCATAGGACAGAACCCCGAAGGTCCGTTTATGCCTATGCGCACTCCTATAGAGGGAATTTCCGGTATAGACCCCTGTGTGCTGATTGACGATGACGGCTCAAGCTACATCTATTGGTCGGGAATGGGAATGAAGGGTGCCAAGCTTAACGACGACATGGTCAGTCTGGCTTCCGAACCGGTCAATATCGAGGGCCTGCCGGAAGGTTTTAAAGAGGGACCGTTCGTGTTCAAGCGCGGCGACAAGTATTACTACACTTTCCCCTGGGTGCAGGACAAGACCGAGACTCTGGCCTATGCCATGGGCGATTCGCCGTTAGGCCCGTTTGAATTCAAGGGACTTATCATGGAGCAGTGGCCGTCGCAGTGCTGGACCAACCATCACTCTATTGTTGAGTATAACGGCCAGTGGTACATATTCTATCATCACAATGACTATTCTCCCAAATTCGACAAAAACCGTTCGGCGCGCATCGATTCGATAAGCTTCAATCCCGACGGAACCATCGTGCAGGTAAAGCCTACTCTTAGAGGTGTCGGAATCACTGATGCACGTACACGAATCCAGGTTGACCGCTACAGCGATATATCGCCCAGAACCGCTTCGATTGACTATCTTAATCCGGACAACTGCTTTGAAGGATGGAAAACCATTTTCAAGAAGCGCGGAGCCTGGGTAAGATATAATACCGTGGACTTCGGCGACAAACCGGTGGCAATGCTGACAGCGCGTGTGCTTGCTCCTAAGGGTGGCGTATTGGCCGTTTCGGTCGACGGACTGAAAAAGTCCGATATCGTGGCCGAAGTGAAGGTTAAGCCCGGCAAGACATGGACAGAAGTGAATGTACCGGTCAATAAGGCTGACGTGAAAGGCAAGCATGACCTTTATGTGTCGTTGGCCGGAGGTTCTAATGTAGAGGTCGACTGGGTGGGCTTCGATGCGCTTCCCTGGCGCGAAGGGGCTTTCAGCACCGGCAAGTACCGCAACCTTTTTGCCGAGATGGGATATCCGCAGAATGAGATAGACAGCAAGCTCGACTCGATATACAGAGCTCTCTTCCATGGCCCTGACAAAGTGTATTTCGAAGTAGGCGACAGCATGGCATATATAAGCGACATAAAAAACCACGATGTCCGTACAGAAGGCATGTCATACGGCATGATGATAGCAGTGCAGCTCGATAAAAAGGACGTTTTTGACCGTCTTTGGCGATGGAGCAAAAAATATATGCAGCATCAGGACGGCGACAACAAGGGATATTTTGCATGGAGCTGCAAGACCGACGGCACACGCAATTCGCATGGCGCCGCTTCCGACGGAGAGTTGTATTTCGTCACTTCACTGATATTCGCGTCAAACCGTTGGGGCGATGCTACAGGTATAGATTATGGAGCTGAAGCGCGGAATATCATCGACTGCTCTATGATGAAGACCGGCAAGTCAAGAACAGCCCCCGTCATAAATGTAGAGCACAAAATGATTACGTTCACTCCTGACAACTGGGGCGGACGTTTCACCGACCCGTCATACCACGTGCCTGCTTTCTACGAAATCTGGGCCCGCTGGCTCGGCGACGGACGCGATAAGTTCTGGCAGGAATGTGCCGACATAAGCAGGGAGTATCTTCATAAATGTACCCATCCTGTCACCGGTCTGAACCCTGACTATAGCAACTACGACGGCTCGCTCCTCGGAAGCAACCGCATAGTAGGCGATGCTTTCCGCTTCGATTCATGGCGAGTGCCGATGAATATCGCGCTTGACTATTCCTGGTCGTGTGCCGATGGCGAATGGCAGCGCGCTTATGCCGACCGCATACAGGCCTTTCTGTATGCCAAGGGTATAGATGATTTTGTCGACCAATACAATGTCGACGGTTCAGATGTTGAGCAAATCCTTGATGCAGGGGGATACAGGACTTTGCGCCATTCGCTCGGACTTGTAGCCACATCGGCGGCCGCCTCGCTGGCTGCTACCGACGTGAAGAGCCGTGAGTTTGTGGACCGGTTGTGGAATGCACGCCACGAGCCTTATGAGGACGGTTATTTCGACGCTTACTACGACGGACTTTTACGATTGTTTGCTTTCATGCACCTAAGCGGCAATTACAGAATCATAGAACCCGCCAATTAATCGGATTGCCATAACTGATAAAACAATATTTACAATGCAAAAAATCAGTGCGATTATTTTAGGCCTGACAGCTATGCTCAGTGCCTGCGGAAGCGGCAATACGCAAAAAGGTGCCGAATCGACGGATACCGCCGATACCCTGAAGACGTTTGTGTTTAACGGCAATCCTATTGTCCGCGACAAGTTTACCGCCGACCCGGCTCCGATGGTACATGACGGGCGTCTGTATCTCTATGTGGGCCACGACGAGTTTTACGAAGGCCAGGATTCGGCATCGGGAGGCAAGGAGTTCAACATCACCGAATGGTTGTGCTATTCTACCGATGATATGAAGACCTGGACAGACCACGGCTCTGTGCTCCGCCCTACTGATTTCGAGTGGGCTGTTGGCGAGGCATGGGCATCGCAGGTGGTTGAAAAGGATGGTAAATTCTATTATTACACTACAGTTCAGGGCGGTGAACCCTACGTAGGCAAGGCTGTCGGCGTTGCTGTCAGCGACAGTCCTACCGGTCCGTTCGTAGATGCCATAGGCCGTCCGCTTGTCAGCGACGACATGACAGACAACGGTAAGCGTGGATGGTGGAACGATATCGACCCCACCGTTCTTATTGACGGTGACGATGCGTGGCTCTGCTGGGGCAACGGAACCTGCTTCCTGGCAAAGCTGAAGCTTAACATGGTGGAAATTGACGGTGAAATTGAGGTAGTGGATCTGCCTAAATATGTGGAAGGTCCGTGGCTCCATAAGGTTAACGACACTTACTACTTGACTTATGCGTCCATTGGCAAGGGCGGTGAGACGATAGCTTATGCCACCGCTCCCTCGATGAAGGGTCCCTGGACTCCCCGCGGCGAACTGACAGGAGCGGCAGAGAACAGCTTCACAATTCATCCGGGAATCGTAGAATTCAATGGTGCCTGGTATCTGTTCTACCATAATGCCGTTCTCGAACTTGACGGACACAAAGGTGCCATAGGCCGTCGTTCCGTTTGTGTCGATACATTGCGCTACGACGCTGACGGACTGATGATACCGGTAGTTCAGACACGATAAATCCGTAAGTTACAATTTTTCATGGATGATTAGATAAAATAGGTTGTTTTAGTGGTCCTGCCCCGTGAGGGGCAGGGCTTTTTTTATTGCTTTCTGCATTCCGAAGGAGTCTTTCCGAAATGTTTCTTGAATACGGTGCTGAAATAGCCGATGGTTGAGAATCCGCACTGGTAGGCGATGTCGCTGATAGACAGAGACTGGTCGTTGACCAATCTCATGGCATGCTCCATACGCACTTTCTTGATGAAGTCGACTATCGACAGGCCGGTCAGAGCCTTTATCTTTTTGAACAGCAATGACGTGCTGACGCCCATCTCCTGTGCAAACTCCTCTTTGCCGAATTCGGTGTTGTCAAGGTGTCTGGTGATTACGTCGATAGCTTTCCTTACAAATTCGTCGTTTAGGGGGTTGACGGGTTCTTCTTCCTTCTGCAGCTGCTGTTGGGTTGACATGCCCTGGGCCATTATACGCGAGCCTATGTTGCGGCGGTTGCGGATGGTTGAGGCGATTCGCTGAGACAGAGTCTTTACGTCGAAAGGTTTTGTCATGTAGTCGTCGGCCCCGAGTCCGAGTCCCTGAAGTTCATCGGCCTGCTCGGTAAGGGCGCTGAGGAGAATCAGGGGTATGTGCGAAGTCTCGAATGTCGACTTGACAAGTCTGCACAGTTCGAATCCATCCATATTCGGCATCATGATGTCTGAAACGATGAGGTCGGGGAGGCTCTCCTTGATATGGTTCCACGCATCTTCGCCGTCGGCTACGGCCGTCACACTGAATTGCCGGCCAAGGGCATTGGCCATAAACTGCCGCAGGTCGTCGTTGTCCTCGCAGATAAGCACTCGCATGTCTTCGTTGGAATGGTCGTAAGTGGACGGTACATGCTCCGGAGTTTCAGCCGTTACCTCTTCTGCCGATGATTCGGGACGGTTGTAGGGTATACATACCTCAAATTTTGATCCGACATTCTCCTGGCTTTCGAAGCGTATGCGTCCGCCATGGATGTCGACAAGCTTCTTTACCAGTGCAAGCCCTATTCCCGACCCTACAATGTGGGAGTTGATGGCGTTGCTGCCCCTGTAAAATTCACTGAAGAGTTTGCGCTGGTCTTTTTTGCAGATTCCTATACCATGGTCTGTAACGCTGAGGCTCCAATTCTTGTCGTTGCCGGAAAAGGCTACTTCGATTGTCGACAGCACCGGGGAGTATTTGATTGCATTCGAGATAAGGTTGTCGACAATCTGCTCCATTTTATTGATGTCGACAGATGTGACATAAGAATCTTTGTCGTGGTGAAACTCTATAATGATTGATTTCTGGTCGGCCAGTGACGAGAACATGCTTATTCGGGTTCTGATAAACGCCACGATGTCCTGGGGGTTAAAGTTCAGTTGTGTTTTGCCGATGTCAATCTTCTGAAAATCCAGAAGTTTTGTGGTGACAGCCGAGAGCCGTTTGACATGTTCGGATGCCATGCGGATGCACTCTCTGTCTGATACGGTAAGGTCTTTTGAGTATTTGAGTTCTTCGATGGGTGCTTTTATGAGTGTAAGTGCCGTGCGAAGGTCGTGGGCGGTAGTGACAAAAAACTGAAGCTTGCTTTCTGCATTTTTGCGGTTAAGTCGATGCACGTAGTATCTGATAACGAACAGCAACATCAATATAATCATGCACGTAGCCAGCATTTTGAACCACCATGTGGCCCAGAATGGAGGGGTTATGCTTAGCTGTATGTGTCGTTCCTTAACCACGTCGGGGTTGTGCATGCGTATGTGCAGGGTGTAGTCGCCCGGCAGTAGATTGTCGTAGCTGATGGTGTTGGCGCTTGACGGGTTGGTCCAGTTGTCGTCAACTCCGTCCAGCTTGTGGGAAAACAATGCTGACGTATTGTTTGTGCCCAAAGGAAGCAGATTGAAGGTTATGTTGTTGTGGGTGTAGTCCAATGTCAGCTTTTCGATGCTGTCCAACGGTATGGAGGGAGCCAGTTTTTCGATTTCGTGTATGGATTTTCCCGAAAGCAGTATGTCGTCGAGATATATGTGTCCGGGATAATCGCTCGATGGAGTGGATTCGGGCGACACTACCAGCAAGCCCTTGCTTGTACCCCAGGCGGTATTCCCGTCGTTAAGGCAGATGGATGCGTCGGAGGTGAAATTATATCCGGCGGAGGAGGCAGGAAGACGACATTCGGTCACTATGCGGTTTTTTACGTCGAACCTGCATAATCCGATGTCCGTTCCGAGCCAGAGGTCGCCGTCATGTATGGTGACGCTGTTGACATGGTTGGCTGGAAAGCCCTGGCGGGTATCATATTTTTCCGTCTTCCCTGATTCGATGTTGTGGCATATCAGCCCGTTGCCGGAACTTCCTATCCAGATATTGCCGTCAAAGATGTCGATGTCGCGTATGACATAGTTAGATATGATTGCCGAATATTCGCGCGTTTTAGTGTTGAGCGCAAGCAGTCGGCTGGTGCTTCCTAACAACAGTGTACTGTCGTTTAGTTCAACCATGGTTGTCACCGGTATTGACGGATATGACTCGAAGGTGCCGTTCTTCGCATCAAACTTCATTATATCTCCTATCATGCCGGCTAACCATATGTCGCCGTTGTGGTCTTTAAGTATGTCAAACACGAATCCTGTATTGGACAGGATGCCCCCGGGCATGGTGTGATGAGCTTTTATGGTCTTGTTTTTCGTGTCTATTACGTATGCTCCGTGGGAATATGTTCCGGCCCAGATGTTTCCGTTGTCGTCGAGGCATACAGCCTGTACTATAAACGATTCGTTCTTATCGTTGCCGAAAAAATTGGTCCATTTATTTGAGGATTTGTCCCAGCAGCTCAAACCGCTGTTGGTGCCTATCCACAGCTGGCCGTAAGCATCTTCTGCTATGTCATAGACATAGTTGTTGATCAGTGAATTATTGTTGTTGATCTGGTGGGTGTATCTTACCGCTGTGGTCGGATTGATGTCGGCCACGGATACTCCTCCCGTGTATGAGCAGACCCATATTCGTTCTTCGTTGTCATAGAGCATGTCCTGCACGCCGTTTCCTCCGATTGATGCCGGATTGTCGGAATTCTCCTGATAGTTTGTAATGACGCGGTTGCCGTCGCGCGACAGTTCCCACACTCCACGTCCGTCGATTCCGCACCAGATTGTAGAGTCGGATATCAGCTTGATATCCCTGACATATTGTCTCGGGAAGTTTGAGGCTCCGGCTCTTTTCATGGTTTTGGAGCCGAGATCGACGTAGTGCAGGCCGTTGGCCATGGTTCCGACCCAGATTTTATTATTAGGTATGTCGACGCAGAGTCTTGTAGGGAACACACCCTCGGGAGTGCACAGTTTGTCCACCTTGTGCGTTGAAGTGTCTATCTTATATATGCCTTCGGGACTTCCGGCAATGAGGCTCTTGGCGTCGTAGTGCACGAGGTCGCCTAAGGTTGCGCGCACATCATCCAATGGCACGAGAGTCGAGTCGCTATAGACGTACAGGCCGCTTGAGCTGGCTATCCACATGTCTCCTTTGTCGTCAATTTCAATCTGCGACAGGTATGCGGAGTCGCGATTAATCATTTCGGGAAAGTTCATGCAGTACGAAAACCGGTCTGCGACCGGATCGTAGCTGAACACTTCGCCCTGGTTGGTAAACGCCACAAGGCGGTTTTCGCGGTGGGTTATCTCGACTGAAACGACGTTCATCGACGAATATGGCAGAACGTAAAGTTTGCAGTTGTTGTCGGAAAGACGGTAAACTCCGCTTTTGGATGCAATCCAGATGAATCCTCTGCGGTCCTTGCAGATGGAGTTCGGTTCGATGATGGACGTACCGTATATGTCGGAAGCGTTGTAGAACTGCTGTTTGTTTCCGGCAAAAATATTAATCGGCAAAAATAGCAATAATGCGATAATGGCTATTTTCATGACTAAGGTTTGATTTGTTAAGGTGTTATAGGTATATGTTGGTATAGCAAATTTAGACAAAAGAATTATATTTCGACGAAAATAAATGGTTAAAAATATATCCCGATTTTAAATTTCAGATATGTATGGGCAGATGTCTATTATTGAAAAATAAATGTCCAAAATTGAATGCAATCTTTGTTATGTTGCTCTATTTTTGCGATAAAAGTTGCTGTTCCCGGTTTTATCATTTATTTGGTCCGGACTGAAGGCGACAATTGCGGCTAATCATTAACACAAAATATTGAACAATGAACAAATTAATTCGAGTGCTCACGGCCACATTGCTTACTGTTCCTTTTGTTGCGGGTGCGCAGGCCTTAGTCTTCCCCGAAGGTACGGTGGCCAACGAGCATAACATCAACGGCGCGGAGTATCCCCGTATCGGCAAGGACGGCCGTGTACACTTCCGTGTCTATGCCCCCGATGCAAAGAAGGTGGAAATCAGTTTTAGAGGCGAAATGACCAAGGAGGCCGACGGCTATTGGTCGCTCGTTTCTAAGGAACCTGAAGTAGTGGGATTCCATTATTATCAGGTTATAATAGATGGAGTGGCCGCCGCCGACCCTAACGGCAAGCCTTTCTTCGGGATGGGACGTTGGGTGAGCGGTGTTGAAATTCCGGAAGAGGACGGCGACTATTACGCCATGAAGGATGTGCCTCACGGATTGGTCAACCAGAGCTGGTATTTTTCAAAAATCCGCAATGAGTGGCGCCGTTGTATGGTGTATACCCCCGCCGAATACTATAACGACCATACAAAGAAATACCCGGTGCTCTATCTGCAGCACGGCATGGGCGAGAATGAGACAAGCTGGGCTAACCAGGGTAAGATGAATCTGATCATGGACAACCTTATTGCGGAAGGAGCGGCCAAGCCGATGATTGTGGTGATGGACAACGGCAACATCGAGTCGTTCAACATCAAGCAGGGCGAATCGCGTGAAGAGGCCATGAAACGTTTCGGCGGTCAGTTCCCCTCGATTCTGGTTGAAGAAATCATACCTCACATTGAAGCTAACTTCCGCACTCTTACAGATCGTGAAAACCGTGCCATGGCCGGACTGTCGTGGGGTGGTCTGCTTACTTTCAACACCACGCTCAACAACATTGACAAGTTCTCTTATATCGGAGGTTTCAGCGGTGCAGGAAGTATCGACCTGAAAAATCTCGATACTGTATACGGCGGTGTGTTCAAGGACCGCAAGGCGTTTAACGACAAGGTGCATCTGTTCTTCCTTGGCATTGGATCGGAAGAACACCCCGAACGTACCAAAAATCTGAGCGACGGATTGAATTCTGCCGGAATCAACACGGTATACTACGAGTCGCCCGGGACGGCCCATGAATTCCTGACATGGCGCAGATGTCTCAAAGAGTTTGTCCCCAAGCTGTTTGCTGACAATAAATAAGCATATATTGATTAATAATGATATGGGCCGGATATGATATCCCGCATAAGGAGTGGTGTCCGGCTTATAAAAAACTTAGTGCAATGAGAAAAAATTATTTTGTGAAGTCGATGTTGTCATCGTGTGCCGCACTGTTGGCATTCATGCCTGCTGTGGCTCAAACATCGACAACTTCGCGCCCTGAAAATTTTCCTCCTCCCCGCCAGAATTATGTCATTCAGACTCCGACCTATCTTTCCGATTATTTTGAAGAGGGTACGACGCCGTCTGTATCTCCTGACAGTGAGGGATTTATTCGCCGATGGACGGTGCTTGAACCAATAAGTAAGCCCAACCGGTCGAATACCGTGTTTACTGACAGCTATCTCAATCATGTACTTGACTCGGTCTATTTCAAGGACCAGATGACCGTGCTCCCCAAAAATGGTGACAAGGTAAAGGTTGACGGCAAGAAGCTTAAGTGGCATGCGCTCGACAGCAAGTTGTACAACTTTAAGCTCTACCGACTGGCCGCCGCGCTTAAAAAGCCGGTATACGGAGTGATATTCTTTGCAGTGACGGTGATAGACTGTCCTGAAGACATCGAAAATGTCAGGCTCTCGGCAGGTTCAAATTCGGCTTCAAAATGGTGGCTTAACGGCGAAGAGGTTCTCATCCTGTCGGGCGACCGCAGAATGGTGGCCGACGACGGAGTGTCGAAGCGTTTGACTCTGAAGAAAGGCAAAAATGTGCTTCGTTGCGCAGTGATAAACGGTCCGGGCATGAGCGACTTCTGTGCCCGCTTCGTTGACGAGAATGGTAATCCGGTAAATAATTACACAATAAGTTATCAATAAGGATGAAGACTAAGAGCATACTATTGGGTTCTGCGGCCCTGATGTCGTTGTGGACATCTGACATCTTTGCGCAGACAGGCTCTCCCTACATACACGATCCCTCGACAATAGTCGAATGCGACGGAAAATACTATACATTCGGAACCGGTGGCGGCGGCCTTATATCGGAAGACGGCTGGACCTGGTCGGGAGGCGCTGTGCGTCCCGGCGGCGGTGCCGCGCCTGACGCTATAAAAATAGGCGACAGATACCTGATAGCATATAGCGCCACAGGCGGCGGTCTTGGTGGCGGCCATGCCGGAAGGGTGTTGACCATGTGGAACAAGACTCTTGATCCGAATTCGCCCGACTTTGAATATACCGAACCTATAGAGGTGGCTCATTCGCTCGACGACGAAGACTGCGACGCCATCGATGCCGGACTGCTTCTCGATCCGACCACTGGACGTCTGTGGCTCTCTTACGGCACATATTTCGGATTTATCCGTATAGTCGAGCTTGACCCGGCTACCGGCAAGCGCGTCGAGGGCAACGAGCCTGTTGACGTGGCTATCGACTGCGAGGCCACCGACTTGATTTACCGCAACGGATGGTACTACCTGCTGGGAACCCACGGAACTTGTTGCGACGGTCCGAACTCGACATACAACATTGTCGTAGGACGTTCACGCAATGTAACCGGTCCGTATGTCGACAATATGGGCCGCGACATGATGAAGGGCGGCGGAAAAATGGTTATTGCCGCCAACAACGGCAAGACCGGTCCCGGACACTTCGGCCGCTACATCGTGGACGACGGTGTTGAGAAGATGTCGTTCCACTATGAGGCCGACTATGCACGTGGAGGAAGAAGCGTGCTTGCCATACGCCCGCTGCTTTGGAAGAATGACTGGCCCGTGGCCGGTGAGGATTTCAAGGAGGGTACTTACGAGATTGAGTCGGAACGTCGCGGATATGCTCTTGAGCTTGCCGTTGACTTCGTCAGAATGCAGACTCCGCGCATGCGTTTCTGGGGTGATGTCACCGAACCTGTGGAACCGCTGAAGCCTCAGACTTTGGCCGACGTTATCGATACATGGCCTACAGGCGACATCGGTGTCA
Organism: uncultured Muribaculum sp.; assembly: GCA_910578785.1. Taxonomy (GTDB): domain Bacteria; phylum Bacteroidota; class Bacteroidia; order Bacteroidales; family Muribaculaceae; genus Muribaculum. The sequence continues at coordinate 6,666 of CAJTSJ010000003.1, read as the reverse complement.
GAATCGGTGACTATATGTTCCGCCCGCATCAGCGCTGGACCATAACCGCCGTGCCTGAAAGCGAAGGTTATCTTGGCGGACAATATTACAAGATTGCCATCGAAGGCACAGACCGTGCGTTGGCCGCTACTGCCGATGCCGAAGTGATAGCAGTGCCGAAGTTTACCGGTGCCCCTGAGCAACTCTGGCGAATCGAACAGCTGACCGACGGCACGTACAGAATAATGCCTAAGTCTGTTCCGGGACACGATGAGGAACTGGTGCTTATCTCGGCAGCCGACAGTACGCCTTCACTCGGCAAGTTCGACATGAACAGCGACAACTCCAAATGGAGTTTCCATGACAGATGATATAGCTCATGATAGTTGATTAAACCGCGATGCGCCGGAGTCCTTTTCGTACAGAGAGATTCCGGCGCTTATTTTTAGAGTCCGTTCCCTAATTTTTATATACGCTTCATCTCGTCTTCGGCCGCGGATGAGCCCTTGTATTTGCTCTTGCGTGGCTGGAAGCTGTATATGATGTTGAGCGATACGCCGCGATGGTCATAGCTCTGACGCTTGTCTACGAATATGCCGTAGGTGTTCATGGTCCAGTCGTTGTTGGCGGTGTTGAATATGTCGGTTGCCGATAGTTTTACGGTAAGCGACTTGCCCAGGAAGGTTTTGCCGACCGAAGCGTCCAATGTGAACCATGTCGCGCCGAACCGGTTGGTGTGCATGTCGCCCCGTGTGCGCCCGCTGGCGTTGGCGGTAATCATCCAGCCGTGAGGCAACGACAGGGTGTTGTCGAAATAATAGGAAAATATCGGTCTGTCATATCGGTTATTGCCGATGTTTAGCCACTGACGGTAAATGCCGGCAGTAACGCCGGGAGTCCAACGGTGCAGTGGCCGGTTCCAGACAAGATAGAGACTGAATGCCGACACATCGATGTTTTCCGGATGCATAAGAAGTTGCAGATTGTCGGCCGGATATAGTTGCTTGACGTATGCATAAGTGTCGAGCGACCGAGTGAAATTGGCCTGCAGCATGATGTCTTTCCACATTCCGAACAGCTGGACATTGTGCATTTTCTCGTCGTGCAGAGTCGGATTTCCTCCTTCGATTTCGTGTGTGCCTACATAGTTTAGGGAGCCGGTAAGTTGTGAGTACGGCGGCTTGACCGTTGACATCTTATAGCTTATGCTTATCTGTGATTCATCGTTGAAGGAGTAGCCGAGCGACAGGTCGGGTGTCAGCAGATGGTCACGGCGGCTGACCTCTTTGTCTCGTTTGCCGTCAACCTTGAAATCATAATCGACATATTCATATCTCGCTCCAGCCGATAGAGAGAACTTTCCAAACATTCGCGACCATGATGTGAACAGCGCCGCCGATGTCTGCCTTGCATCCGTCAGCGATGATGGGATATACTGTCCGACCTGAGAATTAAGCATGCGGTAGTCGAGCGTTGTGTGGGTGTAGCTGTCCTGTGTCCCGACAGTGAAATCTCCGTTCCATAGCGGGAAATTCAGATATAGTTTTCCTGCCCACAGGGTGGATTTACGTTCATCCGTTGAATTGACATCCCGATTGATCGATTCCGGATATGTAGTGGCGACATTATTGCGTGCTGTCGACTGCTTGAAGTCGCCGTCGAAGTGGAGAAGATACTTGTCGGAAAATGTATTTTCATAATATAGCGACACGAGATGTCGGCGGGCACGAATCCGCCGGTCGATCTCACGTCTCAGCACCGGATTGTTGTCATACCATTCAGTGCCGGAATTGTTGAAGTCGCCACGCTCGGGATTGTAAAGATAGTAGGCTCCTAACGAATACGTGCCTGTGGCATAGTTGAACCCGGATCTGATCATGCCGGTCGTCGTGGGATATGAATTGTGCTGGGTGCTTCCTACGGTGGTCGGTTTCCCTTCGTAGACAAGTGTATTGGTGGTGGTGCCGTTCATTACTGTATTGTCGCGGTTTATGACGGCGTCGACAAAAAATTCCCAGTTCCCTGACCTGTAGCTGAGATTGGGGTGGTCCATAGCCGACCACTTGCGTCTGCGCTGGAGCTGAAACTGGTTGGTAAACGACAGCCCTTGTATGAAATTACGTCTGGTCGTGATTCGAAGCACGGCTCCTGTCGTGCTCGCATAGGCGGCTCCCGGAGCCATGAGCAACTCAACTTTCTTCAGATTGGATGACAGTATTTGCTGCAATTCCAGGCCGTCGCGCATCGGTCGTCCGTCTATGTATATTTCGATATTATTCTTGCCGATAACGCTTACGGCGTTGTCTTGGACCGTTATCATCGGTAGCTGGGCAAGCACGTCGAGGGCATTGCCGAGGTCGGCAAGATTTGTGCCAGGAATGGTTGACACGAGAGTTGATCCGACAAGTTTTGTGGCGGGTTGTTTCGCCGTTACGACCACCTCCTGAAGTTCGCGTGAAAGGCTGTCGGAGGTCTCCTGATTCTGAGCCATGCCGGCATTTGCGGCTAAAATCAGGGTCATGATTGATATGAGTGCTTTGCTGTTCATGAGAGTAATTTTTTTGATGCAAAATTACTCCTCAATTGGCTTTTGTTCCAAATCTGCAATCTGACTGCTGGATTTGTAATACGTTATTATACAATGTATTGCGTAAAGATACAACGGAAAAGTCTGACCATGGTAGGAAATGACTAAAAGATAGTCATGAACAGGTCTGTGTGTAGCATTTCGGATGAGGCAATCCTGGCTTTAAGGCGCGACTTGCGCTTATATATCACATCAATGCTTTCGTCGAGAAGCAGGGCGATTGTGCGGTTAGACAGATTGCCGGCAAGATATACGGCAAGCCTATATTCTTCAGGCTTCATTTCCGGATATTCACGGCGCAGTAGCTTGAGCATGTCGTTGCGGCATCCGTTTATGGCACTCTCCATCTCGGCAAAAATACCGTCGTCGGCTTTCAGGCCGTCAATCTGCGACTTCACTTTGTCGGCTATGGCTTTTCGCTCGGCCTTGGTGCCCTGCGATTCATAATATGTGCCGCACAGTTCGTCGATGATGCGGAATCTTGTTTCGAGCGTGGCCGACAGTCTGGATTCAAGTGCGGAGCACTCCGTCTGGCGTTTCATCATCCCTTCGCGCAGTGCCGACGCCTCGGCTATAAGTGAAGAATTTTTTACATCGGCCGTCTTGATTCGTTGCCGTTGCCACATTATGATTCCTAATGCGGTAAGAAGTATGAGCAATCCGGCAAGAAGATATTGTTCCCGTCGGGCCTTCTCCCTGTAAAGAAAAAATTCTTTTTCTTTCTGGAGGTACAGAGCGGAAGCCAGTTCGTCCGTGTCGGTGATTGTCGCCAGACGAGACTTTATGCTGTTGGCCTGTCGGAGTTCTTCAGGCAGGTTGTGCCGCGAGTAATAATCGATGGCTATACCTATTATAGTGTCGGTCGGCGCCGCCAGGCCTTTCTCGGCCATAGCCTCGCTATAAAGCAGTGCCCACCGGGCCATGACTGCCGAGTCGTCAAATTGCGATACGTCATATCTGTTCAGTCTTTCCAATGCGGCCGACGGGTCGGTGCGCATCATCGAGCAGGCATGGTCAAGCTCGGCCGACATATGGGACGTGGCCGATGAGCAGCTTGCGATGACGAATAGCAAAATTACGTATAACAGACATTTCATGCGGTAAAATTACATAAAATGGCCGGTATCGCAGTTCAGATGCTTATGATTATGATGTTAAAAATACTGAACACCCGTCAGTATCAATCTTGTTTTTAGACAACGGATAAGAAATATGGGTTGTGCTGATGAATATAATGTCTATCTTTGCGACATAAACCAAATTTCTGTAATAAGCTTATGAACAAGAGTCCAATATTTATTCTGGCCGCCCTGTCCCTGGCCTTGGGTGTCGATGCGCAACGCTCGACAGCTACCCTAAATGATGGATGGGAGTTTGCCGAAGGGCATGCCGGCGAAGCCAAGAACTGGCATCAGGTGCGTGTACCCCACGATTGGGCCATATCGGGCCCGTTTGACATATCATACGACCTGCAGCGGGTGGCTGTCGAGCAGAACGGTGAGACGAAAGAGACTCTCAAGACCGGACGCACCGGCGGACTGCCGTTTATAGGGAAGGGCACCTACCGCACGGCGTTTGAGGTGCCGGACACGGCCGGACGCCGCATCACGCTGGTATTTGACGGCGCAATGAGCAATGCGCATGTGAAAGTCAACGGCAAAGAGGTGGCTTATTGGCCTTATGGCTATAATTCGTTTTATGCCGACGTCACCGGTGCCGTCAGCCCCGGAACCAATGATATGGTGGTCGAGCTTGAAAACTTTGAAAGGGCTTCACGGTGGTATCCCGGTGCCGGACTTTACCGCAATGTGCACGTAGTCAATACCGACCGTGTACACATCCCTGTATGGGGTACATACGTCACTACTCCTGTCGTTTCGAAGGATTATGCTTCGGTGTGTATTGAAATGGAGATTGACGGAGCGCACAAAGGAGAGAAAGTCAACGTGGTGACAGACATTGTGGCTCCTGACGGCAAGGTCGTGGCATCGCGGTCGACCCCTTATGTGAGCCATGGCCAGACATATTCCCAGAATTTCATAGTCGATAAGCCTGAGTTGTGGAGCCTTGAATCACCGTCGCTCTACACAGCCCGTACACGCCTGTATGTGGCCGACAAGGAGGTTGACTCTTATGACACACGGTTCGGAATCCGCAAACTCGAATATGTGCCCGAGAAGGGATTTTTTCTTAACGGCGAGCCTGTCAAATTCCGTGGCGTGTGCAACCATCACGACCTTGGCCCGCTCGGAGCCGCGGTCAACCGTTCGGCGCTTCGTCATCAGCTGGATTTATTAAAGGACATGGGAGTAAATGCCGTTCGCACATCCCACAACATGCCGGCACCGGAGCTTGTGGAACTCTGCGACGAGATGGGCATAATGCTCATGGTGGAGCCTTTCGACGACTGGGGATTCCGGCCTAAATCGCCCAACGGCTACGGCGCATTCTTCAAGGACTGGGCAGAGCGCGACATCGTGAATATGGTCAAGCACTACCGCAACAATCCATCGGTGGTGATGTGGTCGATAGGCAATGAAGTTCCGAGCCAGTGGAGCCCGGACGGAATAGAGGAACTGACAATGCTGCGCGATTTGGTCAAGTCGCTTGACGCTACCCGTCCGGTCACATGCGGCATGGACCAGATAGGAGCCGTGCTCGACAACGGATTTGCCGGCGCGCTCGACATACCGGGTTTCAACTATAAACCGCGACAATATGAGAAGGCATACGCGACACTTCCTCAGCGCATGATTCTCGGATCAGAGACTGCCTCTACCGTATCGTCGCGGGGAGTCTATCATTTTCCTGTATCGTTTGAAAAGGAGCACAACTGTGTGATTCACGAAGACCATCAGTCGTCGAGCTACGATGACGAGACATGCTCGTGGTCAAACACTCCCGACATAGACTTTTTCATGGATGAGCAGCCCTGGGTGCTCGGTCAGTTTGTCTGGACAGGATTCGACTATCTCGGCGAGCCGTCGCCCTACGACACCGATGCATGGCCCAACCACAGCTCCATGTTCGGCATCATCGACCTTGCGTCATTGCCCAAGGACCGCTACTATCTCTATCGTTCGCAGTGGAACACATCGGACCCCACGCTGCATATATTGCCCCACTGGAACTGGAAAGGGCGTGAAGGTCAGGTCACTCCGGTGTTTGTCTATACCTCATATCCGAAGGCCGAACTGTTTGTCAACGGCAAAAGCCACGGCGTGAGGGAGAAGAACGACTCTACGCTTCAGATGCGCTATCGCCTGATGTGGAATGATGTTGTTTATGAGCCTGGCGAGTTGAAGGTGGTGGCTTATGACGGAAACGGTGCGCCGGTAGCGGAGAAGACAGTGCGCACTGCCGGTAAACCTCATCATCTTGTGCTGACTTCAAATCGTGAAACGCTTTCCGCCAACGGCGATGACCTGGCCTATATCACTGTTCAGGTGGCCGACAAGGACGGCAATATAGTGCCCACCGACAGCCGGCGTGTGAAGTTTGCCGTTGAGGGAGCCGGAACATTTGAGGCCACGGCCAACGGCGATCCCACATCGCTGCTTCCGTTCCAGAATCCAGAAATGGATCTGTTCAGCGGAGCCGCCACCGCCATAGTCAGAAGCGCCCGCCACGATGGCGAAATTACATTTACCGCTTCGGCCCGCGGAGTCAAGCCGGCAGTGCTGACTCTGAAAGTCCGGTAACTGCGGGTGTCGTCCCGACCATATTATGATGCTGTTACGGTCAGCTCCCGGCATACAATACCAGGAGCTGACCGTAACGGCATCTTCCCCAAGTGTACTTTCAAAATCGAAGTGCAAAAATCTTCGATACATGAAATAGATTCACCTCACTCCTCTCGGAGGGGGATGCCAAAGCGGCGGGGGCGGCCGAGTCCGCCCCCAAGAGTGAAACTGTAGACAACAAGCAATACAAAAAAAGGAGACCGAAGTCTCCCTGAGATTAATTAATTTTGTATTGCCTATGTACAACCAACTAACCTCGGAACAAAGGTCGCAAATTTTTGCGTATCTGCAAGACGGAATCGCACGAAAAATTATATGCGAACGCGTCGGTATATCACAGTCAACACTTTGCCGTGA
>CAJTSJ010000002.1 GCA_910578785.1 uncultured Muribaculum sp. | reverse complement strand
AAAGTACACTCCTTCGTCACATGTCGAAAATCGTCTCAAGCTATACGACCCTGGCGGAAACATTTATTATTAAACAAGCTCTTAAAACACTACTCCTTGATTCCGTAGGCGAGGTCGCCTGCGTCGCCCAGGCCGGGCACGATATAGCTGTGGCCGTTTATCACAGGGTCTATGGCTCCGACCCAGACCGTGGTCTTGTCGGCCGGGAACGCTTTCTTCACGTAGTCTATGGCTTGTTTGGAGGCTATGACCGACGCTATGTGTATCTTGTCTGGAGTGCCTTTGGTCAGAAGCGCCTTGTAGCACAGTTCCATCGAAGTGCCCGTGGCAAGCATGGGGTCGACTATGACGAGGGTCTTGCCGTCGAGTCGCGGCGATGCGATGTATTCGATGAACACGTCGAAGTTCTCCTTTTCACGATACTTCCTGTAGGCCGACACGAATGCATTCTGAGCCTGGTCGAGGATGTTGAGGAACCCGGCGTGGAAGGGCACTCCGGCGCGGAATATCGTTGCCAGAACCACATTGTCTGCTATCACGTCGCATTCGGCCTTGGCCAGCGGCGTTGTGATTTCCATCTTCTTGTAGTCCAGCGTCCGGCTGATTTCGTAGGCCATGAGCTCGCCGATGCGCTCAAGATTGCGACGGAAACGCAGCATGTCGTTCTGTATGTCGACATTGCGCAGTTCCATCATGTACTGGCTTATTACTGACGGAGTCTCGTCGAAATTGATTATCTTCATTATTTGATTCTTTTTATTCCTTTCCCGTTTACTATGTCCAGTTTGCGCGGGCTGCCCTTATATTCTACAGACCCTATGCCGCTGTTGTATATGGTCAGCGACTCGGTTGCAAAACATTCAACGTCTCCTACTGAGTGGTTGTTTACCGTGGCGTTCTCCACTTTCAGTTTTTTAGCATTGATGTCGCCGGTGCCTGTAAGATTTAATGAGGCATTGACGGCGGTGCCTCCGTTGATGTCGATGTCGCCGGTGCCGGATAGGGAGGCGTCCAGCGAGGTCGTCGACAATGTCTTGAGTTCGATGTCGCCGGTGCCTTGAAGCCTGATTTTGGCATCGCTGGCACGGAGGCTTATGATGTCGATGTCGCCGGTGCCTACCAGGCTGAGGTGTGCATATTTGCTTTCGACTGATGAGATGTCGATGTCGCCCGTGCCGTTCGACGAGGCGCTAAGCCGGGAGCATATCACGGTCGGGCCTTCTACGTCGCCGGTGCCGTTCGATGTGATGGTTATGTCGTTTTTGGTGTTCAGGGCGTTCATGAACTTGATGTCGCCGGTGCCGTTCAAGGTAAATCCGGTGACAGCCGGTGCGGTCACTTTAGCGGTGATGTGGAAGTTGCCGGAGAAGTTTTTTGTGGAAAACTTCTCGCAGTCGATGTTTAGCGTCGAGCCTGATTTGCTGATGCTTACGTATTGCATGAGGTTTTCCGGCGCTGTCACCTCGATTTTAGAGTAGCCGGTGCTCTGTGTATATTCCACGTCGATGATGGAGTTGGACCTTATTGCGGTGAAGCCGTTTATGTCGAAGGCCTTGCTGATGTAGTTGCGGCTTGGTGTTATTTTGTCGGCTTTTGATGACGCCAGCGCGAAAGTGCATCCTTCCATTAATATCGCAATGGACAGGATGAGAATTGCGTTTAGTTTTTTCATAATTACTATGTTGTTTTGATGGTTCTATTTATATTGGATGCATTGTCCGGCCAAAAAGTTGCACCGGATGCGGTGAATATTGGCAAAGGTAATATATTTTTTTGAATGGAGTGTCGTGTCTATTGATTTGAAAAAGCTATATTTGCATATACATTCCGTGAAGAGGCTTTGTAGCGGTATGGATGTTAACCTTAAAAATACAGAATATGGGTAAATACGATTTCGACCAATTGATAGACCGACGTGGTTCAGGAGCAATGAAAGTTGATGCGCTTGACGAATTCTACGGACGCAACGACTTGCTGGCCTTATGGATAGCCGACATGGACTTCGCCGTCTCGCCGAGCATCAAGGACGCTCTTGTGGATAGGATGAAACATCCGATCTACGGTTATGCCACTGTTCCGGCCAGCTATTGGGAGTCAATTATCTCGTGGCTTGACCGCAGGCACGGATGGAAGGTCGCCCGTGAGGAGATATCGTATATACCCGGAGTGGTCAGAGCCATCGGATACGCCATCAATCATTTTACCTCGCCCGGCGATGCCATACTGATTCAGCCCCCTGTCTACCATCCGTTCCAGAGGCTCATCGACGGCAACAAGCGCCGCGTGGTCAGGAATCCTTTGGTGCTTGACGGTCAATCGTGCACTTACAGGATGGATTTCGATGACCTTGAGGCAAAGTTCCGCGACGAGCGCCCGAAGATGATGATTCTGTGCAATCCCCACAATCCTGCCGGACTGCAGTGGGATGCCGAGTCGCTGCGCAGGGTGGCTTCGCTTGCCCGCAGATACGGCGTGGTGGTGGTGAGCGACGAGATTCACGGCGACCTGATGCTCCGCGGCGAACGCCACATCCCGTTTGCTTCGGTTTCCGACGATGCGGCTGCTGTGGCCGTCACGTTCGGTGCACCTTCTAAGACGTTCAACATCGCCGGCCTTGTAAGCTCATGGTGCGTGGTCAAGAATCCCGATTTGCGCAAGCCCTTCTTCGAGTGGCTTGAGGTCAACGAGTTCAGCGCACCCACGTTCGTGGCCACGTTGGGCACCGAGGTGGCCTACCGCCATGGCGAAGACTGGCTTGACGAGGCTCTTGCATATATCGAAGGTTCCTTTGACATGGTGGAGCGGATTCTGGCCGAGCGTCTGCCCGCCATAAAGATGATCAAGTCCAACGCCTCGTTCCTTGCCTGGCTCGACTGCCGCGGGCTTGGACTGACCCACCAGGAGCTTATCAACCTGTTTGTCGACCGTGCGCATCTTGCCCTGAACGACGGCGCCATGTTCGGCGACGAGGGCGAGGGATTCATGAGGCTGAACCTCGGATCGCCGCGTTCGGTCATCCGCGAAGCTCTCGACACGCTCATCGATTGCGTGGCTAAGGGTCGTTGATGCTGTCGATATCGGCCGGTGCCGCCGTTATTGTATCCAGAGGGTCGATCGGCGAGATTCCTTCGAGGCATCGTTTCAGTGCCGTTGCCGTTACCGACTGTTCCACGATGTGCCTTATCTGACGTGGTTCCATCAATTTCATGCTCTCCGGAACTCTCATGCCGATGTTGACCGTCCGGCCTCCTGACGCTATGTCCGATGCCGTGACGAACCGCCTTATGCGCAGTATGGTCAATGCCGTCGCATGGCGTACCGCCTCGCGAAGCGCGTCGATGTTGGATGGAAGCATGATGTCAGGCTCGTCGATGTCGGGATTCAGGTGTATTCTCAAGGCGGCCTCTGCCTTTACGTTGTCGGCCAGACGGTCGATTGACAGTGAAATGTTCAGTGCGTGTTGTGTGGTGTTCATAGTCTGATTATTTTAAGAGTAGTCGGTAATTGCGTTCAATGAGGTTCTGGGCTGTCCGGTGCGAAATAAAGAAGCGCGAGGCAGTGCCCGATTCGAGCACTGTTTTCACTGCCGGCATGATGCATAGCCCGGGTTTGACGGCTTTTAAGGCCGTTACCCTGCCCACGAGTTCGAGGCACATGTCGCGGGTCGATTGCCGTGTTGGCATTTTACCATATTTCATGAAGCCGAGCACCATACGGTAGGCGTAGTCTTCGTCGATATAGTACTCTCTGGCTTGTGAGGCCAAAGCCTTTCGGGCTAAGTCGCAGGGTTTTATGTAGCTACTTGAAGCCCGAAGGATTTGTCGGCATGTCAGCAGGAAGTCGTGCTGACGTCGGTTGAGTGTGTGTTTCATGTAAAAGTTTGTAAGCATAATGGTGATGTGTTTCTGATGCAAATATACAACACCGTATGGGCAAAATGCAAGTGTATCCGCGTTAAAAAATGTGAACGCAGGCGCAGTCGATTGATAATCTTGACGATATGCCTTCATGTGAATCGCACGGCATGCGCTACGCGGATTGTATTGTATCGCTACGCTGTAGCGATTTTTTTTTTGGGGGGGCCGCATACAGTGGCGGCGGTCACCCACGGTGCCATTGCCACTGCCTACGACCTGACTTCAGCTCCTCCGTATCCTTTGCGCCTACATGCAAACATAGATATATTTTTGCGCAAGGGCAATTAATCCGGCATGTTTTATAACATTAGTACGCGGGGAGGTAAAATGCGGGAAAGGTTGGGATGTAAGCGGTTGATTGTGTATATTTGCATATCGGTTTAGTCCGTGTGGAAGTATCAGATAATTAACCTTAACGAATGTATAGATGAAGAAATTTTTGGTAGCGGTAATTGCGTTTTCGATGTCGGCGGCGGGTCTGGTGCAGGCCGCCGATACGCCTGTTTATCTTGACAGTTCGAAGTCTGTCGAGGAGCGGGTGGAGGATGCCTTGTCGAGGCTGACTCTTGAAGAAAAAATCGGGCTGATACATGCCCAGTCGAAATTTTCGTCGCGCGGTGTGCGCCGGCTTGGAATACCGGAACTGTGGACTTCCGACGGCCCTCACGGCATACGCTCTGAGGTGATGTGGGACGAGTGGCGCCAGGCCGGATGGACCAACGACTCTTGCGTGGCGTTTCCGGCGCTGACCTGCCTTGCCGCGACGTGGAATCCGGCGATGAGCGAGCTTTACGGCAAGTCGATAGGCGAGGAGGCCCGCTACAGGAACAAGAACGTGCTCTTAGGCCCTGGAGTCAACATCTACCGCACTCCGCTCAACGGCCGCAACTTCGAGTATATGGGCGAGGACCCCTATCTGGCAAGCCGCATGGTGGTGCCCTACATAAAGGGTGTGCAGTCAAACGGCGTGGCCACCTGTGTAAAGCACTATGCGCTGAACAACCAGGAGCTGAACCGCCACACCACAAACGCCATCGTCGACGACCGCACTCTGTATGAGATATATCTGCCGGCGTTCAAGGCCGCCGTTCATGAAGGGGGCACATGGTCGATAATGGCTTCATACAATCTGTATAAGAATCAGCACGTCTGCCACAACCAGTATCTGCTCAACGACATACTGAAAGGAGAGTGGGGCTATGACGGTGCCGTGATAAGCGACTGGGGCGGAACGCACGACAGCATACAGCCCATCACCAACGGACTCGACCTGGAGTTCGGCACATGGACCGACGGACTTAAGCTGGGCAAGAAGAACGCCTATGACAGCTATTTCCTGGCCGATCCGTATCTTGAGGCCATCAAGTCGGGCCGGGTGGGCACCAAGGAGCTTGACGACAAGGTGCGCCGAGTGCTCAGGCTTATGTTCCGCACCTCGATGCGCCCTGACCGTCCGTTCGGGTCGATGTGCAGTCCTGAACACTACGACGCGGCCCGCAGGATAGCCGGGGAGGGCATAGTGCTGTTGCGCAACGAGGGCGGTCTGCTTCCGCTGAATCTATCAACACCCAAAAAGGTGCTTGTGGTGGGCGAGAACGCCGTGAAGATGATGACCATCGGCGGCGGCAGCTCGTCGCTGAAGGCGCAGCACGAGATATCGCCTCTCGACGGCCTGCGCTCCGCAGTAGGCGACAAGGCAGAGGTTAAATACGTGCGCGGTTATGTGGGCGACGTGTCGACCGACCAGGACGGCGTGGTGTCGGGTCAGAATCTTGTCGACGACCGCAGTGCAGAGGAGCTGATAGCCGAGGCCGTCATGGAGGCGAAGGATGCCGACTATGTGATATTTGTGGGAGGACTCAACAAGAGTCCCCATCAGGACTGCGAGGACTCCGACCGCCGCGGACTCGGTCTACCTTACGGCCAGGACGCAGTGATCGAGGCTCTTGCCAAGGCTAATAAGAATCTGGTAGTGGTGAGTGTCAGCGGCAACGCCGTGGCCATGCCTTGGGTCGACGAGGTTCCGGCCGTAGTCCAGGCCTGGTATCTGGGTTCGGAGGCCGGCAATGCGCTTGCCGACGTGCTTACCGGACGTGTCAATCCCTCGGGCAAGCTTCCGTTCTCGTTTCCTGTGTGTCTTGAAGATGTCGCTGCCCACGTCATGGGCGAATATCCAGGCGTTAAGCGTCAAAATGAAAATATATGGGATGAAAAGTACAATGAAGGCATACTCGTGGGCTATCGCTGGCACGACACGAAGAAGATTCGTCCGCTCTTTGCTTTCGGCCACGGACTCAGCTATACCGACTTTGAATACGGCAGACTGACGGCCGACAAGAAGTCGATGACAGGCGATGAGACGGTCACGTTCGAGATTCCGGTGACCAACACCGGCAAGGTGGCCGGCGCTGAGGTGGTTCAGCTTTACATCTCCGACCCCAAAAGTTCGGTTATGCGCCCGGTGAAGGAGCTTAAAGGCTTCAGAAAAGTATATCTCAATCCGGGCGAGACGAAGACCGTGACGTTTACCGTCGGCCGCGACGCCTTGAGCTATTTTGACGCCGACCGTCACGAATGGGTGGCCGAGCCTGGCAAGTTTACGGCCCATGCCGCCGCCGCAAGCGACGACATCCGCTCGTCGGTCGACTTCACGTTGAAATAGAGCCGGTAGAGAGGATGCTAAAGGCAAAATGATAGCCGAGGATTGTCGATAATCGACAATCCTCGGCTATATTAGTTATCAGAGTGTTGTGATGTCTTAGCCGAGCTTGGCCTGGATGGCCTTGGTGGCTTCTTCGTAGCCGGGTTTTTCGAGTAGCGCGAACATGTTGCGCTTGTAGTCTTCTACGCCGGGCTGGTTGAACGGGTTCACGCCGAGAACGTAGCCTGAAATGCCGCATGACAGTTCGAAGAAGTAGATGAGCTGGCCCAGATACTCTTCGGAGAGTTCGGGTATGGTGATGCGGATGTTGGGTACGCCGCCGTCTACGTGGGCTATGCGGGTGCCGAGTTCGGCCATCTTGTTCACTTCGTCGACATGCTTGCCTGCGATGTAGTTAAGTCCGTCGAGGTTGGCGTCGTCAGAGGGGATAAGTTTCTCGTGCTGAGCCTTTTCCACGGAAATCACGGTCTCGAAGATGGTGCGTTCGCCGTCCTGGATCCACTGGCCCATTGAGTGAAGGTCGGTAGAGAAGTCGACCGCCGCGGGGAAGATGCCCTTCTTGTCCTTGCCTTCGCTTTCGCCGTAGAGCTGTTTCCACCATTCTCCGAAGTAGTGGAGCTTGGGATTGTAGTTGACGAGAATCTCAATCTTCTTGCCTGCGCGGTAGAGGGCGTTGCGGGTGGCTGCGTAGAGCTGGCAGACGTTGCTGTCGGAAGCGGTGGCGCATTCCTTCTGCATGTCGAGCGCTCCCTTCACGAGCTTCTTGACGTCGTATCCGGCTACGGCTATGGGAAGCAGGCCTACCGGAGTCAGAACCGAGAAGCGTCCGCCCACGTTGTCGTCGATGACGAAGGTCTTGTAGCCTTCTTCGGTGGCGAGCTGGCGCAGGGCACCGCGCTTTGCGTCGGTGATGGCCACGATGCGCTTGCAGGCTTCTGCCTTGCCCACCTGTGCTTCAAGCTGTTCCTTGAGCAGGCGGAATGCGATGGCGGGTTCGGTGGTGGTTCCCGACTTGGAGATTACGATGATGCCGAAGCGCTTGTCGGCAAGGAATTTCTGAAGTTCATATAGATAGTCTTCGCCTATGTTCTGGCCGGCGAAAAGCACCTTGGGCGCTCCTGCCGTAACGGGCTTGTAGGCGTCGAATGAGTCATTGAGGGCTTCGATTACGGCCTTTGCTCCGAGGTAAGAACCTCCGATGCCTACCGAAACGACATAGTCGCATGAGTTGCGGAGTTCGTCGGCCACGGCAATAATCTCGTCAAGGTGTGTCATAGGGGTGCGTTCGGGCAGGTCAAGCCATCCGAGGAAGTCATTGCCAAGTCCGGTGCCGTCCTTCACGGTTTTGAGTGCTGAAGCCGCTTCGCCGGCTTCGAGAGCGTGAATTTCTTTTTCCGATACGGTGTTGAGTACGGAATTGATGTTTACTTGAATTTTCTTCATAATTATGTATGATTAAGTATGATCCTTATTAAAACTCGTTTAAAGCCGATTTAGATTAGTCCGGACGCTATTTTGTTTATGGCGAGCTGGACAGGAACGTTGCGGTACAGGATGTCGTAGACGCATTCGAGGATAGGCATGTCGACCTTAAGCGACGCATTGATCTCATGCAGGCACTTGGCGGCGTAGTAGCCTTCGGTCACCATCTCCATCTCCATCATGGCGCGGCGCACGGTCATGCCGCGGCCTATCATGGAACCGAAGTTGTGGTTGCGCGAGAAGCGTGAATAGGCCGTCACCAGAAGGTCGCCGAGATAGACGGAGTCGGTGATGTGGCGTCCGCCTCCTACGGCGCTGTCGATGAAGCGCTTCATCTCCATGGCGGCGTTGGCCACCATTATGGCGAGGAAATTGTCGCCCGCCTTCATGCCGTGGATGATTCCGGCGGCTACGGCATAGACGTTTTTCAGCACTCCGGCATATTCGATGCCTCTGAGGTCTGACGACACTAAAGTGCGCAGGGCCTTGCCGCTGATGCATTCGGCGAATGCCGTGGCGCGTCCGGCACAGCTTGAAGCCACCGTCAGGTAGCTCAGTCGGCCGAGAGCCACCTCTTCGGCATGGCACGGTCCTGACACCACCGTCACGTGGTCCTGCGGAATGCCGTAGCGGCTTTCCATATAGTCGCTTATGAGCATGTTTTCGTCGGGGATTATTCCCTTGGTGGCTATGACTATGCCCTTGTCTGAGATGTCCGCCGAAAGCTTCTCCAAATGACTTTTGAAATATGGCGAAGGCATGGCCATTAGCAGGGTGTCTGCGTCATGGCATGCCTCGTTGATATTGTCGCGGAAATCGATGCGGTCGATGGGGAACTCTACGTCGGAGAGATAGGCGGGGTTGTGGCCGAGCCTCTTGAACTCGTCGATGCGGTCCGGTCTGCGCATGTACCAGATTATCGAACGGCGGTTCTGCAACAGCAGTTTTGCAAGTGCTGTTGCCCACGACCCGCCGCCCATGACGGCTATTGTGCCCGGATGGGTACGATTTCCGTTGTCATCTCTTATTTCGCCGCGGCAGCAATCCATTCCTTAACCTGATCCTGTGAGGGATTCTTAAGTTCGAGTTTAAACTTCTTGTTGATGCCGCAGATGTCCTGGAACATCTTGCCGGGGTTGGCGTCGGCCATCTGGCTTACGGTATAGAATCCGGCTTTCTGAAGCGGAGCCACCCATTCTTCGGGCACGCCGATGGCCATGTAGGCTTCGGCCTTGTCGCGGACCTGGGTCTTTTCGGGGCGCATCTGCGGGAACAGGAGCACTTCCTGTATGGTGGTCTGTCCGGTCATGAGCATAACGAGACGATCCATGCCGATGCCCATTCCCGATGTCGGGGGCATGCCGTATTCGAGGGCGCGGATGAAGTCCTTGTCGATGATCATTGCCTCGTCGTCGCCCTTTTCGGCCAGACGCATCTGCTCTACGAAGCGTTCATACTGGTCGATGGGGTCGTTAAGCTCGGAATATGCGTTGGCGAGCTCCTTGCCGTTGACCATCAGCTCAAAGCGTTCGGTCAGCTCCGGATTGTTGCGGTGGCGCTTGGTGAGCGGCGACATCTCAATGGGATAGTCGGTGATGAATGTGGGCTGGATGTACTTGCCTTCACACTTTTCGCCGAATATCTCGTCGATAAGCTTGCCCTTGCCCATGGTCTCGTCGACTTCAATGTCAAGCTGCTTGCACACGTCGCGCAGAGCCTGCTCGTCCATGCCGTTGATGTCGATTCCGGTGTGCTCCTTGATGGAGTCGATCATGGTGATGCGCTTGAACGGAGCCTTGAACGAGATGACGTTGTCGCCTACCTTGACTTCGGTGGTGCCGTTGACGTCGAGGCATATCTTTTCGAGCATGCGTTCGGTGAAGTCCATCATCCAGTTGTAGTCCTTGTAGGCCACGTATATCTCCATGCAGGTGAACTCGGGGTTGTGTGTGCGGTCCATGCCTTCGTTGCGGAAGTTCTTGGAGAATTCGTAGACACCTTCAAAGCCGCCCACAATCAGACGCTTCAGATACAGCTCGTCGGCGATGCGCAGATAGAGCGGAATGTCGAGCGCGTTGTGGTGGGTGATGAACGGACGTGCGGCCGCTCCTCCGGGGATGGCCTGCAGTATGGGGGTCTCGACCTCCATATAGCCGTGGTCGTTGAAGAACGAGCGCATCGAGTTGAACACCTTGGTGCGCTTGATGAAGATGTCCTTGACCTGGTCGTTGACCACGAGGTCGACGTAGCGGCGGCGGTAGCGCAGTTCGGGGTCGTCAAACGCGTCGTAGGTCACGCCGTCCTTCACCTTGACGATGGGGAGCGGGCGGAGCGACTTGCTGAGCACTGTCAGCTCCTGGGCGTGGACGGATATCTCGCCGGTCTGCGTGCGGAACACGTAGCCCTTGATGCCGATGAAGTCGCCTATGTCGAGAAGTTTCTTGAATACGGTGTTGTATAGCTCCTTGTCTTCGCCGGGGCAAAGGTCGTCACGGCTGATGTAGACCTGTATGCGGCCTTTGGAGTCCTGGAGTTCGATAAACGAAGCTTTACCCATGATGCGGCGGCTCATGATTCGTCCGGCCACGCAAACTTTGCGCGGTTCGGCCTCGTCATCGCGGAATGATTCCTTAATCTCTGTTGTGTAGGCGTCTACAGGGTAGAGTGGAGCCGGATACGGGTCAATTCCGAGGCGTCGCATTTCGTCGAGACTGCCGCGGCGCAGAATTTCTTGTTCGCTAAGTTCGAGTAAATTCATATTAATTGCCAATTTATTATACAATTGACAAAATTAATCATTTTTTCCGAGCTATAAAATAAGAAACCTAAGTAATTGCGCCGCTGAATGTAAAGTCTGTCCCGGATTTCGGCTTGCCGTCATGTCAGCGGCATGGTGCGGAGTGCGTCGCTGAGGTTGCTGCGGGCCGTGTCGGGGTCGAGGGCCTGCGCAATAGGCATGTCGGGCGGGGTGACGGCTTCTATGCATCTGAATCCGGCTTCGGCGAGTGCCTGGCGGTCGTCTACGGCTCCTGACACGAGATAGACGGGTACACGGGCATCCAAGCCGTGCTTGAGCACACCCATCGGCACTTTCCCCATCAGTGTCTGGCGGTCGGAGCGGCCTTCGCCGGTGATTATCAGCGAGGCGTCTTTGACGGCGCGGTCAAATCCGTAAGCGCGCATGATGTATTCAGTGCCGGGAATCATCTCGGCGTGGAGAAAAGTGCGTAGGCCGAATCCGATGCCTCCGGCGGCGCCGTCGCCGGGCGAGGAGGCCTTCGGGTCGCCGGCCACCGCGGCAAACCGTCTTAATCCGCGGTCGAGCATCTTGACCATGGCAGGCGAGGCGCCTTTCTGGGGCGCGAATACGCAGGCCGCGCCGTCAGGGCCGTAAAGTGGCGCGTCGACATCGCAGATGGCCGTAAATCTTGTCTCGGACAGTCCGGGCAATGCGTGCGACGTGTCTATGGCCGCGACCTCTTCGAGCAGTGCGCCACACATCGGGCGTTCTATCAAATCTCCATTGCGGTCGATGAACCGGTAGCCGAGAGCCTGGAGCATCCCCGTTCCGGCATCGTTGGTGGCCGATCCGCCAAGTCCGACCACTATGCCGCGCCGGCCTGACGATATGGCGTCGGCTATGGCCTGGCCTAAGGGATAGGTCGACTGAACGGAAGGATTACGTTGATATGCCGGCAATTGGGCCAGTCCGCACCAACGGGCGGTCTCGATGAAGCACGGGGCGTCGGTGCGGCCTCGGTATATGCCGTCGAGAATTTCCTGCATGCCCTCGCCTCCGTCGGACATCGGCATGGACAGAATCTCTGCGTCGGGCCCGAAGCGCAGGCGCAGTGCGCTTTCGCCTGCGGAGCACAGTTCAGTGGCTGTCAGGCATCCTTTGTACTTGTCAAATGCGATGATTATCTTCATGGCTCAAAAGGCTGTCGGCCATCTTCTTAAGCACCAACGGCGATTCGGGACCCATGTTGAATATGAGGTCGAGCACACTCAGCCCGGGCATGAATCCGTAGCGCTTGTCCCATACCTGATAGTAAGGTATGTCGGCCATCGGCGGAATTGCACGGTCGACAGGTTCTGACAGCGTGGTGCCGGGGCTTATGCCCAGGGCTTTCATGCAGAAGGAGTGTATCATGCCGTCAAGCTCTGCGAGCTGTTCGATTTTTCCTGAGAAAGCGGGCAGAAGCTCGTCGGCGTAGTATTCGAAGTAGGGGGTGCGCCCGTAGGCCGATTCGATTGCTCCCCAATGCACATGCCACCATTCGCCGTGGGTCGACACTTTTACGTCGTCGAGCAGTGTCGAATGCCACTGCTGGGGCTTTTCGAGCGGCACGGTGAGGCGTTGAAGTCCGTTGGGTCCCTCGATGGTGCACCGGTGGCACTCCTTCTCGCGCTTGTTGAAGCGGCGCGACGTGTCGATGATGACGTTGCCGTACATGGCCATGGCCGCATATCGGTAGATGCTTCCGCAGTAAGCGGGAGCGAGCACCAGCGTGCGGTCGGGATAGCGTATTAAGGGTGAGTCGCTCACAGGGGTGGCCGGTTTATCGGTTTGCGGTTTCGGCAAAGGCTTCCTTGTCGGGATTGGCGCTCTTGAACACTCTGTTCCATCGGATTTTGCCACTGAACAGACCCTTGTCCTTGTCAAACGACACAAGCACGCGCCACGGTTTGCCGACTATGTGGTCTTCCGGAACGAAGCCCCAGAAGCGCGAGTCTGACGAGTTGTCGCGGTTGTCGCCCATCATAAAGTAATAGTCCATCTCGAATGTATAGTCCTTGGCTGGCTTGCCGTCGATATACACTGTACCGTTCTGGATATATGCGTCGGAGTGGCCTTCGTAGTTGCGTATTACACGGCTGTAGCATTTCCAGGCATCTTCGTCGAGATTGATTGTGGCACCCTTTTTCGGTATCCACAGCGGACCGTAGTTGGCCACTGTCCAGCCGGTGGAGAACTCTTCGGGAAACAGCGGAATCGGCATGGATGAAGCCTTGGCCACGGACTTGACGCGGGGGTCGGCCGCAAGCATTCCGCGCATGGCCGGAGTGAGGGGCGACACGTATATGCTCGGTACCGAACCGTCGGCGTTGACCTTGAATCCGTTGGCGAGCGCGGTCTTGGCATCCACGGCCCAGTCAAAGCGGTCGTCCACGGCTATGCCGAGACGCTCCCAGTCGGCTTCTGTGAACTCTCCGTCGACCTGGAAGAAGTAGTTGTGCTGAACGTTTTCCGGCTGAGGTATGGCCTTGCCGTCAATGTATATGGTGTCGTCTACAATCTCGATGGTCTCTCCGGGAAGGCCGACGGCGCGTTTCACATAGTTCTGGCGGCGGTCTACCGGCATGTGGATTACCTCGCCGAACACCTGCGGATTGTTCTTGATGGTGAATCGGCCATATTTTTTCACGAGGTCGTAGTAGGTCTCCGGCGATTCTTCCATGAACTTGGTGCACACGGTGTCGCCCTGCGGGAAGTTGAACACTACGATGTCGCCGCGCTCCACGCTTCCGAGACCCTTCAGACGGCGGTATTTCCAGCTTGGCCAGTCGGTGTAGCTTTTTGTGTCGATTATAGGTATGCGGTTCTGCACGAGGGGGAAGTGCACGGGTGTCATCGGCACACGCGGGCCGTAGGCCATCTTGTTCACCCACAGATAGTCGCCGACGAGCAGTGTCTTTTCGAGCGACGATGAGGGTATGGCGTAGTTCTGTCCGACGAATGTGAACACGAAGTAGACGAGAATCAGGGCGTAGACTATGGCGTCGACCCAGCTCATGACGGTCTTGACCACGGGATTCTTGCTGTTTTTCCACCACGTGAGCGGGATATAGCCGGTGATGTATATGTCAAAGAGGAGCACGAGGAATATCAGCACCCACCAGCTTCCGAGCCATGCCGCCCACGCCGTGAATAGCAGGGCGACAATGATAAAGCGCACCCACCGGGTGGGCTTGGTGTCGCGTATTCTCTGTTTGAAGTCTTCTGATGCCGACTTGCGTGCGGCCGTGTTGTTGGAGTTGTTGTTCATTGTCAAAAGAAAGTGGGGGGAACCGTGAATTATTTTACGATGTCGAGCAGAGCGGGAGCCGATACCAGCGAATGCATCATCTCGTCCATTGTCAGCCAGCCCTCGCGGCCGCAGGCCCATTCGGCGGCCACCACTGCGCCGAGAGCGAATCCGTCGCGGCTTTTGGCGCGGTGTTCGATGGTGACGGTGTCTACCTGGCTGTCCCATCTGACGATGTGCGTTCCGGGCACTTCACCCTCCCTCACGGCCTCGACTTTGAGCGTGTGGCTGTCGACGTCTTCGGCTTCCTTCCATGATGTTATCTCAGGATCCTTGGCCATTATGCCCTGTGCGAGCGTGATGGCGGTGCCTGACGGATGGTCGAGTTTGTGGATGTGGTGTATCTCCTCCATCGAGGGCTTATATTGCGGAAATCCGCCCATGATTGAAGCCAGATAGCGGTTGACGGCAAAAAAGATGTTCACGCCGAGCGAAAAGTTGGATGTCCAGAACAGTGTGCCTTCGCCTTTTTCGCACATCTCCTTGATGCGTGGCATGCTGTCGGTCCACCCGGTGGTGCCTGACACCACTTTGACATTGCGCTGAAACGCTTTCAGGTAGTTGTCGACGGCGGTGGACGGTGTGGTGAACTCTATGGCGATGTCTGCCGAGGCAAACTCCGGCGAGTCGAAGTCGGCGGCATTGTCGGCGTCGATCTTGCATACTATTTCGTGGCCGCGCGCGATTGCAGTCTTTTCAATCGCATGGCCCATCTTTCCGTAACCAATAAGGGCAATTTTCATCGTGATGATATATTAACGGCACAAAGATACATAATTTATTGTTAAAAATGTGGCGATTCACATTCATTATGAAGAGCCGGGTCCGGTATGGCAAAAACAAGCAGGGGGCCGAGCTTGCTTGCCCGGCCCCCCTGTATGTCTTGACTGACAGGAATCGTTTATTCAGTGTAGAACTTGAGGGTGTTGTTTTCAACCTTGTTGTTCTCCATCATTATGTTGATGAGGTTCTGCATGACAGCCTGGCTGCCCATCTGCTGGTTGTAGCGGGCTGCATATTCCTGATAGTTGTAGGGACGTGATTCGTTGTCCACGCCGATTACGGTGAACACATACACTCCGTTGTCGCCCTGGACGAGTCCTGACATGACGTTGGGAGCGGCGGCTGCGGCCTGGCCGATTAATGCGGGCTCGAATCCGATGCCGCTGATGCTGCTCTGTCCGAATGTCACGTTGGTGGAGTCGATCTGCGAACCGAGCAGCTGTGCATAACCTGCGAGGTCGTTGGCCTTGCCGTTGTATTTGCCCATCAGGTCGGCGCCCTTCTTCTGGTTACGTGCCTTGAGGGTCTCGGTCGAGAGGATGTTGGAGTCGGAGAGGGGTGCGAATCCCGGTTCGATTATGTCGTTGAGCGCCACTACGATGAGATGGTCGTTCTGATTGTCCTCGAGAATGGGAGATACCTGGCCCTTCTTGGCGTCCATGGCCCAGCGCACGGCATTGCGCGAGTAGGGGATGTTGCCGAGCATGTAGGTGTCGGCGGTGATGGTGGCGGGAAGCAGGGTGTAGCCGGCGCTCATGGCCTTCTCGATAGTGAGCGAGTCGGCGTTCTGGATGTTGCCTACAAATGCGGCGAGGTCGTCGTTGAGCTTGTCGATAGTTTCGTCCGAGGGATATACCTTGTAGTTGACTGTAGCGTAGTCATAGACCTTCACGGGTGCGCGCTTGGTGTTGACGCGGGCTATCTGGGCCATATTGGCGGTGCTGTCTACGATGAAGTATCCTGAGGGAGCATTGAGCAGACGGGCTTTCACGTCATTGTCGGGAGCGGCGGCGAGAGTCTGCCAGAGGTCTTCAACTGCGTTTACCACGCCGGGCATTGCCGAAACTTCGGTGAATGCCTTGCCTGAGTTGAGGGCGGTGAGCAGTGAGTCGCGTCCGGCGGCGTCGCCCTGATAGGCGATGAGGTCAACGTTGATTGAGTCTACGGCCATCTTGCTGTCGATCAGCTTGGCGATGGTGAACTCGTCGTTGATGTATGAAATCTGGCGAACCGATCCGGGAACGGAGTCGGTCACGAATGCGCGGAGAATCGGGTTGGTGATGACGCCGGAAGTCGTGGTCTGGCGGTCAACGCCGAAGTTCACGTCGCCTGCGATGGCGTCAAGGGCGGGAGTGGCCTTGAGAAGGTTGATTACGGAGTCTACGAGCACCTGGGCTTCGTCCTTGTCCTGGACCGAGGGGGCTACGTTGACTGCGATGTAGTTGGCGCGGCGCACTTCCTGCGGAACCTTGAACATGTTCTTGTCCTTGTTGTACTGGGCCTTGATTTCGGCTGACGACACTTCGTAGTCTTCGTTGGGAAGAGAGCTGTAGTTCTTCTTCACATATGCGATGTGCGATGTCGAAGCGTTGCCGTCGTAGTAGGCCTTGGCGTCAAGCTCGTTGGCCACGAGCGCGCCTGCAAGCAGATTCTGGAACTTCTGCATCTTCAGAAGCTGGAGCATCTGCTCTTCCTGCTGAAGCCACATGGTTTTGAGCTGCTGGGCTGTTTCGGCGGGAACGTTGTATTTTGCGGGATTGAAGGCGAGGTCATAGACTTCGTCGGGAGTGTTGGCTCCGATCTGGCGGGCCATCTGATACATGTAGGGGTGTGCGTTGACTCCCAGCATGGCCTTGGAAAGTTCATCGTTGGTTACTTCGATGCCGAGAGCTTCGATTTCCTGGTTGATAAGACGTTCCTGAATCATCGAGTTGAGCACTTCGGCCTGCAGCATGGCGGGGTCGATGCGGGAAGCGTTGTTCTGCTGTTGTACACGCTGGTTTGCTTCTTCATAGCGGCGGGAAAATTCCTGGATGTCGATTTTCTCATCGCCTACCTTGGCGATTGTTGTACCTGTGCCGAACAGTGCGCGGCCTGAAGTGAAGAAGTCACCGATGATGAACGCCAGAAGGGCGAGACCTACGACGATAAGGAGCAGAGTGGATCTCTTGCGGATTTTTTCAAGTGTTGCCATTTATTGTTAGATGTATTTAATATATTTCACTGTGTATAATCAATGACGCAATCACCCCAATGGATAGACTATTGGGGTAAAATCGCACAAAGTTAGTAATTTTGAATTATAATACGCAATCGGCAGAACATTATTTCACACTATTTTTAAAAAGTCAACTCCCCCAAAGGCCAAAATCGGCCGTTTTGGGGGAGTCGGTAGGCTGTAGTGCGGTCGTCCGGGCTCTATTTCAGGCGGAATGCATGGCGGATTTTGTCGACCATGTCAAGCTTTTCCCAAGTGAAGAGTTCGACGGTGATGGTCTTCTCTTTCTCATACTTGGACGTGAACTTTTTGGTCACGGTGCGCGGTTCGCGTCCGACGTGTCCGTACGAGGCGGTCTCCTGGTAGATGGGATTGCGCAGTTTCAGACGCTTTTCGATGGACGCAGGGCGCATGTCAAACAGTTTGTCGACAATCTGCGAAATCTCGGCGTCGGACATCTTCACGTTGGCGGTGCCGAACGTGTTCACGTTGAGGCTCACCGGCTTGGCCACGCCGATGGCATAGGCCACCTGGACGAGCACTTCGCGGGCCACGCCTGCCGCCACGAGGTTTTTGGCTATGTGGCGTGCCGCATAGGCCGCCGAGCGGTCGACCTTCGAGGGGTCTTTGCCTGAGAATGCGCCGCCGCCGTGGGCGCCGCGTCCGCCGTAGGTGTCTACGATGATTTTGCGTCCGGTCAGGCCGGTGTCGCCGTGGGGGCCTCCGATTACGAACTTGCCGGTCGGGTTGACGTGCAGTATCAGGTTCTCGTCAAACAGGGCCTTCACATTGTCGGGAAGCTTGGCCGTCACCAGGGGCAGAAGTATCTCCTTGACATCGCGGTATATCTTTTCAAGCATCATCTTGTCGGCCTCGTCCTGGTTCTTGGCTTCCTTGTCGCCGGGAGTGACGAACTCGTCGTGCTGGGTTGAGATGACGATGGTGTGGATTCTTACCGGGCGGTTGTCCGGGCCGTATTCCACTGTCACCTGGCTCTTGGCGTCGGGGCGCAGATAGGGCATGAGGCTTCCTTCGCGGCGTATGGCCGACAGCTCGCGCAGCAGGGTGTGGCTCAGGTCGAGAGGCAGCGGCATATAGTTGGGGGTCTCGTCCGAAGCATAGCCGAACATCATTCCCTGGTCGCCTGCGCCCTGGTCGGCGCGGCGGCGGCGTTCTACGCCTCGGTTGATGTCGCAGCTCTGCTCGTGAAGTGCCGACAGCACTCCGCACGAGCTTCCGTCGAAGCGCAGTTCGCTGCGGTCGTAGCCTATTTCGTTGATTACGCGTCGCGTCACGTCCATTAGGTCGATGTAGGCCTTGCTTTTGACCTCGCCGGCCACTACCACCTGGCCTGTGGTCACGAGAGTCTCGCATGCTACTTTGGAGTCCTTGTCGTGGGCAAGAAATTCGTCGAGGATGGCATCTGAAATCTGGTCAGCCACTTTGTCGGGATGTCCTTCCGAGACTGACTCCGAGGTAAAGAGATAATTGCCTTTTGTCATTGCGATAAGTATTTGTACAGTTAATAATTTACAATAAATAAAGTGAACTCCGCCGGTCGACGTGGTGTCGAAGGGCGGAGTTTTTATCGCATTAAAAAATACTAATCCGTGTAATCGCGCCGTGTGCATCATGTCGGTGTATGCGCCGGCGAAGTAGCGGTTTTAGCATTTTTTACGGTGGTTGCAAGCAGCCAAATTTTTCCACCCGACGAAGTCGGTCGTCTTGATTTTCGGACGCAAAGTTACGGCTTTCCCGCAACATCTCCAAACCTCCCGCGTTAAAATTGATTTAGAGTCTGTTAAACAAGCTCTTGGTCAGCTTCGCGGGGTGAGGCGGATGATGAAGCCTCCGCGCGGACGGCAGGCAATCGATGTCGGCAGTCCGTCTTCTGCTGTAGTGAACTTCCAGGGAGATTCTTTGCTGTCGCCGTCCTCGATTATCTCGGCCGGCATGTCCGAGGCTCCGGGTATGCGCGACCAGTCGATGTCCAGCACCTTTTCTTCATCAGTGCCGTTGAGGGCGCCTATGTACCAGGCGCTTCCTTTCTGTCGGGCCATGACCACATATTCACCGGGGTAGCCTGACAGCAGGCGGGTGTCGTCCCACGTGGTGGGCAGCGCGGTCAGGAACTTCTTGACCTCGTCGGGCTGGGTGAGATAGCTTTCCGGACGGTCGGCAAGATGCTGCAGTGCCGACTCAAACACTACGCTCAGGGCAAGTTCATGGGCGTTGGTGGTGATGTGCGGATGCTGCGAGTCGGAGAATGTCACCGGCGTGTAGTCCATCGGGCCTATGACGTTGCGGGTGAAGGGGAGGGTGGCGTTGTGGCAGGCGGCCCGGTTGGTCAGCACGGGTGCGTTGTTGTACCATTCGGCGCCGTAGACCGCCTCGACCGTAAGCATGTGGGGGTATGTGCGTTGCCATCCGCGGGGTATGGTGGCTCCGTGGAAGTTGACCAGCAGACGGTGGTCGGCGGCCGATTCAATCAGGTCCATACAGTAGTCCATGGTCGACTGGCGGTCGCCTGAGAAGAAGTCGATTTTCACACCGGCCCCGCCGTTGTCCTTGAGCCACCGGAATTCCTTCGCCCTGTCGGCCGGGGCATTGAGCCTGAACATAGGTCCGGGGGCTCCGTTGTTTATCCATGCGGTCGACGAGTTGTACCATACAAGGGGCTTTACGCCTGACTGCGATGCATACTTCAGCGCGTCTTCGATATTGCCTCCGTTGCCCATCTCGTCCCATTCCGCGTCGATAAGCATGTAGGGCAGATTCAGTTCCGCACCCATGTCGATATATCGCTTGACTATCTGGTAGTCATTCGAGCCGTGGTTGTAAGCCCAGTATATCCACGACACCGTGCCGGGATTGATCCATGATGTATCCTCGATTTTCGACGGTTCGCTAAGGTCGGTGATGAGGGTCGATTCGACCACGTCGGCCAGCGAGCCTACGATTAGAGTGCGCCAGGGTGTATGCCACTCGCCGTTCAGCTCCAGCGTATTTTCGTCGGGCCAAACTCTGTAGCGTTCAGGAGAGCCGTCGTTGCGCAGCGACGATGCGCTCTGGCGGCGTTCGATGTTGGCTTCCGATATGAGGCACCATGCGTTGCCGTCGGGGGTCATCAGCGCCGGATAGCCCCAGTGGCCGTCTTTTGACGTTCCGGTAGTGTCCATCGGGAAGAATGCCTCGTAGGGTTCGGTCCACTTCTGAATCCAGCGTCTGGTGCCGTTGGGGATAAGGTATTCGGTCTGTTCGCCGGCCAGACGCACGCCGTTGAGGCTGTCGAGCTCGTAGCGGAAGGCCACGCCGTCGTTGTATACGCGCAGGCGTATGTTCTGGCGGTTGCCGTCGGCGTCCGACATGTAGAGCACCCGTTCGGTGGCCTCGTTGGAGCACAGGCGGCGCTTGCCGGCAAGCATCTCATAGCGTTCCGTCAGGGTCGACGGACTGCTTATGCTGTCGAGCGTCATGCGTCCTTCGCCGCGCGATGTCGTGATTCCCAGTGCGGGAATCTCCATCACCTGACGGCCTGCATAGGAGATTGTCAGCGACATCGAGTCCGGGTTGAGGTCTACGGCTATGTCGCCGTCGGGCGACTTCTGCGAATAGTTGTCGGCACAGGATGCCAGTGCCAGCAGAGCGGACATGTATATCAGTCGTTTCATAAATATGTTTAGTTTTTTATCTTAAGTTTAATGCGTTTGCCGTTGTAGCGGACTTTGGTCTGCGAACCGCCGGCTTTTACTGTAAATTCCTTGTTTCCGACCGGTCTGGCGCCGCGCGCTTTCTCTAACGTCAGGGTCCTTGTGGCGTTGTCCCACTTTATCGGGATGACGGAGTAGTCGCCCTGTTCGTAGCCGTAGGTGGTGCCGTCGTCCTCGTAAAGCTCAAAGTAGCCGTCGGCTCCGGGATACACGTTCAGCTCCATAGGCTGTCCGGATGAGGCGGCGGAGTGCTGTACGGGTGCGCCGAGGGGCAGTATCGCTCCGGCCTTGACGAATACCGGTATCTGCTCGATGGTGACGGGGGTGTCCACGTATTGGCCTCCGTCGTAGTGTTTGCCGGTCCGGAAGTCGGTCCATCCGCCTTCGGTCTGCGGCAGGTAGGTCTTCCACGAACTTGCACCCGGGGCGGTCACGGGATTGACGAGTATGCTGTGGCCGAACATGTATTCCGAGTCATTGGCCGCGGCCGTCTTGTCGGCGGGGAAGTCGAACATGAGCGGACGCATGATGGTCGAACCGTTGAGTGTGACCTGTGCGGCTTCGGAGTAGATGTAGGGCAACATCCTGTAGCGTAGGTTGATGCATTCGGTGATGATGCGCTGTGCCTCGTCGCCGTAAAGCCATGGCTCGGTGTCGCTCATATAGCCGTGGACACGCATCAGGGGCAGGAACGCGGACGCCTGTATCCATCGGAGCATGCATTCGATATACTCAGGATTGGTGTGCTGGTTGCCGGGACGGAAGAATCCTCCTGCGTCGTAGGTCCACCAGGGCATTCCCGACGCGGCGAAGTCCAGACCGGCCTTAAGCTGGATGCGCAGAGTCTGCCAGTCGTTGCCCACGTCGCCGGTCCACATGGCCGTTCCGTAGCGCTGTATGCCGGGAAATGCACTTCTTGTAAGTATCATGGAGCGCTTCGACGGAGCGTCGCGGCGGCAGCCTTCATATACGGTCTTGTTGACCAGCAGGGGGTACACGTTGCGGTAGACTTCGCCGGGCACTGTGCCGTTCATCACCCTGCGGTTGCGCAGGTCGTCGTTTTCAGGTTCGGTCGCGTCCTGCCACCACGCGTCGATGCCAAGCGACAGGAGCCGGTCGCTGAAATTGGTCCAGTAGAATTCGGCCGCTTCCGGATTGAAGAAGTCGATCCACTGCGTTCCGGGAATGAAGTAGCCCTTCTCCGCGGCCTTGCGTCCGAGTTCCGACTCCGGGTCGATTTTCGACCATACGGACAGCATCATCTTCATGTCGAGGCTGTGGAGCGAGTCGACCATCTCTTTGGGGGCGGGATATGAATCGCTGTCAAACACCATGGCGTTCCATCCGTTCTTGCCCCAGTACTGCCAGTCCTGGACGATTACGTCGACGGGAATATCCTTGTCGCGGAAGGTCTTTGCGGTCGACAGCAGCTCGTTCTGCGAGTGGAAGCGTTCGCGGCAGTGGATGTAGCCCAGGCTCCATAGCGGCATCAGTGGTGTTCCGCCGGTGGCTTCGCGGTATGAGGCTATCACTTCGTCGGCGGTGCCGGAGAATACGGTATAGTCCACGCAGTCGGCCACGGGCGAGAAGAAGGTGGTCGTATTGTCGACTTTACGGAAATACACCGTCGGCGAATCGTTCTTGTCGAGCCGCGATGTCAGGCTGTGGGTTCCGGCTTTGAGGTCGACTATGGCCGATGCCGTGGGAGGCAGCCACAGGTTGTCGATGTTGATGACCATGCTGTCGTCGACGGCGAGGTTATGGTGGCGGGCCATGTCGCGTCCTACGTCGAGCAGAAGCGCATATCGGCCGTCGGATGGCACGTTGAGTTCGGCTGTAAACAGATTGTCCTCGCGGATTTCCTTCTTGCCTCCGCTTGTCGAGGTGACGTCGACCTCCACCTTGTTGCCTCCGGATGAGGCTTTCTGCATTGCCACGTATGAGTCGCGGTCGATGTTGAAGTCGGTCATGCCGTAGTTGTTCCACAGCAGTCCGTAGCCGCGCGAGGATATCACCATGGGTATGGATATCTGGGTGTTGACCTGAGTGAGACGGCGCGACAGGCCGCGCACGTTGACGTAGCCGTCCTGGAATTGTCCCAGACCCATCAGAATCTCGCCCTCAGGTGCATCGAACACGGCATCGGCCGAGTATGCCTTTGTTCCGGCTATCTCGGTCGGATTAAGGCCGCGGGCAATCTCGCCGACAAGCTTGTTGCCGTCGGCTCCGGAGTAGGTTATCAAGCCCGACGCCTTGTCGATGCCGAGGGTAAGGCGTGGCAGCCTGACGACAGTGCCGGAAGCGTTCTCGGTGACGTCGACCGGAATGTCGGCGCTGGAGGCGTTGTCGACATATACCCATTCGGGCAGGTCGAGCGCGCGGTTCTTGCAGAAGCGTACACGGACGGCGTTGTCGGCCAGCGGGGTCAGATGAAGTGTCCCGTCGGCAGTGCTGACAGTGACGTCGGCTCCGGCCTTAAGTCCTGATGCATGGCACGTCGGCATTCCGCATGCGGCGACCGCTATGGCCAGTATGGTAGTGGATAGTAGTCTCATATGGAGCCTGTTATTTTGAGAATTGCCAGTAGTCGATGTTCATCAGGTCCTTCTTGTCGGCGGGGCCGGTGAACTTGAACACTAAGTCGTGGATGCCTTTGGCCTCTTTGACCTTGCACGACTGCAGGGTGTAGTCGCTCATGTTTGTTCCGGGAGCCACGTCGAGCGTGCCTACGAGAGGCCCGTCGGCGCTGTCGAGGTGAATTTCAATGGCGCATCCGGTTTTGTCGGTGGCCACGTAAGCCGTGAATTTCTTTGCCCCCTTGCCGAAGTTGACACCTGCCACGGTGAGCGTCTCGCCGTTGTCGATGCCGGTAAGATATATGTTGCCGTCCGCGGCCTTTTCGGTGGTAAGTCCGTAGCCCCAGGCCATGGTCTCGCCCTCTACGCGGCGGTAGGGGTCAAGCCATTCGAGCTGATTCAGTGTGGCGTCGCGCCAGTAGGGCGTTTCCTTGATGGTGCCGTCGGCATTGTAGGTCATCTCGGCGGCCTCCACGTTGCGGCGTTCGTGGTGGTCGGGCGTGTCGATGCGCAGCACGTCGTAGCTAAGTCCGAACACGTAGCTCTTCCCCTTGTAGTCGATGATGCCGGGGTGGTTGCCGCGGGTTCGCGGAGTGTGGTTCATGATGTGGCCTTTGTATTCCCACGGGCCGAGCGGCGACAGGCTCATGGCGTAGCCTATGCCTTCGGGGCAGCATGTCGACGCAAATGCCAGATAGTAGCGGTTGTTGCGCTTGTAGAACCACGGCCCTTCCTGATAGTCCTCGATGCGGGGCATCTTCATGATTTCGCCGCTGTATGATATCATGTCGTCGTTGAGCTTGACGCAGTAAAGGTTCGGATTGCCCCAGTACATGTAGGCCTGTCCGTCGTCGTCGATGAACACGCTGGGGTCGATGTCGTCCCAGTGTTCGCGTTGCCACACCAGGGGCTTGCCGATGGGATCCTTAAACGGTCCGTAGGGGCTGTCGGCTACCAGAACGCCGATTCCGTGCCCGTGGATGGGACAGTACATGTAGAATTTGCCGTTGCGCTCGACCACTTGCTCTGCCCAGGCGCCGTTGTCGCCCGGATACCATTTGAAGTCCTTGAGCGAGGCCACTGCGCCGTGGTCGGTCCAGTTGACCATGTCGGTCGATGTGTAAAGGAGCCAGTCCTTCATCTTGAAGCCGTAGCTCTGGGCGTCGTTTTCATCATGGGTGGTGTACAGGAATACGGTGTCGTTGTAGACCATCGGTGCCGGGTCGGCGGTGTATTTGGTCTGGATGATAGGACGTGTCTGTCCGAAGGCGGCTGCTGTTGAGGCGCCGGCCGCAATCAGGCTCAGGGCAATTAGCTGTAATCGTTTCATGCTGCAATAATGTTGGTGGTAAGTATTTGGTTATTAGGATTCGGGAGGCGTTTCCCCCGAGATATAAAAACAGAGATGCACATAGTGGAACGTGTGCTGCCGTTGTTGGGCAGACACTCCATTATGTGCATCTCTATGCAAAGTTAACGAATATTTATTGATTTTGCAAATGATTTGGAGAGCATTGTCCGGAATTGTTTTTGCTTTGCGGGAGTTGCGCGACGGCGTGGAAATGTGTATTTTTGCGCGAAATTTACAAAGGTAATGGATAACGTTTATTGTTGTGGGAGGACGGTGGCTATCCGCTCTGTATCTCCCTCCGATGCCGATGCCATAGCGGCCATCTATAATAACTATGTGTTGAACACGGCCATCTCGTTTGAGACCGAAGCCGTGACAGCCGGTGAGATGCGGCGGCGCATCGAGGAGATATCACGTGAATATCCGTATTTCGTGGCCGAGTCCGGAGGCAGGGTCGTGGGATATTGCTATGCCCACGAATGGAAAAGCCGTCCGGCATATTGCCGTACATGGGAGACTACGGTGTATATCGACGAGCAGGCCCGCCATCTGCATCTTGGCCGGCGGCTTATGGACAGGCTCATCGATGAATGCCGCGGCCGGGAGTGCAGGGCGCTCATAGCCTGCATCACCGGCGACAACGTGGCGAGCATAGCGTTTCACCGTGGCCTCGGCTTCGAGCAGGTGTCGCTGTTTAAGGAAGTGGGATTTAAGTTCGGCCGCTATCTCGACGTGGTCGACTATGAGTTGTTGCTCTGAACCGGATCGGGTTCGTCGGCGGGGGTGAACAGCTCGTGCAGGCGGTCGAAGCGGGCGAGGGCGTCGCTTCCGTGGCGGGCTATGGACATCCGTGCCCGGTCAAAACTTTTACGCTGCATTGAGCCGCTTTTCGAATAGAATTTGTCGGCATAGCATACTAACTTTTCGAGCATCGTCACCGGACAGTAGTCGGCCACCGGAAACGGCAGGTCGAGCATTATTACGTCCTCGGCCGTGATGCCTGACCCTGTGTGGCGTTCGGCCACGCGGGCCCATTCTTCAGGCGCGCCCTCCTTGCGCAGCAGCTCTGCGCCTATGATGCCGTGGCGAAGATAGGGTTCCGAGCCATAGCAGTGGATGCCTTTTGCGTCGGAGGCGAAGATGCCGATGTCGTGTGTCATGGCCGCCCCGCGCACCTGCTCCGGGTCGAGTCCGAGCCGGCATGCACGGTTGAGGTCTTCGGCCAGGTCGGCCACTTGTGTGGCATGCTTCATGTAGATGCGGCGCAGTTCCGGCTGCGATTCCGGATAGAATTTGTCGATTAGGGCTTGGTAGTCAAACATATGGTTGATGAAAAGAGCCTTGGCCGGTATGCCAAGGCTCTTTGTTGATATGGTCGGGGTGTATTAATCGAGAATGGTGTTCCAGCCATGGATGTCCTCTTCTTCGCCCAGCTGTATGGCGCGGAGTTTGTTGTAGAGGGCGGTGGTGACGGGGCCGGGGTTGCCGTCCTTGCTGATGATGTACTTGTGGTCGGTGTCGAGGTCGTCGATTTCGCCGATGGGCGATGCC
Organism: uncultured Muribaculum sp.; assembly: GCA_910578785.1. Classification (GTDB taxonomy): domain Bacteria; phylum Bacteroidota; class Bacteroidia; order Bacteroidales; family Muribaculaceae; genus Muribaculum. The sequence continues at coordinate 107,413 of CAJTSJ010000002.1, read as the reverse complement.
ACCGCGGCTGTTCCGCAGGCGGCGGCTTCCTGGATTTCCGATAGTTCCTCTACCGGTATGTGGCGGCATTCAACCTCGATGCCCATATCCTTGGCGAGCTGCATGAAGCTCTTGTTGGTGATTGAGGGCAGGATTGATTCCGACGCGGGAGTGATATATTTGCCGTTCTTGATGGCGAAGAAGTTGGCAGGGCCGCATTCGTCGAGATACTTCTTCTCTTTCGGGTCGAGATAAAGCACTGCCGAGTAGCCTTTGGAGTGGGCCAGTTCGCCTGCCTCGAGGCTGGCGGCATAGTTGCCTCCCACCTTCCAGCGTCCGGTGCCCTTGGGTGCCACGCGGTCAAAACGACGGGTGATGCAGATGTTTGTCGGCTTGAATCCCTCCTTGAAATACGGGCCGACGGGGCTGACGAGTATCAGGAACATGTATTCCTTGGCGGGTTTTACGCCTACCTGAGCCGAGATGCCGATTTCGAGTGGACGGATATACAGCGATGCCCCGCTTCCGTAGGGCGGAACGAAGCGTTCGTTGAGTTTTACGACTTTCTTTACCATCTCGACGAAAAGCTCGACGGGAACCGGCTCCATCATAAGGCCCTTGGCCGATTCGATGATACGTTTGGCATTTTCTTCAAGACGGAATATACCTGTCTTTCCATCTTTGCGGCGGAAGGCTTTCAGGCCCTCGAACACCTCCTGCCCGTAGTGAAGAGCGGTGGCGGCCATGTGAAGTTCGATGGTTTCAGACTGTGAGACTTCGATGTCGCCCCACTTGCCGTCGCGATAGTAGCAACGCACGTTATAATCAGTCGGAATATAGCCGAAAGACAGCTTGCTCCATTCTAATTCGGTACTCATAGCGGTAAAAACTAAATTTGGTTGTATTTTGCGAATTTAGGAAAAAAAGTTAAATATGCGTCACTTTTTTTGCAAAAAGATAGCGCGTAAATCCTCGTTGGGACTTAACGCGCTGTCTTGTATGTGGTTAATTGTGTGAAACTTTGTTATACGAGCATCCCTGACGCTACTGACGAGGCCACGTCGTTGCCGAGGGTGGCGCTGACGATGGAGAAGCCGAACAGGAGTGCCGATGACGGTCCGTTGGAGGTCAGAAGGTTTCCGCTTTCGACTACCCGCTGGTCGATATATCTCGCTCCCCCCTTGATGAGGTCGTCCTTGAAAGTAGGGTAGCATGTGGCCACCTGTCCGCGAAGAATGCCGAGCGGGGCAAGCACTACTGCGGGCGATGCGCAGATGGCCGCTATATTTCCGCCCTTGATCCACTGGTTTCTAAGTATGTCGTTTAGCCGGCCGCATTCGGCGAGGTTGACGGCTCCGGGCATTCCGCCGGGAAGTATCAGCCATTCGGCATCGTAGCTGTCTATGTCGCTGATAAGTTTGTCTGCGTTAATCTCCACTCCGTGGGCACCGGTGACTTTCTTCTCGTCGGTAATAGATACGGTGTATACCTCCATTCCTGCCCTGCGCATGATGTCGACCGGGGCGAGCGCTTCGATTTCCTCAAAGCCATTTGCTAAAAATAAATAAGAAGTCTTCATAATAAAAAATGTTTTAAGGATAGATTTGTATTTTCCCCAAATTTATAAATTATTCGTGTATCTTGCAACTAAATTCATTGTATAATGCGGATTCCTGAAGTTTTGTTCAGATTGTCCGCTCGGTGCGCCCCTGGCCAAAGCATTCCAGGCCGGAAGAGCCCTGAAATGACACCGCGGCGGCGCGCTGTTGAAATATACATGAATGCGGGCACGCCGTCAACAGGCGTGCCCGCATTCATGTATAAAGGCTTCTAAAGTATTATTTGACTAACTCCATGCCGCGCTTGATGGCCTCCTCGTTGAGGGGAATCAGGTGGTGGTGGCGTTCGGGCAGGGTCTTTTTGAGTCCGCGGGTTACGGCGTCGAGCGGAAGCATGTCGCGCATGCCGAGCACGGCACCAAGCACCACCATGTTGTAGATTTTGGTGTTGCCCATCTCGAGGCAGACATCCATGGCGGGAATCTTCTTGACCGTTATGTCGGTGCGTGTCGGTGCGCGGTGAATGCCGTATGCGTCGTATATCAGGACTCCGCCGGTCTTGACTTTGCTTTCGAACTTGTCAAGGCTCTGCTGGTTCAGGGCTACCACGATGTCGTAGCGGTTCAATACCGGAGAGCTGATTTGCTTGTCGCTCAGGATGACGGTGACGTTGGCCGTGCCGCCTCGCTGTTCGGGACCGTATGCGGGCATCCAGGTCACCTCCAAATCGTTCATCAAAGCCGCGTAGGCCAATATCTTACCCATCGAAAGGACGCCTTGTCCTCCGAATCCAGCTATAATGATTTCAGTCTTCATTTCTTAACAGTGTTTTTAATGTCGCCCAAGGGATAATGTTCCAACATGTTCTCTTCCATCCATTTATTGGACTGTGCAGGGGTCATCTTCCATCCGGAGTTGCAGGTGCTGACCACTTCGACCACCGACGTGCCGAGCCCGTTCATGGCATTCTGGAATGCCTGCTTGAGGGCGGCTTTGGTCTTGCGGGTGTTGGCCGGAGTGTGCACGCTCTGGCGGGTCACGTAGCATGTGCCGTCGAGCAAGGCGAAAAGCGGGCTTATCTTAAGCGGATAGCCGTTCAGGTCCGCGCGTCGTCCGTAGGGAGTGGTCGAGGTCTTCATGCCTTCCAGCGTGGTCGGGGCCATCTGGCCGCCGGTCATTCCGTAGATGCCGTTGTTTATGAAGATTATCACGATGTTCTCGCCTCGGTTGGCGGCATGGATCGACTCGCATGTGCCGATTGCGGCGAGGTCGCCGTCGCCCTGGTAGGTGAACACCATTTTGTCGGGCATCAGTCTCTTGACCGCCGAAGCGATGGCGGGCGCACGTCCGTGGGCGGCTTCAATCCAGTCGATGTCGATATAATTGTATGCGAACACGGCACAGCCTACAGGCGCTATGCCTATGGTCTTCTCTTCAAGTCCGAGTTCCTCGATCACTTCGGCCACCAGCTTGTGGACCACACCGTGGCTACAGCCCGGACAATAGTGCATTATGTTGTCAGTAAGCAGTTTCGGACGCTTGTATACCCGATTCTCTTCTTTGATTATCTCGTGTTTATCCATAACGGTGACGAATTTTATTGTTTATTAGCTTCCGGGAAATGGTTGAAGAAAGCGTCAAGCACTTCCTGCGGGTCGGGAATCATGCCTCCCAGACGGCCGAAATGATAGACGGGAATGCGGTCGTGGCACGACAGGCGTACATCCTCGATCATCTGTCCGGCATTTATCTCTACTACAAGTATGCCCTTGACCTTGTGTGACAGGCGGTCGATCTCATCCTTGGGGAACGGCCAGAGCGTAATCGGACGAAGCAGGCCTATCTTTATGCCCTGTTCGCGGGCTTCCTCGATGGCTTTCTGGCAGATTCGCGCTATCGATCCGAACGCCACGATGAGATATTCGGCATCGTCGGTGTCGTATGTCTGGTACCGCACTTCATTCTCTTCTATAAGCTTGTACTTCTCCTGCAGGCGGTTATTGATCACCTCCATGGCGGCAGGTTCGAGCTCGAGAGTGGTCATCACGTTGCGTTTGCGCGATGCCGGCTTGCCGGTCACGGCCCACGGGCACTGGCGGGCTATCTCCTCGTCGGTGCGGCGCGGACGCTGCGGGGGCAGTACGACTTTCTCCATCATCTGTCCTACGATGCCGTCGGCGAGAATGATTGACGGAGTGCGGTATTTGAACGCCAGGTCAAAACCAAGACCTACGAAGTCGGCCATCTCCTGCACCGACGACGGAGCCAGCGTGATCAGGCGGTAGTCGCCGTGGCCGCCGCCCTTTGTGGTCTGGAAGTAGTCGGCCTGCGAGGGCTGGATGGTTCCAAGTCCGGGGCCTCCGCGCATCACGTTGATGATCAGGGCCGGAAGTTCGCCGGCGGCAATATAACTGATGCCTTCCTGTTTGAGGCTGACGCCCGGCGACGACGAAGATGTGAACACGGCCTTTCCGCATGCGGCGCCGCCATACACCATGTTTATGGCTGCAACTTCGCTCTCGGCCTGAAGAACCACCATGCCGGTGGTCTCCCATGGCATCAGCTCTTCAAGGGTCTCAAGTACCTCGCTCTGAGGCGTAATCGGGTAGCCGAAATAACCGTCGGCTCCGTATCTGATGGCGGCGTGGGCTATGGCCTCGTTACCTTTCATCAACTTTATTTCTTCACTCATATTCGTACTGAATGGATAGATTGCATTTACTTACAATCCGTAAACGCAAGGGTTAAATACTTGAATAACGCTTATTTATTAACTGCTCGATACACTTCGATGCATCCGTCGGGACACACCAAAGCGCAACTGGCGCATCCGATACACTCTTCTGGGTTAACCATGGACGCGAAATGATAACCACGGTCATTGACTTCCATGCTCTGTAGCTGAAGGACATTGGTGGGACATGCCACAACACAAAGGTCGCACCCTTTGCAACGTTCTTCATTAATGACAACGACTCCTTGAACTTTTGCCATAGGGAATTATGTTGATTTAGATTTATAACGTTTTCACAAATATAATAATTATTTTAATTGATAAAAGAGTTTTAACATATCGTTAACCATTGGCACATTAATGACTTAATTGTGCGAAAAATTGATTTTGATTTGATTTAAAATGCTAATATTGATATTTTAGCATTAATATGTAACTACAGGCCGTCCGCTTGTGAAAAACAGTCAGTGCTTGACTGGTTTACCACCGGAAAAGTCTTCTCGGAGAGGCCGCGATGCAGACCCGGGCGGGCATGGTCGATGCCACATACAGGCCGATAGCCCGGGTCATAAGTATGTCGTCGTGGTATCCGCACTTGGCACCGAAGCTTCCCGACGGGCCGCATTCATAGACCGTCATTTCATTGCATGCTCCGAAGTCACGCTCGATATATGCCGACTCACGTACCACACTTATCAGATGACTTATAACCAATGACTTGGTGGAGCGGTTGGTGTGGAAGCCGATGCGCATTCCGCCACCGGGACGGTCGGCCGCCTCGCGCCTGTATAGGTTCGGATAGACGTTGCTCAGCTGTGACAGTATGTACAGTCCGGGTTCGCCGTCGGTATGCTCCGTCTCGAGAGTGTTGCTCTCGATGACGAGCAGGGCCTCGCCATACCATGATGCTATCGAAGCCGCTTTCCAGGTCAGCAGGTCGTGGTCGATGTGTCCGCGCCACTGCGCCGCAATCTCCGGCCGGCCGTCCTCGCCGAAGCGGTCTATGACGGCTATGACGGAGTAGTCGCTCGCGGCCGACCTGCCGCCGATGTCGACGGCCACCACATACCGGTCGCGGTTCGTGCCTCCGGATTCCGGGCGCTTCCACACCGAAAGCGATCCGCGCGAATCCTCGGCGAAGCCTGCGATGTCGAGCGCACCGGGGCCTGAGACAGCCCTTGCGGTCAGTTCGCCGCGCATCGGGGCTTCCCGGCAGCTGAGGCGGAGTTTCTCTATATGCACGGGGTCAAACACGCCGTTGCCCGAATTGGCAAAGGCCTCTACATCGTCGGTAGGGTATTCCGCCGCCATCAGCTGGCGCGATGGATACTCCTTGCGCTTCTGCCTGTACCAGCATATCTGCTCAAGGGTGCATCCGCGCTCCCAAAGCGACTTTTCGTAATCGTCCATGCCTGTCCACAGCGCCTCGGGGTCGTCGACAGGTGCCGAGTAGATGTCAATCTCGTACCAGGGGACGAACACGGCCGTCTTGTCGCTCTCGCCGCGCACCGACCGCATCCATTCGTTGTGGAAATAATTGCCGACCCCGTTGGCCGTGCTCTCCAGGACTATCAGCGACATCGGCACACGGGCTATGCCGCCGCATACGGCCCTGATGAAGCCTTCGGGAGAGCGCGAGGCCGTGTCGGGCCAGAACGCCACCTCGCTCAGGTGGGCCATGGCATAGTCGTTGCCGCGGACGGCTTCCTGGCCTTCGCTCGACCCGACCGTGACCATACATCCGCGCCCCTCGATGACGCGCGTGTTGACCGACCGCTCAAACGGCCTGAACGCCGGAGCCGCTTCCTCGTCCCAGAATGTCTCCGGATAGTTGGCCAGAAGCTTCGTGTACATGCCCCTGATAGTCGCCGAGGTGTCTTTCACGTGGGCGCAGATGAGCGAGTTCCAGTTGCGGCGGTGAACGCACTGAATCCAAGCCATGTAGGTCTGCACGAGCGTACTGCCTCCCCACTGGCGGGCTTTCAGCATGATAAGCCTTATGGGCTGTCGTGACAGACGCTGGCGCTCAAGCTCGCCGAGCACCCGGCGCTGCGGGCGGTTCAGCCTCATGCGCATGTCCATACCCGACACCTTGTCCTTGATGGTCACGCAGTTCGCCGCCCAGAATTCAAAGTCGTACTTCACCCTGAGCCGGGCAAAGGCCGTCTCGTCGGACGATACCAAAGTGAACTTTTCGTCGCGCACCATCTGTTCGGGCACGTATAAGCAACGTCCGAACAGCCGGCACTCGGTCCTTTCACCCGTGCATCCGAGACCCGACATGGGGTCGTAGGCTTCGTTTAAAGCGCGGTTGCGCCTGATGTTTTCCTCTATAATGTCTTTCATGGCAATAAATTTTTAGAAATTAACGATTGTCAAAACCAAGCAGCAGTTCGCCGAGCCGGAAGTCGCCGCCGACGGTTCCCGACACCTCCACGGTCAGATACCTGAACGGCCTGGCTCTGACCGCGCTTCTGACAGGCGAGCATATAGTGCCGGCGACATGCAGCGCCAGCAGACATGACGACTCCTGTTCGCGTCCGTTGTCGCCTCGAACGCTTATGTCGAGAGACACATCCGACCCGGACACAAGCCATAGCATACGGCGCAGCGTCGCCGGATCCATACCGTCCAAGGCCAGTCGTGTGCGCCATCGGACGAGGCCGGCATGTTCAGGATTCGCCGCCGACCATTCGCCGCCGGCGGTGACCGTAAGATAGCCTCCCTCTGTCATACGGCACCACAGCCTGCCGCGTTCCATGTCCCACGCCAATGCATCTGCGCCAACGTCCTGCATGACCGCTTCTGTCCTGGCCCCCGACACTCTGAACAGCGACCCGCCCGACAGAAAATATACGCCATGGGGCGTGTAGGCCACGTGGCCCCGGCTTACTACCGGAAGCGGGATGATGAGGTGTGCTGAGGTCAGCGTGCATGAGGCATTGACCGCCACTGAATAGACTCCTGAGGTGGAAAACAGGTAGAGATGGCGTCGTGCAAAATCCCATGCGCTCGACGAACGCGAGGCTGGAGTGACCGCCGTTATGCCGCCGTCGCAGATGTCGATGCACGACCGCAGTGCATACGGCCTGTCGAGCGACGACACCGCCAGCAGGCCTCCGCGCTTAACTTCAAAAGGGGAGTCGACCGGGAGCAACGGTACCGGAGTCTCGACTCCGGCATCAACGGATATCGGCAGAAGGCCGGAAGCGAGGTAATATGACATCGTACCGTCGGGAGTAGGGCGAAGCGGAAGTTCAATCAGCCGGCGTACTCCGCCACCGGCCTTTGTGACCTGAATCTCCATCTTCACGGCACCGGGAAGCGGATAGACAATCAACGGCGACAGACGGTCGGGAGCCGTTGACATCATGCTTTCCGAAGTCGACAGAATCTCCTCCGCACCGTCCGCGCCGACAGACGTCACTCTGACCAGTGCCGTGCATGCCTCCGCCGGTGCATGGCCGACCGCCATGTCCGACAGTCGCTGAGGCCTCCGATGCAGCGGGGTGACGGCTCCGTAGACCATCATGTCGCCTATGCGGACAGCCACGTCGGCCTTGAATCCGTGGGGCAGGGTCGACTCCGCTATGAGGCGGTCGGCGGGGTGAGCTTTACGCTTCAACAACTTCATAAGGCGGCCGCTCTCTTCGGCAATGCCGGACTCTCTTATGACCGACACCGCGACCACGCCGCCCGGTGTTATGCCGAGTCCTCCATCAAACGGTCTGATAAACCTGACAGCCACACGGCTCACTTCGTCGAGCCGGTCAAGCACTGAAGCCACCATAAGCGGAGCCTCGGCCAGCTTTGCCATGCGGGCCGTCAGAACTTCGGCTCCTTCGTGCCTGCCCATCGATATGCCAGCGTCTGTTGCGTACGAGAGCATGTCCAGCATGGGTGTCACCATGACTTCGAGCGACACTGCATCGGCATAGCATTCACCGCCGGTCTCCGGCACAACAAATCCGAGACGAAATCCCTCCAGCGACATTTTGAATCCATTGACCGTCACCGAGCCGTCGCGCACCACGTCGGACATAATGGCGTCGGCTCCCTGGATTCCCGATCCGACAATGACCGGCATCGACCTGTAAAGCTCCGCTCCCCCGGCATCGAGGATTCTGTACCACGCCATCACCGGCTGGACGTAGTATCCGGCGTCGAGTGCAGTGTCGCCGAGATGCAGATACATCGACGTGACATCGCTCCCCAGCGCATGCGCGTCGGAGTCGGCCATCGGTCCTGACCAGTGAATGTAATCGGCGTCGCCAGTGAGCCGGCGCGGCTTTGTCGTGCCGGTGAATGTGCGCTTTGCCGCGGCAACAAACGACAGCGGCGGATAGTCGCGCCGAAACGCGTCTGACGGCCCGGCATCTCCCTCCGGTTCAAATCCGACGGGGGCGACGTCGCTGGAATAGACGAGAACCGACGCCCCGGCACATAGTTCCGATTTAAGATGTTCGGCGTATGCCGAAACCTCGCCGCATATCGGCAGCCGAGGTCTGACTGAAATGTTTTTCATAGTATATTATTAAAGATTAAAATTCTATGCAAAGATAATCCCTAAAAATCCAACTGATACTGCGAAATCGGAGTAAAATCCACCCCGGAAGGCCCAATGAGACATACGATGTGACATTTGGAACGTTTTCGGCACCGTTGTTCCACAATGTATATATGAATGCAACGTGAGTTGGCCGACCTAACCCCCCGATAGTATTAAATTTGCATTATTCAAGTTTCAACATTACCAATCATTAAAACATGAACATCCACAGACTTTCACTATCCGTTATCTGCATCGCGGGAAGCATGATGCTCCCCCTTGCAGGCAATGCCGCTTCGCCGTCAGGCAGTTCAGTCGCCGAGCATGGTACGGGCAATCCGTATCTGCCGTTATGGGAACATCTTCCCGACGGCGAACCGCGTGTGTTTGAAGACCCCGACTGTCCCGGCAAATACCGCGCATACATCATCGGCTCCCACGACACGAGCTTCGACAAATACTGCGGCTCTGACATCCGCATGTGGTCTGCACCGGTGGAAGACCTCACCGACTGGCGCGACGAAGGGCCAATCTTCACCTACAGCAAGGACGGCCTTTGGGACATCATGTATGCTCCCGACCTGGTAGAGATACCGCAAAAGGACGGCTCTAAGGTGTACTATCTCTATCCCCACAGCCGCGGACCGCGCCGCGAGGCCATGGTGTGCAAAGGCAACCGCCCCGACGGCCCGTTCACCCCGGTCAATCTGACTGACGACGGGTCGGCCACTCTGGCGGGCAGCGTATTCGGATTTGACCCCTCGGTGTTCATCGACATAATCACCGATCCGTCAGACCCCGACTACGACAAGGGATTCCGTGCCTACGGCTTCTGGGGATTCCAGCGTTCGCTTGCGGCCGAAATCGACCAGAACACCATGTACTCCGTGCGTCCCGGAACGGAAGTGATACCTTACTTCATCCCCGCCAGCACACCGCGCGGCGACATCCGCGAACCGGAGGGCACTGAATATCCGGCACTGCACAAGGATCAGGATCCGCACGATTTCGGATTTTTTGAAGCATCGTCCATCCGTAAGGTCGGAAACAAGTATGTCATGATATTCTCAGGCTATTCCGGAAAGGAATACGGTCTGGGCAACACCAACTCGACGCTTCGCTATGCATTCGGCGACTCGCCTCTGGGTCCGTGGCGCAGCGGAGGCGTGCTTGTAGACTCGCGCGGTGTGGAGCTTAACCATGACGGAAGCAAGCTTATCGGAGCCAATGCCGCCCATAACACCCACGGCAGTCTTCAGGACATCAACGGCCAATGGTACGTGTTCTACCATCGTCCGCCCCGCGGATTCGGATTTGCCCGTCAGGCTATGGTGGCCCCTGTCACCATCCAGTGGGACGAGAAGCCCGTGGCCGAAGGCGGCAAGGTGGTCATCAGAGGATATGACCCGTATGCACCCGACGGAATCTGGACGGTCAAGGCCGCTGACGGCAACGAGTATACGGGTGCCGAAGTCACTTCTGAAGGATTCCAGATTTATGGACTCGACCCATTTAAATATTACTCGGCCGGATATGCGTGCTATCTGTCGAATGTCGGCTCGCAGCAGGACTCATGGGACATCTGGGACAACGACATGCCTATCAAGATGAACGGCGGCGACGTAGTAGGCTATAAATATTTCGGTTTCGGCGGACTCAAGAAAGCCGACAAGGGCCTGAAGCCGTTTGAAGGCACCAAAAAGGGCGATAAGACCTGCCTTAACCTGTTCCTGAAGCCTCTCACCGACAAGGAGTTTAAGATAAGCATCATGCTCGACGGTCCGTATGCCAACAACGCATGGAAGGGCCGTAAGATAGGCGAAATCACCGTTCCCGCAGGCTCGGCCCGGGAGGTAGCCAGGTTTACGGCCGACGTGTCGGAAGCAATCGACCGCCTCGACAAGAAGCATGCCATCTATCTCGTGGCCGACGGCCAGGAGGGCCGGCCGGCATGTCTGCTCAAGGGCCTTGGCTTCAGCAAGAAGGGCAACGCAATGGATTTCCCGCGCACGCCCCAGGTAGCCATCAGTGTCAACGGCAAGGCGGTGGATCTGCCCTCGACTCCTGTGCGCATGACGCATAAGAACGGCTACACCGGTTATGACCGCTACGAAGCATCTTACGCTCTTCCGGAATCGGACAAGTCGGCACCGAAAGTGACCGCGACATCGGACAATCCCGATGTTAAAATCGAAATCACACAGCCGAAGTCGCGCACTGACAAGGCCACGGTGAAGTTTGATTACAAGGGTGTGGTGAAGACGTATGACATAATTCCCGAAGCCTGATGGGTGCAACGTCTCCGACGTTGTAGGCTGGTATGGTACCACGAGTGTCCCCACGATAAAACCACGAAGTGTTTTTATCGTGGGGCTTAACGTATGGTCGCGTCTCCGACGCGCCTCCCGCGGGGTGTCATGCTGATGCGCCATGTGTGGTGTGTCCTGTCGATGCGCCATCAAGGTGTGCTATACTGACGCGTCCTGTGTGTATGCACCTCCGATGCGCTTCGGGGGGGATGTGTCTGTGGTGTGTGATGTCGGGGCGGGTGGGTTTTGTGAACAATCGGCTATGAGTTAGCGTTATAGTTACAAAGATGAGGTTCAGCGAAAGGAAGTAATCCTGAATCCGAGCGGATGAAATAGCCGCCGTTCGCACCTCGGTATACAGATAAATTTAAAGCGCCGGCCCCCGCAGAGGTGACCGGCGCTTATTCGTCGTTGTCAACTATTTCAATTATTATGGTCTATCAGCTTACTGTCGATGCCGGAAGGAATTCGACCAATGCGGCGTTGACCAGCTTGTCGCCAATCTTAATCTGCATTGTGCCCTGTGCGCTGTAGCATACGTTCAAAATAATCATGAACGAATCGGCGGTATAAGCGGGAAGCGGTTCGGCGTTGGTCGTATCGTTGTTGTTGGTCTTTGTGGGAACAATTTTGTCGCCGGTGCTGATAGTCAGGCGGGAAGCGTCGATGTCGACCGGAATGTTGCGGTAAACGATATCCTCCGCTGTCTGATTATCAGAGAATTTGGCCTGGCTGATAGTTACGTCGGCTGTCCGCTTGTCGGCGTTGATTGCTACAAAGACCACATTGTTCTTTGGGCCGAATGTAGTAAAGTCAGCGGTAGAACCCGACATGTCGCTCACGGAAGTCTTTGTAAAATACATCTGATTGGCGGCGAAGCCGGTAATGAATGTATTGTTGTCCAGCGTTATAGAGAACGATGCGTTTAGATAATTGTATCCTCCGAGATATACGTTGAAATCAGAGATGTCATATCCGTTCAGCGCCGGACAGGTAGATGTGGCCGCGCGCTTGAACTTGTAGCCTGTGCCTGTAGTCGAACCGTCGCCTACCGGACCCTGCATCACGCCGAAAGTCAGGTCAGAGAAGGTTACGTTGTTGATGGAGGTAGTGGGCAGGTTCAGCGAGCTGATCGAGAACTGGGCATTGTTGGGGTTGTACAGGTCAAAGAAATACTTTGCCTGGTTCTTGGTGTAGATTTTCTGACCACCGCCTATGGTGACGGTCAGCATGTTGGGGGTTACTGTCTGTTCAAGTTTATTGTCGGACGAACCGCAGGAAGCCAAGGCAACCGCAGCGATAGCCCCGAAGAGGAATCTGTAGGTTTTCTTCATTTACTTATATAATTTTACTGTTTTAAATATTCAATCGGAGGGTTATGCCGGTCTGGCGGGTCTTGCCTCGTTGCAAGAATGCATTGTTGATAGATACAAAATAAAATGTGTCGTAATCTGCATCTGCGAGATTTTCACCCCACAAAATTAGTGAATAATTTTTATGTTCCAAACTGATGGAAGCTCCGATTAATGAATAAAAAGGTTGTTTAACAGTATTTTCCTCATTCCAATATATCTGTCCGACGCCGCGGCAGTTGACGTTGAACACAATGCGGTCGGCCCAGGCCGTGCGCAGAGGCTGTGTATAGTTCACGCCGGCAAACAGGGTGTGCTGCGGAGCATAGGGGATGTATTTTCCTGACCAGTCGTTGCGTCCGTCGTCGTATTCGCGGAATTTGGCGTTGGTGTAGCCGTAGCTGGCGTTGATTTTCCATCGCGTTGCAGGCGAGTATGATGCGGAGAGTTCCACGCCGAAGCTGCGGGTCTTTCCGGCATTGGTCATCACTCGTCCGGTCGACACTCCGTCGGGGAACTTGGTCAGCTGCTGGTCGCGGCAGTCGATGTAGAACAGGGCCGCCTGGCCGTTGAAGCGTCCGTCGGCTGTGGTCACGTGTGCTCCGACCTCATAGTTGTAGCTGTATTCGGGCTTGTAGGCCACCACGTCCTTAACATTGTATTCCTCGACATCGGGCAGAAATCCCGACACCTGCGGAGGCATCTTGTCTTTGAATCCGTCGATCATGGTCTTCATCAGTTTCTGCTGGAGCACGTTGCTGAACATCTGCGTGTTGAATCCTCCGGCCTTGTAGCCCCTGGCCACTGATGCGTAGACATTGTTGCCCGGAACGTCGCTCCAGGAATATGTCACTGAAAATTTAGGAAGAAGCTCTATGTAGGTCTCCGACAGATGGCCCTTGTCGTCGATGTCGACGGCCTGGTTGGGCATGATGGGACGATTTTTCATCGAGACGGAGTAGGCGGTGCTGCACAGGCTGTGGTAGTCAAGTTCGGTGTGCTCGACGTCAAGGCGCAGACCGAGCGCGAAGTCCCAGCGTCCCAGAATATAAGAGCTTTGGTGGTACAGGGCCAGACCGTAGACGGGATTGGTGAACCGGCTGTCGAGCAGCAGACGGTCTTCATCCCAGGTGATAGTGGTGGGATTCTTGGGGATATTGTTGATGTTGTCGGTGATCAGGTGGCTGATGCCGTCCTTCTTGAAGGTCACCGGCGCGTCCATCTTGATTCGCTTGTAGAACCCGAACAGGCCTCCGAGCCAGGAGTAGTCGCCTGTAGTGCCGCGTCCGATAAAGTCCTGCGTGAAAGCCCACTCGCGTTTTGCCTGGGTCAGGGTGAAATAGTCTTCGGGCAGGAAGTCCTGGTCGAGTGTCATGTCGTCGTCGGTATACTGGAGGCTCGTGATGCTCGACAGGCTTACTTTGCCGAGATTCCAGCGCACGGTCACGCCGTCGGCCACTGCCGTGCGGCGATAATAGCATGTGTCGTTGTAGCTTATCTGTCCGGTCTTGATGAATTCATAGGGGTAGCCTCCCTGGCGCGATATCTGGAACGAGGCCACATTTTCCACGCTGACCGACGCCGAGGGGTTCCATACGGTCTTCCAGCGGGCGGTGCCCTGATTCTCCTTGTCGCACTTCTCGCCGTTGTATTGGTTTTTGAAGAATCCGTCGGTGTGGGTGTAATATGCGCTGAGCGACATGCCGAGCCTGTCGTTCAGCTTACTGTAGGCGGAGACTGAGGCTTTGATGGAGTTGGCCGTGGCATACTCGGCCATGACCCTCACCCCCTGGTAGCGCATCGGCGACAGGGTATATATATTAATGAGACCTCCCATGGTGTTGCGTCCGTAGAGGGTGCTCTGCGGACCGCGCAGTATCTCGATGCGTTCGATGTCGGGCATGTCGAAGTCGTAATTGTCCTTGTTGAGGTAAGGCACATTGTCGACATTAAGCCCTACTACAGGCTGGTCAATACGCGCCCCGATGCCGCGTACATATATTGAAGAGGTCATTCTCGACCCGTAGTCGGGAATGTAGAAGTTGGGCGCTATCTCGCTTGCCGACTTCATCGTCACCATGTTCAGGCGTTCTATCTGCTGCCGTCCAATGACGGTGGAGGCTACGGGAAGCCTGTCGACCTCTTCCGACAGTTTGATTGCCGTTACAGACACTTCGTTAAGATTCAGAGTGGTGTCGGCCCATTCCGTACCGGCCGGCGATGCCGCCGACACAAGTGCCGCCGACATGGAAGCGATGATGCAAAGTCCTTTAATCATTTTTGAGATGACGCTATATGTTTTAACGTCTGCAAAATTACGCAGCATCCGCTCCCCGTGCAATCGCTATTTATAGTGATTGTCAGAACAGCATCAGTCCGAAGCCCATTACTGCCATGCCTGCGATGACACCCCATACGGCCCAATGGTGGTGGCCGTACTCCTCGGCTCCGGGCAGAAGCTCGTCAAAGGATATGAACACCATGATGCCGGCCACGGCGGCCATGCACACTGCATTGACTGCCGGAGTCCATATCGGCACGAGGAAAGCCAGCGCAAAGAGCGCTCCTACGGGTTCGGCCACACCCGACAGCATCGAATAGAACAGCGCCTTCCGTCGGCTTCCGGTGGAGTGGTAGATGGGCACCGACACGGCGATTCCCTCGGGGATGTTGTGTATGGCTATGGCGATTACGATAGGGAGCGCTATGTCCAGTCCTTCGAGGGCCGAGACGAAGGTGGCGACACCTTCGGGGAAGTTGTGTATGCCTATGGTGAGGGCCAGCATGTAGCTGGTGCGGCGCAGTTTTGTCCCGTCTGGGGCATTTATTTCATGGAATTCATGCGGATTCTCATCTTCTGGGACGAGGAAGTCGATCAGTGCTATCAGCCCCATGCCTGCAAAAAAGGCCAGGAGGGTATAGAGCATCGCCGTCTTCTGTCCGTAGAGCGTGCCCATCGACTCGATGGCGTCGGGCATGAGCTCCATGAACGATACATACACCATCACCCCTGCCGACAGTCCGAGCGACAGCGACAGGAATCTGGTATTGGTCCGTTTGGCGAAGAATGCCATCAGACTTCCTATGCCGGTCGACATGCCGGCTATCAGGGTTAGCAAAAGTGCCGAGGTTATATTGTTAAATGATAGTTCTACAGCCATATAGGTATTGTCGTTGAATCGGTCCGGCATGATTCCGGAGCAGGCCTTTAAGTGTTTTTATAACAAATTAAATGCCTTTTAGGTCGAAGTTACGAAAAAGATTCCGTAATTTTGGAAAGAAATTAAATTAATAATACAATTATACCACATCACCGATGGCAAAAGAAATACAATTGGATCCACCCGAACTCATCGAGAGGCTTCGTGATCCGGCCAAATGCCGCGATGCTTTCGGCGAGGTGATAAAACTGTACGG
This sequence comes from uncultured Muribaculum sp., assembly GCA_910578785.1. Lineage (GTDB taxonomy): Bacteria > Bacteroidota > Bacteroidia > Bacteroidales > Muribaculaceae > Muribaculum. The sequence continues at coordinate 91,514 of CAJTSJ010000002.1, read as the reverse complement.
CGAACCTCTGTACTGGCAAATCCGACGCATGGTCGAAAGCCATGAGGATGCCGACGACCTGCTTCAGAACACATTTATGAAGGCGTGGTCATCGATAGAAAATTTCAGGGGCGACGCCAAATTGTCGACATGGCTCTATAAGATAGCCATCAACGAAAGCATCACGTTTATGGCCCGCGAGCGCAAGCGTCTCAACATATCGATCGACGACGAAGAGTCGCATCTGATCGACATGATTGAGGCGGACACATTCATAGACGGCGACGAGCTGGCGCTGAAACTGCGCAAAGCCATAGCCACCCTGCCCGAAAAGCAGAGGCTCGTGTTCAACATGCGGTATTTCGACGAGATGAAATACGAACAGATGTCGGAGATTCTCGGCACGTCGGTGGGCGCGCTTAAAGCTTCGTATCATCTCGCCGCAAAAAAAATCGAACAATATTTTGCGGAAAGCGATTAAACCTTTTTTACAGGCCTAAGTCTAAAACAAAGAAGCATCCAACAGGACTATAAATATAATCATTATGAAACAGGACAGCGACATATTGAGCCAGATTAACCGGCGGTCAGGAATGACTGTTCCGAACGGTTATTTTGACGATTTTGCCACTCGTATGATGCAGAATCTGCCTGAACACGAAGCTCCAAGTGCAGAAAAAGTGTTGCCCCGGTCATGGTGGCAGAGATGCCGCCCTTATGCCTATATGGCGGCCATGTTCTGTGGAATATGGCTTATGATGTGGGTATTCAACGACATCGCAGGCAAAGATTCATATGACGACATGGCCAGGAATCCGGTCATAGCCGATGTGCTTGCTTCCGACCAGATTTACGAGATGTATGACACCCAGGTCGACGAGTACGAACTGCTCAGCGAGATGTACGACCAGGGCTTTACTCCCACCAGCTTTAAATAAACATAACCGGAACAAGATATGCAAAGAATAATCACTGTATTCATACTTTGTCTGTCGCTGGCCGTCGGCTCGACCGCATCGGCACAGGACAAGGGTTCGAAGCGTCCTGACCGCAAGGAATGGTTCAAACAGATGCGATGCTACAAGCACGACTTTATGGCCAAGGAGCTTTCCCTCACCAAGGAACAGCAGGAAAAGTTTTTCCCGCTTTACGACGAGATGGAGAGCCAGCTGCATAAGGTGCAGCGCGAGTCAATGATGCTCGAGCATAAAATCAACACGTCTTCATCGTTGGTCTCAGACCTCGAATATGAGAAAGCGGCTGAGGCCATGGTTGAAGTCAAGGGAAAAGAGGCGGCCATCGAGGAACAGTACTTGAAGAAATTCAAGACCGTGTTGTCGGCCAAACAGCTGTTCGGACTGAAACAGGCAGAGCGGAAGTTTACCCGCGAATTAATGAAGCAACACTCACAAATGCAGGAAAGGCATCGCCGCAGATAGAGACCTGCAAGCACATTGACATAACGAACGAAATCAAAAAAACAGATGTTATCCTTAATCCGGATATGTCTGTTTTTTGTTTTACACAAGATTAACCAACTAACACATTAGCATAAAAGGCTCATGATTAAAAGATTCATCTGTTTACTGACTGCAATTATCACTATGTCGATAGCATCCAATGGCGCGACTCCCAAGGACATCGTGCCGGACTTTTCGAAACCGGCCCAGCAATCGCGCGAAGAGCTTAAGAAACTGGCCGAGGCGCTTGCCGACGGCGACTCAAAAGAGGCCGCACGTTCGGCCATACTCTACGATGCGCTTCTGGCGGCGCGCGACGGCGACAGCCTCCAGGTGGCCATCGACACCATCAACTCCGTGGCCTCGGACAAGAGGGTCGGAGCCCCGGTAAGGGCGTTGCTCAATCTTTATGCGGCAAGCATCTACGGCGATGTATATACCCAGGACCGTTGGGTATATGACAACCGTCAACAGCCTCTTGAACCTATACCGGCCGACTGCAAGCTGTGGAGCGGCGAGCAGTTCAAGCAGGTGATACTGAGCTATATCGACAAGGCTCTGTCGGAAAGCCCTGAGCTTAAGAAGGCTCCAATGGCCGAATACGGACGCATATGCGGCCTTCAGGACAAGAAGAACCTCATATTTTACCCGACTCTCTACGACTTCGCCGCGTATAAGAGCATCGAAATCTTAAAAAACATACAGGCCGGGCATTTCCTGTTTTCATTCGGACTGCTGACGCCCCACGACGTGTATGTCAAGGAGAAGTTCACTTATCAGTCGCCGCTGAACAAGCGCATTCTGGAGCTGTATCAGTCGCTCATCGAGTTCCACCACGATGATGCCGCTCCGATGATATGGGCCGACGTCAACCGAATCAAATTTATCGCGTCGCATCTGTCGGATTTCGGTTACGACGAAGGGCAGTCGGACGACGAGGCCGAATACCATGACCCTCTCAGCGGTAAGTCGAAACCGGCTCCTGCGCCTAAGACGTTCCGGCTCCTCATCGACCTCTATAAGCAGTGGCATAATTCGCCCTATGCGGCGGAAGCCCTCTTGGCGGCCGGCGACTACATCGGCTTCACGAACGATCCGGCCGACCTGAAGTATTACTGCGGCCTGGTAGGCAAGCAGTTGGCCGCGTATCCAAGTTACCGGTCAAACGGTTGCCTGGAAAACAAAGTGGCCGACCTGACCCACCGCCACGTGTTCATTAGTCTGCCGTCGACCGTTGTCCCCGGCGCAACCGCCAAAATCAGCATAACCGGCTATAACACCCGGGAATTTGACCTTAAGGTCTATAAAGTGCCTTATTCGTGGACGGGCGACAACTATTACCGCATGCGGTCAGGCACACAACGCACCCTCGTAAAGACCGTAAGGATAAAGACTTCCGGCACGGTGCCATTCTGTGCCGAGATGGACACCACAATCACGTTTGACAAGCTCGGAGCCTACATCGTAGTGCCGACCTTCACTGACGGCACCGAAAACGAGATGGGCAACTCTTACTCTTTTGTACACTGCACCAACCTTGCCCTGCAGTCCATGACATACGGTCAGGAACGCTGGGCCATGGTGGTCAATCCCAAGACCGGCGCTCCGGTCGACAAGGCCGCCGTCAGCCGTATGAACAGCAACTCCAGGTCATGGACAGTGGCCGAGACCTATATTTCCGATTCGGAGGGTGTCGTGAAACTGACCGACAAGGGTGGACAATATTACGCCAAGAAAGGCAACGACAGCTTTGCCTCCCCGATATACTCGTCGTGGTATCCGCAGTACGACAAAGAGCGTGTCTACCGCGTGTGTCCGCTGACCGACCTGGCCATATACCATCCGGGCGACACCGTGGGCTGGAACATTGTGTCGCAGAGCTATCTCCGCGGCCGTGCCCGCGTTGAACCGTCGCTCAAAGTCCGCGCCATACTCCACAATGCCAACTACGAGCGTATCGACACAGTTGAGGTGACCACCGACGACTGGGGACGCGCCGAAGGGTCGTTTGTACTTCCGAAGGAGGGTCTGACCGGGCAGTTCAGCATCGAATTCCGCCTGCTCGACCAGGAAAAGTCGACGCGCAACATGGCCGGAAACGTATATTTCACTGTTTCGGACTATAAGCTTCCGACCTATTATGTCGAAGTGACCGACATCGTGCGCGACGCTCCTGACAAGGGCGGTGTCACGCTGAAAGGCCGCGCCATGACGTATTCGGGATTTCCCGTTTCGTCGGCTTCGGTCGACCTAAACCTCAAGTCGTCCTACAGGAGCCCTTGGTGGCGCAACGGCGTAAACGGGGGCAACTCGTTCTACTCGACCGATGTAATGACAGACGATAAAGGCGACTTCACCATTGAGCTTCCTGAGGCGCTGTTGAAGCAGTCGCCCGTGTCCGACCCGATATTCTATGCCGAACTTACCGCTGTGTCGTCAACCGGCGAAAGCCAGTCGACATCGGCATCCTTCACCCAGGGACGTCCTTACCTCATAAATTCCACACTCCCCGGAATCATCAACACTTCCGCGCCGGTCAATCTGGCAGTGACCATGTCGGATCTGTCGGGCAAGAACATAACGGCCGATGTCCGCTATGTGATCCGTGGCGGCGACAACCGGGAGGTTGCATCCGGAGTTGTGTCGACAGCCAATCCGACGGCCGACCTGTCGGGAGTGCCGAGCGGGAGATACACGTTTATTTTCACCCCGGTCGACAAGACATTGGCCTCAAGATTCGTCACCACTTCCCACGTTTTGTATAAGCCTTCCGACAAGCGTTGTCCGCTGACAGATGTGGCTCTGTGGGTACCCGAAAAGAACGTTAAGCTGACCGGCACGCGCCGTGCATCTGTATTGCTGGGCGTGACCGGAGCGGAAAGCCATGTGCGCTATGCGGTCTATACCGATTCGGTACTCCTAAAGCAGGGGTGGATCAAATATCCTGCCGGAATGCACAGGTTTGAGTATGATATGCCCGAAGGTGTAGACGATGTGACACTGACCCTGTCGTGCACGTCGGACTACCGCAACAGCCAGGAGAATGTGAAAATATCGCTGGCCGAAGCCGACAAGTCAATCAAGCTTTCGGTCGAGAGCTTCCGCGACCGTCTGACTCCGGGCGACAATGAGACATGGACGTTCCGTGTGACAGATGCCGCCGGCCGCGGAATCCAGGCTCCTGTGGCCCTCGACATGTATGCCAAGTCGCTCGACAATCTGGCTACGCGCAGATTCAGCATATCGCCGGTGTCGGGCCAGCCCATGCGTTATAATATTAATGTGACCGACTTCCGCCGTCTGAACGAGATTCTGTCGTCGAGCTACCGTGCAAAACCATGTACAGTCATCGGCCTTCCGGAATTTTTCATATCGATGCCCCCCTTCTACGGAGTGGGACGCAACGTCAGGGAACACCGCATCATGGTGCGCGGTCTGGCCCGTACCTATAATTCGGCCGCGACAGCCGATATGAAGATGGCAAAGGCGGAGAGTGCCGAAATGGAGGATGCCGTGGCCGAAGAGAGCATGTCGTTTGCCTCCATGGATTCCGCTTCGCCCGCAATGGGTGCCGATGCCGGTGCCACGGAAACCACCGATGACATGGATGGCGGGGAAAACGGCACCGACAACTTCGAATACCGTCTGCCGGAGACTCCTCTGGCGTTCTTCCGTCCGACGCTTACGACCGATGCCGACGGCACGCTCAATTTCACCTTTACCGTGCCCAACGCCAACACCACATGGAAGTTGTGTGCCTACACCTACAACCGCGACATGGAGGTGGCCGACCTGACACGCGAGGCCATAGCGTCCAAGCCGGTAATGGTGCAGCCCAATCTGCCCCGCTTCCTGCGCAACGGCGACCGCGCATGCGTACAGTCGTCGGTCATGAACAACACCGACTCGGCGCAGACTATCGTGTCGACGGTAGAAATATTTGACCCTGCATCCGGCAAGGTAATCGCCACCGAGACATACGAAGATTCAATAGCCGCCCTTATGTCGGCAAAAATAAGCACCTGGATCGAAGCTCCGCTTGACGGCAACATGATCGGCTACCGGGTAAAATCGTCGGTAGGCAGATTCTCTGACGGCGAACAGGCCATCATCCCCGTGCTCTCTGCCATCGAGCCGGTAATCGAGACCACTCCGTTCTATCTGTCGGCCGACACCAAGGAGTTCAGCATGAAATTACCTAAGATGCCCAAGGATGCCCGTGTCACACTGCAGTTCTGCGAGAATCCGACATGGTATGTCGTGACCGCGCTTCCCGGAATCCGCGACAGCAAGGCCAATGATGCACTTTCGGCCTCCGCTGCGATATTCTCCGCCGCCATAGCCGACGGAGTTCTGCGCACCGACCCTGCGATAGCTGAAGCCGTCAGGATGTGGAATTCGTCGGACAAGAGCGATTCGACGCTTGTGTCTATGCTCCAGCGTAACTCCGACCTCAAGACCATACTGCTAAGCTCGACGCCGTGGGTGATGGACGCACAGTCGCAGACCGAACGCATGGAGCGTCTGGCCCTGCTCTTCGATGCTGAAAATATCAACCGCACTTACAGCGAGTCGGTCAAGAAACTCGAATCGCTGGCATGCGCCGACGGCGGATGGGCCTGGATCGAGCAGTACAAGCAGCCGTCGATGTGGGTCACCGAGAATATTCTTGCCATGATGGGCCGCTTGAAGCGTCTCGGCTATCTGCCCGACAACAAGGAGCTGAAGTCGATGCTCGACAAGGCTGTAGGCTACTACGATGCGGAGACTGAAAAGGTTTACCGTAAGGATCCGAAGTATACAAGTCCGTTGTTTGTTCTGGTCCGTGGCTATTATCCCGAACAGAAGATGTCGGCTACAATCAAGAACTTCGTGTCCAACACGCTTGGAGTCGAGTCGCGCGAGTGGAAGCGGCGCGGCATACCGGCCAAGGCCATAGACGCGATGATTCTAAACGACAACAACTATCCGACCGCGGCCAAGGAGATTATAGCCTCGTTGCGTGACTTTGCCGTCACCAAGCCCGAACGTGGCATGTGGTGGCCGTCGCTCGACGACATGACTGTCTGGTCGATGGGCAAAATAAGCGCCACCTCACTCGTGCTTGACGCGTTTGTAAACGTGGTTTCCGGTTCGGCGGACATCGACCTCATACGCCAGTGGCTCATACTTCAGAAGGAAGCCAAGGATTGGGGCACTTCGGTGTCGACATCCGATGCTGTGGCGTCGATACTTCTGAGCGGAAGCAAGTGGACCCGGCCGGCGCAGGGAGCCGTTGTCCGCATCGGCGGCAAGCAGATACAGCCGGTAGCTGTCGACAGCCTTTTGGGCTATTTCCGCGAAGACATCTCGCAGTATAAGCCGTCGTCGGCCAAGCTTACCGTTGAAAAGTCGGGCGACACTCCATCGTGGGGAGCCGTCTACACCCAATACCGTGACCGCATGACCGACATCAAGGCCGCATCATGCCCCGACCTCTCAATTGATAAGGTGCTATATCGACGTGTCAACTCCGACGAAGGCGTTAAGTGGGAATCGGTCGACGAACTTAAGGTGGGCGACCTGATCCAGGTCAACATTACAATTATCGCTAACCGCGACATGGACTATGTGGCCGTAATCGACGACCGCGGCGCTTGCCTTGAACCCGTGGAACAGCTTCCTGCGCCGATCTATTCGGAAGGCATCTGCTTCTACCGCGAGAACCGCGACAGTTATACCAACATGTTTATAACTCATCTGCCTAAGGGCACATACCGTCTGAGCTACGAGATGTATGTCAACAACGCGGGCACATTCTCGGCCGGCATCGCCTCGGCGCAGAGCCAGTATGCTCCGGCGCTATCGGCGCATTCGTCAGGCACGACCTTGACTGTCGGCGAATGATGTCGCTCTGACAGGATGGGTGCAACGTCTCCGACGTTGTGGCTCTGTCCGACCTGATAAACCCCACAAACTATTTGTGGGGTTTAACGTATGGTCGCGTCTCCGACGCGCCATGTGCATCTCATATAGGTCGGTACAACGTCTCCGATGCACCGGCATTACAGCTTTTTGCTTAAAATAAGTTAACGCCATGAAAAATGTTTATCTAAACCTTTGGCGGATACAGAAAGTATCCGTAACTTTGTCTCAGTTTTTCATGGTATTAGATTTAAGGTAAGAAGATTATTCGTCGGGATGACGAGTAATTTTTTTTTGTAGCAATGCCAACCACGGCTTAGGCCGTATATCTTCGCCGGCAACGGCGTTGTGGATATAATTTCATTACTAACACAAACATAAGATGACACCAGACAATATATTATCTTATCACGTGCTCGTAAACGGGCTTAGAGTCGTACACCGTAGGGCCGATTCGCCGGTGGAATACTGCGGTCTGGCCGTAAAGGCCGGAAGCCGCAACGAGTCGCCCGAACAATACGGTCTGGCGCACTTTGTCGAGCATACCATATTCAAGGGCACCGACCGCAGGCGTTCGTGGCATATAATCAACCGTATGGAGTCTGTAGGCGGCGACCTTAATGCCTATACATCGGAGGAGGTCACGGTGCTTCATTCCAGTTTCCCCGCAGGCCATCTGCCGCGTGCTGTGGAGCTGATGGCCGACCTTATAGGCAATTCGCGGTTTCCCTCGGCACAAATCGAACGCGAGAGGGAAGTGATTCTTGACGAAGTGGATTCATATCTGGATTCGCCTTCCGAAGCCATTTTTGACGATTTCAACGATTTGCTGTTTCAAGGCTCGCCCTTGGGCCACAATATCTTAGGCACGGCCGACACAATAGCGTCGTTTACGCCGGAAATATGCCGCGGTTTCCTGTCGAGATACTATACGCCGGGCAACATGGTGTTTTTCTACATGGGTCCGTCGTCGCCGGACAAGGTGTTCAGATGTGTCGAACGGTATATGTCGGTGCTAAACCATGCCACGGTCGACATCAGGCATGAAGTGCCGCCGACGGCATCGCCTTTCGACATCTTCCGCAACCACGACACCCATCAGTCACACACTATCATAGGCGCCCGCATACCCGGAATGTATGATGACGGGAAGAGGGCTTTCGCATTGTTGAACAACATACTCGGCGGGCCGTGCATGAACTCGCTTCTTAATGTGGCTTTGCGCGAACGCCGTGGCTATGTCTATTCGGTCGATTCCTACACCTCGCTGTTCACCGACTGCGGTGAGCTGACCATCTACTTCGGGTGCGACCCGGAGCATGTGGCGCCATGCCGCAGAATCGTATTCGACACACTGTCGCGCCTGGCCGAGAGTCCTATGAAGCCTCGCGCCCTTGAAGCCGCGAAAAAGCAATATATCGGTCAGATGACGGTGGGCAGCGACAACAGCGAGCAACTGGCCATATCGACCGGGCGCTCAACGCTCTTCAACGGATATGCACCACAGGCCAAGGATATAATCGAGCGGATAAACAGCATAACACCCGACGACATCCGGAAAGCCGCTGAATATCTGACCCCTGACAAGTGCTCCATACTCACGTTCGGATAATCGGAGTCAGTTCTTTTCGGTCAGATATTTCCAGAAGCGGACGGGCATGTCCTGGCGCTGTTTGCGCGGGTTGGCCCGTTCCTTTATGGCGATGGCTTTGAAGTAGGTGCGCCACATGTCCTGGTAGAGCTTTTCGTCGGAGTCCATCATGTCGTCAGACAGGCGACCGGTGGCTATATGGTACAGCTCGTCGGGCAATGTGACCTGGCGGGCTTCGTTGCCGTCGTAGTAATATCCGAATCCGCGGCGTTTGTCGTACAGAAGGAAGCGCATGGTGGAAAAACGGTCGGCAAAATGCTTTACGGCAATGGCCAGGACGTTGTAAAGCGGTTCGACCATGCCGAAGTATGTCCCGTCGGCGGCTTTCTGGAAGCGCACGAACTGGGCGAGCCTCGTGGTCTCGTAGCGTACACGGCGCACCATCCTCGTGACTTCGATGACATCGGGGTCGGTAAAGTCGCCTTCAATGCTGCCCGGCGAATCGACGGCCTTTCGGAGATAGCGGAAAAGGACCGTGTCAAATGCCGGGTCTTCACATAAAAAACTTGTGGCTACGGCCGACAGCGCGGCGGCGGAGAGCTTTCGGCCAAGCGACTTCCATACACGTCCGGACTTTTCATCGTCCGAGACCACGTCATGCACTTCATCACAGAACATGGGCAATACTTCGCTATCCCGAAGGAGTGTGTCGGGGAACTGACGGCGGCAGTAGGCATCAAACAGCGATGTCAATAGTCCGTCAAATGAGCCGTCGAAACGAAATACAATCATCAGGAGCCGAAGTCGAAAGTCAGTTGAAGCGGGTCGGCTTCCCTGGCGCCGCGAGGGAGCGCCACAAGCTGCCTGCGCACATATTCGGGCGATACGTCGGACACGCACTGCCGAGGAAGCTCGCCGCATGTGATGAAATACCTGGCCCGCTTCATCACCACGCCTATCTTCTTGAGATGGTCGGAGTTGAGCCTGCGGAACCTGCGGGCGTTGACTATAAGAGTAGCCGACTTTACACCCACGCCGGGTATGCGGAGAATCATCTCGTAGTCGGCTTTGTTCACGTCGACGGGAAACTGTTCGGGATGGCGGAGCGCCCACGACAGTTTGGGGTCAATCTCCAGTTCAAGGTCGGGATGTGAATCGTCGGCTATCTCGTCGGCGCTGAACTGATAGAAGCGCATGAGCCAGTCGGCCTGATACAGCCGGTTTTCGCGCACAAGCGGGGGCTGCTTCAGTGCCGGCAGACGCGGGTCGTAGCTGTTGACGGGCACGTAGCCGGAGTAATACACGCGTCGCATGGTCGGTGTGGAGTAGAGCGCGGCGGACAGCTTCAGGATGTCGCGGTCGTGGTCGGGCGACGCTCCGACTATCATCTGGGTGCTCTGTCCGGCCGGAACGAACCGGGGTGCGTGGCGCATGCGTCTGCGGTCTTCCTTGTTTTCGAGCACACCCTGCCGGATATAGCCCATCGGTTCATACACGCTCCTGAAGTTCTTCTCCGGCGCCAGATACTTGAGCGACTGCTCGTTGGGAATCTCGATGTTGACGCTCATGCGGTCTGCGTAAAGTCCGGCGCGGTTCACCAGCTCCTGCGATGCTCCGGGGATGCTTTTAAGGTGTATGTAGCCGTTGAAACGATGTACTGTGCGGAGGTCCTGCGCCACGCGGACGAGGCGTTCCATCGTGTAGTCGGGATTGCGCACCACCCCGGAACTTAGAAACAGCCCTTCAATGTAGTTGCGGCGGTAGAACTCCATGGTTATGTCGACCAATTCGGTCACGGAAAGCGTTGCGCGCGGTATGTCGTTGCCGCGGCGGTTGATGCAATAGGCGCAGTCGTACATGCAGACGTTGGTCAGCATCACTTTCAGAAGCGAGATGCACCGGCCGTCGTCGGCGAAGCTGTGGCAGATGCCCACACCGCCTACAGTGTTGCCGATTCCGTCGCCCTTGCGCCCGCGTCGCACAGTGCCGCTTGACGAACACGAGACGTCGTATTTCGCCGATTCCGCAAGTATTCTGAGTTTGTTGAGTGTGGCTTCAGTCATATCGATGTAGAAGATATATGGTCAAGTACAAAGTTAGTCATAAATCGACTAAATTCATCGGCCCGGTTGATTTTTTATTCCTGTAATGTATGCCGGTTGTGGAAAATGTGTAATTTTGCGTTGATTTTCAATAACCCAAATGTAAAAGACTTATGCCACAGATTTCCCCAAAACGGGTCAGTATGCTCCACGGCGTGCTTCTGATTGCACTGTTTTCGTGCGCGGCCTTCTATATAGGCGATGCACAATTTTTCAAGGATATATCGTTCAGCCCGATGATCATCGGTATCATACTCGGTATGCTTTATGCCAATTCGTTGCGTAACAACCTGCCGGAAACGTGGGTTCCCGGCATACAGTTCTGTTCGAAGCGCATACTGCGCATCGGTATCATACTGTACGGTTTCCGGTTGACGTTTCAGGACATTGTCAATGTCGGTGTTTCGGGTATCGTCATAGACGCGATTGTGGTGGCGGTCACCATCCTGGGCGGTATCGCCATCGGACGTATGCTTAAGATGGACAGCGATACGGCCTTGCTGACCTCGGTGGGAAGCGGCATCTGCGGCGCGGCCGCCGTGCTTGGTGCGGAATCGACCATCCGGACACAGCCTTACAAGACTGCCGTGTCTGTGGCTACGGTGGTTATATTCGGTACGCTGTCGATGTTTCTTTACCCTATTGCCTACCGTTCGGGACTTCTTGACCTGACCCCGCAGGAGATGGGCATCTACTCCGGCGCCACGCTGCACGAAGTGGCCCATGCGGTCGGCGCGGGCAACGCCATGGGCGGTGAGATAGCCAATGTGGCTATCATCGTCAAGATGATACGCGTGATGCTTCTCGTGCCGGTGTTGCTGATATTGGGATTCTGGGTGGCCCGCCGCAAGAGCGGCGACAACGCCGCCGAAGGCAAGGGAAAGGTCAACATACCCTGGTTTGCCGTAGGATTCCTTCTGGTGATAGGCTTTAACTCGTTTGACCTGCTTCCGGCCGCGCTGGTAGATACGATCAACTATATCGACACATTCCTTCTGACCATGGCCATGGCCGCGCTCGGTGCGGAAACGAGCATCGACAAGTTCAAGAAGGCGGGAGCCAAGCCGTTTATCCTCGCTGCATTCCTCTACGTGTGGCTTCTCGGAGGCGGCTACCTGCTGTCGAAATATCTTGCCCCCATTTGGCTGTAAACTTCAGTTATAAATGAAAGCGGGACCTCAAATATGGGGTCCCGCTTTTGTTTTTATGTGAATTGGCGGTTAGTTGAGCGAGAGGGTTACGATTGACTTGGCCGGAAGGGTGAGGGTCAGCATGCCTTTGTTGATTTTGGCGCCCTTGAAGTCCTTGAGGGTTACTGTCTCGGGGTGGCTGAAGTCGTTGTAGTCGTGGATGTCGTTGGAAGTTAGGATTTCGCCGGTCACTTTGGTTGCCTTGATGCCGTCAAGCGGAATCTGGATGTCGCAGGCTTCGGTGAGGTCGGTGTTGGTGAGCGATACGGTCACTTTGCCGTCCTTCTCAGATGCGGTAGCGCTTATCACGGGCACTTTTCGTCCGTCGCGAACATCGCGGTAGCGGGTGTTGAGTGTCAGCGGGATAAGTTTGGCGTCCTGATGAGGCACGTACATCTTGAACACGAAATATGTGGGGGTGAGGACCATCTTGTCGTCCTTTGTGAGCACCATCGACTGGAGTACATTGGCTATCTGGGCGATGTTGGTCATCTTCACGCGGTCGGTGAGGTTGTGGAATGTGTTGAGCGACAGAGCGGCCACCATGGCGTCGCGCATGGTGTTCTGCTGGTAGAGGTGTCCGCGGATGGTTCCGGGCTCTTCGTCCCACCATGTTCCCCATTCGTCAACGAGCAGTCCCACGCGCTTTCTCTGGTCGTACTTGTCCATGATGTCCATGTGACGCTTTACCACGTCGCCGATTTCGAGACACTTGCCGAGAGTCCAGTAGTAGTCGGAGTCGGAGAATTCAGTGGCTGAGCCTTTGCTTCCTGTCCAACCCTTCACGGTGTAGTAGTGGAGCGAAAGTCCGTCCATGTGGTTGCCTGCGTTTTTCATCATCACGTCGGTCCAGTTGTAGTCGTAGTCGCTGGCTCCGGATGCTATTTTGTAAAGGCGGTTCTTGCCGAAGTTGCGGCAGTAGGTCTGGTAACGGCGGTATACGTCGGCATAGTATTCGGGAGTGAAGTTGCCTCCGCATCCCCAGCTTTCGTTGCCCACTCCGAGATATTTGAGCTTCCAGGGCTTTTCGCGTCCGTTCTGCTTGCGGACTTTGGCCTGAGGGCCTTCTTCGGCAGTGATGTATTCCACCCATTTTGCGAGTTCTTCGACCGATCCGCTTCCGACGTTGCCGCTAAGATACGGCTCGGCGCCGATAAGTTCGCAGAGATTGAAGAATTCGTGGGTACCGAAGCTGTTGTCTTCCACAGTTCCGCCCCAGTTGTTGTTGACCATTCGCGGACGGTTTTCTTTCGGGCCGATTCCGTCAACCCAGTGGTATTCGTCGGCGAAGCATCCGCCCGGCCAGCGGAGCACGGGCACCTTAAGGTCGCGCATGGCCTGCAGCACGTCGTTGCGGTAGCCGTTGGTGTTAGGGATAGGGGAGTCTTCGCCTACCCAAATGCCTCCGTAGATGCAGGTTCCGAGGTGTTCGGCAAACTGTCCGTAGATTTCCTTGTTAATTACCGGAGCCTTGGCTTCGGGAGCGAGGTTGATTGTGACGGTCTCGTTAGCCGCGAGGGCTGTAGCGGTCACACCCAACATGGTCAATAAAGATGAGATACGCATAGTTTGATTGGTTTTTTTAACTATTGAGGTCACCGCGGCTGAAGCCTCGGTGACCTCAATATGTGATAGAATTAGGATTTAATTATTTCGTGAAGTGATAAACTGCGAAAGTCTTGGCGGGGAGCACTGTGGTCCAGTTCTGTGCCTGGTCGATGGCAAACTCTTTCTCCACGGGAACGATCTTCGAGGGATTTTCGATAGAGTTTTCAGCATCGGGGTCGGCAGACGAGAGTGTCTGCACGCGAACCTTCGAAAGACCTTCTTTCTTCTTCATACCGGCGAAGTTGATGTTCAGCTCCTGGTCTTCGGCCGAGGTGTTGGCCACCTTGACGATGTATTCGTTGCGGTCCTTGTCGTAGACAGCGCTTGCAAACAGACCGTTCTGGCCTTCGGCACCGGTGATGTTCTTCTTGTCCATTGTGATGGGCAGAACGTTTGTACCCTTGTTCTTGGCATAGAGCTGCTGAACGTAGTAGCTTGCGGTGGGGAATGAAGAGAAGTTGTCGAACCAGATCATGTCGGGACGCCACTGCCAGCCTTCGACATGGGCGAACAGCGGAGCGTAGGTGGCCATGTGTACGATGTCGGCGTTGCGTTCGAGTCCGGTCATGAATGCGGCTTCGAGCAGGGCGGCGTTGAAGTGATTCCACTTTTTGCCGCGTCCGTGGCATGCATATTCTCCGGCGAATACTTTCGGGCCTTTGCGGTCGTAGTTGTCATAGCGGGCACCCTGTGCCAGGAACCAGCTTTCGGGACGATAGAAGTGTTCGTCGACGAGGTCGGCTTTCAGACGGGTCATTTCCGGCCATAGGTAGTCAAATTCCTTGCCTTCGGAGTTGGGGCCTGACGAACCTACGATCTTGATGTCGGGATAAGCCTTGCGGATGGCCTTCAGGAACGGTTCGAGGCGTTCGGGGTAGATGGGGTCCCACTGCTCGTTGCCGATGCCGATGACTTTGAGGTTGAAGGGTTCGGGGTGTCCCATGTCGGCGCGCACCTTGCCCCATGTGGTCGAGGGATCGCCGTTGGCAAATTCGATCAGGTCAAGAGCGTCCTGGATGTATGTGTCGAGTTCGCTTGCGGGAATCTGCTGGTCTTCGTCGTTCTGATACTGGCAGATGAGTCCCACGTTGAGGATGGGCAGAGGCTCAGAACCGATTTCCTCAGAAAGCAGGAAGTATTCATAGAATCCGAGACCGTATGTCTGGTAGTAGTCGGGGAAGAAGCGGTGGGGGAAGGTGTAGTGCCAGCGGTTTTCGTTGAGAGGACGGTTTTCAACCGGGCCTACTGAGTTCTTCCACTGGTAGCGGGTGTCGACGTCTGTGCCTTCAACGATACATCCGCCGGGGAAGCGGAACACACCGGGCTGGAGGTCGGCGAGGTGCTGTGCGAGGTCCTTGCGCATGCCGTTTTCGTGACCCTTCCAGGTGTCGACTGGGAACATCGAGATGTGCTCGAGGTCAACGGTCTTTTCGGGCTTGTTGAGGAATATGCGGAGTTTTCCGTCCTTCAGGGTTTCAGAAGGGGTGATTACAACCTGATATTTCTTCCATTCCTTGGAGTCGACGGTAATCTCTTCCTTGGCGATTACCTGGGTCTCGCCCATAGACTTGGTGTCGACGATTTCTACGCGGAAAGTCGACTTGCCGCCTTCGGGAGTGCGTGCCCATACTGAGAAGCGGTATTTCTCGCCCTTCTTCACGCTCACGCCGAAGAAGCCTTCATTTTCAAGTCCGGTGTGCTTGTGGGCGTGGCCAGGGTCGCCGAGGCGCACGTAGTGGGGGTTCTTGTCAAATGGACCGTCGTCCTTAAGGTCGACATTGCCGAACGTAACCCAGCCCATGAAGTTCTGCGGGAACTCGAAAGAGCGGTTTTTGATCATTTCGGCATAGAGACCGCCGTCGGCGGCGTAGTTGATGTCTTCGAAGAAGATGCCGTACATGGTAGGCTGTACGGGTGCTCCGATTTTGTTGGTCTGAACCACGAGGTCGTTCGTGGCCGCGTTCATGCCGATGCCTGCTGTAAGGGCAAGGGCTGTGAGCAGATGTGATTTAAAGTTCATGATATGTATAATTACTATATTGTTGATGTTCAGTGGTGTTATTGTCTATTGCGGTCAGATTACACGTTTACCCCATACGGCGCGTCCATCCTTGTCGAGTCCGGTGAACAGTACGGTGTCGAGTTCTTTTTCCCAATCGTGTCCCGCAAATATAATCAAATTATCTATATTTTCCCCGTTGAGAGTCAAATTAAGTTGCTGTTCTTCTTCATTCAAGGCCCAGGTTGAGGCTGAATCGCCGGAAATGGAGCCTTTTTCGTCAAACACGTGGGTCTTCGACACGTTCCATCCGTTGTCAAACAGGCTTGTTCCGCCACGTGACGGGCGTTCGTTGTCCGGCTCCTGCAGGCGTATGATTTCCCATGTTCCGGCGAGGTCGGCCGACTTGAATTTGCGTCCTGGAGTGGCTGTATAGCGTTCGGGAGCCACTACCGGCCAGCCGTCTTTGGTGAAGAACACCTGGCGGAGGTGGAGGTCCATCATCCCCGATTCGGGCGCGTAGCGTCCCTGGTGGGCCATGTAGAACTGTCCGCTGTGGTCGGCAAACACTCCGCAGTGGGCAGTGCCCACCCATCCGGGGTGATTTTCAAAGCGGTACGGGGCGGTCAGGATGGGGTAGTTGTCGGTGGTGTCGCTCATCTCCTTGCCGTGGAAGTCGACAAACGGCCCTTCGGCTGTCTTTGAGCGTGCCACGCGCACATTGTATGTGGTCTGCAGGGGATCGTATGATCCGAACAGATAATACATGTCGTGTTCGGGATTGTAGATGATTTCGGGAGCTTCCAGATTGTCGCGGCGGTAGTTGGCACGGCGTGCCACGAGATGTCCCTGGTCGCCTTCGACTACCGGCAGTCCTGTGGCCGGATTAAGCTCCACGCAGTATATTCCTCCGAAGTATGAGCCGTAGTGCATCCATTGGCGGCCGTTGGAGTCGGTGATGATGCTGGGGTCGATGGCGTTCATCGGCGATTCGGGCGAAGTCTTCACCACGCATCCCCGGTGGGTCCATGGGCCTTCGGGCGACTTGGCGGTAGCCAGTCCGATGTAGGATGTCTTCCGGCCGAAAGCCGACACGCAGAAGTAGAGGCGGTAGGTGCCGTCGCCGGCATCGACCATGTATGGCGCCCATACGTTGCTTGCAGCCCCGCGCATGCCCGGATTGAACGATTTGACCCATTCGACGGCTTCCTGCGGTATTTCGGGGAGTGCCCAGCCTATGAATTCCCAGTTGACGAGGTCCTTTGAGCGGCGCATCTGCACATTGCCCATCGGCTCGCGGTTGCGTCGGCGGCGGCGCATCTCGGCGGTGTCCATGGGTTCTTTGGGGCGCGCGAAGTAGATGGCGTCGGTGCTGTACATATAATATGTGTCGCCTACGAGGGTGACGGCGGGGTCGTGGACATTGTATGTGCCCCACTTGTCCTTGCTTTCCATGTTGGCGAACTCTGTGTAGTCGTCCTGCCAGGGATTGGCGGCGCTTACCGGAGTGAAGCGGTCGGAAGAGCATCCCGACATGGCCGAGGCCGCCATAGCGCATAATAACAGAGAAATGTGATGAGTCTTCATGATTGTGCAAAATTTTGCCTAAAGTTACTAAAACGAGGCAATTTCCGGGGTGGATTATTCGTTAACAAAGGTGGATATATGGAAATATTGCAGTTTGACATCGGATTTAAGAGTTTTTTAGTGTAAGTTTTGAAAAATAATCGGATAAAATTCGTAATTTTGACCAACGTTGCAATTTGGAAATATTGCCATGAATTGCGCCGGGAGAAAATACCAGGGGAATAGCGTTACCTTAAACTGCCTTTTCGGCTGAATTGTCCGGCGCTTTAATAGTAAACTGATATTCTAATCACATCACGAACGGTTATATGAACGCTGCTGTCATATATAATAATATGTGTTCCCGGATATGGGGTTGCGCATGGATGTTCTGTCTAATGGCATTGCTTCCGGGCGTTGTGGCTTCTGCGCCGTTGTCGAGGCCGGTCACTGCAAGGGGTACGTCGCTGGTCGACGAATACAGTGTCAGTTACCTGACCATGAAGCAGGGTCTGCGCCACAATTTCGTCGACGACATGTGTGCCGACTCCCGGGGATTTATCTGGCTGGCCATGTCCGGAGGAGGCCTGTCGCGCTACGACGGTTATGGATTCGTGCATTTCAGCCCGAATTCGGCTGTCAACCGGGTAAAGAGCAACTTTGTAATGGAACTTTGCGAGGATCCGTTCGGTCGGCTTTGGGTAGCCTCCGATGCGGGAATCGACGTAATCGATGTCGCCACCCTTGCTCCGGCCGTTCCGGCAGATATGACCGGCCGTCTCGGAGAGTTGCTCGATGAGCTGGCGTGGTGTGTCGAGCTTGACGGTGACGGCTGTCTGTGGATAGCCACAGCCTCCGACATAGTGCGTCTGCAGTTTGACGAAGTAGGCCGGATAAGTGGCATGGCGACATTTAACCCCCCCTACAGGCTTGACAATAAAGTAGTTATCAGAGATGTGTATGGCGACGGCCATGTCTGGGTGTTGCTTGACGGGTCGATAGTGTCGCTCGGAGTCGATTTTCACGGAAACGTGATAGCCGAACCTGTGTCGGAGCAATTGAAGTTCCCGTCGGGAATTTATGTCACAGATTTCGTCACCAAAGGCGGCGAGGTGTGGATATCGACCGATGCCGGGGTATGCCGCTACAATCGCGGCGAGGATATCATAAAAGTGTATATGCATGACGACAACGACCCCAACTCGCTGTCGCAGAACTTCGTGACGAGTCTGGCCATAACGTCGGACAAGCGCCTGCTCGTCGGTACGCTTCGCGGACTTAATGTCTACAATCCGATTCGCGACAACTTCATGCGCATAGGCGCCGGAGGTTCGGACAGCGGTACGGACAGGCTTAACAATAACTTTGTCAACTGCATACTTGTCGACGGCGAAAGGATATGGGTCGGCACGGAAGGCGGCGGAGTGAACAAGTTTACCCGCAACCGCCTCGACGTGCGTTCGTTTGTCAACGACTCCGGCGACCCCTCGTCGCTGTCGGGCAATCCGGTCAACGCCATATTCCAGGATTCCGACGACATGGTCTGGATCGGCACAGTCGAGGGCGGACTTAACCGCACGGACGCGGGCTTCAACAAGTTTGAGCGCTTTACCGTCGAGAAGGGCAATCTGTCGCACAACTCGGTCAGCGCCTTGGCCGAGGACGGCGAAGGCCGCCTGTGGGTAGGCACGTGGGGCGGAGGCATCGACCTGATATCGCGCCGTCGCCCGGGGCGCGTGCTGAACCATCTCAGCGCCACGCCCGACGGCCGGCACCGCTTTGTCTATGTCGGGATGCTGTTTTGCGACTCGATAAACAATCTGATGTGGATAGGCTGCGACCGCGGGCTTTATGTGTGCGACCTCGGGACCATGGAGTTGAGCGAGCCGTTTCCCGGTGCGTCTGGCGACATCACGGGCAGCGTGGCCGGTGTGTCGGACCTGGGCAACCACCTTTGGGTAGGAGGCAACCGCGGGCTGTATGAGATAAACCTTAACAGGCGGAAGGCCGACGGAACGTTTGAATACAGATATATTGACCATAAATTTGACAATCCTGACGACAAAAGCACCGAAAAGGTGGCGTCGATGTCGCTGTCGACCGACGGCGGCTTGTGGATAGGCACCAACGGAGGCGGCATATATCACCGCTATATTGCCGAGGACGGCACGGAGGTGTTCGACAATTACACGAGCGCCGACGGACTGCCCAACGACATTGCGCTCGGCGTGTTTGAAGACGCCATGGGGGCGGTGTGGACAGCCACCTACAACGGCTTGTCGTACAGGCGCAAGAACGGCACGTTCATCAACTATGACCGGGCCGACGGACTGCCCGGCGACCAGTTCTACTGGAACGCGGCATGCCGCCTTCGCGACGGCAATCTGGTGTTCGGCACTACGACGGGACTGGCCGTGCTCAGCTGCGACGCAGTCAGAATGACCCGCATACCCTCAAAAGTGCATTTTACCCGCCAGATAGTCGATGGCGTGGAGTCGACTCCGGGCGACGGCGCGTCGCTGCATGAGAGCGTCAAGTCGATCGGCCTCGAATTTTCGGCCCTCGACTACGACTCCGACAGCCGCGGGGTCTACTACTACTGCCTGTCGGGCTTCGACAAGGACTGGATCAAGCTGCCGGCGCCACATCACGGGGTGTCGTATACCAATCTGTCGCCGGGCAGTTATGTGCTGGAGGTCAAGTATCTCAAACCCGGCTTCTCGTTCAACGACGCGCCTGCGTCGTCCTTCCCGATAACCGTGCGCCCTTATTTCTACCGCCAGTGGTGGTTTGTCTCGATGATAGTGCTGCTGCTTTTGGTAAGCGCGATGCTCATCCACCGGTGGCGCGTGAGAGACCTTACCCGGCAGAAAATCAACCTGATGCGGTCGGTCAACGAGCGCACTTCCGAGATTTCGACGCAGAAGCGGCTGCTTGAGCGCCGTGCCGTCGAGCTGTCGGAGCAGAACCGCCGTCTGAAGCAGAGCAACGAGGAGATAATGTCGCAGAAGACGCGGCTTGCCGAGATGGCGCGCAGGGTGCAGGAGCTGTCGGTGGACAGAATCAGCTTCTTCACCAACATAACCCATGAATTCCGCACGCCCATAACCCTGATTATCGGGCCGATAGAGCGCGCCTTGAAGCTCAGCTACAATCCGCAGGTAATCGAGCAGCTGCACTTCGCCGAACGCAATTCCAAATACCTGCTGTCGCTTGTCAACCAGCTGATGGACTTCCGCAAGGTAGAGTCCGGCAAGATGGAGATTGTGCGCACACGGGGCAACTTCCGCAGCTTCATCACCGACACGGTCGAGTCGTTCCGCCAGATGGCCGAGGACCGCAGGATTGACCTCAGCCTTGTCTGCCGTCTGCGCTCCGACATGTTCAGCTACGACGAAGAGGCTCTGCGCAAGGTGATTATCAATCTGGTGGGCAACGCCGTCAAGTTCACGCCCGACGGCGGCCGCGTCAAGGTCTACGCCGCACTGGTGCCCTCTGCCGGCCACGGTTCCGACGCCTCGCTGTATATCAGCGTGTGCGATTCGGGCAACGGCATCGACGAGGCCGACATCGAGCGCGTGTTTGAACGTTTCTACCAGGGCAACAGCCAGTTGAAATATCCCGTGGCGGGCACTTCGGGCAGTGGCATCGGCCTGTATCTGTGCAAGAGCATCGTCGAGATATACGGCGGCCGCATCTGGGCCAAGAACAACGCCGGAGGCGCCGGGTGCTCGTTTCGCCTGCTGCTCCCCGTCGAGGCCGACAGCGCCGGCGAGCCTGTTCCCGCGGTCCTGGAGGAGGTCGACGCGGCCGACGGCGAGGTGGCCGAAAGGGAAGGCTCCGACGCCCGCACCGCCATACTCGTGGTCGAGGACAACGGCGACATGCGCGCCTTCATCCGCTCCATACTCTCCGAGCATTACTCCGTGGTCGAGGCCTCCAACGGCGAGGAGGCGCTGCGCATACTCATGTCGCGCCACATCGACTTCATCATAAGCGACCTGATGATGCCAGTGATGGACGGTCTGGAGCTGTCGCGCCGTGTCAAGGAAGACTTCGCCATAAGCCACATACCCTTCCTGATGCTGACCGCCAAGACCTCTGACGAGACCCGTCTCGAGAGCTTCAGGATAGGTGTCGACGAGTATCTGCAGAAGCCTTTCGACGAAAATCTGCTGTTGGCCCGCATACGCAACATACTCGACAACAAGCGCCGCCACAACCGCAGCTTCGTGTCGGACATGAACGTCGGATCGCTCAACATCGACGAGGAGTCGCGCGACAAGAAGTTCATGGACCAGGTGATGACCGTGGTCAAGGACAACTATAAGAACTCCTACTTCGAGGTGGGCGACTTCGCCGAGGCGCTCGGCATCAGCCGCAGTCTGCTCAACAAGAAGCTGCAGAGCCTCGCCGGGCAGTCGGCCGGACAGCTGATGCGCTCCTACCGCATGAACCTCGCCCGCGAGCTGATAATACAGAACCGCAAGACCCGTTCCATGAACATTTCCGAGATAGCATACGAAGTCGGTTTTAACGATTCTAAATACTTCACCCGGTGCTTCACCAAGCAGTTCGGCATTTCGCCGAGCGCGTTCATGGCCGAGGGTTAATGTATGTGCGGCGATTCGGCGGCGATGTGCGTGGAGAGTGTGTGAGGCTGAAGATGCCGGACGTGACCCTCTGACAGCAAGGCTGTTGCAGAGCCGGACGGAAAGCCGGAGACATGTGGTGGATAATGTTAAATATCGACGTTTGACACGTTTGTCCACCCTATTTGCCCGATTGTCCACCCATATGGTGTGGTGAACAAATAACTTTGCATAGCTTAACAAATAGGCTAAATAACCTTAACCCAGCGCGAATTAATCGGACCATGACCAGTGACCCTTTTAAATCGACCTTAAAGAAGTTTGAAATTTATTTTTAACCTCTAAAACTAAATATCATCAACATTATGAAGACTAAAAAGTGGATGTCTATGACGGCTTCGGCCGCCGCGCTCCTTTTAGGCTCGGCGTGTACGCATGATTGGGGACAGATGGACCCTCCGGCAGGAGACCAGGTCTACCCGACGATGCAAAGCATCGCTACGTACGCATTTGATGCCGAAGAGGAACTTGACCCTCTGGTGATTAATCTTTATGCTTATCCCGACGGCGAGATTCCCGCGCTGTACGAGGACGAGCTGGCAAAGTCACCGGTGCTTAACCTTGCAAGCGGATATGCCCGCTTCAACAACCCTCTGAAAAACGTTGCAGTGCAGAATGCCGTATCCTACACATTCTGGATGAAGCAGAACAGCGACCCCGTGCTTGACGAGGAAGGCAATCCTGTCGAAGGACAGGTGATGCCCCAGGACCTCACAAGCCCCATCATGTACTGGGAAAACGAGAACTCTTCAGCTTCACTTTCGTTCTCTGCCAACGGCTGGCTTAAGTATGACGGACTTGACGGCAAGTGGGAGGAAAACAACCCCGAAGCCTACAAGACCGGCTATCTTACTCCCGACGAGTGGCACTATGTAGCCCTAATCATCCGCGACCACGGCTATGCCCTCTACGTCGACGGAGAGAAGAAGGCCGACATCACCTCTTCCGACCTGGATTATTCGAACGCCGTTCAGTTTGCTTCGAATGCTCCTTACATGTATTTCAACTACGGTGCCGACACTCACACCTCATTCTATCTTGAGGACCTCACCGTTTACCGCAACGAGATTACCTCAAAGCAGATTTCACGTCCGAAGAAAGGCGACATCGGCGGCGGTGAAGGTGGCCCGACTGGTCCTGACTATTCTAAGTGGGTACTTGTAGGTAATGAAGACAATTCTACCGGCTTCTGGTCGGCATGGGGTCCGTATATCAACCTTACCGGCAACGGAACCGTAAAATACCAGTTTGTTAACTACACTACGGGTGCCAACAACTGGTCGAACTGGGGTCTTGTGCTTACCACTGGCGCAGAGCGCGGTGGCGCCGGTTACGCCGAATGGTTGTATCTGCGTGCGGATGCCTACGGATGGGGTTCTCTTTACGACACCGGCGAGATGAGCCATGACTTCAACTGGGATAACTTTACTACCGAAATGAACGGTGCAATTGTAGACATGGATATTACCCGTGTAGGGGCCAAGGTCACCATTACAACGAAAGTTACAGCCGAAAGCGGAACTGTATATACATATGTGAAGTCTATCGAAGGCGTTGACGGCGATGTCCTCGGTACATTCCTCACTGTGGAAGGCGGTCACCTGCTCATTAATCCTGATGCTACATTTGTCGGCCAGGTTTATGCGCCGGGTGCATATACGGTAGGTACAGACCTCAATACCGCTTTCTGGTCGGCATGGAGCAACCAGGTGCGTATGACCGCTCCGTTCAGCAACGTCGGTTTTGAATTTATCATGCACAGTCCGGGCGAAAGCGGCCAGAATTACCATAGCTGGGGCCTTGTAGTGACCAATGGTTTCCAGTCGGCTCCTGACGGACAGCGTGATCCCGACTATGCAGAGTATTATTATCTGCGTGCTGACGCTTACGGTTGGGGTTCGGTATACGCCGCTTCTACGATGACCCACGGATTTGACTGGAGCACGTTTAAGGAGGATATAAAGGACGCTAATTGCCGCATGTATTTCAGCTATTCCAACAGCGAACTTACCATGGTCAGCCGTATGACTCGTGTCGACGGCACACGTATCCCCGAATATCGTTTCGTATCTCCGGGCGTATCTCTGCCGTTGAGTCTTATAATCTCGTGCGAAGGTTCTTGGGTTGAAATGCTGAAAGTCGGAGAATTCCCGATGGTCGACATGACAGCCGAACCTCTTGAATAGAATACTAACTTATAAATCTGAATACTAAAAATGAATAATAAACGCAGTACAGCAATAGGAAGGTGGAGCTCGGCGCTCCGCCTCCTTCTGCCGGCCTTCCTACTGATGTTCGCGGCCGCGGGCCTGCGCGCTCAGTCGGTTCAAGTGACCGGTTTGGTACAAGACAATACAGGCGAGCCTCTGATGGGTGCCAGTGTCATCGAAAAGGGCACATCCATCGGTACGGCCACCAACCTTGACGGTGAGTTCGTGCTTTTCGTCAAGAATCCCGCAACAGCTGTCCTTCAGGTGTCATACGTAGGTTATGAGACCCAGGAAGTGGCTCTGAAGGGTCAGACCAAAGTCACCATCACAATGGTCGAGTCTTCGGCAGTGCTTGAAGAAGTCGTTGTCGTAGGTTACGGTCAGCAGAAGAAGGAGTCGGTGATCGGCGCTATCTCGCAGGTCAACTCGGCCGACCTTCTGGAGACTCCCTCCGCCAACCTTTCACAGGCCATCACCGGTAAGATCCCCGGTGTGATCACGTCGCAGACTTCAGGTGCCCCGGGTGCCGACGACGCAAGCATCTTCATCCGCGGACGCGCCACATTCGCCGGCGACGCCCAGCCGCTTATCCTCGTGGACGGTATCGAACGTTCGTTCTCGCAGATTGCACCCGACGACATCGAGACAATCTCCGTACTTAAGGACGCATCGGCCACGGCCGTTTACGGTGTGCGCGGTGCAAACGGCGTCATGCTCATCACCACCAAGCGCGGTAAGGAGCAGAAGCCGGTAGTCAGCCTCACTGCCAACTGGCAGTGGCAGACCCCGACCCGCAAGGACACTTACCTGAACTCTTACGAGTCGGTGACCCTTCTTGAAGAAGCCCTCGCCAACGACGGTCTGCCCTCGCAGTACGACGCCAACGCCCTCGAAATGTACCGCAAGTCGGTTGCAGGCCAGCTCTCAGGTGCCGACGCCCTCCTCTATCCGAACGTCGACTGGTATGACGAAATCCTCCGCTCATCGGCTCCCGCACAGCGCTACAACGCTTCTATCCGCGGCGGTACACGCCGTATGCGCTACTACGCTTCACTTGAATACTACGACCAGCAGTCGCTCTTCAAGGAACTCTCCACCGACCAGTACGGTAACAAGTCGTCGCAGCGCTACAAACGCTATGGCTTCCGCGCCAACGCCGACTTCTTCCTTACCAAGGACCTCCAGCTCTCTGTGAACTTCGGTACACGCTTCGAGGAACGCTATCTGCCCAACTCCGACGAGTCCGGCTTATACTCCAACATCTTCTATCAGCTCAACCACACTCCGGGCTGGCTCTTCCCCGTGGCCTACCAGGTTGAAAACGGCGACGAGATGAAGACCCTCTACGGCGGTTCGTCGCAGTATCAGAACAATGTTTACGGAACTCTCGCCGTCGGCGGTTACCAGAAGGGTATCAACACCATCAACGAGACCAACTTCATCGTCGACTACAAGCTCGACTGGATTACCCCCGGACTCTCGGCCCGCGGTATGGCTTCGTTCGACTACGAAAACTATCACCAGAACCGCTACACCAAGAGCTTCGCCACCTACGAACTCAACGACCGCGACAACTACACCCAGATTGACGCCTACAACAAGTTCGGTACCGACGCTCCCATGGCTTCGGCTTACTCTACCCATGCGCTCTACAAACTCTACATGGAAGCTCAGGTCAACTATAAGCGCCTCTTCGCCCAGAAGCACGACGTTACAGCCATGGTGCTCTACATGCAGAACGACTACCGCTACAACTCTGACCTGGCCAAGCGCTATCAGGGTATCGTCGGCCGTGTGACTTACGGTTATGACAACAAGTACCTCTTCGAGTTCAACGCCGGTTACAACGGATCGGAGAACTTCCACAAGAGCCGTCGTTTCGGTTTCTTCCCCGCAGTCTCGCTCGGTTGGCGCATCACCCAGGAGTCGTTCATGGAATCGACCAGGGGATGGCTCGACAACCTTAAGGTCCGCGGTAGCTACGGTGAAGTAGGTAACGACCAGATGGGCGACCAGCGCTTCCTCTACGAACAGAAGTGGAGCCAGATCTCCAACGACTACCTCTTCGGTACAGGTTCTTGGCAGACAGGTATCTACGAACAGCAGTATCCCAACTATGCCGTTACCTGGGAACGCGCCCACAAGTACAACGTAGGTCTTGAATTCGGACTCTTCAACTCAAGCCTTACCGGTAACTTCGACATTTTCTATGAAAAGCGCGACAACATCCTTACCAACTATCTGACCCGCCCCTGGTGGTTCGGTGTGACTTCGGCCGCCGGTAACCTCGGTGAGACCAAGAACAAGGGTTTTGAAATCGAAATCCGCTACAACAAGCAGGTGACCAAGGACTTCTCGTTCAACGTCGGCGGTACTTTCTCACACGCCAAGAACGAAATCACCTTCATGGACGAGCCCGCGCTCAAGACCGACTACCGCCGTGAGCAGGGTCATCCTATCAAGCAGTTCTTCGGTCTGGTATGCGACGGATTCGTGACTTCGGCCGACCTCGCCAACCCCGACTTCCCCAAGTCGACCTACGGCGATGTCCAGGTGGGTGACCTCAAATACCGCGACATGAACAAGGACGGCTTCATCGACGACCGCGACGTGACCGCAATCGGCCTTACCGACCTTCCCGAAAACACCTTCGCCATCAACTTCGGCGCACAGTGGAAGGGTCTGTCTCTGTCTGTGATGTTCCAGGGTGTCGACCACGTAAGCCGCTACTACGACGCTGAAGCGATGTATGCATTCGTCAACGGCGGTAAGGTCAAGGAACACCACCTCGACCGCTGGAATCCGGCCTTGAGCGAACAGCAGAACCTTGCCAACGCCAAGTATCCGCTGCTCCACTACGATGCCGCCGGCAACCACAACCAGCGTCAGAGCTCGTTCTTCCTCAAGAACGGTTCGTTCATCCGTCTTAAGAACGTGGAAGTGGCTTATTCGCTCCCGCAGAGCTGGATCAAGCATGCCTTCATGACTGAATGCCGTTTCTTTGTCAACGCCAACAACCTTATCACATGGGATCATCTTGACGGCCTGACCGACCCCGAAAGCAGCGGCTCGAACAAGTATCCTATCTGCAAGACTGTCAACTTCGGTGTTAACATCCAATTCTAATAACCTTGACAAATATGAAAATATCAGTTAAAAATATATCAGCCGCACTGCTTTTGGGCGCCTCGATGTCGCTCGCTTCCTGCAGCGACTTCCTCGACAAGCAGGCATCCAACGAACTCTCGGAGGATAAGACGTATGCCGACTGGAAAATGTTTGAGTATTTCCACAACGATACGTACAACTTCCTGATGCACGGAGCTCTGCGCGTCAACGACTCGTGGCTCGACGCCGCAACAGACCTCGCCGAGACCTCTTATGCCACCGCCGGCACACGCGTGTCGTTCAACATCGGCAACTACTACGCTCCCGGCGCCTCCTCCGAGCTTACCAGCGTATGGGAATCGCGCTACCGCGGTATACGCAAGTGCAACCGTGTGATCAACGACATCGACCGAGTTCCCGTCGACAAGACCAAGGACGAGGCCACCGAAGCCGCCGACCGCGCACGCACAGTGGCCGAGGCACGCACTTTCCGTGCATGGTTCTACTGGGAGATGTTCCTCCGCTACGGACCGCTGCCCATCGTCACTGAAGTGCTCACCCCCGAGGACGACATGGTGACCCCCTACAAGCAGCGCCCCACCGTCAAGGAGTATGTAATCGACTTCGTGCTTAAGGAACTCCGCGAATGCCGCGCCGACCTTTACGACTACGACGATGCCTGGAACGCTCAGCGCGTGGGCCGTCTGTCACAGCCGATGTCGCTCGCCCTTGAGTCGCGCATCATGCTCTACATGGCTTCACCCCGCTTCGCCGCGCAGTCGGGTATAACCTGGCAGCAGGCGGCCGACGCCGCAAAGGCGTTCATGACAGCCTACGGCGACAAGTTCCGCCTGTTTGACGACGGCGGCAACAACGGTATGGTCAACTATGCCGGTGCCGTGCTCCGCACACCCCACCGCGACAAGAACCCGGAGACCATCTTCTTCCGTAACGACGGAACCATCGGCTGGGGCAACATCTCTGCCGATACCCCCGTGGGTGAAGGCGGCCGCGGAGGCAACTGCCCGTCGCAGAACCTTGTCGACATGTACGACATGGTTGACGGTTCTTCGCCCTTCGCACAGTACGACGCCACCGGCGCTCCCGTCTACAACAGCAACGGCGTGCCTGCCGTAAATCCTGCAAGCGGCTACAGCGACGCCAACATGTGGGCCAACCGCGACCCGCGCTTCGACGCAACTGTGCTCTACCAGGGTGTTGAATGGGGTTCGATGAACAGCTCAGGCTACATCGACGTGCGTCCCGGCATGGCCGACAATCCTACCGGCAACGCCAACGCCACTCCGACAGGCTACTACATGCGCAAATATATTCCCGCCACTATCCTTGCCAGCAACCACGCAGGTTCCGACTATCGTCTGTGGACATTCATCCGCTATGCCGAGATTATGATGAACTATGCCGAGGCTCTCAACGAAGTGCAGGGCCCCTGCGCCGAAGTCTACAGCATGCTCGACCAGATCCGCCACCGCGCCGGCATCCAGGGCAGCGTGGCCGACCGCGCCGACCTCACAGGCAGCAAGGACGCCATGCGCAACTTCATCCGCAAGGAGCGCAACGTGGAGTTTGCATTCGAGGAACACCGTCCCTGGGACGTTCGCCGCTGGAATGTGGCTGTAGAGGCTCTCGCCCGTCCTATCTACGGAATCAACGTCGACATGCAGGGCAACATCACCCGCAAGGTGGCCCAGACACGCGTGTTTGAGGAAAAGATGTATCTCTATCCCATACCCGAAGAAGAATATTGGAAGACCGGTCTGGAGAACAACCCCGGATGGAACTAATCTTAAATCGATTTATATCTTAAATTATGAATAATATCAAAAAATATATGTCAGGCAAAGGCAAGAGCCTTCTGACCGCAGTGCTTATCGGCAGCTCGCTCACCATGTGGGCCGCCGGTGGCCGCGAGCTGGCGGGTAAGGTGACCGACCCCGAGGGCAATCCCATCCCCGGTGCCGTCGTTAACCTCGCCGAGCAGAGCCGTATCGTGATTACTGACAAGGACGGTAACTTTGTTCTCAAGGGCGTCGGCATCGACGACGAAGTCAACACCGAATGCGTCGGTTACGAGACAAAGATCGTACCAGTCACCGACCTCAACCAGCCTCTCGTCATCGTCCTCGACCCGGACACCGACGCCTACAAGAAGCTGATGAACTATGCGTTCCACGACAAGTCGCCCAGATATGCCATAGAGGCTACCTCTACCGTGACCGGCGAGGACCTTCAGAAGTATCCCGTGACTGTGCTCCAGAACACATTCAACTCGCTCCTTACAGGTGTGCAGACCTACGAGGCCGCTACCGAGCCGGGTTGGTCGGAAACCAAGATGTACATCCGCGGTATCCGTACGATGAACTCTGCCGCACGTAACCCCATCGTCATCGTGGACAACGTCGAGCGCGACATCTCGTTCCTCGATGCATTCCCCATCGACAATGTGACCATCCTCAAGGATGCCGCCGCCACCGCTCTCTACGGTATGCGCGGTGCCAACGGTGTGATCCTCGTGACCACCAAGCGCGGTAAGCCCGGCAAGACCAACATCGAGTTTACCCAGGAAGTAGGCTGGCAGACCCTTATCAACCACATGGAGAACCAGAACGCCTACAACCACGCACGCACATCCAACCAGGTGCGCTACCTCGACGGCAAGGATCCTCTCTACACCGCCGAACAGCTCGCCAAGTACAAGGTGGTCAGCGAGGGCGGACAGCTTGAGGGCATCGACCGCTACAAATACTTCTCGACCAACTGGTTTGACGTGCTTTACCGCGACAATGCCCCCGTGATTAAGACCAACCTTCAGATTTCGGGCGGTAACAACCGCGCACGCTACTATGTATCGTTCTCCTACATGCGCCAGGAAGGTGTGTGGAACAACGAGGCCACCAAGCACGATGAAGGATGGAGCTCGCAGCACGTGCTCAACCGCTGGAACCTCCGCTCCAACCTCGACGTGAAGGTCAACGACTTCCTTACCGTAGGTCTCGACCTCGGCGGACGTATCGACAACATCAAGCAGCCTACCGCCGGTGTGTTCGGACTTACCACATTCGGTGCCGTCGAGACCAACGTTTTCTCGCCGACCCACTGCCCTGACGGTTCTATCTACTTCGACAACAATACCAACAACCCGCTCTATCAGCTCGGTTCATCGGGTATCGAGAAGAACCGCCGCCGTCAGCTCTACTCTACATTGACCGCTACCGGCGACCTCGGTAAAGTGGTTCCCGGACTTACCCTCGAAGGTGTCATCTCGTTTGACGCTTACGACGGATTCCAGTCTACCCAGACCAATAGTGTGAACGCCTACTCTTACGACTACACCAACGCCGCCGTACAGAATGTAGAGGACTTCACCTATACACAGACCCAGACCTATAAGGAACTTACCAACCCGGGTGCCAACGAGCGCGACAACTCCTGGACTCTCAACTTCCGCGCAGGTCTCGGCTACGACCACACTTTCGGCAAGCACCACATCGACGCCAAGGCGTTCATGCGTACCTACATGCGCCGCCGCAACCGCGGTCCGCACTCTGCCAACTGGTTCCACCTGTCGTCTGACCGCTATCTGTCGTACAACGGTGTAGTAAACTACATCTTCGACGGACGCTATATCCTTAACGGATCTATCTCCTACATGGGTTCCGACAACTTCGATCCCGAAGACCGCTGGGGAACATTCTGGGGCGCAGGCGCAGGCTGGGTGCTCTCTAACGAACCCTGGCTCCGCCACCCGAATATCGACCTCCTGAAGATCCGCGCAAGCTACGGTAAGACAGGTATGAACGATACCGGCGCCGACCGCTATCCCTATCAGTCGACCTTCACCCAGCAGAGCGGCTACAACTTCGGTACCGGCGGTGTATGGGTGCCCGGCTATGCTGAAAACGTCGCAGGTAACCCCAACTCAAAGTGGGAAGTTTCGGAGATGGCCAACATCGGTCTTGACTGGGGCTTCTTCAACAACAAACTTTACGGTAACTTCGACATCTGGAAGGAATGGCGCTCCAACATCCTCGTGAGCCGTTCGACCAACCCCGCCATTCTCGGTATCAACTTCGCCCAGGACTCTTACGGTAAGGTTGAATCTCACGGTCTGGAACTCACCATCGGCCATCAGAACAAGATCGGCAACTTTGAATACTCTATCGAGGGCCTTCTTTCATACAACATGAACAAGATCACCGAAATGGACGAAGTAGAGCCTGCCGTTGAATGGCAGCGCAAGACCGGTCACCGTATCCGCGGCTACGAATCTGTTGCCGGAATCTACGAAAACCAGAATGAACATGTAATCGGCGGTTGGAACATGTATGAGTTCCAGCAATGGGCATCTGACCCCGCGCTGATCTCAACCAGCCAGCAGGACGCTATCGACCACCCCGAAAAGTATCCTTACAACTCTTTCTCAGGCGGCGGCCAGAAGCTCGGTACCGCAGTGTTCAAGGATGTCAACGGCGACCGCGTCATCGACTCCAAGGATATGCGTCCGATGGGCTTCACCATGCTTCCCGACTGGACTCCTTCAGTTCAGCTGACCATGAAGTATGCCGGCTTCGACGTCCGCGTCGTGGGTACTGCCTACCTCAACCGTTCGGTGTTCACCTCTCCGTCAATGACCTTCTCAGAGTGGGGTTCGAACAACTCTACCCACGAAGTCACCAAGGCATGGGGTTACTATACCGACGATCCCAAGGATCCGCGCAACATCAACGCCAAGTATCCCCGTCTGTCGTTCTCATACAACGCCGAGGACTCTTCTCGTGACAACGGTTCTTACCAGAACGACATCTGGATCATGAACGGCGACTACTTCTCGCTCCGTAACGTCGAAGTGGGCTACTCGCTTCCCGAGAAGCTGATTTCCAAGCTTTACATGACACGTTGCCGCGTCTACTTCAGCGCCTACAACGTGGCAAGCTGGAGCCATCTTCCGAAGGACATGGACCCCGAACGTCCTATGGGCTACTGCTGGTGGTATCCCAAGACCCGTATCTTCAATTTTGGTATCAACTTGGCATTCTAAACCATGCAACAACTTAAAATTATGAAATTCAACAAAATATCCTTATACGTAGCAGGCGTGCTCTCCTTTGCGGGAGCATCCTGCACCGACTCCTATCTCGACAAGGAAGTGGACCTTACCCTTCAGCCGGATATGGTGTTCGAAGACTACGACATGACCCGCGGTGCTCTTGCCGCACTCTACAACTACCTCCCGGACGCGTTTGCAGGCTACAGCGACACTCAGTTCCGTCTTAACGAGGACTGTATGACCGACAACTGCATCGACTACTGGGGTGTGGCACGCTACCATTCGGTGATGGACGACGCATACGACTCGGACAGCCACTGGTTCGCTTCCGACCTCTGGAACAACTATCGAGGCATCCGTGCCTGCAACCAGTTCCTCAAGAACGCACGTCCTGGTGTAATCGGCAATGCCGAGAAGAAGGGCGACGACAATAAGCTCTATGACCGCTGGATGGCCGAGGCCCGCTTCATGCGCGCCATCCTCCACTTCGAGATGATGTCTTACTACGGCGGCATACCTATCGTGGGCGACGAGACTCCCGGCGACCTCAGCACCGCCATCGTGCTTGCTCCCGGCGGAGCTATTCCTGAAAGAGGTTCTATCGGCGAATGTCTCGACTGGATAATCTCCGAGATGGATGCCATCAAGGATGCACTTCCCTTCCGCTACAGCAACGAAGACGAGAACTGGGGCCGCGCCAACGGTGCCGCATGCTATGCGCTCCGTGCCCGCGCCGCCCTCTACAAGGCTTCTCCTCTCAACAACACCACTAACGACAAGGCCCTCTGGGAGACAGCCGCACGCTATGCCGAGGACTTCATGGCCAAGAACACGGCGGCAAACACAGCCGGCAAGCCTTATATGCTCCACACGACTGCAGGCAACGACCCCAATCAGAACTATTACGACGTCTTCACCACCAACCCTGTGCGCTCCAACGAGTACATCCTGTCGCGTTCGGTATGGAACACTTTGAACCTCGTTCACTTCAACGGTCCCTGCGGTTTCTCCGGTAATATCTCAAACACCGGCTATGCCAACCCGACCCAGAACCTCGTCGACGCTTACGAGACCATCAACGGTCTGCCCATCGACCAGGATCCGACCTACGACGACCAGAATCCTTACAAGAACCGCGACCCGCGTCTGGCTCAGACCATCTTCCACCATGGAATGCTCTGGGGTATGGGCGACGAGGAACGTCCGCTTGACATGAACAACGACGACACCCGCGTCGGTATCGACTATGCCCGCGGTAACGGCGGTACCTGTACAGGCTACTACCTGAAGAAGTATGTACACAACATCCGCTTCGACGGTACCTCCGGCAACCAGCAGGTGGCCTGCCCGATCTTCCGCTATGCGGAAATCCTTCTTAACGCCGCCGAGGCTTATGCCGAGGCCGGCAACGCAGGAAAGGCCACCGGATATGTCAACCAGGTCCGCGCACGTGTAGGCATGCCCGCTCTGCCTGCAAGCCTTTCAAAGGATCAGCTGATTGAGCGTATCCACAATGAACGCCGTATAGAACTTTGCTTCGAAGACCACCGCTGGATCGACTGCCGCCGCTGGAAACTGTTTGACGGCCAGACCAAAGCAAGCGAAGTCAACCTTCCGCGCTACAAGCAGCTTTATAACCTCTACGGTGTGGCTATCCGCGAAGGTTCAGGCACGACTTTCAACTACGGTCTTTCTGAAAAATATTCGACCCAGACATTCAACGCTCCTAAGAACTACCGCTTCCCGATACCTTACAGCGAAGTTCAGCGTATCTCCAACATGAAGCAGAATCCCGGCTGGGAACGCTAATTGATAAGATGTTGACAGGATTCCGCCATCCTGCAGGCGGCGGAATCCGTCGACTTTTTCGACAAACTTTATAACAAACGACTAAAATGAAAGCTAAGATATTACTTTTGAGTGCGTTGGCCGCTGTGGGCATGATGTTCACATCCTGCGACGACGATGACGACAACGGCTCGTTTGCCGACGGCGCCCAGGCCAAGATCACCAAATTTGAGGCCATCACTGTCGATGCTGTTCCGGGACAGCCCGCCACCGAGGAGACTCCGGAAGTTCCCGGCACTCCGGCATCGTTCACCCTCCGGGCCGAATACAAGATGGCCGAAGGATATGTGTGCGGCGGTGCAGGATTCTGCTACTCGACCAACCCCGATCCCACTATCTACGACAACGGCGTGAAGGCCGAAAATCTGGGTGAGTCCACTTTCTCGGCCGAGGTCAACGAACTTCTCGGCACTACCGAGCAGACCTATATACGTGCGTATGTCACCGTCTACAAGGGCGGCATCGTATATTCCGAACCGATTATACTTAACGAGAAGGCTCCCGAACCCGAACAGCCTGAAACTCCAGGTGAGGGCGGTGAGACTCCTGCTGAATAATGTTTAAATGTTTTTCAAGGCAGGTAAGCTCACCGCTTGACCAACCGGTGGCTTATCTGCCTTTCTTTAATTATATTTTTATCGTGAAACGAATTAGACATATCCTTTTATCTTTTGTGTCGGTCGGCGCTCTGATTTTTACCGCTTGTGGAGATAATGGCGGCGGAGGCGACGACGACAAAGGCTTTGTGACTGTGGGAGCACCCACGGCCGAGGCTCTCGGAACTACCTCAGTGACTCTGAAGAGTCAGGTGACGGTTTCCGGTAACGCACAGTTCGGACGCATAGGATTCTGCTATGCGACTACGTCCGACCCGACAGTGGAGACAAGCCTTTCTGTATCGGCCAAAGTCAGCGGCGGCATCGCCACGGCCGAAATAACAGGACTTGAGTCTTCGACCACTTATTATGCTAAAGCGTATGTGACAGGGACTGCGGAAGGTACCGTATACTCTTCGCAGTATCAATTTACAACGGGAGAAATCACTATCAGCGAGGAGCTGGCCAACTATATCGCTCCTGACTATCCCGACGACTACCGTAACATTTCAGGCTGGGACCAGCGCCAGAAATGGAATCTCGCCAACGTGCACGACCCGTCGGTTGTCAAAGCCGACGACGGTTACTACTACATGTATCAGACCGACGCCTCGTTCGGCAACGCGCATGCGGCAGGCGGACACTTCCACGGTCGCCGCTCAAGAGATCTCGTCAACTGGGAATACCTCGGCGGCACCATGCCGACGCTCCCCGGATGGGTCATACCGAAACTTAACGAGATACGCACCGCCATGGGGCTTATGCCGGTCAATCCGAACGTGGCCGACTTCGGCTACTGGGCTCCCGTGGTCCGCAAGGTGCGTTCCGGACTGTACCGTATGTACTATTCTATCGTGTGTCCGGGCAATATCGACGGCGCCAATTCATGGGGCGAACGTGCGTTTATCGGCCTGATGGAGAACACCGACCCTGCCAACAACGACGGCTGGGTGGACAAGGGCTACGTAATCACCAACGCCTCTGACCGGGGACTGGACTTCCACGTGGCTCCCAACGACTGGGGCAACTGCTACTATAAGTTCAACGCCATCGACCCGAGCTATATCATCACTCCCGCCGGCGAGCACTGGCTCATCTACGGCTCATGGAATAGCGGCATAGCCGCCGTTCAGGTCAATGCCGAGACCGGTATGCCCGACATCAACGTCAATCCGTGGGGAACCGACGTCGAAATCGCTCCCTACGGCAAGCAGATATACACCCGTCGGCTCGGCAACCGCTGGCAGGCTTCGGAAGGCCCGGAAGTGGTATACCGCGACGGCTACTACTACCTGTTCCTCGCCTACGATGCTCTCGAGGTGCCTTACAACACCCGCGTGGTGCGTTCGGCCAATATCGACGGCCCGTATGTCGACATGTACGGCACCAACAGCCTTCTTGGCGGCAACGGCGACGCATATCCTATCGTGACTCATCCTTACAAGTTCACCAACAGCCACGGCTGGGTGGGCATATCGCACTGCGCCGTGTTTGACGACGGTCAGGACAACTGGTACTATGCCTCGCAAGGACGTCTGCCGAATATCAAGGGCGACACGTGGGTGCCGAACGCCAATATGCTCGGCCATGTCCGCGCCATACGCTGGACCAAGGACGGCTGGCCTCTCGTGATGCCCGAACGCTACGGCGCCGTGCCTCAGGTGCCAATCACCGAGGATGAAATAGCCGGCATGTGGGAACACATCGACCTCAGCTACAAGTATGGCGGACAGGGCACCGCGACTTCGATGACGTTCGGAGCCGACCACAAAATCACGTCAGGCCCATGGAAGGGTGCCGACTGGAGCTATGATGCCGCAACTCAGATTCTGACCACATCGAGCGGTGTGGAGCTTTATCTGATGCGTGAATGTGACTGGGAACGTAATCCGCGCACCCACACCATAGTTTATGCCGGTCTCGGAAACAAGAAGACCTATTGGGGAAAGAAATCTAAATAGAGAATTATATCTCCACTTTTAATAATCGTTTCGATAACAAAAGAGAACGTCGGCCTGTGAAGGTCGACGTTCTCGCTTTATGAGGGTTTTTTGTGTTGATGTCAGACGAGGTCGAGGGCGTGGCTGATGTCGGCTATGAGGTCGTCGACGTGTTCGGTGCCTATGGAGAGGCGTATGGTGCCGGGGTAGATGTGCTGCTCGATTTGCTGTTCGGGGGTGAGCTGCGAGTGGGTGGTGGTGGCCGGATGTATCACGAGGCTCTTCACGTCGGCCACGTTGGCGAGCAGCGAGAATATTTCGAGCGAGTCGATGAACTTGTGGGCGGCCTCGATGCCCCCTTCTATTTCGAAGGTGAATATGGAGCCTCCGCCGTTGGGGAAATACTCCTTGTATAGCGCGTGGTCGGGGTGGGCCGGCAAAGACGGATGGTTGACTTTCCTGACTTTCGGATGGTTGTCGAGGAAGCGCACAATCTTGTCGGTGTTGGAGCTGTGGCGCTCCACCCTGAGCGACAGGGTCTCCAGTCCCTGAAGGAGCAGAAACGCGTTGAACGGGCTTATGGCGGCACCTGTGTCGCGCAGAAGCACGCACCTGACGCGGGTCACGAACGCGGCTTCTCCGGCCACGTCGGTAAACACCAGACCGTGGTAGTTGGGGTCGGGCAGGGTAAGCTGCGGGAACTTGCCCGACGCCTTCCAGTCGAATTTGCCCGAATCCACAATCACTCCGCCGAGCGACGTTCCGTGGCCTCCGATGAACTTGGTGGCGCTGTGCACCACGATGTCGGCTCCGTGCTCGATGGGGCGTATCAGGTAGGGTGTGCCGAACGTGTTGTCGATAATCAGCGGAATGCCGTGGCGGTGGGCCACCTCGGCTATCGCGTCGATGTCGGTCACGCTGCAGTTGGGATTGCCGAGGGTCTCGATGAAGAGGGCTTTGGTCTCCGGCCGTATGGCCTTCTCGAAGTTTTCAGGGTCTGACGGCTCGACAAATGTGGTTGTGATTCCGTACACGGGAAGTGTGTTGTCGAGGAGGTTGTATGAACCTCCATAGATATTGTTGGCGGCCACTATGTGGTCGCCTGCAGAAGTGATATTCAACAATGCGTATGTCACTGCCGCCGCTCCGCTTGCCACTGCAAGTGCGGCCACGCCCCCTTCGAGCGCGGCTATGCGCTTCTCAAGCACCGCCTGGGTGCTGTTGGTGAGGCGTCCGTAGATGTTGCCCTCTTCCTTGAGGTCGAAGCGGTCGGCCGCCTGACGGCAGCTGCCGAACACGTAGGAAGTGGTCTGATAGATGGGAACCGCGCGTGCGTCCGTGGCCGGATCCGGCGTCTCCTGCCCTACATGAAGCTGAAGGGTCTCGAAGTGTAGTTTTGAGCGATCAATAGGCATCGGTTTAAAAAAAATATATTTTATAGATTGTAGTTATTGTGAAATGTAAGAGACTCTGCAAAGTTAGGATATTGTGATTATTTTGTCAATATTCTGCGGTGATATTGGAATATTGTTCTATATTTGCGCTTTATAGCAGTAAGATTGCACTGCTGGTCTGTTTATAATAATATTGCAATAGAATATATGTCTACCACCGAACAGCTTGACGATATAGATATAGCCATTCTCCGTGCGCTGCAGGAGGATGCGAGGCTGACGACGCGGCAGCTCGCCGCCAAGGTCCACCGCTCGCCTACGCCCGTGTTCGAGCGTCTGCGGCGGCTTGAGTCGCAGGGCTACATCAAGCGCTATGTGGCGCTTCTGGATGCCGACAAGCTCGGCAAGGGATTTGTGGTGTTCTGCCAGGTGAAGCTGCGTCAGATCAACCGCGAGATAGCCCGTGACTTCGTGGAGCGCATACAGTCGATGGCGGAGGTCACGGAGTGCTACAATGTCAGCGGCTCTTTTGACTTTCTGCTGAAGGTCTATGCGCGGTCTATGCGCGACTATCAGGAATTTGTGCTCAACAAGCTGGGCGCGTTTGAGTCGCTCGGCTCGGTCGAGTCGTCGTTCGTGATGCTCGAGGCCAAAAACATCCCATCCGTGCCTCTGTAAGCGGCCTGTAAGGTATTGTAAATACGGTTCGTGCGTCCGATATAATGCATTGATATTAAGGC
Source organism: uncultured Muribaculum sp. (assembly GCA_910578785.1). GTDB lineage: Bacteria > Bacteroidota > Bacteroidia > Bacteroidales > Muribaculaceae > Muribaculum. The sequence continues at coordinate 52,559 of CAJTSJ010000002.1, read as the reverse complement.
GGACGCACCGGCCGTGCGTCCCTACTGCCGGCTTTGTAACATCCTGGTCAGTACTGTGTCCATGCATTCTGTGTGTTTATGAAAACAAGCCGGGGATTTGAGCGAAAGCTCAAATCCCCGGGCTATTTATAGTCTTGTCTGACTTATTCGGATTAGTCGAGGGCTACGTTGCCTGTCACCGGAGTGATGGTGTAGTTGAACGTGTAGTCGGCATAGGGTATGCGGTACTCCTTGCGGGGAAGAGCGCCCCAGCTGTTGACACATCCAAGACCCATCTGCTTGAGGTCGATGCACAGCTCGGTCACATCCTGCGGCTTGACTTCGGCGAAGTGGCCGTTGGGCTTGTTCTCGCCGCCGTCGAGCGACTCGATCGAGTAGTGGAGCGCAGAAGCCGAGAAGGGTTCAACGGCAGTGATTTCGATGCCGTTTCCAGCCGGGTTGAGCACCTTCCACCAGCGGAGGTCGGCGCGTGTGCCGGTCTCCTGCGGGAGTATGTAGGGGTAGGGCTGTTCGCTGACGCTCTGACGGTAACGTCCGAGGTTCATGGCGTGCTGGCGGTCGATGTAGTTTTCGCCGGGTCCGCGGCCGTAGTATTCAACGGTCTCGAACGAAGCGGGCATGTCCATGCGCATACCGAAGCGGAACATGTCGGAAACCTTTTCGCCTTCCTTGGCCTTCATGCTTTCAACCACGTTGATCACACCGTTGCCGTCGACCGTATAGGTGAGGGTGAGCTGAGCCTTCACGGCCGGAATCTCGTAGGCGGCGGTGATCACGGCGTTGCCGTCCTTCTCCTCGGAGTTGAGCGATGTAAGCTTGATTTCGGGATTGAGCCAAGCGCGGTACTTTCTCTGGAGGCCTGCGCCGTAGTCGTTGTCGGTCGGAGCGCGCCAGAAGTTGGGCTTAAGCGAAGCGCCTTCCTTGAGCATCGAGGTGCCGCGGACGTTGTAGCCGCAGATATAGCCGGTCTGCTTGTTGATGTCGAGCGAGAAGTGGTTGCCGGTCACGTTGAGAGTCTTGCCGTTGTCGGAAATCTTGGCCGCGATAGCTGCCGGAGCCTTTGCGTTTTCCGAAGCGTCGTAGGGGCGGAGCACAATCTGGTCTTCAGCCACCACGTAGTCGGCCGGAAGCAGGTTTTCGCGTTCCTTGGTCACGTAGGCCACGTTGAGAAGCCATTCGCCCTTGTCGGAAATCTTGCCGTAGTTGACTGTGTAGTCGCGTGAAGCCTGCGGAGCCACGTCGATTTTGTCGATCGAGCCGGTGCGCACTGCTTCGCCGTTGTGGAGAAGCGTCCACTTCATGGTCACGTCGTCGAGGCCCTTGAAGAAGTTTTCATTGTAGACCTTGAGAGTGCCGTTGGGGTTGAGCGATGTCCAGATGTTCTGGTAGATGCGTTTTACTTCCCATGCGTGGGGGTTGGGCACGCGGTCGGGGCTGATAAGGCCGTTGTCGCAGAAGTTCTGGTCGGAAGCGTCGTAGTTGTTGAAGTCGCCGCCGTAAGCCCAGATGGTCACGCCGTCTTTGCCCTTCCAGCGGATAGACTGGTCAACGAAGTCCCAGATGTAGCCGCCCTGGTATTTGGGATATTTGCGCACGAGGTCCCAGTATTCCTTGAAGCCGCCCTGCGAGTTGCCCATGGCGTGGGCATATTCACACTGTATGAGGGGCTTGGTGTATTCGGGGTTCTGTGAATACTTCTCGCTGTGTTCGTAGGGGTAGTACATCGGGCAGAAGATGTCTGACTTGCCGTTGAGGTGGGCCTGTTCGTACTGAACGGGGCGCGAGGTGTCTTCGGCCTTGATCCAGTCGTAGGCTGCCTCGAAGTTGGGTCCGTAGCCGGCCTCGTTGCCGAGCGACCACACGATGATGCTCGGATGGTTGTAGAGGTGCTGTACGTGGCGCTGGTTGCGTTCGAGGTGGGCCTTTGCGTAGGCGGGGTTCTTGGCCAGAGTGGCGTCGCCGTAGCCCATTCCGTGCGATTCGATGTTGGCCTCGGCTGTCACGTAGATACCGTATTCGTCGCAGAGGTCATACCATGTCTCGTCGTCGGGATAGTGGCATGTGCGGACGGCGTTGATGTTGAGTTTTTTCATCATCTGGATGTCCTGAAGCATGCGGTCGCGCGACACTACATAGCCTCCGTCGGGGTCGAGTTCATGACGGTCGGCACCCTTGATGAGCACGGGCTGGCCGTTGACGAGAAGCTGTGCGTTCTTGATTTCGATACGGCGGAAGCCTACCTTGACGGGAATCACTTCTGTCTCCTTGCCGTTCTTTGAGAATGTGGCCTGGAGCTTGTAGAGATTGGGAGTCTCGGCTGTCCACTTGAGCGGGTTGGCTATGTTCATGGTGGTGCTTACGTGTCCCTTGGCGTTGGCCTTGTCGTATGATGCCACTTCCTTGCCCTCGGCGTTGAGAAGCACGAGCTTGAGGTCACCCGAACCCTTGATGTCGACGTTGATGTCCAGACGTCCGTCCTTATAGTCGTCGGTCAGGTCGGCATTGACGCGGATGTCCTCGATGCGGTTCTTTGCGCGGGCATAGAGGTAGCTGTCGCGTGCCAGACCGCAGTAGCGGAAGAAGTCCTGGTCTTCAAGATATGAGCCGTCGCACCAGCGGAACATCTGCATCACGATGGTGTTCTTTTCGCCGGGTTTGATGAACTTGGTCAGGTCAAACTCGTTGGGGAGCTTGGAGTCTTCGCCGTAGCCGACATATTTGCCGTTGACCCAAAGCGAAATGTTTGAGGTGGCAGATCCGAAGTGGGCTATGATGTCTTTGCCTTTCCAGTCGGCTGGAACTTCCACTACGCGGCGGTAGGTTCCTACGTGGTTGTCCTTGGTGGGAACTTCGGGAGGATTGTTCTCGAAGTGGCCGCGCCAGGCATATCCGGTGTTGACATATATGGGGTCGCCGTAGCCCTGGAGCTCCCACATGCCCGGAACTTCGATTTTGCCCCATTTCGAGTCGTCGAAGTCGACCTTGTAGAAGTCGTTGACGGGACGCTGGTCGGCATCGGCCACCCAGTAGAAGTTCCATGTGCCGTTAAGAGGCAGATAGTTGGCCGAATGCGATTTGCATCCGTTGGCCTGGTTTTCCGATTCATACGCGAAGTAGGAGGTATGCATCGGCGCGCGATTGATGGCATTCACGTTGGGGTCGAGCCATTCAGGCGTTTTTGCGCCTACGGCAAGTGCTCCCATGGTAAGAATGCAGGTTGCAAAAATCTTCTTCATGTGTAGTTGATAAGAATTTGATAATGATTATTTGGATTAAATTTTTACAAATGTACTTAAAATACTTGAGGGAAAAAAATTGTGAGTTAAATAAAAACGCCGCTAAAAAGCGGCGTGGTTCAGTGAATGAACCGGTTGTGGTCAGGTGGCGGCGGGGCGGGAGAGGATGTCGAAGCTGTCGACGAGTATTTCGGTGACGTTGCGCTTGATGGTGTTGCGGTCTTCCCACACGCGTGTTCTGAGCTTGCCTTCGATATAGAGCTTTACACCCTTGCGGATGTACTTTTCGGCGGTCTCGGCGGCGCGGTCCCACATGACTATGCGGTGCCACTCGGTGCGCTCCGGCACCTGTGCGCCGGAGGCGGTGGTGTAGCCGCGTTCGGTCGTGGCCAGCGAAAATGTGGCCACGGGCCGATTGTCGACGTAGCGGATTTCCGGATCCTGCCCGACGTTTCCTACCAATATTACTTTGTTGACTGACATCCGGTTATGCTTGTTGTTGGTTTAGCGCACGGCGGAATCGGCAGAGGAAGTCGTCGGCCTCGTCCATGGTCAGTGTCAGAGGCGGCAGCAGGCGGATGATGTCGGTCGAAGCTGCGCCGGTAAAGACGTGCTCCTGGTAGATTAGCTTGTTGCGCAGCTCCTTGACCGGATAGTCCATCTCGATGCCGATCATCAGGCCGACACCGCGCACTTCCTTTATGCCTTCAATCTTTTTAAGGCTGTCGATCAGGTGCTGTCCGACGCGGGCTGCATTTTCGACGAGCTTTTCGGTCTCGATTACATCAAGCACCGCCAAAGCGGTAGCACATGCCAGGTGGTTGCCTCCGAAGGTAGTGCCGAGCTGTCCGTAGGCAGGGGTGAATTTAGGGCTTATAAGCACGCCTCCCATCGGAAATCCTGTGGCGATGCCTTTGGCCACGGTGATCAGGTCGGGGCGTATGTCGGAATGCTGGTGGGCGAAGAAGCGTCCTGTGCGTCCGTAGCCCGACTGTATCTCGTCGAGTATGAGCACTGTGCCTGCCGCATCGCATTCCTCGCGCACTACGCGCAGGAAGTCGGACGAAGGAATCCTGATGCCTCCCACGCCCTGCACTCCCTCGACTATTACGGCGGCCACGTCGCCCTTGCGCAGTTCGGCGCACACGGCGTCGATGTCGTTGAGCGGAAGGAAGGTCACGTTGCCGTTGTCGTTGAGCGGCGACACTATTTTAGGATTGTCGGTGGCCTCGACCGCCGCCGACGTGCGGCCGTGGAACGCCTTGCTGAACGCTACGACGCGCTTGCGTCCGGTGTGGAACGAGGCCAGCTTAAGTGCGTTTTCGTTGGCCTCGGCTCCGGAGTTGACCAGAAACAGCTGGTAGTCGTCGTAGCCGCATGCCTTGCCGAGGCGTTCGGCGAATTTGGCCTGAAGGTCGTTGATGACCGAGTTGGAGTAGAAAATCAGTTTCTCGGCCTGGCTCTTGATGGCTTTTACCACGGTCGGGTGTGAGTGTCCCACTGACACTACGGCATGTCCTCCGTAGAGGTCGAGATATTCCTGGCCTTCCGAGTCATAGACCTTGCATCCGCGTCCGGACACGATGTCGATATTGAATAACGGATATACGTCAAATAGTTTCATCTTCTTAGAATGCTGAGGGTTTCAACTGCAGTCCGGCGCGCTCATGCAGACCGAATAGCAGGTTCATGTTGTGCACCGCCTGTCCGGATGCTCCCTTTACGAGATTGTCGATGACGGAGGTGATGAGGAGCTTGCCGTCGATTTTCTCAAGATGGATTATGCACTTGTTGGTGTTGACCACGTCCTTGAGGTCGGGAGCCTTGTCGGTGATGAAGGTGAAGTTGTGGTCGTCGTAGAAGTCCTCGTAGAGTTTCTTGACCACGTCGAGGTCGACAGGACAGTCGAGATATGCCACCGCCATTATGCCTCGGGCAAACGGACCGCGCATGGGGATGAACTCTATCGGCTTGCTGAAGCTGCTCTGGAGCTGAGTGAGCGACTGGCGTATTTCGGCAAGATGCTGGTGGGTGAACGGTTTGTAGATCGACACATTGTTGTTGCGCCAGGAGAAGTGGCTCGTGGCCGAGGGCTTCACGCCTGCTCCGGTGGAGCCTGTGATGGCCGTCACGTGTATGGCTGAGTTCAGCAGCAGATTCTTGGCCAGGGGCAGAAGCGCGAGCTGTATGGCCGTGGCGAAGCATCCGGGATTGGCTATGCGCTTGGCTCCGCGCACGATGCGCTTGCGGTTAAGCTCCGGCAGGCCGTATACGAAGTCGTGTGTGCCGTCTTCGATGCGGTAGTCGGTCGACAGGTCGATTATGCGCACCTCCTCTGGCACTTCATGGCTCTCGAGGAATGTGCGGGTCTGTCCGTGGGGCGTGCAGCAGAAGAGCACGTCGATTTCGTCCATCGGGGTCTCGTCGGTGAAGCGCAGGTCGATCTCGCCGATCAGTCCCTGGTGCACGTCGGTGACGAGGTTGCCCGCGTTTGACGAGCTGTTGACCCACTTTATCTCCACGTCCGGGTGGTTGATGAGAAGTCGCAGAAGTTCGCCGGCGGTGTATCCGGCTCCTCCGATTATACCGGCCTTAATCATACTTCGCGGCTTTTGTTGTTACGTTCCTGGACTGAATAGTATATCTTCATCTGGTTGCCGAGTATGCGGGTGAATCCCTTGACGTCGTCGGCCGTCCATCCCTTGCTTATTTCGCCATATTCGCCGAATCCGGTCTTCATCAGGTCGAAGTCGCTCTCCACGCCTACGAGTATGAAGCGGTAGGGCTTGAGGTCGACGATGACGCGTCCTGTCACGTTGCGCTGCGACGACTCAAGGAACGCCTCGATGTCGCGCATCACCGGTTCGAGATACTGGGCTTCGTGGAGGAACATTCCGTACCAGTTGCCGAGCTGTTCCTTCCAATATTGCTGCCACTTGGTCAGCGTGTGCTTCTCGAGCATCTTGTGCGCGCCGAGAATGACCATCGGGGCACCGGCCTCGAAGCCGACGCGGCCCTTTATGCCTATGATGGTGTCGCCGATGTGCATGTCGCGTCCGAGGGCGTATGGGGCGGTAAGCTCTTCGATTTTCTGTATGGCCTTCACCTTGTCGTCGAAGTGTTCGCCGTTGACGGCGTCGATTTCGCCCTTCTTGAAGTCGATGGTCATGCGCGAGTCGGCCGTGGCTGTCATCTGTGTGGGATATGCTTCCTCGGGCAGGGTCTGATCGCTGTGCAGGGTCTCCTTGCCGCCTACCGACGTGCCCCACAGACCCTTGTTGATTGAGTATTCGAGCTTCTTGAAGTCGGCCACGTAGCCGTGCTTCTTGAGGTACTCGATTTCATATTCGCGGGTCAGGTTCATGTCGCGTGTAGGGGTGATGATTTCGATTTCGGGGGCGAGTATCTGGAATGTGATGTCGAAGCGCACCTGGTCGTTGCCGGCGCTTGTGCTTCCGTGGGCCACGTACTTGGCTCCCACCGATTTGGCGTATTCTATTATGGCGATGGCCTGGAATATGCGTTCGGAGCTTACGGAGATGGGGTATGTGCCGTTGCGCAGCACGTTGCCGAAAATCATGTATTTGATGCTCTTCTCGTAGTATTCCTGAGTGATGTCGAGAGTGGCGTGGGCCTTGGCTCCGAGAGCCAGTGCACGCTCTTCGATGGCCTTGAGCTCTTCTTCGGAGAATCCGCCTGTGTTGGCGATGGCGGTATATACTTCATATCCGCAGTCTTCGGTCAGGTACTTTACCGCAAATGAGGTGTCAAGACCTCCGCTGAATGCGAGCACTACTTTCTTGTTGTCCATTATGAATATATTGGTTTTGGTTGGTTAGTCTGTTGTGTTGTTTTCGTTTCGGTGAAACCGTGTCTCCGCCGGATCATAAAGGAGTCCGGTGCACAGGCATTTGTGTCCGCCGTTGCGCTGGAGAATGTCGAAGTTGACGCAGCTCTCGCATCCGCGCCAGAAGGCGGCGTCGGTGGTAAGCTCGTCGAATGTCACCGGTCGGTAGCCCAGTTCGAAGTTCATCTTCATCACTGCCGCGCCCGTGGTCAGAGAGAATATCTTGGCCTGCGGAAACATCTCACGCGACAGCTGAAAGATTCGTCGCTTGATGCGGGTGGCCAGGCCCAGCCCTCTGAATTTGTCGGCCACGATAAGGCCTGAGTTTGCCACGAATTCCTTGTTGCTCCAGCACTCGATGTAGCTGAAGCCTGCAAATTCACCCTCGTACAGGGCCACTACGGCCTTGTGTTCGAGCATCTTCTGCTTGACATAGGCGGGCGAACGCTTTGCGATGCCTGTGCCTCTGACCTTAGCGGCGCGGTTAATTGTGTCGAGAATCTCGTCAACGTAACCGACATGCTCTTCCGAGGCTACTAAAACTTCAATTTTAGATGGATCTACAGATTCTTGCATTCTTCTTTGTCGTAAAAACTAACTTATATTGTAAATGTTAAACGTTGTCATAGAAACTGGTCGCGGGCCTGTTCGAGCACATGTTCGGGGAAGAAGTCCTTGAAATACTCAAACAGCTCGGCGTGTGTGAACTTGTCGTTGACCACGGCCAGCACGGTGTCGGCACCCGAAATGGTTCCGAGCAGGTAAGGCGAATCGAGCTGGTCGATGTCGTATGCGAGACCGCTCGCATAGCCTGTGCGGGTCTTAATCACGAGTATGTTGCCCGACAGGGCTATGGACAGTACGGCGTAGTGAGTGCCGGACTGTGCCGTCGACGGGACGGCTTCCCAGATTTCGTCTACGGGAACCTCTCCCGGCTGGGTGACGATGTAGCGGTAGTCGCCGAAGTCTGTGGCTACTTTTGTGGTACGTAGGGCTTTAAGGTCGCGCGATAGCGTGGCTTGCGTTACAAGGAATCCGCGTGCCGAAAGCAGGCGCGACAGTTCGTCCTGACTTCCGATGCAGTTGTTGGTCAGGATTTCCAGGATGGCTTGTAAACGAGTTTTCCTTTTGTTCATAACTTTCCTCTATGAGAATTTTCGTTCAATGTGCAAATTTACTGACAATTTTTTGAAAACAGCGCATTTTTCGTGAATTAATATGCAAAAAATCTGAATGCCCGACATTTTTAATCCAATTTTGCAGTACAATCTCGGTTTTTAGATGCTAACTTTGCCTTTGGATAAGAATTTATAACTATTGTAATCTAATATTGATACTATGAAAAACAGCAAACTGCTTGCCGTGCTTGTCGCCACGGCTGAATTCGCATCGCCGGTCAAGGCCAAGGAGGCCGTGTCGCACTTCACAATCAATGAACTGACGCGGAGCAACGTCGCGTTGCGAATGAACATCGACAATACTCCGCCTCCGGAGCTTGTCGACAATATTCACCGTCTGATTGATGTGGTGCTCGACCCTGCACGCCGGATGCTTGGACGTCCTGTCTACGTCAACAGCGGCTACCGGTGTCCGGAACTTAACAGGGCAGTCGGCGGAGTCCCGAAGTCGTACCATCTGCAGGGGCGGGCCGCCGACCTCAACACGGGGTCGATAGAGGGCAACAGGAGGCTGTGGGGCATACTTCAGTCGCTTCCGCACACCGAACTGATATGGGAGGGTGGCGGAACCTGGATTCATGTGGCTTATTGACAGTTGAATTTCTATTGTTAATATGTCTGCTTATCAACTAATTTAATTATCTTTGCGATATCTATTTTTGAAAATTATTAATCAATCTTATACACATTTCTTATGAACCGTTTATTGAAAACGATGCTCGGCATCGTCCTGTGCCTTTTGTCCGCATTGCCCGCGATGGCGGAAATCAAAATTGAAGAAGATAATAGTACTGAAGGCTCTATCATATCCGTGCTTGATGGTGGCAAGCTGTTTTATTCTACAGAAACCATGACATCGGCTAAAGATGTACAAAGCCGGAAAGACGCTCTTGGGATGACCGGAGCGCTAAGTGACGATGGCCAAAGCGAGTTGGTGTTCACTGCCGGAATTGCCTGCTCTCAGGAATATGATTGTGCGATATTAGTTTTTTATTTTATTCCTGTTGATTCATTTAAATCCAAATTGGATGCTAATGATAAACTTACAATATGGTTTGCGGATGGGAAAACTGATGAGTTCTTTGTCATCTCTAAAACGGAAGAGGATGGAGCCTACGCCGTAGGAGGTTTATTGGGTGCGCTCAGCCCGGAAGATTTTGATGTTCACCGCATGCCGATGAACGAAGAGATGATTCAGTATGCCACTTCCGATATCAAGTCAATCAGTTGCGGCGGAATGACCTATCATATAAAGGGGCATACGGCTCCGTTTATCAAGTCGTTGTTTTCGGCACTGTTTAATCATAAAGGAGTCTCGAAGGATGGATTTTCAATCTATCTGAACAGTGTCGATTCCAGGGCTTCGTCGCCGAAAACGACCGGTGGATTACAGCGTCAGACGGAGTCAAAACGCAAGTCAGAACCGAAGACTACGAAGCCGGCCGCTTCAACGGCGCCTGTTGCGGCTGTCTCTGATTACAGCGAAGATGAGACCGCTCTCGTCTCGCTTCTTAAGAATCCGGCGGGATATGCCGGTCGCAGTCCGTTCAGCTCACCGGGCGTATATGAAGTGGACTTCAAGAACTATGCGTCGCAGAATTCATTGAACTACCGGACGCGGAGCCACGGTGGCGGCAGTGTATCGCTGATATTCGACAACGGTGTAGTGCCGGACAATCTGATGGGCTATGACTGCAAGTTTGTGGCAAGCTTCAAGAATCAGATTCTTAACGGCTATGTCTATCAGTCAGTCGTGCTTAACCGCGAACAGGCCGAAAGCCTGGCTCATAAGCTTGAATCGGAATTGATGGGCATGGGCAATGTCGACCGGGCTACCGGATTCCAGAAGAGTCCGGACGCTCTGTTCAGCGAGCAGTATCTTTATGGAGCCGGGACGCGCGTGATTGTAGATGCCCGTCAGGCTGACGGACGCTACGTTGTGTCGCTTATAGTGTCAATCACGCATTTCTGATTCATGATAAAAGAGAATTAAAGAAAAATTTCGTTAATTGGGCCGCTAATTTAAGATTTAATTCTTATCTTAGCGGAAAATACTAACCAAATAATTCCAGGACATGACCAACCAGCATAGATATTGCGTGATAATGTGCGGAGGCATCGGAAGTCGTTTTTGGCCTTACAGCCGCGCCGACCGTCCGAAGCAGTTCATCGACTTTTTCGGTACAGGACGTTCGCTCCTGCAGATGAGCTACGACAGGATTCTGCCGATAGTCCCGAAGGAAAACATCATAATAGTCACCAATGACAAGTATGCGCCTCTCGTGAAGGAGCAGTTGCCTGAACTCGACGAATCCCAGATACTCCGCGAGCCGGCCCGCCGCAACACCGCTCCCTGCATCGCATGGGCGGCATGCCACATACATGCGCTTGACCCGGAAGCGAGCATCATCGTCACTCCGAGCGACCACGTGATAACCCGCGAGATACAGTTCGTTGAGTCGATAAAACGCGGTTTTGAATTTGTCGATTCGTGCGATTCGCTGCTGACTCTCGGCATAAAGCCTACCCGTCCGGAGACAGGCTACGGCTACATCCAGATAGGCCAGCCGGAAACAGACTGCATCAACAAGGTGAAAACCTTTACGGAGAAGCCCGACCGCGACCTTGCGAAAGTGTTTGTGGAAAGCGGGGAGTTTTTCTGGAATTCGGGTATATTCCTTTGGTCGGTAGATTCGATTCTGAAAGCCCTGCACGAGTATGCGCCCGACCTGATGTCGGTGTTTGAACGGGGCCGCGCGAGCTTCGGCCATCCTGAAGAGGAGATGGAGTTTATCAACCGCGAGTTTCCCGGATGTGTCAACATATCGATCGACTATGCCGTCATGGAACGCGCGGATAACGTCTATGTGGAATGCGTCGACTTCGGCTGGAACGACCTCGGCACATGGAGCGCCCTTTACGACATGTCGCCGAAGAACGCCGACAAGAACGTCACCCAGAACTGCCGCGTGATATCCTACAGTTCCGAGGGCAACGTGTTTGCCGTCAATCCGGACAAACTCGTCGTGGTCAGCGGACTTGCCGACTATGTAATCGCCGACTCGGACGATGTGCTTCTGATCTGCCCCAAGTCGGAGGAGCAGTCAATCAAGCTTTATGTCAACGACGTGAAGCTGGCCTACGGCGACAAATATATATAAACGCAGTCAGGTTTTTGGAATTTTTAAACAGTGTCCAAGACCATTAGCCATGTTCATGTGTTATACTTGATGTAACACAGAAAATATTTTACGACTATGAACGAAAATCATAAATCAGGATTTGTCAATATCGTAGGCAACCCCAACGTGGGAAAGTCCACATTGATGAATGACCTTGTGGGTGAGCGCATAAGTATAATAACTTCAAAAGCTCAGACCACCCGCCACCGTATAATGGGTATAGTGAACACGGACGACTATCAGATAGTGTTTTCCGACACTCCCGGTGTGCTCAAACCCAACTACAAGATGCAGGAGGCCATGCGCGAGTTTTCGGAAGGCGCTCTGACCGATGCCGACATACTTCTGTATGTGACCGACGTGGTAGAGGACCCGACCAAGAACGCCGACTTCCTTGCCAAGGTAGCCAAGGAGACTGTACCCGTGCTTCTGGTGATCAATAAGGTCGACCTGCTTAAAAACAATGAGGAGCTTGAGGCCATCGTCGGCAAGTGGAACCAGCTTCTTCCCAACGCCGAAGTGTTCCCGACCTCGGCCAAGCTCGGCTTCAACACCGACTCGCTGATGAACCGAATCCTGGAATTGCTTCCGGTGGCTCCTCCTTACTTCGGAAAGGATGCGCTGACCGACAAGCCGGCGCGATTCTTCGTGACAGAGATAATCCGCGAGAAGATGTTGCTGAACCTCGACAAGGAGGTTCCGTACTCGGTAGAGGTGGTGGTCGAGAAATTCGACGAGAAGGAGGACTCCATCCACATCATGGCGGTCATCTATGTGGAGCGCGACTCGCAGAAGGGCATCATCATCGGCAAGGGAGGCACTATGATAAAGCGCATCGGCACCGAGGCCCGCAAGGACATCGAGACGTTCTTTGCCAAGCATGTCTATCTGGAAATGTTTGTCAAGGTCGAGAAGGACTGGCGCAACCGTGAAAACAAGCTGCGCTCGTTCGGATATATCGAATAGGAGTCGACAGAAAGATATTTTAATTCCGGGGTTACGTGGCCGAGACAGGCCACGTAACCCCGGAACTTTTATATGAAAGGGAAGGATGGTGATTTTTAGTTTTGCGGCAACTATTTTTTCTGTGCGGTTGTTTTAAATAATGCCATTATTGAAACATTGACCTATCTTCAAAATAACATAAAATACATTAGCCATGGCAAATACCACAAACCGAGATTCCATCTGGAACACTGACGGCGAGATACTTGGAAACGCACCCCGCTGGGCCGCATACCGAAAACAACTGAACAGTGAGTTTCCCGCCCCGTTCAAAGGCGGCGCCGACGCTCTTGCCGATTCAATGAAGAAGGCTGTCGAGATGATCGACGACCTGCGTCCGGCTCCGGGCGGAACTGCGTTTCTGGGCAACAGCTCGAAACTTGACTATACATATCCCGAAGTTAAAAACTGCAAGATACCCGAAAAGCCGGAGTCGCTCGACGGCGTGATGGCCGACTGTGTGAAGCTGTTCAAGGGCATGCCCGACGTGTCAAGTCCGCTGACTATGTCCAATGTCTGGCCGCAGCCCAACAATGCAAGTATAATCGCGTCGATGCTCCCGCTGATATTCGCTCCTAACATCATCGAGGGCGAATATGCATGGAATGTCCACAAGGCCGAGCTTGAGAGCGGCGGCATGCTTGCCGACCTCTTCGGCTGGGAGCCTGCAAAGGCCGGCGCCATTTACACTTACGGCGGTTCCGGATGCTGGCTTTATGGTCTGAAGTATGCCATCAGCCGAGTGCTTCCGGGTTCGCGCGACAAGGGCGTGCGCACCGACGGCAAGGTTCTCGTGTCCGGTCAGGCGCACTATTGCCGTGAGAACGCCACCGACTGGACCGGTCTTGGCATGGACAACGTAATCGTCATTCCTACAGATCCGGAAAACAACAAGATGGACCTCAAGGCTCTTGAGGCTACGTTGAAGGACCTTACGGAGAAGGGCATACCGGTAATTGAGGTCGTGTGCACCATGGGTACCACGGACGCGAGCGTATTCGACCCCATAGCCGACGTTCGCCGTCTGCTTGACCGGTATCCTAACCCCAAAGGCTACGGTAAGGCCCTGCTTTATGCCGACGCGGTGTGCGGGTGGTCGTGGCAGACATTCCGCCACTATGATTTTGAGAAGAATCCGCTTGGGTTCTCGCCGGAAGCCCTGAAGGTGGTCAAGAAGAACTATGAAGAAATCAAGGGCATACGCTATGCCGACGCGGTGGGCATAGACTTCCACAAGTTCGGATTCTCGCCCTACATCAGCAGCTGCTTCCTGTATAAGGATGCCGCGGAGTTCGAGAACATAATGCGCCGCGGTTCGTATGCATATCTGCAGGAAGTGACCCCTTACAATCCGATGTACTACACGCTTGAGGTGTCGCGTTCGGCGGCCGGCTCGATGGCCGGATGGGCTACGCTGAAGTATCTGGGCATCGAGGGCCTTCAGGCCGTGCTTGGCGGAATTCTTGAAGTGCGCCTGTACATGGACTCGCTTGTGGAGAAGGAGCCGGAGATGGTGATGGCCGATGCCGACAACACAGGATTTATCACTCTGTTCAGAGTATATCCAAAGGGCACGGACGCCCGCGAACAATATGCCCGCGAACTGAATGACCGCAGTTGCCGCGCCGAGCTCATAGCCAACAACCGCTTCCAGCAGGCTATCGGCGAAAAGATGTTTGAGTGGTATCTGACCGGACATAAGGTCAACGGCAAGCCCTCGCCTCATATAGCCTACAGTACAGGATTCCGCACGGCATCATGGAACGGCGACGGCTCGGATGCCGAGGGTGCCGTATATGCATTAAAGACCTATCCGATGAATGTCTACAACAATCCTTCGGTCATGGACCACGTGATAACATGTGTGCTTGCCGCCCGCGACGAGGTCGAGAAGGAGATGCAGTAGCGGTGCTGAAAACGAAAAATACATAATATAACCAAACTAGTTAAAACAATATTATTATGGCAACAAAAACCTATGCTCCGATTGTACGGAAACTGATTGACATGATTGAAAAAAACGGCTGGCGCGACAAATTCCAGCAGGCTTATGAAAAGGCCAAGTCCTACAACGTCAAGGAGATGGACGACATCAACTCGCTTGACGACTACTTTGACTGGCTCGACAAGAACCTCCGCTGGATTCCGGTTGAAAACCAGTTCGGCCGCAAGATGTTCAACCACATCTGCAAGTTCTACTTCATCCTCGACCAATCGCCGGTCAAGGAGCTTCAGACTCCGGTAGAGCCTCACGACGTGTCGCAGCCGCTTAGCGAGCTGTCGGCCTGGATGAAGGCTTACATCCAGGAACTCGGCAAGTTCCTCGACTCTCCCGAATCCATCACTCCGGAATCGGTCAAGTCGTTCTACGACTCTCCGGAATTCAATATGTCGGAGTATCTTGAACCGCGCGGCGGATGGAAGACCTACAATGAATTCTTCGCCCGCAGCTGCAAGCCGGGAGCACGTCCGGTGGCCGCCATCGAGGACAGCACCGTCATTACTTCACCTGCCGACTCGACATTTGACGGCTCGTGGGAGGTGCGCGACGACGACACTATCGAGATAAAGGGCATACACTGGAAGATATCGGAACTTCTTGAGGGAAGTCCCTATAAGGACCGGTTCAAAGGCGGTACGTGGATGCATGCATTCCTTGGCCCGAGCGATTACCACCGTCAGCATGCTCCTGTGGGCGGACGTGTGCTTGAGGCCCGCGACATCATGGGCGTCACCTACCTTCAGGTCGAGGCCGCCCCGGATCCGGAGACAGGACGTAATAAGCTTGACAGCAAGAGAGTAAGCAAATTTGACGCTCCGGACGAACCCGGATATGAATTCATGCAGAACCGCGGTCTGATTGTGCTTGACAGTCCTATCGGCCTTGTCGCAGTCCTTCCTATGGGCATGGGACAGGTGTCTTCAGTGATTGTCACTGCCGAAGAGGGCAGGGTGCTCCGCAAGGGTGAGGAAATCAGCTACTTCCAGTTCGGCGGCAGCGACATAGTGATGGTGTTCGAGGCTTCGGCCAACGTCGAGTTTACTGCAACTCTTGGCCAGCACTATAAATATGGACGAGCCATAGCCCATGCATATCCTGTAATCAAATAGCTCCAGAAACAGCATAATGAGCGGAACTCCCCCCCCATGACGGGGAGTCCGCTTTTGTTTATGGTTGTGGCATATCTGACAATGCATGTATTGTAAAGCATACGTTCCACTTTAAAATCAATTATTTATGAGTAAAAAACCTATCCCCGTCGTTGAACCGCCGGTCACGAAGTCGGGACGAAAAAAGATAATGTCGACCGCCAAAGGGTCATTGACCATGATGGCGATGGCCATATTGCTGATTACCTCCATTTTCAGCCTTCGAGGCCTGCCTTCCGAGGCCAAATACGGCATACAGTCCGTATTTTTCTTCATTTTTGCCGCTGTGGTGTTTCTTGTGCCGTTCTCGCTTGTCTGCGCCGAGCTGGCTTCGACCTACACCAAGAGCGGCGGCCTCTACCGCTGGGTGGCGGAGGCATTCGGCCCGAAATGGGGCTGGACGGCCATGTATCTTGAATGGCAGACAGTCGTGTTCTGGTTTCCTACAGTGCTGATGTTCGGAGCCGCGTCGCTTGCATATATCGCGTGGCCCGAGAGCTTTGACCAGGAGCTCGCCTCCAACAAGTGGTACACGCTTGTCGTGGCGATGGTGCTGTATTGGGCGGCTACGTTCAATGCTTTCCGGGGCCAGAAGTCGGCAAACCTTCTGAGTACCTACGGCGGACTTGTCGGAACCATTATCCCCGGCGCGCTTCTGATTATTCTCGGCGCTCTTTATTTCATCCTCGGCAAGCAGAACAACCTGGCCGACGTGCCTTTCTTCCCCGATTTCTCGCACTTCAACACGCTGGTGCTGGCGGCCTCGATATTCCTGTTCTTTGCCGGCATGGAGACCCAGGCCG
Source organism: uncultured Muribaculum sp. (assembly GCA_910578785.1). Lineage (GTDB taxonomy): Bacteria > Bacteroidota > Bacteroidia > Bacteroidales > Muribaculaceae > Muribaculum. Next base: position 36,158 of record CAJTSJ010000002.1, on the reverse strand, counting down.
TGCATATCAACGATATGAGCAACCCGGCGAAGCAATTTCCGCGCTCCGTGTTTGTGGCGTGTATAGCCATTGTGGTGCTGTATGCGTTAGGCACCCTTGTAATCGGCCTGGTCATACCGACCGACAACATCAATCTTCTCCAGTCGCTTCTTGTGGCCTATAAGGCCTTGTGGTCATCGTTCGGACTCGGCTGGCTCGGCAATGTCATCGCGTTGTTTGTCATGTTCGGCGTTGTGGGTCAGATAAGTGCCCTCGTCACCGGACCGTCGGCCGGTCTGATGGCCGTGGCTCAGTCGGGCTATCTGCCCCGCTCGCTCCAGAAAGTCAACGACAACGGAGTCAACAAGTCGATACTTTATATAGAGGGAGCGCTTGTCAGCGTGCTGATCCTGGTCATGATAGTGCTTCCGACGGTTGAATCGGCTTACCAGATTATGTCGCAGATGGCCACCATCATTTATCTGATTATGGTGGTTCTGATTTATCTCGCGTTCATACGTCTGCGCCGTACGGCTCCGAACCGCAAGCGCGGATTCAAGGTGCCGGGAGGCAAATTGGGAATGGTGGTAGTGAGCGGATTAGGCATAGCCGGCGCGCTTCTTGCCATGGCGCTGAGCTTCATTCCGCCGTCGCAGATAGCTACGGGCTCGCCGGTGGTCTATGTGTCGATAATCGCAATCGGTGTGGCCATATTCGTGGCGTTGCCGTTGGTCATCTACAAGAACCGCAAGCCTTCGTGGCGTAATCCTGACGCGCATTTCTATCCGTTTGACTGGCAGATTGAAGGCCGTGATCCTGGCGAGGTGTCCAAGTGGGCTCCGGGCTATGAACCTACGGAAGACGAGGTAGAGGCCGCAGAGACAGGCGCCATCTGCAAGCACGGCCAGTGCAAGCACTATTAGCGCTGTAATTGAGCAGACTATTGACAATCGGATTTATATATTAGACGTTCCCCGGCCACGAGACATGCTTCCGCTGCCGGGGAACTCGCTTTTTATGGGTTTATTTTCGGGGGGGGGCAGACAGGGTTATCACGGCATCGTAGCCTCCGCTTTTCCTCTTCTCGTCGTATGAATTGACATGTAAACTTCCCCGTATTTGTTCGCTTATTTGCCCGTGGAGTTGCTGATAATCGGCAATGGCTTTAAGATATTCCTCGAGGGTTATCGAATCGTTTTGGGCACAGGGCTGTTCAATCTTTACCCTCTTGCCGATAAAGTTGAATAATTTTTTCTGATAAAAACATTCGGCTGACATAGTGTCAAACAGTTCGTTGCAATATTCGCCGTCGATATTGACAAGACTGTCAAGTCCGGTCGGCCGGTGAACTTTATCTCCGCCCGTGGAGTAAAATATTTGACATAGCCTCCGCTTCGTACGTATTTGAATATACGTACGCATCCGGTCGAGACAGACATGAGCATCAACAGTATGATGATGTTTCTGAGTTTCATCTCAGTCGCGGTTTTTGCGGTTCTTCAGCCACTGTTTGCGTGCTTCCTCCGACTCCCACATCCACTTCTGCTTCCGAAGGAAGTTGTCGCGGACTTTGAAATTCTCCGGGCAGTCGTCGAATCTGACTGATATATATTCCCGCTTAGTCGGACGCACGCCCCATTGCGGTATTCCTTCAGCATCCCAGGCGTGACCGATATATTTGATTGTGTCGCGGCTAACTATTAAATATTGGCTTGTAAATCTGTGCCATCGCGGGGCTATCAGCATGCCTTCCCTCCAATAGACTTCGGTTATGATAGTGTCGCCGACTACTTTGTAGACTCCCGGACGATACCCGTTTACTTCCGCCACAGTTCCGTCTTCATAAAAATGCATGGCTCCGCTGACATCATCATAGAAGCATCCGTCAATGTTAAGCTTTTCAGACAGTGAGGTTCGACCCTCGGTCCAGCGGAGGTGGGGCAGTCTGCTGAGGTATCCTTTGCCTGTTGAACAACACACAAACATCAGGAGCATTATTGGTGAGACAATTAATCGAATAGTAATCTTCATTTCTTCTTATTTCTTTTATACTCTTCCATCCATTGCTTCCAATCTTCTTCGTGCTCCCACATACGTTTCTGTTTAAATAGGAATTCCCCCTTGGGGTTAAAGTCGGCAGGACAATCATAATGAGTGCAGACAGATTGATTTTTTGGAATTCTTATAGCTTGCGGATTGCCGTTTCGGATTAATGCAATACTCTTAATTTCGATGGAATCACTATTAAGAATCAGGCATTTAGCGGAAAGTCTTGTTGTCCGTTTAGGCCAGCCTCCCCATTGGCTATATACGTCGAAATCCAATGTATCACCGACTATCTTGTAGACACCTGGCATATTGCCGTTATCGGCATACATCATGCCATTATTCTCAAAATGTACAGCACCAAATACATCCCCCATATCAAAGCACTCGCTGATATTTAAAAGGTCGGATGGTGATGTTTGAGTGTATAGTCGTAAGTGTGAATCGTTGTTTGATTCTTCTTTCCCTGACGCAGTAATGTATGTCAATATTATTATGAATATTGTAGCTAAATATCTGTGTCTCATTGTTGTGTATTATTTTAATAAGTCCAAATCGAAAATGGATTAAAAGCACCTACATAGTAATACCCTTTTTCATTCATGTCCGGATAGTTCAAGAAATAATTGGTTGGAGTGACATATTTATGAATGAGATTTTGAGTCCAGTTCTGAACATGTCTATGGCTAAATCCTGTCCGGTATTGTAGATTACCTTGTCTGTAACCAATCCATAGTGGAGCAAAATGGACATCACCTTCTTTCCAAGCTCCGTTATTGTTCTTAACTAAAGGTTTGTAATAAAAACATCCGTTAAGTATCAATAATGCCAAGATAAAATATGAGACTATCGTTACCCGGTTAGTTGTCATATTGTTTGAGATATTTAATTTCATTAAGTTTTCTCGTTTTTTCATCATTCCATAGCCATTTGGTAGTATATAAAAATTTGGGAATCCTGGGTGTTATTTCCAATGTCTTAAATCTAAACAAAATAGGAAGCTTGTCTTTTGGAACATCAAAAGTATAATGTCCTCCATAATAAATCTTAGAGTAAAGCAGATGTATATTTCCGTCGCTTGATATTGAAAATTTAGATTGGCGCATGCTCCAATCCCCGAATACCCGTCTATTCGGAGAGGAGTATAAATCCGCGTAAATAGTGTCGCCTTTGACTTCATATACTCCCGACATATTGCCCCAGATTACTTCTCCTTTTGGGAAGAAATGAACTGTACCGTTTTCAGCCGACTCAAACTGCCCCGAAATATCTATACGATCAGATAGCCTTGTCGCTTTTCCTGTCATTTTAGAATGGGACATTTTTTTGCATACTTCTTTTGTCGGATATGAGAATGGTATACAACAGACTGAGATTATCATCATAAATATAGATGCTGTCAATGATATGAATCTGCTCGTGCTCATGACGAATTATTTTAAATGGTTGTTTAACCAAGTTTCCCTATTTGCGTCATTATCCCAGATGAATTTCTGTTTAGCCAATTTCTTTCCTTTAAAAGGAGGTACGCTGTCGAGTCTTACAAACGAAAACCGGGCATTATATGTAGAGTATAGAGCATCATAGTCCTTCTCCCTGCCTATATTCCATATCATTTCAATAGAATCACGGTTGATAATTTTGAATTTTGCTGTTGACAGATGGTTGTACGGAGCTTTTTCAAGAGTGTACAGATTGGCAACTATGATACTGTCACCTACCAGTTTGTAAACTCCGTCCATCCAATTGTATTTCATAAATCCATCCGAATAGAAGAATAATGAATCTGGATGTTCTCCGGAACTTTCATAATACCCATCAATGTTTACGGCATTTGCTATTCCGGTATTCTTTCCTGAAATCTTAATATCGGAAAACTTAACCAAAGTCTTTTTATTGTTGGGCCAAAACATGCCACATCCCGACAAGACAAGTAATGAAATACACATTATAATGGTCATGTAATTCTTAAATTTTAATAGTTCCATAAATTGAAAGGGTTAATAGTTCCATAATAAGAATAAAAACCGCTGGTCATTTGAGAGTAGTCGGTATAATATTTTGAACCGATTAATGAATGGATAAAAATTTGAGTACCTCTTTGAACAAGTTTGTGATGGAATCCTATTCGCGAAATATTGTTTCCTTGTTTGTAGCCAACCCATAGTGGAGCTGCATATACAAGTCCTTTATCCCATTTTTTCGATTTGGGGGGACTAGGATTGTCGGGTGTTGGAGTTTCCCTACCAATCTGTATTTGATTGTCTTTTTTCCCTACCTTGTTACGTGCGCGTTCTTGTTTATGCGCATCCATCCATTGCTTCCAATCTTCTTCGCACTCCCACAGCCACTTTTGCTTTCGAATGCCGGCAGTATCAGCGTATTGACTGAACGGACCAGGTGCACCGTATAATTCATATATAGTTTCAGTGGAGGGTTTGTATGAATGAAGGCTGGATGTTCCATCATAGAACAATAATTCGACCATGCGTATAGAAGTCCTACTTTCTAACACAAATTTGCATGTGAACCGCGACCAACCTTTCATGAGTCCGGGTTTGTCGTACACGTCCAATGTAATTGTGTCTCCGGTTAGCTTATAAACTCCGGCAGAACCTTGGCAAGTAGCGATTCCGTCATAGAAAAAACGAACAGGCTCGACCTCTTTTCGACTCCAATAATAGCCGTCAATGTCCAACCCACTGTCAAGGCCGGTTGAATGGCCCCTGAATCTTAAGTGTCCCAAATTCTCATAATAACCTTCCCCGGATGATAGTATTGAACATCCCATTGAGACAGACAGAGTAATCAGCAGTATGATGATGTTTCTAAGTTTCATATCAGTCGCGGTTTTTGCGGTTCTTCTGCTGCAGTTTGCGTAGTCTTTTGACGACATCGTCCTTTGAAACGTGAATCTTCATCCACGAGTATATGGCCGCGTCTATTCCTTCTGTGGATTCTTTTTCTTCCGGGGTAAAAATGTACAGTATGCCTTTGGCCTGTGGATGCCACCCATCGTCATCAGGACTACTGTATGAAAACATCTTGTCGATATAGTCCGATATGCTTGCCGAGTGGTTTAGATATACTTTCTTCCCAACGAAGTCGAAGTCGTCGCGCTCCGATTCAAACAGTTCATTAAGGAACCGTCCGTCTTCCTCGTTCAGGGCTTCAATATTTACGCTTTGAGTCTTTCGCGAAGATTCATTTTGCTCATGGACTGCACAGCCTCCCATGGTCGAAAATACGGCCATTGCGAGGAGGGCGATGGGGGCGAGGAGTTTCATTTTTGTCGATATTAAGGTTGTGCAGTTTGCAAATATATGCTTTAGGGATATTTTGCGCAAATATCTTAACATGTTTAATAACATGAATATTTGGCGGCGGCATATTGTCATGCGCGATGCTATGTCATTATAGGACGTTCCCCGGCCACGAGACATGCTTCCGCGGCCGGGGAATTCGCTTTTTATGGGTACGGATGGGGCTATTTGCGGCCGAAGTCGGCGGGTATTTCGCCCCAGTGTTCGGTGTCCCAGGTCAGTATTGGGTTGGGATATGTGTTGGTGGCGAGCCAGGTCTCGGCGCGTTGCAGCATCTGGATTAGCTTGCCGTTGCGGGGAGTGGGGCGCAGGGTGGTTTTTGCCTTGCGGTTGCGCACCCATGCGCGTGCGGTCTTGCTGTCGGAATAGATGGGCATGGCCCAGCCCTGCTTCTTGCACAGGGCAAGCGCATGGACGAGGGCGAGAAACTCGCCTACGTTGTTGGTGCCGTCGTCGATCGGGCCGAAGTGGAACAGTTCTGCTCCGGTGGCGACGTCGACTCCGCGGTATTCCATGCGTCCGGGATTGCCGGCGCATGCGGCGTCGACGGCGATGGCGTCGCGCCTTATTTCGGGAAATGCTTCGTAGTTCACTATCGGTGTGTCGTGTCCGGCAATGGCGCGGAGCACTCCGATGTCGTCGGAGTTTTCGCGGAAAGCCATTGTGGCGTCGGTCTGAGAGTTGAATGCTTTATATCTGGCTCCGGGATATCCGTCGATCTGTGCTTTGCACTCTTCCCATGAGTCATAAATGCCGGGGCTGTGTCCGGCCCATACCACGTAGAATTTTCTGAATGCCATAGTCGGTTATGAGCAGTTGAGCAGAAGGTTTATGTCCATAGGGCGCATCTTGACGATTTCGGCCACCTGACGGTTGACGGGTTTGCCGAGGAATGTGTAGACGGCGCATTGTATGCCGGGCAGAAGTTTGACGGTGTCGGTCACGCCCTCGCATGAGATAATCTCGTGCATCAGGCACAGGAATGTGTTGGTCAGCGCCATGGCGGCGGTACGCGGCACGGCATTTCCGAGGTTGATGTAGCACTGCCGCTCCTTCGGTGCCGTATGGCTATGGCTGACGGTGGATATGTCTACCGCGCGCAAGGATGGGAACGACGGGGCCGTGTCGTAGTTTATGTCCATGATTATGACTCCTGACTTCATTATGCCGATCATGTCGGAATCTATCGCCACGGGGGCATCCTGCGGAGTGGCCACCACTACGTCGGCTCCGCGAAGCGCCTTTTCGAGCACTCTGGGATGGAAGGCCGAGGCTGTGATGCCGGGCCCGAGCATTCGTGCCGACTCGCGGATTCGGTAGACGTCGTTGTCGAACATGTTTACGATGGCTCCGAGCCCGAGCGCCGACGAAGCGGCCGCTCTTGCGGCGATTCCGGATCCGAGTATGGTCACTTCGCATGGGTTGACTCCGGCCACCCCGCCGAGCAGTATGCCTTTGCCGAAGTCGGCCGAGGCGAGCATCGACGATGCGAGGGCGAGCGATGCGCGTCCGTCGACCTCCATGAGTATGTCGTAGAAGGGTGTGTTGCCGCGCTTGTCGCGTATATGGTCGATGGCCACCGAGATTATCCGCCTGTCAAGCAATGCCCTTACGTTGTAGTCGACCAGCTGCTCCGGATGCAGAATCGACAGCAGCATGGCTCCGCGACGCATCTGCTTTATGTCGGCGGCCCCAAGTGGCGCGAGATGAATCACGATGTCCGATTCAAGGGCTTCCTGCCTTGACACTACGCAGGCTCCGCACTTGCTGTACTGCGCGTCGGAATAGTGTATGGCCGCGGCGGCTCCCGACTGGATGCGCACATCGAACCCTTTTCGGACCAGGATGTCGACACCTTCGGGCGTCAGCGGGAAGCGTCTGTCGCTCGTCGATGCGCATTTGGGCAGTCCTAATGATATGCGCCGCTGCCGGGTGGCTGTGGCGGCCTGCTGAGGCATTGTTATGCAGGAATGGTCGTTATTTGTCATATTGAGGGGATGTTGAATTCTGAAATAAAGCGGCGTGCGGTGTCGGACTTTTCGCATTCCGAATCGAGCAGGTCGGCGATGAACCGCTTTTCGGCCTGCGAGTAATATGGCATCCGCTTTTCGAGGGCTTCGCGGATGAATATGAGCAGCTCTTTGTCGGACTTGTCGGCAATCAGGGGGCGTTTGTGCCGTCCGCGCATCAGGCGGGTGTGGAGCTTGTCGATCGACGTGTCGAGAAACACCGTGGTGCCTTGGCGGTTCATCCACTCCATATTGTCGAAGAAGCACGGGGTTCCGCCACCGCAGGCGACGATGACGTTCTCAAAATCGGCGACTTCCTGAAGCATGGCGCGTTCGCGCTTGCGGAATCCGTCTTCACCGTATTCGGCAAATATTTCTTTGACCGTGCGGTGGAACCGCTGTTCGATATAGTTGTCGAGGTCTATAAACTGCCATCCGGTCAGAGCGGCGACTGATCGTCCAAGGGTCGACTTGCCGCATCCCATGTAGCCTATTAAAAATATCGGTCGCATAGCTGATTATTATGATGCATCTACAAATTTAGATAAATCTGTCCGCTTATCCGCTCATTTGTCTGAATTTTTTCAGGCTTAGCCGACTTAAAATTAGCTTAGGAATTCGGAATATGGCCGATGTCGCGGACTGAATCGGGTAATGTGCTGATTCCGGTTCATTTTTTTGCCGGTGTTGACACGATTATTTATTAAAAATGTAACATAACTCGAATATTTGAAGTAACTTTGCGGCATATAAAACTCGGAATTATGTTGAGGAAGATTTTTGGTGCATGCGTGGCAGGCATTCTGTTCGGCTCCATTCTGTTCGGGTGCGACGACAGCAAGCCGTTCCGTCAATACGAAGGCGTAGCATGGAATACGTCATTTCATATCACATACGCGTCAAATGTACCACTGGACGATTCGATACGTACCCTGATGAATATGATAGAGATGTCTCTGTCGCCTTTTAACTCTAATTCCTTGTTGAGTAGAATCAATAAAAACGAGTCGGACAGCATCGACGATTTAATCAGACGCGTATATGAGAAGTCTGTGTGGGTCAACAAGGTCAGCCACGGTTCGTTTGATCCGACTCTGGGTCCGCTGATCAGCCTTTGGGGATTCGGCCCGGGAAATTCCATAAAAAATCTGCCGGACAAAAGCGAGATAGACAGTGTGATGCAGCATGTCGGCATCAATGAATGCCGCCTGGTCGACGACAGTCACATCGTCAAGAAGGACTCGCTGATGGAGTTTAATTTTTCAGCCGTGGCCAAGGGCTATGGCTGTGACCTTGTAAGCCAGATGCTTCTGCGCAACGGCTGCAAGGACTATATGGTTGAGATCGGGGGGGAAATCGTGGTCAACGGAAAGAGTCCGCGCCGCGGTCCGTGGAGAGTGATGATCGATGCCCCCATACCAAGCAACGACTCGATAATACATGACGGCATGGCCGTGATAGAGGTGGATTCGTGTTCGATGGCCACTTCGGGCAACTACCGCAATTACCGGCTTATCGACGGCCGGATGGTCGGACATACGATTGACGGCATTACGGGCTATCCTTCCAATTCGCGTGTGCTGAGCGTCACAGTGATAGCTCCGGAGTGCATTATCGCCGACGGACTCGCTACGGCATGCATGGCCATGGATCTGGAGCATGCATACTCCATGATTGATTCATTGCCCGACACGGAGGCTCTGTTCGTCACCATGTCGCTCGACCGCCAGTGGGAACTTCATCCTACTCCGGGGTTCCCGACCATAGACCGATAGATTACCGGTCAGTCAAGTACACAATCAGCGCCCGGCATGGAATGATGCCGGGCGCTGATTGTGTGTGGGAAAAACTGCAGTCAGTATTAACTTTTTATGAACTTTCAGTGCCGTGTGGCGTTGAACCGGGATTAGTCGCTATATTTGCAGAATATGGGCAATAGAAACGTTAAAATACTTATAGTGGACGATGAGGAGGCTCTTCGCGAAGGTCTGCGGACTTATCTGGAGCTTGAGGGCTACGACGTGGCCACGGCCTCAAGTGCAGAGGAGGCATTGTGGCTTGATCCGGCCGGATATGACCTTCTGTTGCTGGATATAATGATGGACGGGATGAGCGGTATCGAGCTTGCTTCGAGGCTTAAGGGCAATCCGGGCACATCGCGTATTCCGATTATATTTCTTACCGCCCGCGATTCCGACGACGACATGGTCGACGGTCTGCGGCTCGGTGCCGACGATTATATCGCCAAGCCATACTCGATAAGAAATGTCATGGCGAGAATCGAGGCCGTGCTGCGTCGGTCGATGCCGCCGTCAGAGTCGCCGAGGTCGGGGGTCGAGTGCGACAGGCTGACCCTTCAATGCCGTGTCGACGGCCGTGAGGTCAGGTTGCCGAAAAAGGAATTTGAGATTCTGTCGCTGTTGCTTGAAAATCCCGGTAGAATCTTTACCCGTGAGGAGCTTCTAAGGCATGTCTGGCCTGAAAATGTAGTTGTGACGGACCGTTCGGTGGATGTCCACATCACTCGGATCCGGAACAAGATAGGCCGTTACGGTAAGAATATAATCTCACGGTCGGGTTACGGATATGGCTGGCAGAATTAGGCTTACGTTTCAGTCCCGAGTGCTGTCGGTAATGCTCGCGTTGTGCTGGACGATGGTCGGCACGTTTATGCTGTTTCAATATCATCGCGAGCGTGAATTCAAGGCCATGCTTCTTGATTCGCAGCTTCAGATTTACAATTCGCGTATAATCGACGATATTAAGCAGGGCGAGGACATCGGACGGTCTGTCGGACGCATAGGCTCGGCTGTCGAGGGTTTGCGCGTGACGCTTGTCGACAGATCGGGCATCGTAGTGTATGACAGCAACGACAAGACCCCCTTCCCGGATACCAACCATAATTCCCGGCCGGAAATCAGCGAGGCCCGTTTAAAAGGCCATGGGCATTCCGTGTCGCGGCATTCGGAAAGCGACGACGTGAGCTATTTTTACTCAGCTACTCTCGGCGATGACGGCATGGTGGTTCGCTCGGCCGCCCCTTACACCCATACGCTTGAGGAGTTTCTGAAGGCCGACGGCACGATGCTGTGGATAATGGGGTGCATGGCGCTTGTCATCAGTTTTTTCGGATTCGTAGTCACGCGCAAGGTCTCGTTGAGCATAAAGCGCCTGAACCGGTTTGCGGAAAAGGCTGAACGCGGAGATAGGATTTATGATGAGGATGCCTTTCCGCATGACGAACTGGGCAGCATAGCGAGCCATATAGTGAAGCTGTACATACAGCGTGACGAACAACATCGGGAAGCCTTGAGGCTTGAGAGGGACAAGGTCAGGCTCAAACGTCAGCTCACAAACAATATAAATCACGAACTCAAAACACCGGTGGCATCGATTCTGGTGTGCCTTGAACTTCTTGACGACCATCCGGAACTCGACGAGACGAAAAAGCGGGAGTTTTTGGAGCGCATAGGCGTCAATGCGCGTCGCCTGAACGCTCTTCTGAAGGATGTGTCGGCAATAACGAGAATGGATGAGGGAGCCGGAATGATTGAGAAGTCGGACCTGAACTTAAGCGAGCTTATAGGCGATGTCGTTGCAGAGGAGAGTCTAAGGACAGATATGCGTATAGCGGTCGACGTTCCGCAGTTGACCATACGCGGGAATCGGGCTTTGCTCGAATCTATATTCAGAAATCTGATAGACAACGCTATAGCTTATAGCGGAGCTTCTGAGATGAGGATATCTTCCGACGCTGAAGGTAACTTCATAGTGAGCGACAACGGATGCGGTGTGGCACCGGAGCATCTGACGCATATATTTGAACGGTTTTACCGGATAGACAAAGGCCGTTCGCGCGCTTCAGGGGGCACCGGACTCGGGCTTTCGATAGTGCGCAACGCTGTCGCCATACATGGCGGCACAATAAAAGCCCTGAATGCCAACGGACTGACGTTCGTGTTTAACCTTGATGCCGGGACCGGTTAGATTGTTAATAAAAAGGCAGCATAAACTTTATATTTGGGAAATATTATCTGCTGAACTTTGTACGGTAAAACAGTAATTCAGCAGATATGGACATTTTGTTTCTGGGGATAGTAGTATTCCTGTTTCTTCTGGCAGTGTTTGACCTGTCGGTTGGTGTGAGCAACGATGCGGTCAACTTCCTGACATCGGCTGTCGGGTCGAAGGCTGCATCGTTCAAGACCGTTATCGCAGTGGCCGCGGCGGGCGTTTTTATCGGAGCGGCCATGAGCAACGGCATGATGGACGTGGCGAGGCACGGCATATTCCGGCCTGAAAATATGTCGTTCTACGACGTTATAGCTATCTTTATGGCGGTGATGGTGACGGACATCATACTCCTCGACATATTCAACTCGCTCGGGATGCCTACATCGACCACCGTGTCGCTGGTGTTCGAGCTGCTTGGGGCCACATTTGTGGTCGCTCTGTTTAAAATCAGTGATCCTGAAAGCACACTCGGCATAGGCGACCTTCTTAACGCGGAGAAAGCGCTGTCGGTGATACTCGGCATATTCCTTTCGGTGGCCATAGCGTTTGTGTTCGGCACGCTTGTGCAGTTTGTGAGCCGGTTGATTTTTACATTTGAATACAAGAGCCGGCTTAAGTGGAAGGTTGGTCTGTTCGGAGGCGTAGCCTGTACGGCCATCATATACTTTATGCTGCTTAAGGGCATAAAGGACCTTACCATCATGACTCCTGAACTAAAGGATTGGATTGGGAGCCATACGGCGCTGATTCTGTCGGTTTCTATGGCGGTGTTTACGGTGTTGATGCAGGTTCTGTATCTGTGCAGGGTAAATGTGTTTCGTGTGATTGTGCTGCTCGGCACGTTCTCGCTGGCCATGGCCTTTGCTGGTAACGACCTGGTGAACTTTATCGGCGTTCCGCTGACGTCGCTGGCGTCGTATCAGGATTATGTCGCGTCGGGCAACGGTGCTTTCCGCCAGTTTACGATGGATAGCCTTAACGGTCCGGCCGATACGCCTTTTTATTTTCTTGTCGGAGCCGGTGTGGTGATGGTGGTATCGCTTGCGACGTCTAAGAAGGCCCGCCAGGTCACTCAGACCACCGTCGGGCTAAGTTCGCAGGCTCAGGGCGACGAGCTGTTCGGCTCTTCGCGTCTGGGGCGCTCGCTGGTGAGGATGTCGCTTAATGTGTTCTCATGGATCAGCGACAGGACACCCCGCGGAGTCAAGCTTTGGATAAACCGAAGACTGGACACTTCAAAGACCGACGAGGAACACGGTGCGGCCTTCGACCTTGTGCGCGGTTCGGTCAACCTGATGCTTGCCGGAATGCTGATAGCGTGGGGCACGTCGATGAAGCTTCCGCTTTCGACCACGTTTGTCACTTTCATGGTGGCCATGGGTACATCTCTTGCCGACCGGGCATGGGGGCGTGAGAGCGCCGTGTTCCGTATTACGGGCGTCATATCCGTTATAGGCGGTTGGTTTGTCACGGCCGGCGTGGCTTTCATCGGCGCAGGGATGGTGGTGTGCCTGATGCATCTGGGAGGAATCCCGGTGATGATAGCCGGAGGCGTAACGGCGCTGGCGGTTCTGATCAGGAGCAATATACGGTTCAGGAGCAAGGAGAAGAAGTCGGAGAGCGACGCGCTGTTCCAGACCATACTTTCGACGGAAGACCGTCAGGCAGTCTGGCCGCTGCTGCGTATATATATCAATGAAAAGCAGAAGATGTTTCTGAACTTTGCGGCCTCGGCCTACGATGAGGTGACTTCCGGTTTCATGAACAACAACATAAAGCTTCTGTCGCGCTCGGAGAAGTCGCTTGTCATGGAGAAAGATGTGCTCAAAGGGCAGCGGCGCAGACTGACTCTGTGCCTGCGAAGGGTCAGCCCGGAGACGGCTATAGAGAAGAGCACGTGGTTTCATCTGAGCAACAATATGTCGATGTCGATGACTTACAATCTTCGCCGAATCAACGAAGTGTGCAAGGAGCATGTCGACAATAATTTCCGTCCGTTGCCGGAACGGTTCTATAAATCGTTGTTGGATATACGGGGCGGCATACTTGACGTGATGCGGGAATCGGCGGCGGCGGTCGATGATGACAATCCAGAGGTTATAGACTTGCTGCGCCGCCGGTGCGAGGCAATCAAGCGTGAGCTTACGGCGCATTCAAGGGACGTCTACGAGTATATGCACAGCGGCGATGTGGGACATCTGACGGTCAACTTCGTCTATCTGAATCTGCTGCAGGAAAGTCAGGAACTTGTATCATCGTTGCGTAAGATGCTGAGAGCTATAGGCAAACTTAATCTTGCGCCGTCATGTTACAGGAGTTTTACCAGGATATCGTCGCCGGAGATATAACTTATGTGAAAAAATTACGTTAATATATATGTATATCCTGTCCGGAGGGCGGGTATTGGATAAACTTGCAAAATTCATATTTATTTCTGATGGCACAACAATGTACATATAGCGGATTGTCGGAAAGTGAGGTGGCTGAAAGCCGCCGTAAGAACGGTGTAAACGTTTTGACTCCGGCACAGGGTGATCCGATGTGGAAAAAATTTCTGCAGAAACTCGGCGACCCGTTGATAATTATCCTGCTCATAGCCGGAGCTTTGTCGCTCGGCATATCGTGTTATGAATATTTCGGGCTTGGCCATGACGGATCTGTGTTTTTCGAGCCGGTGGGCATATTTGTCGCCATATTGCTTGCCACGGGCCTGGCCTTCTACTTCGAGCATAAGGCCGACAAGGAGTTTGAACTTCTGAATCAGGTTGACGACGATGAGCCGGTGCATGTGATTCGCGGCGGAAACGTCACTGAAGTGCCGAAAAAGGATATTGTGGTCGGCGACATAGTGGTTCTTAACACAGGCAATGACATACCGGCTGACGGCGAACTGGTGGAAGCCACTTCTCTGAGTGTCGACGAGTCGACACTGACGGGCGAACCGTCGTGTGGGAAGACCACCGATAATGACCATTTTGACCCAGACGCCACATTCCCGTCAAACTATGTGCTCCGCGGCACCAAGGTGCTTGAGGGTCACGGAATGATGCAGGTCAAGGCCGTGGGCGATGCCACTGAGAACGGAAAGGTGTTTACTGCGGCTCAGATTGACAACAGCGTTAAGACTCCGCTTAACGAGCAACTCGACGGACTCGGACGGTTGATATCCAGGATAAGCTATTGCCTCGCCGCCGCCATAATCGTGGGCAGGGTGATAATGTACCTGTCGGAGAACAGTTTTGAGTGGTTGCCGTTTGTGTCCTATATGCTCCAGTCGCTGATGATTGCTGTCACGCTGGTGGTTGTTGCGGTGCCGGAGGGGCTTCCGATGGCGGTGACGCTCAGTCTTGCGTATTCGATGCGCAGGATGCTCAAATCTAACAATCTGGTGCGTAAGATGCATGCATGCGAGACCATGGGTGCAACGACTGTGATATGTACCGACAAGACGGGTACGCTGACTGAAAACCAGATGCGCGTCTATTCCACGAACTTTTATGCTCCGGAAAGTGAACGCGGCTTTATATATCAGGGAATTGCCGTGAATTCGACGGCCGAGCTTGACCGTTCGGGCGACAAACCTAAGGTGCTCGGCAATCCGACCGAAGGCGCACTGTTGCTTTGGCTCGATTCGGAAGGCTATGACTACCAGAAACTTCGTGGGGAAGCAGCCGTTTCGGGCGAGCTTCCGTTCACTACCGAGCGCAAGTATATGGCTACGGTGGTACGCTCGGCTGACGGCCGTGAAATCCTTTATGTCAAGGGTGCTCCAGAGATTGTCTTCGGCCTTTGCTCCGACTATCCCGTCGGAGTCACAAAAGAGGGCATAGACGCCTTGCTGGCCGGATATCAGGCACAGGCTATGAGAACTCTCGGTTTTGCATACCAGGTGCTTAAGCCCGGAGACCGGACTATTGAGGACGGTAGGGTAGTGGCCGACCGTCTGACGTTTGCAGGCGTTGTGGCCATCTCCGACCCAGTCAGGGCAACTGTGCCCGGGGCCGTTAAGGAGGTGCTTGACGCCGGAATAAAAATCAAAATCGTCACCGGCGACACCCCCGGAACAGCCACTGAAATAGCCCGTCAGATAGGGCTTTGGGACGACATCAAAGATGGTCGGAAAAATATAATAACAGGTGAGGAGTTCGCCGTGATTCCGGATGACGAGCTTCAGAAGCGGGTGGTCGACTTCAAGGTGATAGCGCGTGCCCGTCCGATGGACAAAAAGCGCCTTGTCGAGACGCTCCAGCGCAACAATGAGGTGGTGGCTGTGACCGGCGACGGCACCAACGACGCTCCGGCGCTGAAGGCGGCGCACGTCGGTCTGTCGATGGGCGACGGCACCTCGGTGGCAAAAGAGGCGAGCGACATAACTATCATAGACAATTCGTTCACGTCGATAGGGCGCGCTGTGATGTGGGGAAGGTCGCTGTACCGCAATATACAGCGTTTTATCCTCTTCCAGATGACGGTTAACGTGGTGGCGTGCCTGATTGTGCTTTTCGGCGCATTCATGGGCGTACAGTCGCCGCTGACTGTCACGCAGATGCTGTGGGTGAACCTTATAATGGATACTTTCGCGGCCATGGCGCTTGCGTCGCTTCCTCCTTCGGAGTCGGTGATGCGCGATAAGCCCCGGTCGAGGACGGAGTTCATTATCAACGGTTCCATGTGGCGCGGCATAATAGGCACGGGTCTTGTGTTTTTTGTTCTGTTGCTCGGACTTTTGTATTACTTCGAGCACACCGACATCACAAGCCTCGCACAGCTTGGGCGAGTTCCCATGGGTGTCGACCGTGGCCTGACAGGTTATGAGATGTCACTGTTTTTCACGATATTCGTGTTTTTGCAGTTCTGGAACATGTTCAATGCCCGGGCTTTCGCCACCGGACGTTCGGCGCTGCATCTCAAGGGTTGCTCGGGTTTTGGTCTGACATCGTTGATTATTGTGGCCGGACAGGTGCTGATAGTGACATTCGGCGGGGCATTCTTCAGCGTCGTTCCTTTGAAGCTTACTGACTGGGCGGTCATAATCGGAGCTACATCCATGGTGCTTTGGATCGGCGAGCTTGCGCGGTTGGCAGGCGGACGCCGTTGACGGCCCTGGCAAACAAATGCCGTAGGGAAATTGTTGCAGACAATATACGGATTGTTTTAAAGTCGAGTCTGTATAAATGATGTTTCAACTATCTGCAGCTTATGAATGATATTCTCATAATCATATTTCTGATACTGCTTAACGGGGTCTTCTCCATGTCGGAGATAGCTCTGATATCGGCCCGCAAGTCGCGCCTGACCTCTGATGCTCGTCAGGGGAGCAGGTCGGCCAAGACGGCGCTGAAGCTTGCGGAAGACCCTGACCGCTTCCTTTCAACGATACAGATAGGCATAACCCTCATCGGGATTCTGACCGGTCTGTATTCTGGCGCGGCGCTTGCCGACGACGTAGGTGGCATGCTGGAGGAGCTTGGACTTTCGCCTAAGACCGCACATGCGGTGGGTCAGACGGCCATAGTGGTCATAGTCACTTATCTGTCAATAGTGGTCGGCGAACTGGTGCCGAAACGCATAGGTCTTTCCATGGCCAACGGTATGTCGAAGATTGTCTCCCGTCCGATGTATATACTGTCGCTTATAGCCATGCCTGCGGTGTGGTTTCTGTCGAAATCGACTATGCTGATGGTAGGCTTGCTTGGTATTAAAGACCGTGACAACGGCGTGACTGAGGAGGAGATAAAGTCGCTCATCCAGGACGGCACGGACGCCGGAGAGGTCAAGAAGGTCGAACAGGACATCATGGAGCGGGCGCTTGTGCTCGGCGACCTTCGGGTGTCGTCAATCATGACTCCGAAAGTGGACATCACCGCTCTGAGCCTTGACATGGATGTGGAGCAGATAAAGGGCCGCCTGTCGGAACAGCTGCACAATTCCTATCCGGTTTATTGCTGTGACTCGAAGCGCGAGGTGTGCGGTGTGGTGTCGCTCAAGCAGTTGATTCTGACCATCGGCCGTCCGGGCTTCAGGCTGTCGGACGTGGTTAGCAAGCCTGTTTACTTCCCTGAATCCATGAGCGTCTACGACGCTCTCGACAGTCTGAAATCAAAGGGGGTTCATTTTGCCCTGGTATGTGACGAGTTCGGCGACCTGTCGGGAGTGGTCACCCCGAGCGATATCCTTGACGGGCTTGTCGGCGAGATTCCCGGTCAGTCTGAACTTCCGGTCATTGTTCCCACTGACAATGACGGAGAATGGGATGTGGATGCACAAATGTCATTTTACGACTTTCTGCATTATTTCGACCTGGAGAGCCTTTATCGTCCGGCCTCCTACTCGACATTGGGCGGATTTTTGCTTGAAGAGCTTAAATATGTTCCTGAGAGGGGCGAAAAATATATGTGGAACAATATCTGTTTTGAGATAGCGTCGGTCGACGGAGCTAAAATCAAGAAAGTGAATGTGACGTTTAAGTGTGGTTGACATATATGTCTGATGCCGGCTCTGAGTGTGTCGGGCCGTGCTTCAGCGGGTGTAAAGAAATAGTCCGGTGCCTGAAAAAGAGGTACCGGACTATTTTGTCGTTTAAATGACGGCTTCGTGATTAGAATTTGTAGTGGAAACCGAATGAGAGGTTCTTGCTTGAGAAGTCGAAGCCGAAGCCTTTGGTTACAACATTAGAGATTTCGTCGTCAGCATCCTGATAGCCGAGGAATCCGAAGTGAGCAATGAATCCTACGTTTTCAGTAACGTTGAGGGCGATACCGGGCTTGAAGCCGATGCCAAAAGCGGTATAAGTCTCATCGTTATGGAATGCGGCGAAATCAACACCACCGTCAACGAAGAGGCTAACGATGCCGCTCTTGAAGTAAGTGTAGCGTGCATAGGGGTTGATGGCGAAAGAGTTAAGCTTGGTGTCGCCTACCTTGTTGTATTGAAATCCGATTTCAACGCCGGCGGCCCACTTTTCGTTGAAGTTGTAGCCGATTTCAGGCATGATAGTGAATTGTGTGGTCTTGGGTTCGTCGTTGTTATGCCAGAATCCGAGTTCTCCGCCTACATAAACCTGAGCTTTAGCTGCGATGGCAGATACCATTACAAGTGCAAATAACAAAAACTTTTTCATAAGATAAATATTTAGTTGATTTGATAAATATGCCGCAAATTTAATAAGATTTTTTAAATTAACAAAATTTTAAATAAAATCGGCCTCTGCGTACCTAATATATGAAAAATGGTTGACTATATAAACAGAAAAGCTCCGAAGCCCAGTAAAGAGGGCTTCGGAGCTTAAACTTTATGATGCTTTAACCTTACTTCTGGTTGGCCTGAGCTTCAGCACGGGCGATGTACTTCTCAATGCTGATGCCATAAGCTGATCCGTACTGAGGATAGTCGGACTGAATCTGCTTAAGCACCTTGAGCTCTGCGGCGTAGTCCTTCTGTTCGCGGAGCACTGTGGCCTTCTTCATCATGAAGAGCGGAGTGTAGAGGGCGTTGTCACCGCTTTGGGCAATGGCCTTGTCGTAGCAACTGAGTGCTTCGGCATACTTCTGGAGGTTGACATTGCAGTCGCCTTCAAGTGAATATGCGGCGGCACCTACGATAGCCTCGGAGGGTGAGAAGTTTTTAAGTTCCTTAATGGCTTCCTCGTATTTGCCGTCCTTGTAAAGGAGTGTGGCGGCCATGAGTGCGGCACGGTTGCCTCCGTCATAACCGTATTGGTTTGCCACCTGCTGGTACTGAGTCAAAGCGAGCGAGTCATTGCCTTGTGCAAGGGTTATGTCGGCTTGCGAAACGGCTTCGTTGGCAGACTTTATGCCCGGGTTGCGTATCGCAAAGATGTAGATGAACACCACAATTGCTATTGCCGAAAGGGCAATCATGCCCCACATGATGTACTTCTGACCGGCGGTCACTTTTTCTTTAAGCTCCTGGTTGTCCTGGTTCACCTCCTCAAGGGCGGTTGCAGGCTCCTTTTTTAAATCTTTTTCAGCCATTGTATTTTGGTTTTTATATTGTCTTGTATATAAACAAATTTGACGGCAAATTTGCAATGTGCAAAATTAACCTAATTTCCCCATTCCGCAAAATTTTTTCTCTTAATCTGCGCGATTTGCCTTAGAATTGCGCTGTAAAGGCTTTTCGTGACGTATGGGAATATATTAAAAAATCATAAATCGCAACCGCCGAAGTTGCGGACGGCTTTATTTATGTGTGCCGAACTATTGTGATTGACAAATAAATATGCTAAATTTGCCGTCGACTACATGCTTGCGGTAAGTGGCTCCTGCAATGGGGGCACGATAGTAGCTGCCGCGCAGTGTATTAGTGAGTATATTTTTTTATCCAACTTTAATGCCAATTTTTTTTAATTGAAATTGTAAAAACAAGAACTTGATTTTTTAACCGCCGAGAGGCAGAAACATCTTTAAAAATTTTAATCGACTTACCGTTAAGTGATTTGTAATTATGGAAAATAACGAAGAAAAGAAGCCGAAAAGACCCAGAATCGGGGAGAACCGCTTTGCCGCATCGTCAGACGGGGAAGTGCATTACAGTAAAGTGAACTATAATCAGCCGGAAGACCGCCGTGCATCGTCGGAAGGCGAACAGGGTGATTATCAGCGGCCGTATCAACCGCGTCCTTACAACAATAACCGTCCGCAGGGCGGCTATGGCAACCGTCAGGGCGGATATAGCCAGGGTGGCTATAATAACAACCGTCCGCAGGGCGGCTACAACAACCGTTATAATAATCAGGGCGGATATCAACCGCGCCCTCAATCATCATATCAGTCATCACAGGCTCCGGCTTCGGAAGGAACCGAGTCGGCCGATGCCGCTTCTGCAGTATCGACATCGGCTGAAGGCTACACTCCATCTTCGGAAGGAGGATATCAGGGCGGCTATAACCGCTATAACAACCAGGGCGGTTACAACAATAATCGTCAGGGTGGCTACAACAACCGTCAGGGCGGCTACAACAATAATCGTCAGGGCGGCTACGGCAACAACCGTCAGCAGGGCGGCTACAGCAACAACCGTCAGCAGGGCGGCTACGGCAACAACCGTCAGCAGGGCGGCTACGGCAACAACCGTCCGCAGGGTGGCTACAACAACAACCGTCCGCAGGGCGGCTACGGCAACAACCGTCCGCAGGGCGGCTACAACAGCAATCGTCCGCAAGGCGGCTACGGCAACAACAACCGCCGTCCGCAACAGGGCGGCTACGGCAACAACAACCGCCGTCCGAACGGACCTAACAACCGTCCGCAGCAGGGCGGAGCATTCCCGCGTCAGGGCAAGAGCTTCACTCCGCGTCCAAAACGCATAGAATATGAAATGCCTATACCTGATCCGAACGAACAGATTCGTCTCAACAAGTTCATGGCCAATGCCGGAATATGCTCGCGCCGTGAAGCCGATGAATTTATCCAGCAGGGTCTGGTGAAGGTCAACGGCGTTCCTGTCACCGAACTCGGTACAAAGATTTCGCACAACGACGTTGTTGAATACGATGAAAAGGTAGTGACACTGGAAAGCAAGTGCTACATACTGCTCAACAAGCCGAAGGACTGCGTGACTACAAGCGACGATCCGAACGGACGTACTACAGTCATGGACCTCGTGAAGGGCGCATGCAACGAGCGCATATATCCTGTGGGGCGTCTGGACCGCAACACTACCGGTGTGCTTCTGCTGACCAACGACGGCGACCTCGCTTCGAAGCTTACCCATCCGAAGTATGTGAAGAAAAAAATCTATCATGTGTGGACCGACAAGGACATTTCGGAGGACGACATGCAGACTATTGCCGACGGCATCGAGCTTGAGGACGGTCCTATCCATGCCGACGCGATAAGCTATGCCACCGACACCGACCGCAACCAGGCCGGCATAGAGATTCATTCCGGCCGCAACCGCATCGTGCGCCGCATATTTGAGAGCCTCGGCTACCACGTGACAAAACTTGACCGCGTCTACTTTGCCGGTCTGACTAAGAAGAATCTGCCGCGCGGCCGCTGGCGCTATCTGACCCAGGAGGAAGTGAACTTCCTGAAGATGGGTTCGTTTGAATAATCCGATTAATCAATTTTAACGAGATGAAACGTACTAAAATCAACGATTTGTTCCGTGGCGACCTTCTTGGACAGGAGGTTACCGTCATGGGATGGGTGCGTACCCGTCGAGGCAACAAGCATGTGCAGTTTGTGGCCTTGAACGACGGATCTACCATAAAGAATGTACAGATAGTATTTGACCTGCAGGACTTCTCTGACGAGGAACTTAAACCTATCACCACCGGTTCGTCGATTAAGGTTGACGGTATTCTTGTGGAGTCGATGGGCAAAGGCCAGTCAGTGGAGGTTCAGGCCAAAAAACTTGAGATATTCGGCACCGCCGATCCTGAGCAGTATCCTCTTCAGAAGAAGGGCCATACGCTTGAATTTCTGCGAGAGAAGGCGCATCTGCGTCCGCGCACCAACACGTTCGGAGCGGTGCTCCGCGTGCGCAGCGCCCTTGCGTTCGCCATCCATAAGTTCTTCCAGGAACGTGGTTTCTACTATCTGAACACTCCGCTTATCACTGCAAGCGACTGCGAGGGAGCCGGTGCGATGTTCCAGGTGACAACGCTCAATCTCAATAATCTCCCCAAGAAGGAGGACGGAAGCGTCGACTACAGTGCCGACTTCTTCGGCAAGCCGACGGCCCTTACGGTTTCCGGCCAGCTTGAAGGCGAACTTGGAGCTACGGCGCTGGGTGCCATATATACGTTCGGGCCTACTTTCCGTGCCGAAAATTCCAACACACCCCGCCACCTGTCGGAGTTCTGGATGATTGAGCCGGAAGTCGCATTTTTCGACATCACCGACAATATGGACCTTGCCGAGGACTTCATAAAGTATTGTATTAAGTATGCCCTTGACAACTGCATCGACGACATCGAGTTCCTTGCCGAGCACTATGACAAAGAGCTTGTAGACCGTCTGAAGTTTGTGCTTGACAACGAGTTTGTGCGCCTGTCATACAGCGATGGCGTGAAGATTCTTGAGGAGTCGGGCCACAAGTTTGAATTCCCCGTATACTGGGGTGCCGACTTGCAGAGCGAGCATGAACGCTTCCTTGTCGAGGAACACTTCAAGAAGCCTGTCATCCTGACCGACTATCCTAAGGAGATCAAGGCATTCTATATGAAGCTCAATGAAGACGGCAAGACCGTGCGCGCCATGGACGTATTGTTCCCGAAGATTGGCGAGATTATCGGCGGCTCGGAGCGTGAAGAGAGCTACGACAAGCTTCAGAAGCGCATCGAAGAACTCGACATACCGATGAAGGATATGTGGTGGTATCTTGACACCAGGCGGTTCGGAACAGTGCCCCACGCCGGTTTCGGTCTCGGATTCGAGCGTCTGGTACTGTTTGTGACCGGTATGACCAACATCCGCGACGTCATCCCGTTCCCGCGTACACCGAACAATGCTGAATTTTAGGCCGGAGGTGTAATAATTGTAAGAAACTTAATATTTTAGAGCCGGGCAATTAGGCGTAATACTGAAATTGCCCGGTTTTCTGTTTTTTATTCGCATTTATGACAGGTTAAGGTATTCTTTGAGTGCATTGACGTATTCTTCGAACGCCAGTCTGCCTTGATTGGTTATGTGGCACACGGTCCTGGGTTTCTTTCCGGCGAAGCCTTTTTCCACCTCGATATATCCGGCAGTCGAGAGTTTGTCGATCTGTACGCTGAGATTGCCGGCGGTTGACTCGGTCTTCTCTTTAAGATAGACGAAGTCGGCTTCGTCGACGGTCATCAGAATCGACATTACTCCCAGTCGCAACTGCGAGTGAAGCAGTGGGTTAAGTTCTTTCATTTTTCCTTTGAAGCCTTATGGTTCAGGATGTGTCCGGGAATTATCATCATGACGATGAAATCGACTATGAACAGCGGTACTGAGTATGTCGCGAACATATGGTTGCCGCTTATTACGGACGCCACTAAGAATCCTCCGCAGATTACGCTGAATGCGCCCCCGAGCACCAATGACCGTTCCCGTATAATCATGCCTTGTATGGACGTGGACATACCGACAACAAAGAATGCGAACAGCTCCATTATGTACCAGACATTGAATCCCGATACCAGAAATATGAAACCGATTATGAAAGCTCCCAATGCCAACCACAGGACGTAGTTCCATAGCGATGCCGACAGACGGTCGCTGTAGGTCAAGACTGTGCGGCTGGCTTTTGCGCGCTTTGTCGCTACAAGGGTGTAAGGGATGCCTATCAGCGGAATCAACCACCATGCCCATTTTTCCAAAGATAGCGGAATGTCTATGCCGTATATGTGTTTGAGTATGTTCAAAACTAATGTGGTAACGGCTACTGCTGTGCAAAGGTAGCCCCAGAACAGAAGCATATTGCCTTCGCCTTTGGTCAGATGCCTTTTGGTGTTGGAGATCATCGACGCAATTAGGTCCATGCTCTCGGTGGGAGTGAGTTTTTTGTCTTCCATAATGAGTAATTTAGTCTGTTTTTAAATTGGTTTACAATATAAACCATAATTTGAAAAAGAAAAGAGCAGACCCGCGCGATGCCGCTCTTTGCTAATCATGATGCAAAGATAAATAAGTTTATAATATAAACCAAATTTGCTGTCAAAAAATTTACCGGTAAATTTTGAGTTAAGATGTATGACGTATTTTAGTGAAAATTGTTGTAAGTTTGCATAATGGCAACTGAATTTAGCGGATATGGTGAAAAATATTATATATGTGTTGATTGCGATTGTGGTTTTTAGCTTAGTTTCTTGCTCGAAATCAATGTCGCAATATGGTAAGGATATAGATGAGGCTGAAAATGTGATGCGTACGAATGCGGACAGTGCATTGGCCATATTGGACGCAATAGATCCGTCGGAGCTTAAAGTAGACTCCATTCGGGCGGAATATTATTACCTGAAGGCATACGGCCATATGGTACGCAAACGTTCCATGATTGGAGATTCTCTGGTCTCGTTTGTCCATGACTATTATCGTGGAAAAGATATTGTGAAAGATATCAGAAGCGGCATAGCGTTGGCCTGGTACAAGTTCTGGGTGGGCGACACTTCAGGTGCTATGGTAAAGCTTGATTCTATTGCAGGACTGTCTGATGTGCCTGATTCGATAATGGTTCAGGCGTTAAGAATCCGGGTACTGCTCGGAGCTTCCGAATATCAGGGCCGGCAACTTGTCCCCCTGGCGAAAAAACTCCATGAACTCGAAACGGATACACTGAGAAAGACGGAGGCAAAATATATGCTTATGGCAGGATACGAGTATGCCGGAGAGACGGATTCCGCTCTTTGTCTTGTTGACGAACTTATAGACTATGCCCGCAAAAACCGCTGGGGCGATAAGCATTTCATGTTTGAACTGGAGCGGGCGCAGTTGCTGACGGAGACCGGCAGAAATGCCGACAGTGACAGACTTATCGGAGAGATATTCCAAAAGGCGGGTCCTGATAACGGTGCGGCCGATCTGCTTCATTTCCAATATGCAATCAATGCTCTAAATACGGGAGACATTAGCCGTGCGTCACGACATCTTGCGTTGGCGGACAGCCTGGCTGTCAAGTTAAGAGGCGACGATGACGTTTATTTCCGCAGTTACAGCAATCTGCTCCATGCCATGATTGACTTCAAGCAGACCGGTCGCGTCAAACTGATGCATATAAACGGGCTTAATAACCGACAGAGCGAGCGCTTCAACCGTATGGAAGCATCGCAATGGGAGTCGGAGCGCGGTGCGTTGCAACAGCAGAGCCGTGCGTTGGCGTTAAAGGCGGAAAGCGAACATAAGACGGTCGTGATTCTGGTAATCAGTTTAGTGGCCTTGCTGGTCATAGCCGCGTCTGCGTGGGCAATCATAGTCAGGCGTCAGCATGAACGTGAGAATGAAGAACGTATCGAGGCGTTGGAGAAAATGGTCGATGAATACAAATCCTCGCCTGTGGCTACCGGGACCGGTGTCGCGGATTCGTCGGCGTTGCGTAGCGCGATGCTCAAGCAACTCGGTATCATAAAGATGGTGGCTGAGACGCCTACCGAGCAGAACCGAGAGATGCTTCGCAAAATTTCTTCACTTGATGGCGATATCGATGGAGAACTGGTAGACTGGAAGAATGTCTTTGAGATGATAGACAATCTTTATTCCGGTTTTTACGAGAAACTCCATAGTAAGTATGGCGACATCCTGAATCTGAAGGAGGAACAGATAATTGTGCTTATGTTGGCCGGTTTTTCGACTAAGGAAATAAGCGTGATAACAGGACAGACCACATCGACAATCTATGTCAGGAAGTCCTCGATAAGGAAGAAGCTCGGGGTGCCTGAGAAGGATGATATAGTCCGATTTCTGCTAAGCGGTCGGTAAAGTTAAGGCTCTGTTAAGACCCGGCAAGGGATTATTAAGATTTTTAGGAGGTGCAACCGCTGATTTTCAGCGAGTTGCACCTCTTGGATTAAGACTTTTAGATTTGGAGTAAAAATCCGTTTAGATATAATTTTGCATCAGAATCATAGCTTTAGCGCTTTGCCAAAGCACGGAAATAGTAATAACTGATGTAAAATGAAAAATAAAATTACTTTACTCTCAATTGCGCTGTCAATGGCTCTGCTTGCCTTCACATCATGCTCTATAGGTAAAGGTGATCAGAAAGACCGGAATCTTGAGCAGGCTATGCTGGCGCATCTTGACTCTGTAGCCAATGTCAGCTATGTAGGTATGTCGGATGTCCGCGAACTCGGCGACAATAGGCTTCAGGCTGTAATCATATATTATGTAACTGATTCGGTAGGCAATCGGGCAGAACGCAATGCGCGAGTGACCGCCAATGATGATTGCTCGGAGATTCTTACATGGGAGGATCTT
This sequence comes from uncultured Muribaculum sp., assembly GCA_910578785.1. Classification (GTDB taxonomy): domain Bacteria; phylum Bacteroidota; class Bacteroidia; order Bacteroidales; family Muribaculaceae; genus Muribaculum. The sequence continues at coordinate 9,875 of CAJTSJ010000002.1, read as the reverse complement.
GATTCCGAGGTTTTGGGCGACGCCAAGCAAATGGTTGTTGAGAAGTTTGAAGAAAAAGGAGTCAACATAGACGACAGTCTTATAGACGCATTGATTGAACTTAAAAGACGATAAAACTTAACTTGCTATGAAACAGATAATCACAACGATTTTTATAGCCATTGCGGCAGTGACCACGGCTTTTGGCCGAGAGATAACCGGAAAAGTGGTCGGAGAGGATGATGCTCCGCTCGATTTCGTCAATGTGGTGCTTTACTGCGATTCGACCTATGTAACGGGTGATGTGACCGACACCGACGGAACATTTGCTATCGGCACGAATGCTATTGGCAATCTTGTTGTCAAAGTGTCGTTTGTCGGCTATGAAGCCAGTACAATAGCTGTTCCTTCTTCCGGTGATTTGGGTACGATAAAGCTTGCTCTTTCAGCCGTTGAGCTTGGAGAGGTCGTGGTCAGCGCCATGCGTCCATCCACCACAATGAAAGGCGGTGTTCTGGTCACTAATGTCGAGGGGAGTTCGCTTGCCATCGCCGGTACGGCCAATGATGTTTTAGTCCGGGTGCCGATGGTGGTTGACAACGGAGGCACGTTGGAGGTATTTGGCAAAGGTTCTCCGGAAATCTATATCAACGGCCGCAAGGTCAACGATCTGCAGGAACTCGCCCAACTAAATTCACGAGACATGAAAAATGTTTCTGTAATAACCAATCCCGGTGCCGCATACTGTGCAAACGTTAAGTCTGTAATCCTGATTCGCACGAAACGTCCTAAAGGCGACGGATTCAGCGGGACGCTCCGCGCCGACAACGGTTTTCAGCACTATTTCCGTACCGGAAACTCCATTGATTTGAAATACCGCACCCGTGGACTCGAACTATTCGCCAACTATGGCTGGTGGTATGGCGATAATCGTATTGATAAAACTAATGAAATGACTACCACAACATCGTCGGGTACATACAATCAGGCGTTTCGTACGTCCGGCCGGCAGTCATACAATGACATGACCGGTAAAATTGGCTTCTCATACATGATTAATGACAGGCATAGTGTCGGGGCTTATTATCAAAACAGCTGGAACCGCCACCGTCTCATCGGGGCCATTCCAAGTGAAGTATGGCAGAACGGTATTTTGCTCGACCGTTACAATTCAGATGTCAATAATAAATCGACGGCATTGCCTCGACATTGCGTCAACTTATATTATAACGGTACGGTCGGTAAGTTCAACATTGACTTTAATGCGGACTATGTATGGTATAAAAACCGGGAACTTTCTTTGAGTGACGAATTCAGTGAATTGGGCGAGGACCGCACTGTAAGCACTGTCTCAACCAATCGCAACCGTATGTTAGCTGAAAAATTGGTCGTAAGTCATCCTGTCTGGCGCGGACAAATACGGGTAGGGGAGGAATATACCGATACGCGCACCACAAATATGTTTACTGCAAGTATCTCCGAGGTCCCCGATGCCGACAACAGGGTGGATGAAAGCAATATAGCCGCGTTTGTGGAGCTTTCACAGCAGTTGGGCCGCTTCAATGTCGGGGTCGGACTGCGCTACGAACATGTGAAATTTGATTACTATGAGATGGGTGAGCATCGCGACGGCCAAAGCAGGACTTATGACAACCTCTTTCCATCGTTTAACGTGGCAACGCAGATAGGAAATGTCGGCATGGGATTGAATTACTCCGGAAAGACTGTACGTCCGGCATACGGACAGCTCGACGGCGCAATCAGCTACATCAACCGTCTTACGTTTGAGACGGGTAATCCATATCTGAAATCCATAAAAATGCAGACTGTGGAATATATGGCGCAGTGGCGGCAATTCTTCGCCCAGGTGTCGTACACTTACTTCAAAGATGGCGTGTACCACGTCACTGAACCTTACGGTGCTGACGGAGAGGCAACCATTATCAGGACAGCAAACCTCGACCACCGTCATTATTTTCAGGCATTCTTTGGCGGACAGTTCAGCGTCGGTGTATGGCAGCCTCGCGTAAACGTAGGCGTGATGAAGCAATGGCTCACCCTGCCGGTTGACGGCAAGTCTATGAAAATGAATACTCCCGGCTTTCTGTTTCAGTGGCAGAACGCAATTCATCTTCCGCTGGACATCTGGCTTAATGTGGATGCACAGTTGATGACATCTTCGTGGGACAACAATATGAAACTGTCAAACACGCCGTGGTATGTCAACGCCAAAATATACAAAGGATTCTTTAACAATGCCTTCAGCGTCACATTCGAGGCTAAGGACCTATTTAACACATCTCAGAACGATGCTCAGATGTATAGTGATGCGGTTAAGATTGTTCAGAAGAATTTTTCGCCCGGTCGCTCAGTTATGCTTACCCTGCAATACCGCTTCAACACCACCCGTGACCGTTACCGCGGAACAGGTGCCGGCAACTCCGAGAAATCGCGTTTTTAGAACCTCTGAAATTCATTCTCTATCTGAATAACCGAGGTTTCACCGGAGAGCAGGTTAACTCATACAAGAACGAGGGAGGCATTGGGGGCATTGCCGCATGGCCTCTCTCTCGTTGTACTTGACCTATATTGGCCGGTGTTGCGTCCTTTTAACCTGGACAATGTCTGACCAGTCTAACTTTTTAGGATTACTTCATCTAAACCTTTACAATCCATTTTCCGGCTTTGGTAGAACCTTCGCGTGACAGAATACCCTCTTTCTTTAACTGTCGCACAATTTTTTCCACACCGCTAAGGGACATCAGAAGCTTCTTCGCTATCTGAAAAAACGAACCCCAGAGAAGAAGCAAAAATCGACCGATTCCCGCTACCTCATTCCCAGGAACGACGGTCGACACACGGAGAAGTCCAAGCAATAAAGGATATGCGGGTAAATCCCCGAAGATGCCAGGCCTCCATTACCGAAAGGCTACTAACCACAAAGCCACCGAGAGAATAGTATTTTTCTTTCGGTGGCTGTTGCTGTTTATTTCTTAATAAGCATAGTCCGCGTTATCCCTATATCATGAACAAACTGCTCATCATGGCTGACTATCAGAAGTGTGCCGGAATAATTCCTCAAAGTGGCAGCCAAAATCTCCATACTTGATATATCTATGTTATTGGTCGGTTCATCAGCAATAATCATGTCCGGTGCCTTTCCGTAAACGAGTAAGCAGCATAGAGACAATTTCATTCTTTCGCCACCGCTGAGATTACTGCATTTCTTATCCCATGTCGATGCCGGGAATTGAAAACGACTCAACAGCATTTTCAGTTCATGTTCCGGTTTTTTGCCATTGATGGATTCGAGTTGTTCATATATGGTAAGACTGTCATTCAGGAAAGAATACTCTTGATCAAGGTAAAGCGTGTTGAAAGGGATATTCCTTTGGACCTTACCGTCAGAAGGGTTTAGCTCTCCTGTTATCAGCTTAAGCAACGTGCTTTTACCGGAACCGTTGTCTCCATGAAGCCATATCCGCTCACCGCTATATATTGACACGTTTAATGGTGAGAGTTTCCACATAATGTCCCTGCCGGGATATTGATATGTCACATTTACCAGATCCAGCAGCCGTTTGTTTTCGGAAAGTTGTGAGTTGCCAATCACAACTTGCATTGCGGAATGTTTGTCAATGGAATTATTCAAGTCATTGACATCCTGCTTCATAGCCTGAAGTTTTTCCTGATGAATCTTTTTTAATCTGCCGGTTGACGATTCCGATTTATCTCGCATGCCTCCCCGGGCGATTCTTGCAAGACACTTCTTTGAACTTTGCTTCTCACCCCTCGAGGCATGTTTCTGTTGCCGCTCCATAACTTTTTGGGCAGATTTTTCTGCTTTCACCAGTTCCTTCTGCCGGTTTTGCAGGCGCAGTTCAATTGCAGTCTTTTCCGCCTCAACAGTTTCTTTATACTCATTGTAGCTCATTGGATAATAATGTGTCCCTGACGGCGACAACTCGTATATGGAAGTCAGCATATTCAGCAAAGTCCTGTCGTGGCTGACGATTATCAATGTGTGGTTTGTGTGTCCGACAAACTCATACAACAAATCCCGGCCTCGTGAATCGAGATGGTTTGTAGGTTCATCCATCAATACAATGGAGGGATTGTAAATACTCAGTCCGGCTAAAAACACCTTGGTCTTTTCTCCGCCGCTAAGGTTGCTCATTGACATCTCCGGGGAGACATACCCTATTTCCCATCGTGAAAAAGCTTCTTGCAGACGTTCTTGAATATCCCACTCATCATTAAGCGTGGTAAGGTCGTCCATCGAGGCATTGCCATCTAAAATTGAAGATAGGGCTTTCAGCTTATTTGCAACACCTAAAGCCTCCGCAACAGTCTGGCCATTAAACTGACCAAAATGCTGTGGAATCATATAGGGAATAGTGTCGCATGATACACAGCCAGTTGCCGCCGCGGTGTTACCGGCGATTATTGACATAAGGGTAGATTTGCCTATGCCATTGTTGCCGACGATGGCGCATTTTTCTCCTGAAGATATGGAAAAACTGATGTTTTGAAAAAGGATGTCTTTATCGGGATGTATGTAAGACAAACCGTTAACTTTCAGGCTCATAATTATTGCAGTCATTAAAAGGTTGGAAAACGAGATAGATAAATTACAATACACATTATGCGTCAGAACGCTTCTGACCTCATTTGCAGATATGTGTATAAATCCGTTTCTTACATGATTGCAATAATTTTTTACAAAGGTAATACTTTTATTTCGTATTGTCAAATTTTGCAAAATTTCGGCTTGACCCTTCTATATGGCGTTTGGGAGAGTAAAAGACATAAAAAAAGTAGTCAGCGATTAGCTAACTACTTGATTTTCAGTGGTCCCACTTGGGCTTGAACCAAGGACTCCCTGATTATGAGTCAGGTGCTCTAACCAACTGAGCTATGGGACCTGCTTCTGTAAAGCGAATGCAAAGTTAATTAGTTTTTTTGATATTTGCAATAGCTGGCGACGGATTTGACGACTTTTTTTGTGGAGAACTGAATTGTGAACTTAATTATAGGCTGCAACGGGAGCTGCTTTGCGGTCGGCAAATGCATAGTCGGTCAATGGCTTGCCGTTGGTCAGGAGCCCTGAGGCCGGATGGACAGGAGGTCGGCTATTATTGCCGATGCCGTAGCCGGGGCGGCCTTTGATTCGCCGAGCTTCCGGCGCATGACGCGGTAGCCTTCAAGCTGATTGTCGTAGCCCGGACGTCCGGGCAGTATGTCGTTGAGCTGCCGCGCTATTGATTTTGGATTGCAATGGTGCAACAGCATCTCCGGTACAATCTGCCGGCCGGCAATGAGGTTCGGCAACGAGACGAACGGAATCTTCAGTATGCGCGACATTATATTATAAGTAATCTTTGAGCCGTTGGATCGGTAGCATACCACTTGCGGAGTGCCGATGAGGGCGCATTCGAGGGTCGCCGTACCGGAAGTGACGAGTGCCGCTTTGGCATGGTGCATCAGCTCGAAAGTGTCGTCGGTGACAATCGGGGTTCCGGGAGTCAGGTAGTATCCATAATATGACAGGTCTATTCCGGGTGCACCGGCAACAACTACATTAAGGTCCGGAAATTGTTTTGCCGCCTGCTCCATGACCATCAGGTTGTTCTTAATCTCGCCACGGCGGCTTCCCGGAATCAGCGCCAGTATGGGCCGGTCGGGCAGTTGGTGGCGTGCGAGAAATTCCTCGCGTGTCGACGCGCGGCGCAGTCTGTCGTCGACCTCTTCCTTCGACGGATTGCCGACATAGGTCGCTTCGTAGTCATGGCGTGAACGGTAAAAATCTGGTTCGAAAGGCAGGATGCAATACACATGGCGTATGAACTGGCGGATTTGCTTTACGCGATGTTCCTTCCATGCCCACACTTTTGGGGATATATAGTAATATGTGGGTATGCCGAGCCCGTAGGCATACTCGGCCAGCTTGAGGTTGAAGCTGGGGTAGTCTATCAGAATCAGTGCATCGGGTTTTGCGTCGGCTATGGCCTGTTTGGCCCGTTTCAGGTTGCCGAGCACGGTCGGCAAGTGCCTTATTACTTCGCTGAAGCCCATGAATGCCATGTCGCGATAGTGTATGACGGGGTCTACGCCAGCCTCCCGGGCCATGAGGTCGCCTCCGAGGAAGGTGAATTCGGCTTTTTTGTCCTGAGTCCGCAATGCCTCTATCAGGCACGATGCGTGTATGTCGCCGGAGGCTTCTCCTACTGATAAAAAGTACTTCATGAGGGCTGTTCTGAATAGGTTGTGGATGCAAATTTACGGAAAAATCGGCACTGCATTGTGGATTAACTATTTTTAACTCATGGCGAATGGATGCGGATGCCGGTCGTGCATCAAAGTGTCAAAAGTACAATAAGTGTGGGCGCCGCCCGATGCTGCGGCTGGTCTTGACAGGCGGTAGATGTTGGTCTGTGGCAAATTATCAACGGCGAATAAGTGCAAAATTAACCGTGTGGGAATAATTATTGTATACAATATGATAACCCATAAGACGATAATGTATGGTGGATGAAAACTATATGTCAGATATATAATATGTTATATAACATATTTTGAATTTTGCCATATTTGGGCTAATGTGTAATTTTGCGGTGTAATAGAACGGAAATCAAAATGCAACACCCACCTTTGGCAAATAATCATATATCAGTCGACTGCGTGCTGATGGGATTTGACGGCGAACGTCTCAACGTTCTTCTTATACATAGGAGCGCTGAGGAAATCGGCGATGAATACCACGATATGAAGCTGCCGGGAAGTCTTATTTATCAGGATGAAGACCTCGACGAGGCAGCTACCCGTGTGCTTCATGAGCTTACGGGGCTTAAAAAGGTGAGCATGATGCAGTTTAAGGCATTCGGCTCGAAAAACCGTACGAGCGATCCCCGCGATGTACGATGGCTTGAGCGCGCACAGAAGGCGCACGTCGAGCGGATAGTCACCATAGCCTATCTGGCATTGGTTAAAATCGACCGCGCCGACGACTCGCTTCTTGCGGAGCACAATGCGGAGTGGGTGCCTCTGGAAAATGTCGGCCCGCTTGCATTCGACCATAATCTCATATTGAAGGAGGCTGTCGATTATATACGCCGCGAGGCCGATGGCTCACCGGCAATATTGTTTGAACTGCTCCCGCGGAAATTCACGGCTCTGCAGTTGCGCACGCTTTTCGAAGTTGTGTACGACAAAAAGACTGATGTCCGCAATTTCCACAAAAAGATTGCTTCGATGCCATATATAGTGGCGCTTGACGAGCGTGAGCGCGGCGTGGCCCACAGAGCCGCACGCTATTACAGATTTGATAAGAAAATTTATAATAGAAACAGACGATAAAAAAGTAATGGCTATGTATTTATTGGGTTATGATATAGGCAGCTCGTCGGTAAAGGCGAGTCTTGTCAATGCCGAAACCGGCAAGTGTGTGTCGTCGGCATTTTTCCCTAAGACCGAAGCAGAAATAATTTCGGTAAAGCAGGGTTGGGCCGAGCAGCATCCCGAACAGTGGTGGAAACATCTGAGCGAGGCTACGGCCGCCGTATTGGCCGAGTCGAAGGCCGATGCCAAGGATATCAAGGCAATCGGAATATCATATCAGATGCACGGGCTGGTATGCGTCGACAAGGACCGCAACGTATTGCGTCCGGCCATCATCTGGTGCGACTCACGCGGTGTGCCTTTCGGCGAAAAGGCTTTCAAGGAACTCGGCTCCGAACGCTGTCTGAGCCATCTGCTCAACTCTCCCGGCAACTTCACCGCTACGAAATTGCGCTGGGTCAAGGAGAACGAGCCTGAACTCTTTGAAAAAATCGACAAGATAATGCTCCCCGGCGACTATATCGCGATGCGTCTGACCGACAGAATCTGTACTACGGTGTCGGGTCTGTCGGAGGCTATGCTGTGGGACTTCAAGGAAAACAAATTGGCCGATTTTCTGATGGATTATCTCGGATTCGGCGCATCGATAATACCGGAAATTGTTCCGACATTTGCCATACAGGGCAGAGTGACCGCCAAGGCCGCCGCTGAGCTGGGTCTTGCAGAAGGAACACCGGTGGCCTACCGTGCAGGCGACCAACCCAACAATGCGCTTTCGCTCAACGTGTTCAATCCGGGCGAAATTGCTTCTACGGCCGGAACTTCAGGCGTGGTCTACGGCGTGAACGGCGAGGTCAGCTATGATCCCAAATCGAGGGTCAACACGTTCGCTCATGTCAACCACGGCGACGGACAGACCCGTCTGGGCGTGTTGCTTTGCATAAACGGAACCGGTATATTAAACTCATGGGTAAAACGCAATATTGCCCCCGAAGGAATCTCATATCCTGAGATGAACGACCTTGCCGCAGGCGTGGCCATAGGCAGTGAAGGGGTCAGCATATTGCCGTTCGGCAACGGAGCTGAGCGTGTGCTCGAAAACCGCGAAATAGGCAGTTCGATACATGGAGTGAACTTCCTCAAACACGGCAAGGCGCATCTGGTGCGCGCCGCGCAGGAGGGTATCGTATTCTCATTCCAGTACGGAATCGAGATAATGGAGCAGATGGGCATGAACGTAAAGAAAATCCACGCCGGACATGCCAATATGTTCCTCAGTCCGATATTCCGTGAGACTTTGGCCGGAGTCAGCGGTGCGACAATCGAATTGTTCAACACCGATGGTTCGGTAGGTGCCGCCAAGGGTGCCGGAATGGGTGCCGGAATATACAAAGACCATAACGAGGCATTTGCTACGCTTGACCGTATCGAGGTGATCGAGCCCAAGGCCGGCGACCGCCAGGCTTATGCCGACGCTTATGGACTCTGGAAAGAAAGATTGCAGAATGAACTTAAAAACAACTAATATTAACCAACCAATCAAAGAATTATGAAAGAATATTTTCCCGAAATCGGTAAAATCAAGTTTGAAGGCAAGGACAGCAAAAATCCTATGGCCTATCGTTACTACGATGCAGAAAAGGTAATCCTCGGCAAGCCGATGAAAGAATGGCTCAAGTTTGCCATGGCATGGTGGCACACTTTGTGCGCTGAAGGTGGCGACCAGTTCGGTGGCGGAACAAAGACATTCCCCTGGAACGAAGGCGCCGACGCTATGACTATTGCAAAGCAGAAGGCTGACGCCGGCTTTGAGATTATGCAGAAACTCGGCATCGAATATTTCTGCTTCCATGACACCGACCTTATCGGCGACCTTAACGACATAGACGATTACGAAGCACGCATGAAGGAAATCACCGAATACCTTAAAGGTCTGATGGCCAAGACAGGTATCAAGAACCTTTGGGGTACAGCCAACGTATTCGGCAATGGCCGCTACATGAACGGTGCCGCCACCAATCCCGACTTCGACGTTGTGGCCCGCGCTGCAGTTCAGATCAAGAACGCTATTGACGCCACTATCGCCCTTGGCGGTCAGAACTACGTGTTCTGGGGTGGACGCGAAGGTTATATGAGCCTTCTCAACACCGACCAGAAGCGCGAGAAAGAGCACTTGGCTACTATGCTTACCATAGCCCGCGACTATGCTCGCTCAAAGGGCTTCACCGGCACATTCCTTATCGAGCCGAAGCCCATGGAACCGAGCAAGCATCAGTATGACGTAGACACCGAAACCGTAATCGGCTTCCTCAAGGCGCACGGTCTTGACAAGGACTTTAAGGTGAACATCGAAGTTAACCACGCCACTCTGGCCGGCCACACTTTCGAACACGAACTCGCAGTGGCTGTAGACAACGGCATGCTCGGTTCAATCGACGCTAACCGCGGCGACTATCAGAACGGCTGGGATACCGACCAGTTCCCCATCGACAATTTCGAACTTATCCAGGCCATGATGCAGATTATCCGCAACGGCGGCCTCGGCAACGGCGGTACAA
>CAJTSJ010000001.1 GCA_910578785.1 uncultured Muribaculum sp. | reverse complement strand
CGGCCGGAAGTTCCCCCCCGAGGGGGTGATTTACGGCGCAGGCACAAGCAAAGATTAAGGTGGCCATAGCGCGGGGGCTCCACCTCTTCCCATTCCGAACAGAGAAGTTAAACCCCGCCACGCCGATGGTACTGCGAAAGTGGGAGAGTAGGTAACCGCCTCTTCAAGAGCCGGACGACGCAAGTCGCCCGGCTCTATTTTTTTATGTACGCCCGGACAACCCCGCAGAGTCCGCACTTCCCCGGAAAATCAGCGGACCCACACTTCCCCGCCTGCGGACGCTTCCGAAAAATATGTTAATTTTTAATCGATAAGGTGATTATTTTTGCGATAGTTAATCTGAATTTTTAAATTTGCATTTATTCAATAATATTAATAATAACCAAAATCTTTTAAAGTGAAAATTCTCTCTCCCTTCCGTGCAAAGCATGGAATTGTATTGTACAGAAGCCTGCTTCTGCTTGTTATGCTATGCTTAAGCATCAGTTCTAATGCCAGGATAACCGGAGATTATTCCGGTGGAAAAATATCGGCCACCTATTGTGATATCAGCGGTGATGAGTATACGTTTACAATTCATCCAAGTAGTGGCGCTAAGCTTAAGAAGCCACATGTGATGTTGTCGCTCGACAAGGATTTTTCCAGAATCAAGTATATTTTTGAATTGTCTAACAAAAAATCACCATATACTGTTACTGTCAAATCTTCAGATATCGAGAGCGCGACTTATTATTGGCGTGCGGCTGATGCAGACGGCAATATGATGGTATCATCCGATGGCTCTATGATGACGTTGGGTAGTAAACAGCCTGTGGAATATGATGCTAAGGTAGATCCGACAGTTTATGATAATGTCAGTCTTGCTGATGAAACGGAATTGTCGCTGGAATCCGTATGGCTTAGAACAGAGAATAACGGAAACAGAATGGAGTGGGCTAATGCTCCGTATTGCGGCAAAACAACAATCTTTAAAGCTCCGAGTGAGGATTATACAGATAATCATGGAGTAGTTGTGCGGAATAATGTAATCTATATTGCAAGAGGTACTTACAATGTCTCTAATTGGAAGTATGACAAGGAGCAGGTGTGGATTGACCGGTACGACTTGGCATCTGGCGAAACGTTGCCGATGCTTAGAGTCAGACAGGACGATGGAAATGACTATGTGTCGACGGACCTGATGTCATTAATCGGAGAGGATGCTGACGGAACAGTATATTTCACTTCATCGATTGTCGACGATTCGGGAAGCAAGATACAATTGTATACGGTTGATCTGGACAATATTGTCAGCAAGGATGGCTATGAAATTGCTTTGTCTCACCTTGAAGGCGAGTTCACGGTTCCGGTGGCTCCTAAGTATATGCGCTTCCTGATTGTCAGAGGGTCAATAAAGTCCGGAAATTATACGCTATGGGGTGCAGAGGGGAAGAATGATCTTGAGCCTTTGACTACGTTTGAAGTGCCCGTATATCGCTGGAAGGTGGAAAATGGAGCTACATCTGTCAAGGCGGTAAAAATCAGGCAGTTCGCAACGGTTGACGTGCGTAACGCCTATGAGGTGCGAATAATTTCTCCCAAGGTCATGCCTATAAGCGATGACATGTTCTATTTCCATGCCCGTCCGTTTGAGTCAGACGTACTGTTTCATCCGGCCCTTTACCGGGTGCCGTCCGACAACGGCGACGTATGCGAGATGGTGACTTCTTTGTCTGATGCCGGTAAATCGCTTCATAACACGATGGCAGAATCGCCGTTTGGAGTGTCGTTGATGTATGTAAACGATTTGCCGATATTGGCTTACGGTCGCCGGGCCGACCAAGGTTCGAGTGTGCAATTGCTTGAAATGTCGCCGATGGATATGTCGTTCGCAACAGCCAAGCCGCTATGGAATATCAATCCCGATGGCTTCTCAAAAATTAATGTGCAGGGCTGTAATCTTGTATACATTCCCGACAATGAGAATTCTCCTACCGGAAATTTGGTAGTCTATGTACCGAACGGCGGTTTAGGATTATATCGTCTTACGGCAAAAGGAACTACGGTAGGCATCGATGCTCTTTTTGCCCTAACCGCAGTTAATGTGCGAGGACGTGTTGTGACGTTGCCGTATGAGTGTCGCGATATAAGGATGGTCGACATGTCAGGCCGAACATGCCTGAGGTTTGAGCGAGGCGTATCTCTTGATGCTTCGTCGCTTAGCGCAGGAGTCTACTTTATCGTATCGCCGACATTGGACAGCCCGTGTAAAGTTTTATTGAAATAATCTGTTAAGTTGACGATATGAATACCGGCGAATACAACCGCTCCGTCATGGTAAGTTGTATTCGCTTGTATTATTGATTCAGCAGTGGGTTGACGGCCGGAGATATTGCGTATTATGAATTATTGGAGCGTTTATATGCTCATTTTGAGCCTGTGAGTTTTAAATGTGGTTTTTTTTATATACTTTTGTGAAAAATACCAATTAATTTTAAATCCAAATACCTCCTGTTTATGAATAAAATCGTAAAGAGCATGGTGCTGTCCGCGGCTTTATGCGGATTGTTCCCGATGATGAGCCATGCTGAAGGATCAAAGGCTGTCGCAGTTCAGCCTCAGACATTCGAGGCCGGAAAGGGTTCTTTCATGCTCAATGGGGAGCCTTTTGTAGTCAAAGCGGCCGAACTTCACTATCCCCGTATCCCCAAGCCTTATTGGGACCAGCGTATAAAAATGTGCAAGGCGCTGGGTATGAATACGGTGTGCTTATATGTGTTTTGGAATGCACATGAACCGACCCCCGGTGTGTATGATTTTGAAGGTCAGAACGATTTGGCCGAATTCGTACGCCTGTGCAAGGAAAACGACATGTATGTAATTCTTCGTCCGGGTCCGTATGTGTGTGCCGAGTGGGAGATGGGCGGTCTGCCCTGGTGGCTTCTGAAGAAAAAAGATATCCGTCTGCGTGAGATGGATCCGTATTTTGTTGAGCGCGTAGGTCTGTTTGAAGAGCAGGTTGCCAAGCAGGTCAAAGGCCTGACCATAAAGGACGGTGGCCCTATCATAATGGTTCAGGTAGAAAATGAATATGGTTCTTACGGCATCGACAAGGAATATGTTTCAACAATCCGCGATATCGTGCGCAAGAACTTCGGCGATGTGACATTGTTCCAGTGCGACTGGTCATCTAACTTTACCAATAATGGTCTTGACGATCTTATCTGGACTATGAACTTCGGCACGGGTGCCAACATTGACCAGCAGTTTGCCCGCCTCAAGGAGCTTCGTCCCGACAGCCCATTGATGTGCAGCGAATTCTGGAGCGGATGGTTTGACAAGTGGGGTGCCAACCACGAGACCCGTCCTGCCGAAGACATGATAGCCGGTATCGATGAGATGCTTTCAAAGGGCATTTCATTCAGCCTTTACATGACTCACGGCGGTACTAACTGGGGCCACTGGGCCGGAGCCAACTCCCCAGGTTTCGCTCCTGACGTGACTTCCTATGACTACGATGCTCCTATCAGCGAGTCCGGCCAGACCACGCCCAAGTATTGGCAGCTCAGAGAGACTTTGGCCAAGTATACCGATGGTAAAAAGCTTCCTAAAGTGCCTGCGCTCATAAAGCCGATTTCGATTCCCGAATTCCGACTTACAGAAGTGGCTCCGCTGTTCAACAGTCTGCCCAAGAGCATAACGAGCGAGGAGGTCAAGACGTTTGAAGACATCGACCAGGGATTCGGAAGCGTGCTTTACCGCACACAGTTGCCTACGCTTGAAAATGGGGCTACGCTTACGGTCAACGATGCCCATGACTATGCCCAGGTGTTTGTCAACGGAAAGTATGTCGGCAAGCTCGACCGTCGAAACGGTGAGAAGATGCTCCAGCTCCCGGCCACTAAGAAGGGCGACACACTCGACATTCTCGTCGAAGCCATGGGCCGCATCAACTTCGGACGCGCCATCAAGGACTATAAAGGTATAACCGACAATGTCGTTCTGACAGTTGACCGCGAAGGCTATGAATATGTCTGCGACCTCAAAAACTGGGAGATGTTCCCGCTTCCCGACAAACTTGAGTTCTATGATTCAATGGAATTCTTCCCTGTCGAGGCTTTTACTCCAGGCGAAAACGGACGCATGCCTATCGGTGTCTATCGCGGCACTTTCAATGTCAAAAAGCCGTCCGATACCTTCCTGAACTTCGAGACATGGGGCAAAGGCCTTGTCTATGTCAACGGGCATCCTCTCGGACGTATCTGGGAAATCGGTCCGCAGCAGACCCTCTATGCTCCCGGTTGCTGGCTGAAAAAGGGTGAGAATGAGATTCTGGTATTCGACATCATGGGTCCGCGCGATGTCAAGTCGGCAGGTCTTGACGCGCCTTTGCTTGACCAGCTTCTGGTGCAGAAGCCTCTGACCCACCGCGCCGAGGGCGAGACTCTTAAACTGGAGTCCGAGTCGCCCGTATTGACCGGAACATTTAAGCCCGGCAATGGATGGCAGGAAGCCCGATTCGACAAGCCTGTCACCGGACGCTATATCTGCATCGAGGCTCTCAATGCCATCGACGGAAAGGATCTGGCATGCATCGCCGAGATGTATGTGCTCAATGACAAGGGCGAACGCCTGTCGCGCGAACCGTGGATTGTCGACTATGCCGACAGCGAGGATGTTGCGCGTGTCAACCGCTCGGCCGACAAGACGTTCGACCTCCAGGAGTCGACATACTGGAGCACCGAGGCCGGTGTCAAGTTCCCCCATGCCATAGTCATAGACCTGGGCGCCACCCACAAGCTTTCCGGCATTCAGTATCTGCCGCGCATGGAGAGCGAGGTCCCCGGTGCCATCAAGGACTATAAAGTCTATGTCAAGACTGAACCGTTCAAGAAATAAATTCAGCGTGAGATAAATGAAAACGCCTTGGAGTCAATCGATTCCAAGGCGTTTTTGGTTTCACTTCCGGCGACAGCCGTTGTATATGCGGCGAAGCCTTAGTTGATAATCATGTTTCCCAGCGGAGCGGAAAGACGCGGCTCATAATGGTAGCACCGTGCAAACTGGCGCAAAAACTCGAGAGTAGAGCGTCGAGGAGCCTCTTTTACGATATTCCGTTCTCCGTCATGGTCCGACATCGATGTGTTGTTTGATGGAGTAGATTTTTTATCCATAGGCTAACTGTATTAATTAGTTAATCTATACATATAACGTCCGTCTCCGTCCCTTTATTATATTTTAAGTAAAAATCTCCACCCCCATTTGTTAACATACGGTTTGAATGTATGATTCCTCGGGCGAGGTGGGCCGTCCGAGGAATTGTCGGTATTTAGGGGTTTCGATAACTGTCTGAATAAGGCTTTGCCATCATGGCGTAAGCTACGACAGTGCATCTGCGGAAGTCATATAGTGTTATGGGTGTTGTTTGGGTCTTCGTCGCCTATGGGATTTGGAATTGTGTCGACATCTTTGAAGAACCTGCTGAGCACCTTTTCCTGGAACGACTGCATCAAATCCCAGAAGTTAGGCACGAACAGGATGCCTATGACGGCATTCAGAAGCATGCCCCATACGACGGCTGATCCGAGCGATATACGGCTTTCAGCACCTGCACCGGTGGCGAACATCATCGGCATCACACCTAAGATGAATGCTATGGCCGTCATCATGATCGGGCGGAAGCGGATGACTCCGGCGTTGTGGGCCGACTGGTAGATGGACAGTCCCGACTGGCGGAAGTAAGTGGCGTATTCGACGACGAGGATTGCGTTTTTGGCCGACAGGCCGAGTAACAGAATCAATCCTATCTGTGTATAGATGCTGATGCTCTGCGACATGATGATACATCCGAGCACCGTGCCGAGTATGGCTATGGGCATCGACAAAATCACGGCCACCGGGTCGGTCCAGCTTTCATACTGCGCGGCGAGTACGAGCAGGGTCAGGATGATTGCGAAGATAAAGACTATGGTCACCGTAGTGCCCGACTGGGTCTCCTGATATGCCAGTCCTGTCCATGCATAAGAGTAGTTTGTACCCAGTGTCTCCTCGACTATATGCTCCATCTCCTCGATGGCGTCGCTTGAGCTTACGTGGTCGGCCGGGGTGGCAGTCAGTGACGCCGTGCCGTACATGTTGTAGCGCGAGGCCATAGGTACGCCCATCGCCTGTTCGAGCGACGAGAATGCGGCAAACGGAACCATCTTGCCCGATGAATTGCGTACGCTCAGCTTCATGACATCCTCGATGTTGCCACGGGCCTGATCGTCGCCCTGGATGGTCACCTGATATACTCTTCCGAAGTCACTGAAGTCGTTGACGTAGCTTCCTCCCATGTAGGCGCCGAGCGTAGAGTATATGTCGCTTAAGGTAAGACCCTCCACTTTGGCCCGTTCGCGGTCGATGTTGATTTTATATTGAGGAACTTCTCCTTCGTATAGCGAGGTCACGCTCTTGATTTTCGGATTCTTAAGTGCCGCTTCCATCACGTCCTGCACGGCCTTTTTTAGCTGAGCGGCTCCGAGATTGTTGATGTCGAGCAGCTGCATCTCAAGTCCCGACGACATGCCTATGCCCGGCAGAGCGGGCGGATTGACGGAGAATATTATGGCCTCCTGATAGGCGGCGCTCATGGCGTTGACTTTGTCAATGACGGCGAATATGCTCTGGTCTTTGCTTTTGCGCTCCTTCCACGGCTTCAGCACCACGAACAGACTGCCCATGTTGGAAGATGCACCGCCGCCCATGAACGAGAATCCCGATATGGCCATGACATCCTTGACTTCGGGCAGCTCCTTGCGAATCTGCTCCGAAAGCCGGTTGACCACCTTCTGTGTGCGTTCGAGCGATGCTCCTTCAGGAAGCTGGATTGACGACAAGAAGTAGCCCTGGTCTTCCTCCGGCACGTAGCTTGTAGGCCAATAGAGGAAAGCCGCGATGCCGGCTGCCGCGAGTATCAGGAATACGGTCAGCGACACTCCGGCATGCTTGAGCATGCTGTTGACGCACTTTCCGTAGAAAGTCTCGACGGCATTGTAGCCCTTGTTGAATATGCGGTATATGGGATTTTTAGTGTTTTTATTGCGCGGTGTCAGGAACAGCGCACACATAGCCGGCGTAAATGTCAGTGCGTTGAATCCGGAGAACGCCGTGGATATGGCTATGGTCAGTGCGAACTGTTTGTATAGCTCGCCCGTGATTCCGCTTACGAATGCCGTGGGTATGAATACCGACAGAAGAACGAGAACTTCGCCGATGACCGGGCCGGTCAATTCCTGCATAGCCTTTTCGGCGGCCTGACGGCGCGACAGTTTGCCTTCGTCCACCAGTCGGGCGCAGTCTTCGACCACCACAATGGCATCGTCGACCACAATGGCTATGGCCAGCACAAGCCCGAACAGGGTCAGGGTATTGATGGTGAATCCGGCTATCTTCATCACCGCGAATGTGGCTATCAGCGAAATCGGTATGGTGAGCATCGGAATCACCACCGCCCTCCAGTTCTGAAGGAAGATGAGGATTACCACAAGCACAATCAGCGTAGTTTCGACGAAGGTCATGAGCACCTCGTCGATAGAGGCGGTCACGAATTCGGACGTGTCAAGCACGACATTGTATTTTACGCCCGGAGGGAAGTATTTGGCCAGGTTCTCAAGTTCGGCCTTGGCGGCTTTCGACACCGACAGGGCGTTTGCTCCCGGAAGCTGTTTGATTCCGAGCAAGGCCGCGTCGTGACCCGACACTTTGGTCGAGGCAGCATAGCTGATGCTTCCGAGATCCACACGGGCCACATCCTTGAGCCTCAGTAAGGCTCCGTTGCTGTCGGAGCGGAGAATGATGTTCTCGAACTCTTCGGCGGTCGACAGCTGTCCCTGTGAGGTCAGCGTAAACTGGAATGCGTCGTCGCTCGGATTCGGTGCCGCGCCGACCGAACCGGCCGACACCTCCATGTTCTGCGATTCGATGGCCTGGCGCACGTCGGTCGGCGTAAGTCCTCTCGCCCTCATTGCTTCTGGGTCGAGCCACACGCGCATGCTGTAATTGCCGCCACCGAATGCCTGTACGCCGCCCACGCCCTTTACTCTTGCCAGTGCGTTGACCAGATTGATGTTGGCGTAGTTGGTCAGATACAGGGCGTCGTAGTTGTGCTCGTCGTCGCCGGTAAGCGAGCAGAACAGCACGATGTTGGTAGACTCCTGGTTGACCTGCAGTCCCTGTTCCACCACCGGCGTGGGCAGTTGCGACTGTGCAAGCGACAGGCGGTTCTGCACATTGATAGCGGCCTGGTCGATGTCAGTTCCCTGGGAGAATGTTATGGTCAGATTATAGCTTCCGTCGGAACTTGAGTTGGAGCTCATGTACAGCATGTTCTCCACTCCGTTGATCTGCTCCTCGATGGGCACTCCGACCGTGCGTGCTATTGTCGATGCGTTGGCGCCCGGATAAGTGGCGCTGACGCTGACCGTAGGCGGCGTTATGTCCGGATATTGTGCCACCGGGAGGGTCTTTATGGTTATTAGACCGGCTATCACCATCAATATCGCCAGGACGGTGGCGAAGATGGGGCGGTCGATGAAAAATTTCGAAAACATGGCAGTAAATATTTAATTATTTTTTCATGGTCGGGTTCACCTCCATGCCGTCGCGCACCTTGAGCAGTGCCGATGTGACGTATCTGGAGTCTGTGGTGATTCCGTCAGTGACTATTCGCAGTGAATCCTGATATACATCGCCCACTTTTATCGGCGTGTAGACTACCTTGTTTGAGTCGTTGACCACGTATAGGTACTTGCCTTGCTGGTCGGTGCCTATGGCCGAATCTTTCACGAGGATAGCACGGCTGTTAGTGCCGTAAGGCAGATTGACTGTGATATACATGCCCGGCTTAAGCTCTCCGTATGTGTTCGGCAGCCCCACTTTCAGGAGTATTGTTCCGGTGTTGGTGTCGACCGATGGCGAGAGGTAGGTCAGATTAGCAAAATATTCGTGCGCCAGCGGTTCCTCGAATGTCAGCGGCACTTTCTTGTAAATTTCGCTGTCGATTTTTCCGGTTTTGCCTATCATTGACTCGTATTGGGCATTTTCAATAGAGAAGTCGATGCTTATCGCTGAATCGTCGTAGATTGTGGCCAGCTCCACGGGCGAGCCTTCGCCACTGACGTATGCCCCCGGGTCAAGCGTCGATGAAGATATATGGCCGGTGAACGGAGCCCTGACCGTGCAGTAGCCCAGTTTGGTCTGTGCGTCGCTCAGTGTCGCCCGGGCGTTCTTTATCGATGCTTCTGCCTTCTCCATGTTGCTTTTGGCCTGAATGACATCCATCTGCGACACGGCATCGCTTTCGAGGGCCTTTTTCATGGCCGCATATTGGTTGGAGGCGTATTCATATTCGCTTTGGGCGGTAGTAAGCGCCGCCTGTGCCTGCTGGACTGCGTCACGGTAAGTCGACGATTCGATAGTGAACAGCACGTCGCCCTTTTTGACCAGGGCGCCGCTCGCATGGTTCTTGGTTAGAAGCTGTCCGTTGACTCGTCCCACCACCTTTGCTGTGGCGTTGGCGTAGGCCACGCCCGGATAAGTCTTATGTAGAGTCACAGAGTCTACCGTAGGAAGCGCCACGTCGACCGTTGGAATCTGTTCCGCAGTTTTTGCTTCCTTATGTCCGCACGCTGCCATCAGGGTCAGCCCGATGCCGGCGGTTATTTGCAGTAATATCGAATTTCTCATTATAGTAAATGTTTTTATGTGTTGTTATTCTATTGCCGACGCGTCCCAACCGCCTCCCAGAGCTTCGTAAAGGGTTATTAGCGAAGTCAGTGCGTTGCCTTTTGATGAAATCAGGCTGTTCTGGTATTCAAGAAGCGACATCTGCGCCGACACCACATTGTTGAACGGCGACAGCCCGCGCTTGTAAAGGTCGACCGACAGTTCGAGCGATTTCCGGCTCTGTTCGATGACCTGTTCCACTACATCGATGTTTTTCAGCGAACCGATGTACGACGAGATGGCCACGTCGACTTCCTCCACGGCTGTCATCACCGCCGCGTTGTAGTTGTGGATTCGGATTTCCATCTGTTCGCGTGCGCTCACGGCGTTGTATTTTCGGGCCAGTCCGTCAAACACAGTCCATGTCAGGGTCGGCGCGATTGAGTAGGTCAGACTCTGTTTTTTGAACAGGTTGTCCAGCTTATGTGCCGATGTGCCGATTGAGCCGTTGAGGGTCAGCGTGGGCAGGAAGTCTTTTTTTGCTATGCCAAGTTCCGCCGCGGCCGCTGCCAGCTGATATTCCGACTCCACGATGTCAGGGCGGCGCCGCAGCAGTTCCATCGGCACTCCTACGGGAACTATCTGCTGGTCGTCGGGCATGTCGCGCATGGTGTTGAGCATGTCAGACAACTCACGCGGATACACTCCTACAAGCAGGCATATCGAATATATCGAATTGCGTATCGACGCTTCGAGCACCGGCATTGACGCCTGGGTCGAATAGTAGACCTGGCGGGCCTGTGCCACGTCGAGCATGGAGGCGAGGCCGGCTTCGTGGCGGGCCTCGGTGATTTCCACAATTTTTCCCTGAGAGGCTATGTGCTCATTGGCCACAGCCCACTGTGCCTGATAGACGCGCAGCTTTACGTAGGCCTTGGCAATGTTGGCGCTCAAGGCAGTCATCACGGCTGCATAGTCGGCGCGCGAGGCATTCCACAGGGCTTTCTGCTGTTTTGACTTGGTGAAAATTTTTCCGAACACGTCAATCTCCCAGCTCATGCTCAGTCCGAGATTGAAGTAGTCGCCTACAGCGGCTTCGGTCAGCTCGTCGCCCAACGCGCCAGAAGAGCGCGATTTGCTCCATCCGGCGTTGAGTCCGATTGTAGGCATATATCCTGAACGCGCACTGTTAAGTGCTTGGCGGGCAATGGTTATGCGACGTGCCGCTATGAGCACGTCGGCACTGTGGGTCTCGCTTATGGCTATCAGAGTGTCAAGCACAGGGTCGTCAAGGCGTGCCCACCAGTTGTCTTCCGTGGGCAATGCCTGATTGAAATGCTCGTTATATACCCAGTGTCCCGGTATCGTGTCGCCGAGCACGTCAATGGCCCCTATGTTGTCGGCCACGGCATTTAACGACGGAAAAAGCATTAATCCCAAAAATAGTTGAATCCAGAATCGTGTACTCATAAACAGGAGATTATAATAATTATAATAAATTGTGTTCTATTGTAGTATTATAACCCTTTGGCGACGGCTTGCGTTTACGCTCGTATACTCATTTTAATAATTATTAAACAACCGTATTCAACGTAAATGATGGTATGTGGCGATGTCACGGACCGGAATACGGAACCAATGTATGCCTCCATCACCCGGATGAACGGAGCCGTCGTCGGTTAATGATGACGGAGAACGTTGCGTCTAAGGCCGCACGGCATGCACGTGCGTTTGGTGTGCCTCCAGGGTCTCGCGAAGGATTTGGTTCCGATTTATATCCGGCCCGCGTAATCTGCGCCGTCGGGGCGACCGCGGATTGCCCTGCCGACGCGAAGCCAAGAAGTAGAATGCCGTCGTGACGCATGCCGACCCGGATCCGAAATTTGACCGGCATGGTCCGACGGTATCCGTCCCTCCGGGGCATCGCCGTGGTTGTGGATTAATCGAACAATGCAAAGATACAATGGGATTGTGGGGTTTGATACTGCAAAATCGGGGGAATTTTTTCGTGGTGTGCAACGTCGTCGACGTTGTGGTTGTGATGTGGGGGGATGGCCCCCACGAACGCCACTGTCGTGGCTTTATCGTGGAGTTTAACGTATGGTCGCGCCTCCGGCGCGCCTTGGGCGGGGGTGGAGGAGACGTAGCGTTGTCCGGCGCGCCTTGGGCGTGGGGGTGGAGGAGACGTGGCGTTGTCCGGCGCGCCTTGGGCGGGGCTGTGGAGGAGACGTGGCGTTGTCCGGCGCGCCTTGGGCGGGGCTGAGGAGGAGACGTGGCGTTGTCCGGCGCGCCTTGGGCGGGGGTGGAGGAGACGTAGCGTTGTCCGGCGCGCCTTGGGCGTGGGGGTGGAGGAGACGTGGCGTTGTCCTTCGGAGTCTTTGCGCCTATGGCGCATTTGTGGGTAGTGGGAGGTTGTCGGGTCCCCACGGAGGGGAGGGGGTTAGTGGAAGGTGATGGATGTGATGACGGGTGTGCCGACGGCGTCGTTGATGGCACGGACGAGGCGGTCTTTGTGGAATGCGAGTTCGTTTTTGAGGGAGGCGGAGCTGATGTAGACGTGCATGACGCCCTGATGGACGTAGCGCCGGGTGGTGTAGCGGTTGACTCCCGGGCCGACCACTTCGGGCCACAGGTATGCGGCGCGCTGTTCGTTGTGGCGCTGTTCCATTCCGTCGGCACGCAGATAGTCCTTGATTATGTCGTTGAGCAACTGGGGTTCGGTGCGCTTCATGGCCGTATGATCAGTGGGAGAGGGGGTTGAACTTGCCGTCGCTGACATGCCAGAGCGCATAGTCGCCCGCTGTGTGCGACATGATCTCGTCGAGGTGAGTGCGGTTGGTGTCGGTGACGAATATCTGGCCGAACCCGGGTCGGGTGACTACCTCCATGATCCGCTCCACGCGCGATGCGTCGAGCTTGTCGAAGATGTCGTCGAGCAGTAGGATGGGCTTCATGCCTTCGAGCGTGGAGCGCAGGAAGTCGTACTGAGCCAGGCGGAGGGCGATGGAGTAGGTCTTGCACTGTCCCTGGGAGGCGGCTCGCCGCATGGGCATGCCGTCGATGAGCATTTCGATGTCGTCGCGGTGCGGGCCTACCGACGTGTGGCGCAGAAGCTCGTCATGGCGGCGCGCTCCGTCGAGCAGCGACGTCATGCTCGACCCTGGGCTGTTGAGCGAGCTGTCGTAGGTGAGCGACACCTTTTCGCCCGAACCGGCCACGGCTTCGTAGTAGCTTTGGAATATGTCGGTCAGGCGTTCCACCCACCGGGCGCGTGCCGAGTGGATGTAGGCGGCGGCGCGGTCCATGGCCATCTCGACCGCCAGATATAGATTGTGGTCCACCACGCCGTCGCGCAAAAGCTTGTTGCGCTGTTCGAGCGAGCGTCCGTAGCGTATGAGTTCGTCGAGGTAGAGGTGGTCGCTCTGCGAGATGACCATGTCCATGAGGCGGCGGCGACAATCGGAGGCTCCGCGTATCAGCTCGATGTCTTCCGGCGACGACATGACGAGCGGAAACGCCCCGATGTGGGCCGACAGACGCTGATACTCCTTGCCCTGGCGGCGCAGGCTCTTGCGCCGTCCTTTGTTAAGCCCGATCGAGACCTCTTCGTCGAGCCCGCGGCGCACGTAGCTTCCCTGCACCATCATGAACTCCTCGCCCCGCCGCAGAAGCATGGAGTCGGTCATGCCGGAGAAGCTTTTGCAGAAGCTGAGATAGTAGATGGCGTCGAGAAGGTTGCTCTTGCCCATGCCGTTGTTGCCCAGAAGTCCGTTGACTTTCGGGGAGAATTCAAGACGGGCCTCGCCGATATTCTTGAAGTTGCAAATCTTGATCTGCTTGAGTATCATAGGTGCAAATGTAGTGAAAAAAATCCGATTATTTGCGGCGTTTCCTGCGCAAGGACTTTGCTTTGGCGCGGTGTTCGTCGGCCGAGCCGTGGTCGTCGACTTTGTCATACAGGTCGGCAAGCCGGTCGTGGAGATGCGGCTGGCTGTCGTCGATTGACAGGGCTGTCAGGTAGCGGTTGAGGGCTTCGGCATAGTCGCCGTCGGCCAGGGCAATGTTGCCGAGCATGAACACGGCGAGGAAGTTGCTCCGGTCGAGCTTATAGGCCTGCCGGAAACATTCGGCCGCCATGGCGCTGTCAGATATGCCTGAGTATGTCAGCCCTTTGCCTATCCACGCCTTGACGGCTTCCGGCCAGAGGTCGATGGCTTTGTCGTAGTTGGCGAGAACCGGGGTAGGGTCCATGCCCTCTCGGCGGCACTCGTCGCCCATGGCGATGTATTCCTGCGCCAGTCTGCGGAGCTTTTCAGTCTGGAGGTCGAGCGAGGCCTGAAGCTCCTCGGAGCGGTAGCGGTCGGACGTGATGTGGCGGAGCTGCATGCGGGCAAAGCGCATCAGGACGGCATTGTCAAGCTCGTTGCGGAGGCGCAGGGCTTCGGTGAAGCGGTCGAAGGCCGTCAGGAGGTCTTTCTGCCTGATTGACCTGAGAGCTTCGGCGTATGCGTCGTCGGCTTTGGCGCGTTCGAGTGCTTCGCTGATCATCGTGTCGTCGTTGAACGACGAGCTGAAGCGCACTACCGCCGGATTGACGAATATGTCGCGCTCGTTGATGGTGCTGACGAGTTTCAGCCCTTCGAGGCTCCGGCAGCGGCTCAGCGCCACGTAGGCCTGTCCGCCGCTGAACGTGCCGCGTCCGAGGTCGATGACGACGTCCTTGAACGTCAGTCCCTGGCTCTTGTGGATGGTGAGGGCCCACGCCAGTTTGACGGGAATCTGGGTGAATGTGCCGAGCACTTCTTCCTCGACTTTCTTCTCTTTCTCGTTGTAGGTGTAGCGGACGTTGCTCCATACGGCGGGTTCAACGTCGTGAACGGCACCGTCTTCGGTCTCGACCATCACTTTGCCGTCATTTACCATGTACACGCGTCCGAGCGTGCCGTTGACCCACCGTCGGTCGGGGTCGTTCTTGATGAACACCACCTGTGCTCCGACTTTCAGGGTGAGCTCGAGCGAGTTCGGCAGGGAATTTTCGGGGAAGTCGCCGGCGATGGTTCCTTCGAGGCATACTTCGGGAGTGGTCAGTCCGGCCAGGTGGCTGTCGTTAATGGCGTCGACCATGTCGCGCTTTGTGGCGAGGGTCATCACCATCCGGTCCTTGTCGGCCACGGCGGGCTCCTTGCCGGCCGATATGCGTCCGTTAAGTGTGGCAAGGTCCGACGGACTGGGACGGCCTATGCGTATTCGGTCGAGCATGCCGATGAACCCGGAGTCGGTCTGGCGGTAGACTTTGGTCAGTTCGACTGAGACTATGCTTAGCTCGGAGAATGCTTTAGCGCAGAAGAAGAACGGCTGGGGATAGACGCGGCCGAGAATGTCGCGCATGTCGCCCGTGACCACCGGTTCGAGCTGGAATATGTCGCCGACCAGAAGCAGCTGCTTGCCTCCGAAGGGCTCGCGCATGTTGCCTGAATATATGCGGAGGGCCTTGTCGATAAAGTCGATTATGTCGGCGCGTACCATGGATATCTCGTCGATGATTATCAGGTCGAGTTCCTGAATCAGCTTCTGCAGAGGCTTGGGATATTTCATCCTCGACTTGAACCGCTTTACGGAAAATTCGGGGTCGTCGGGCATCAGTGGTTTGAACGGTATGCGGAAGAATGAGTGAAGCGTCTGTCCGCCGACGTTGACGGCCGCTATGCCGGTCGGGGCGAGCACTACGAACTTCTTGGCCGTGTTCTCGCAGACATAGCGCAGGAAGGTTGACTTGCCCGTGCCTGCCTTTCCGGTAAGAAACAGCGACTGGCGCGTGAAGCGTATGAGCTTCCACGCGTTCTGAAATTCGGGGTTGTCGAGGTCGATGTCCTTAAGCTTGACTGCCATTGCTGTAGGTGGGGTGTGTGGTGACGGTTTAAAAAAAACAGGTGCTCCCGGAGTGTCGCCGGAAGCACCCTATGTGCAAAGTTAAGAAAAATCCTTCAAAAATCGGTTAGAACTTGTAGCCCAGACTGAGCACGACCTGATTGTTGTTGGAGGAGACTTTGGCCGAAGGCGAATCCTGGTCGATGGCATAGTCCACGATGACGGGAGAGAATGCGTGCCAGGTCGATTCGCGGTGGCGGTGTACGTAGGCCAGGTCGGCGTAGAATCCTCCGAAACGATAGCCGAGACCTGCGGTCACGTACTGGGTGGTCTTGTTGAACGTATAGCTCGGAATGGTTCCCGCAGTCCAGATCATCACGCCGTCGTTGGCGGCTTCGGTCTTGACGGGCGACGATTCGTAGCAGTAGCCTGCGCGGACACTGAACTGCGGGGTGACGCGGTATTCAGCGCCGAGACGCAGGATGTTTGTGCCCTTGTAGTAGGTCTTGATGTCTTCCGAGACAACGTCGTATTCGTTGTTGTTGACATCGGACAGCTGCATGTTGGTGCCGCGGTATTCGTAGTCGGCGCTGATGATGGCCTGTCCGCCGATGACACCGGCCATACCTACCATCATGCGCCACGGTGTGCGCATGTTGTAGTCGTGCCAGCTTTCACCGTCGTTGGTCAGATACAGGTTAGGATCTTCCGGGTCGGGTCGGTTGACGCTGTAGCGCGGGTCATTGGGCGTGTACACATAGTCGACGCCTCCCCAGTATGAGTCGGTCATCTTGTACCATGTGGGGGTGTGTACGGCCAGGCCGATGCGGAATTCCGGAATCGGCTTCACGATAAGTCCGAACTTGAGGTTGAAACCCTCGCCCGACGAATGCAGATAGTTGTCGAGGCGGTAGTCGGCATCGCCGTTAACGATGTCGCCGGCGCCGCTTTCAGGATTCTGGGCGGCGATGTAGGCGTTCTTCAGATTTTCCTGATAGTAGGACATCTGCTTGTATTCAAGGTCGGTGATTCCCACGCTCAGACCCCAGTAGACGGTGTTGTAGATGTTTCCGCCGATGGAGATGTTGTACTCGTCGATGTAGCCTTTCTCGCGTGTCTCGAAGCTTGCCGAACCGGTGGTGCCTTCGCCCATGAGTCCGAAGTAGGTGTCGGTCTCCTGTGAGGAAGTCGATCCGTCGGGCATCACGACGTCTTCGAGATTATTGTTGATGATGAATCCGGTGTACGACAGGATGCTCAGCCAGGGCGCGTTGCCGTCGATGTAGGGGTTATAGTCGGCATAGGGGCCGTTGTACTCCATGTCGACGGGGTATATGTTGCCTTCGGAGTTGGTCATGGCGGCGATGTAGTTGCTGAGCGAGGCTCCGCCGAGATTGCGGAACGCGCCTTTGGTGACGCGGTCAAACGAACCGACGCGGTTGTAGGTGGCTCCGAACGAGATGGTCGGGGTCGACTCGCTGTATAGGTTGACTGTTCCGATGTAGCCGAAGTTGTTGCATGCAAACTTGGTCTGCGACTTGTCGCCGATGTAGCCGGGAGTGGTGGTCTTGAACGACTGGAAGTCAAGGTCGAGGGTGATGCCGACTTCGCTGCTCCGGTATATGCCTATACCGGCAGGGTTCTGGGTGAGCGTCGACAGGTCGCCTCCGAGGGCGGTGAACGCGCCGCCCATTGACATGAATCGAGCCGTGCCGCGCATGTCGAACTGCGACAGGTTGGCTACGTCTACGGCGGCCTGGGCCATTGAGATGGCCGGAACTGCCGATGCGAGTGCTATGAAGATGAGTTTTTTCATATCGTTCTTTCGCTAAATTGATGATAGAAAAATAGTTGATAATGCGTGATTGCTTGAATTTAGGTCAGGGCGAATGCGGGAGAGCCGGCGGCTTACCGGCGTCCTCCACGATGGCTTCCGCCTCCGCCGCCTGAGCCGCGCGACGAACCGCCGCTTCTTGACGAACCGCCGAATGAGCCGCTTGAGCTGCGCGATGTGCTTCCGGAGCGAT
Source organism: uncultured Muribaculum sp. (assembly GCA_910578785.1). GTDB lineage: Bacteria > Bacteroidota > Bacteroidia > Bacteroidales > Muribaculaceae > Muribaculum. The sequence continues at coordinate 197,032 of CAJTSJ010000001.1, read as the reverse complement.
ATGTGCCGTTGGACGAGCCGCCGTTGCGTCCACGGTTCATGTTGGTCGAGCCGTAGCTTCCGTTGCGGTTGCCGGTCGACGAGTTGCTTCCATTATATGACGGCACTCCGGTGGCCGGACGTGTGGTAGTGGTGCCGCCCGGACGATAGTTGCCGGCCTGTCCCGACGAAAGTCCGTAGCGGTTGCCTCCGCGGTTGTAGCCGTTGCCGGTTGATCCGCCCGACACTCCCGGGCGGTTATGAGGGTTGGACGAAAGGCCTGTGTAGCCGTTGCGCACTCCGGTCGGACGACGTCCGTTGGGAGTGTAGCTTCCGGGCCGTGACGCCACGCCCCATCCGGGACCCCAGCCCCATGACGGACCCCATCCCCACGACGGACCCCATCCCCAGGACCAACCCCATGACGGACCCCATCCCCAGGATGGACCCCAACCCCACGACAGGCTCCACGACGGACCCCAGTACCAGTCCCAGTAGTTCCAGCGGTAGGGGTAGCCATAGCCGTAGTACCAGTCCCACGGCGAGTAATATCCCCATGACGGAGTGGTCACATAGATGTTGATGTCGGGTTGCTGCGAATAGTAGTATTCGACCACGGCTGGGTCGTTGACATCGGATATGATGTCGCCGTTGTGGTATTTTTCGATGCGTCGTGTGTAGGCGAAGTTGTCGGCCGACGCCTGCTGGGCGGTAGCCGATGTGTCGCGGCGGCCATACTTGCCTGCGCGGTTATATTCGTCGACGTTTCTCGACGAGCCTGCATTGACAGTATACGCGTCGGCACCCTCGAAGTCGTGACCTCCGAGAGTCGGGTCGTAGTTGCCGTAATATGCGCGGTAGAGTTGCTCGTAATATTGCTGTTCGGCCTGGCGCTGCTCTTCGAGTTCGCGTTGGCGCTGCTCTTCTTTAGCCTTTTTGTGGGCTTCGTTCTTGGCTTTGGCCGTCTTGTCCTTCGACGCATCGTAGTAGATGTCGTCGTCATAATAGCTATTCTGGGCTGATGCCAGACCTGCGCATCCTGCGAGCAGAATTGCGGTGATAAATGCCTTCTTTGCTATCATAAGACTCAAGTCCTCCTATAAAATTTTTAATTAATATTCTGATTGTTCTCTAAATTAGACTAAGCAAGTCGTGCCGGGTTTAATGTCCGTGTCCGTAGGTCTATGGCCACGGTATCCCGCAAGATTGATAAAGGTACGACAAAAAGGTGGTCTGTGCAAAGAATTTGTATGTTATAACTATCCTGAATAAGATTATTTAACTAAAGAAGCGGGAACACCCTCGCCTGGGCGCCCCCGCATAGGTCTATATTCATTCTTGATAGTCCGTAGTTGGCTGTTCTATCTTCCCTCGTCGCCCGGGAGCGGTTTGATGTCGTATGCGAACATGCATATCGAGAAGCCCCAGTAGATGAATGCCAGTGAAGTGAGGAAGCTGACCATGGCCATGTTCTGGATCCAGCCTGCCTCGACGAAGAAGAATCCGATGAGCATCAGCAGGATGCCGTTGACCAGGTAGAGCCACCAGTATTTGCCCTTATGCCCGTTGACGGAGCTGATTATCAGCGTGATGCCCCAGTAGATGAATATCAGTGCAAGGAAGTAGGGGAACACCTCTTCCGAGAGCAATATGCTCCTGACCATCAGGAAGCCGATGAACATGTCGATCATGCCGCCTGCTATCCACCATCCCCAGCCTTTAGGGAAGTGAGGCCCCGCGGCCACGCAGAGCTGAACGATACCGGCAAGGATAAGCATCCAGCCGAAAATCTGGGATGCGATAGCGAAACCTGCCACCGGCCAGAACCAATAGGCAAAACCGCACACTACCATCAGGATACCGGTTATTAGAACGAGCCACCAGCTCTTGGAATAACCAACGAAGTTGAATTTTGAGAGATTCATAACATTAAATAATTTAGTTGATTCTTTATATCCTATTAACAACCGCCTTATTTATTTTGTTGGAAAAATTTCAAGAAAATTAAGAGCCTCTTTTAACGGCGGTTCCGGCGGCCTCATCTTAGGGCTGTGCGTGCCGGTCTTCGTGCCGGATGCAGGAACCGTCGGTTTTTATGTTTTATAACATGTCGGATTGTTTGCAATCGGCCGTGTTTGTAGTTATATTTGCACTTCCATAACTCTAAACCAATCAAAATGAAACCGCGCAGCCTCATCCTCGCATCCGGGAATTTATCCCCTGGCCCGGATAATCCTATTTTTCAGCATGAATATGGGCATTATATTTAGAGTCAGCTTTTTGGCCCTATATATCTGCTATGCCATGCCCCATTATCCATAATCAGCGCCATGGGAAAAGGTGAACATAATAAATATTGGACAGAGATGGATGCCAGTTCCAGAGCGTTTTCATATTTTGTGGAGAATGGTTTTCACAGTTGGAACGAGACCTCGCATCCGATTTATGGTTCAGTGAAGAATTATTGGCTTAATAAACTTGGTTCTGCACTTACATTTAAATGATATAATGGATGTGGTAAATTAATTAATGTGACAATTTTTAATTCAAGTATTTATGAAGTCGATAATTAAGATTCTATTGGCGATTCTGACTGTGTCTGTATTAGGTTCAGCGTTTATGTCGTGTTCTTCCTATAAAACCCATCCGATACTGAAATTGGAAAACAAAACTAATGAGATATTATGGATTGTGGTCAGTACCGAGTATCCTAACACCTATCTGCCAACCAATTTCGACGAATACAATATGTATTGTTTCATTGAGACCGTAGGTAAGGGTCTCTCTGTAGATATTTTTAGCGAGATAGTGACGATAGAGGATGTCTTTGATAAGAATCCTAATCTTGTGGTGCTTATATATGATGGTTTGGGGTACATCGGTGAAAATGTGGATTTTGCTAAAAGAAACCATTGTGAGCTTATAAGCTATGTGTTGACAGAGAAGGAACTTAAGGCCCGGAATCAGACAATCACTGTTACAGAGGAAGATATAATCAAATATCAGGAGACGCACGAAACAGTGCCATTTCCGGGAAATGAGTCGTATTTTTAAACTTTATCGGTATGTTGAAACGTCAATTTTGCTTTTTAGCTATACTTTTTGTATGTATGTCGATGCCGTCGTATTCTTTTGCCGAGAGTATACCCGCGGATTCGTTATTAAAAGATGTTGATAATCAGAGGACAAGTACTCCTAAGCTTCATTACGTAGTGTATGACATCGGTCTGACAAGACCGTTTGACTCGAAGTTGTCAACCGGAGTTGTGCAAGACTTGAATTACAGAATATACAAGAAATTCTATATGGGTCTGTCATTGGCCTATGGAATACAGGTCAATTATGAGACAGAGAAGTATAATAGTCTATTGAAGGGGCATCTGATTGAGTTTAAGGCGGGATTTATGTCTAATCCGTTCGTTGAAAGAGGCAGGTTCTCTTTCGGAATTTATGGATATGCCGGATATGGATATTTTGTAGTTAGTCAAGACTATTATGACCCATTGGTGCCTAATGCTGAATATGATCCGTTTTCAGACCGTATAAACCATAACTATCTCTGGGGCAATGCAGGCTTGTACTTTAGGTATGGACGGTTTTATTTAATGACAGAATTGTATCTCAGCAATATGGACATTAAACCGGGCAATCACGGAGGTCGGGGGCTATTTCGCAAACCTGAAATAGGAATGGTTGCATTAAAGATTGGTTTGGGCATATAAATATATGATAAGAATCCTTCTGCGTCGTTTCGATTAGGATTGTTGTAATTCTATAATAATCGCCAATATACCACGAGTCGTCCCAAATTTACGTTTTGGGATTTTTAAACCTTTGGACTTTAGGATAGTGTTTGAGAACAATAAATGACCGGTTAGGACTGGATAGAAAATAAGAACGTTATGATGATATGATGAATAGATTGATATTGATTGTTTTGGCGGCAGTGTGCGCCGTGTGGGTGGGTGCTCAGAGCCGGACAGATTCTGTGGCTTGCGTTGTGCCGGGTGACTCTGTTGTGGAGGTGGTAGCCGAAAAGCCGTATACTCCGAAGTTCCATCGATTCCTGATTTCGTTCGGGACTACTATACCGTTTAACAAGTCGGTACTGTGGATGTTTGCGGAATCGGCACATATAAGGGTCGTTAAAAATGTATATGTGGGAGTTTCCTACGAATCGCATTTTGACCGGACCTGGCAGATGAAAGAGTATACCGACACTTTGTGCGGATATTCGGTAGAATTTTCAGTGCTTGCGTTCAGCAATCCGATTTTCAGAAAGAAAAAGTTCACCGCCGGAGTGTGGGGCGAAATCGGATATGGCCATTATTCGGCCTCGCGGGTATTGACTTTTGAGACGGAACATGAAGACTATGGCGATGAGTATTGGGGGAAAATGGATGAATCGTACCTGAAATGCGTCGGTGGCCTATACTTCAAGTACCGGGGCATATATGCCACCGTAGGCTACAATTTCAACAATCTTGAGCTTAAGCCTTTTGGTCAGAAAGTGCATTCCGGGCTGTTGCGGGGGCCTGCGCTTCACGGGCTTTCGATAATGCTGAGGTTCGGAATATAGATGCACGGAAGTCCCGCCGGTTGTTGCCGGCCGATTTGCCGGGGCGCAGATTTTTTTTGCGGGCGGATTGAGTGTGATTAGCGGGGAATACGTATATTTGTAGGTGTGGCGTGCGGTTGACTGATTCATTCCCTGCCTCACATGAGTAGTTTATACAAATATTTTTAACCTTAATACATGACAATGAAGAAATCAAGTGTAGCCGCCCTGGCCCTGGTCCTTTCGCTCGGAAGTGCGTCGGCCCAGAAGGTGCAGATGGTGAAATCGACTGAAAGCGGGCTTTGGCAGACAGGCCAGGCCAAGCTTAGCAAGACGGCAGACAACGAGCCGCTGATGAAGGTGTCGGCCGGAGCCGACGGCACCAAGTTCAAGGCATGGGGCATGACGTTCAACGAACTCGACTGGGACGCTCTGTGCATGCTGACCCGCCAGGAGCAGGATGAGATTCTGCGCCGTATGTTTGCTCCCGACGGCGACCTGCGCTTCAACCGCGGACGTATCTCTCCGGGAGCCAACGACTATGCGCGCTCATGGTTCAGCTGCGACGAGGTGCCGGGCGACTTCGAGCTCCGCTACTTCAACATCGACCGCGACAAGAAGGCCATCATCCCCTTTGTCCGCGCGGCCCAACACTATAATCCCGACCTGACCTGCTGGATTTCGCCCTGGAGCCCGCCGTCGTGGATGAAGATCCACGGCGACTACCCGGTGGTCAGCAGCAAGTACAACAATCTGCCCGAGGAGGCGAACTATCTGCTGTTCAGCGGTGTCGGCGGTGAGGTCGACGAGGACGAGATGAAGCTCACCGGCGCGCGCGACGGCCAGTTTCCGCGTCAGCTCGCCACCATCGACTATATGATTCAGGATCCGCGCTATCTGCAGGCCTACGCCGAATACTTCTGCAAGTTTATCGACGCATACAAGGAGCAGGGAATTCCCATCGACATGGTGATATATCAGAACGAGGCCTACAGCTACACCCCTTATCCCGGATGCGCCTGGACGGCGGCCGGAACGGTGCGGTTCAACAAGGAGTATCTGGCGCCGACCCTGAAGCGCCGTCACCCCGGCGTGAAGCTATATCTCGGCACATTCAACACCAACCGCCAGGACCACGTGGAGCAGATACTCTCCGACAAGGAACTATGTGACCATGTGAGCGGAATCGCATTCCAGTGGGAGGGCCGCGACATATTGCCAGCCATCCGTGAACAGCATCCCGAATGGAGCTACATCTGCTCGGAAAGCGAATGCGGCTGGGGTTCGTTTGACTGGAAGGCCGCCGAACACACGTTTGAGCTGATCAACCACTATCTCGGCAACGGATGCGACGAGTACAACATCTGGAACTGCATCCTGACCGACAGCGGCGAGAGCCCCTGGGGCTGGAAGCAGAACGCCCTAATACGCGTCGACTCCAAGGCCCGCACGTTCGAGTATTCGCCTGAATACTACGCCGTGAAGCACTATTCCAACTTCATCCCGGCCGGGTCTAAGATCGTGGGCTACCACGGAGCTAAGGCCGACCAGACTCCGGTGCTTGCGGCCGTCACCCCCGACAACCGCAAGGTGGTCATGGCCGGAAACTTCAACGACGAGGCCCGTTCGGTGACCGTGGAGGTCGACGGCAAATATCTTAACCTGAATCTCGACCCGCATTCTATGTCGACCGTCGAAATCGGAAGATAGACGTCCGTCAGGCCCGATAAGGTTGCATAATTGGGCCGAAATACCTAATTTTGTGAAATATTTTATAGCCAGTTTGTTAAACTGGCTATTTATTTTTTATAAATAAGCTTTATATAAGTCTGAATTATGGAATCTATGCAACACGATATGACGACCGGAGGCAACCGCCGTCCGCTGATACTCATCACGAACGATGACGGAATCGACGCCCCCGGCATCCACGAGCTTGTGGCCTGTGTGGCTTCGATGGGCGATGTAGTCGCCGTGGCTCCCGACGGGGCGTGTTCGGGGCAGTCGTCGGCCATCTCTGTCAACAAAGTCCTGACCGTGACCGAACATGCCGATTACATGGGCGCGAAGATGTATTCGGTCAGCGGCACGCCGGTCGACTGCGTCAAGCTCGCCATGCACGCGCTTCTCGACCGCAAGCCCGACCTGATTCTTTCCGGCATAAACCATGGCTCCAATTCCGGCAATAATGTGATATATTCCGGCACTATGGGTGCCGTGCTCGAAGGCTGCATGGTAGGAGTGCCCTCCATCGGCTATTCCTACCACAGCCACAACCAGCAGTGCGACCTCAAGGCCTGCCGGCCTATAGTCGACATGATTACCCGCCGTGTGCTTGAGTCGGGGCTGCCATCAGACATCTGTCTGAATGTCAACATTCCGAAGGGCGAGTCGTGCAAGGGCATAAAGGTGACCCGTGCCGCGCGTGGCTACTGGACCGAGGAGTATGCCGATTATGCCGACCCTCATGGGCGACCGTTCTACTGGCTGACCGGAAGCTTCCATAATGAGGAACCCGACAATCCGGAGACCGACCTCTACTGGACCGACCGCGGCTATGCGTCGGTGGTGCCGGTGCGTCCCGACCAGTCGGCTGTTGACTCAATCGGTGACATAAAATCCATTCTTGATTGAAGTTTAGCATTATTTAACATATGATGGTGCCTATGCCATTGTTCTATATGTTAAATCTTTTTCTGCACTATAGAAATATGTATTTATGAGAAAACGTTTTGTGAGGATGTCGCTTGCGTTCCTGATGATGTCGGCTATGACCGCCGGCAATGCGTGGGCCATCGACGGACTTCGTTACAGAGGAGAAGCGCAGGTGAGCTTCAGCAGTGGCGAAAATACCCCTTTCTGGCTGGTCAGCAACAAGATGGGACTTTCGTCGATTAAAAAGAACAACGGTTATCTGCGTGTCGGGGTGTTCCGCGACATGGAGACCGACAAAAAGTTTACGTGGGGTGCCGGAGTGGATATAGCCGGAGCCTACAACTACACATCGTCGTTCATCATCCAGCAGCTCTACGGCGAGGTCCGTTACCGCTGTCTTGGAGCGATGATCGGAAGCAAGGAGATTTACGGCGAGTTCAACAATCCGCGTCTGAGCAGCGGCAACATGCTCTATTCGGGCAATGCGCGTCCGGTGCCGCAGGTGAGGGTAGGTATACCGGAGTTCACCGTGGTGCCTTACACCAAAAACTGGCTGGCTGTAAAGGGCTATGTGGCCTACGGCATGTTTACCGACGACGGATGGCAGCGCGACTTCGCCGGAAGCCGCAAGCACACCGAACATGTGCTTTACCATTCCAAGGGGCTGTTTCTGCGCATAGGCGACGTCGGCCGTCTGCCATGGTCGGTGGAGGGAGGACTGGAAATGGCGGCGCAGTTTGGCGGAAAGTCCATCTCCGGCGATAATGTTATCGACATGCCCAACGGTCTGAAGGACTGGCTCAAGGTGTTCTTCCCGTCGGGCGGCGACAGCAGCACTCCGATGGGCGAACAGACCAACATCTACGGCAACCACGTGGGAACGTGGAGTCTCGGCGTGACCTATAATCCGACTCCCGACTGGGGCTTCCGCGCATACTACCAGCACATGTTTGAGGACCACTCCCAGATGTTCTTCGACTATGAGTGGAAGGACGGGTTCTGGGGAATCGAGGTGTCGGTTCCTAAAAATCCGGTGATAAGCCGTTTTGTCTACGAATACCTTTATACCAAGGACCAGTCAGGCGCCGTCTACAACGATACCTCCGCGTCCATACCGGAGCAGGTCAGCGGCACCGACAACTACTACAACCATGGCATCTACACCGGATGGCAGCATTGGGGCATGGGCATCGGCAACCCGCTTATCATATCGCCGATATACAACCGCGACGGGTCCATATTCTTCCGCAGCAACCGTCTGATAGGCCATCATATCGGCTTCGAAGGGCAGCCACTTGAGGAGCTTGGCTACAGAGTGCTCATGTCGTATACCCGCAACTGGGGCACATACGGTACACCGTTGCCCGACGTGCAGAATCTCTACAGCGGTATGCTCGAAGTCACTTATACTCCGAAGTGGCTTGAAGGCACGAGCGGCATCATCTCAATCGGAGCTGACAGAGGCGCTTTGCTGGGCAACAGTTTCGGAGTCATGTTCACATTTAGAAAAAGCGGAATATTATGAAGATAATCAAGATATTGGCCATGCTGGCCGCAGTAGCCGCCATGTCGGTGCTGTCAGGTTGCCGCAAACATTATATCAACGGCGACCTTGACGGGCAGTGGCAGGTGCTGACCATCGAGTATCTGTCTGACGGACATGTCGATAACGTAAAGTCCAAGCAGATATACTATTCGTTTAACCTACATACGGTGCACCTGCGTCAGGTTCATGGCTCGCCCGGCGCGGTAGTCGGCAACATGAAGTACGACGAGAAGACGATGACCCTTGACTTCCCTCTGGTAGAGGATGCCTCCTTCCTGTCGGCATGGGGCCTGAATTCGGCCGTGACCACATTTGCAGTGAAGCATCTGAGCAAGGAAAATCTGGTCATCGAGTCGGACTATTCGGTGGTGACATGCCGTAAATTCTGAAAAAATGCCTGAAGAGGGCACGAAGGGAGCTATTTTAGTTTCTTTCACTGTTTTAATCCGTGCATTTTGAGTAACTTCGCGAAAAAATCTGATATACATTTAGACAATCTCTGACAATATAGAAATGAAAGTACTTAAATTTGGTGGAACATCTGTTGGTACTGTAGAGAGTCTGCGCAGTGTCAAGGCCATAGTCGAGGCCTGCGACGAGCCGGTCATCGTTGTGGTGTCGGCCCTGGGCGGAATCACCGACCAGCTGATTAATACTGCTAAGCTGGCGGCCAAGGGCGACATAGCGCACCTTGAAAGCTATGCGCGCATAGTCGACCGCCATCGCAAGGTGATAGAGGGCGTGGTTCCGTCCTCCGATCAGCTTGAGGTCCTTTCGATAGTGAATCCGTTGCTTGAAGAACTCGGCAACATCTATCGTGGCGTGAGCCTGATAAAGGACCTTAGCGACCGCACCCTTGACATAGTGGTGAGCTACGGCGAACGCATATCGTCGGTGATCGTGTCGCACGTCATCAGCGGTGCGGTGCATCTCGACAGCCGCAGTTTCATTAAGACTGTAAAGAAGTGGGACAAACATATACTTGACAACGACGCGACCCAGCCTCTGATTCACGCCGCTTTCGACCATCTCGAGTCGAAAGTAACCGTGGTGCCGGGCTTCATCTCAAGCGATGCCGAAGGCAATGTCACCAATCTCGGCCGAGGAGGCTCGGATTACACCGCCGCCATACTCGCCGCCGCTCTTGACGCCCGAGTGCTTGAAATATGGACAGACGTAGACGGCTTTATGACTGCCGACCCGCGTGTCATCAGCGGTGCGTTGGTCATCGACCGCCTGTCGTTCACGGAAGCGATGGAGCTGTGCAACTTCGGCGCCAAGGTCATCTATCCGCCGACCATCTATCCGGTGTTCCATAAGAACATCCCCATTCTGATTAAGAACACGTTCAACCCCGAGGCTCCCGGCACACTCATCAGCGACGAGCCTCAGAACGACGGCGAAAAGGCCATCAAGGGTATCTCGTCGATTAACGACACGTGTCTCATCACCGTTGTCGGACTCGGTATGGTGGGAGTGATAGGTGTGAATTCGCGCATCTTCAACTCGCTTGCCAAGAACGGTATATCCGTGTTCATGGTCAGCCAGGCCGCCAGCGAGAACAATACATCGTTTGCTGTGCGCAATGTCGACGCTCCCCATGCCATAAAAGTGCTCAACGAAGAGTTTGCGGCCGAGCTTCTGGCCGGTACGCTGACCGATATAATCGCCGAACCCGACCTGGCCACCGTGGCCATCGTGGGTGAAAACATGAAGCATGCCACCGGTATCGCCGGTAAGCTCTTCAATACACTTGGACGCAACGGCATCAGTGTGATTGCCTGCGCCCAGGGCGCATCGGAGACCAACATATCCTTTGTCATCGAGCATAAGGATCTCCGCAAGGCTCTTAACGTAATCCACGACAGTTTTTTCTTATCTGACACGCAGATCTTAAACCTGTTTGTTGTCGGACTTGGTAATGTGGGGCGCCGTTTGCTGGCGCAAATCCACGCCCAACAGGAAAAACTGCTGGACAACAAGGCCCTGCGTCTTCGTCTCGTAGGTCTGGCCAACTCGCGCAACTGTGTGTTTGACCGCGAGGGGATAGACTTCAACGAGTTCGCCGACCGCCTGGAGGCATCGTCGGTGCCTACCAATGCCGAGAATCTCCGCAAGGGAGTGATCGGAATGAACATTTTTAACTCCGTTTTTGTCGACTGTACGGCGAGTCCGGAAATATCGTCGCTGTATTACGACCTGCTGAGCCGCAACGTCAATGTCGTGGCGGCAAACAAGATAGCCGCTTCGGGCGACTATTCCGACTATGCGCGCCTAAAGCACATAGCCCACAAGAAGGATGTCAAGTTCCTGTTCGAGACCAATGTCGGAGCCGGACTGCCAATAATCAACACCATCAACAATCTGATAAATTCGGGCGACCGCATCCTTAAGATCGAGGCGGTGCTCAGCGGCACGCTCAACTATATTTTCAATGTCCTTAGCCCAGAAGTGCCTATGAGCCGGGCCATAAAAATGGCGCAGGAGGCCGGATACAGCGAGCCTGATCCGCGCAACGACCTAAGCGGCAAGGATGTGATACGCAAGATAGTCATTCTGGCCCGCGAGGCAGGCTATCAGGTGGAGCAGTCCGACGTTAAGACTGATTTGTTTCTGCCAAAGGAATGCTTTGACGGCGATATAGATTCGTTCTTCGAAAGTGTGCGCGGCATGGACGCCGACTTTGAGAAGTGGCGCGCCGAGGCCGAGGCACAGGGCAGGCATTTCAGGTTTGTGGCTACTCTCGACAACGGGTCGGTAAGCGTCGGCCTGAAGATGGTCGATGCTTCGCATCCGTTCTACCATCTCGAGGAAAGCAACAACGTGATTCTGATTACGACTGAGCGCTATAAGGAATACCCGATGGCTATCAAAGGTTATGGAGCCGGCGCGGAAGTGACTGCCGCAGGTGTGTTCTCAGATATAATAAGTATAGCCAATATACGTTGAATGTCAAGTCTTTATCTTTATTGGAACAGAGTATGAAATATATTATAGTGCTTGGCGACGGCATGGCCGACGAGCCGATAGACTCGCTTGGCGGAAAGACACCGCTTGAAGCCGCCGACACACCGGTCATGGACCGGCTGGCCCGCGAGGGGCGCAACGGCCTGTTCAAGACTGTGGCCGACGGTATGCATCCAGGAAGCGAAGTCGCCAACATGGCCGTGCTGGGCTACGATGTGCCTAATGTCTATGAAGGGCGCGGTGTGCTTGAGGCCGCAAGTATGGGTGTTGATGTGCCTGAGGGATGGATGGCGATGCGGTGCAATCTGCTGACCATAGAGGACGGCATCATCAAAAACCATTCGGGCGGACACATATCCACCGAAGAGGCCGATGAACTTATACGAACTCTTAACGACCGGCTTGGAAGCGACACGGTGCGCTTCTACACCGGTGTGTCCTACCGTTGCCTGCTGCTGATAAAGGGCGGCGACAAGCGCATAGACTGCACCCCTCCGCACGACGTGCCCGGAGCCGGGTTCGAGGACAAGCTCGTAAAGGCTCTTGTGCCGGAAGCTGAACCGACAGCTTCGCTCATAAACGACCTGATACTTGAGTCGCAGCGCATATTGGCGGGTCATCCGGTCAATGTCCGCCGCATGGCCGAGGGAAAGGAGCCGGCCAACAGCATCTGGCCGTGGTCGCCGGGCTGTCGTCCGAAGATGGTGCCGATGAGCGAAAACTATCCGGTACGTTCGGGAGTCGTCATTTCCGCTGTCGACCTGATATTCGGCATAGGTGTCTATGCCGGACTAAAGCAGATAAAAGTACCCGGCGCCACCGGGCTTTACGACACCGACTACGAGGGCAAGGTGCAGGCCGCCGTAGACGCGCTTCGCGGAGGTGCCGACTTCGTGTTTCTGCACGTCGAGGCCAGCGATGAGGCCGGACACGACGGCGATGTGCCGTTGAAGATACGCACTATCGAGAATCTTGACCACCGTGTGCTGAAGCCTCTGATGGAGGCTGTCGACGAGAGCGGCGAGGATGTGGCCGTGGCATTGTTGCCCGACCATCCGACGCCATGTGCGCTGCGGACCCACACCTCTGATCCGGTGCCGTTTGTAATCTGGCGCAGAGGTGCCGAGCCTGATGCTGTGACTGAGTTCTCGGAACGCGCGGCCGTCAATGGCATTTACGGATTTATGGAAGGAGACTCTTTCATAAAAGAGTTTCTGAAGCCATGATGATATAATGATAATGTAGTTATACGGATGAAATATTACAGTACTAACCATAATGCGGAGCTGGTCACGCTCAAGGATGCCATAATCAAAGGTCTTGCCCCTGACAGGGGGCTGTATATGCCTGAACGCATACCCTCGATTCCGACGGCGTTCTTCAAGCACATTGGCGAGATGTCGCTGCAGGACATAGCCTATGTCGTGGCCAACACTCTGTTTGGCGAGGATATGGAGTCGGCTTCGCTGAAAAGTCTGATTGACGAGACTCTGAATTTTGACATACCGCTTGTCAAGGTTGCCGACGACAAGTATTCGCTTGAACTGTTCCACGGCCCAACGCTGGCTTTTAAGGATGTGGGTGCAAGGTTTATGGCGCGTATGCTGGCTTATTTCAATAAGCGCGGGTCGGCGGACCGCACTATCCACGTGCTCGTTGCCACATCCGGCGATACGGGCAGTGCTGTGGCCAATGGATTCTTGAACGTGCCCGGAGTGCATGTGCATGTCCTTTACCCCAAGGGCAAGGTCAGCCCGATTCAAGAGGCGCAGTTCACAACGCTCGGCAACAACATCACCGCCCTGGAGGTGGACGGAACTTTCGACGACTGTCAGGCAATGGTCAAGGCCGCCTTTTCCGACCAGGAGGTGTCGTCGAAGCTCTATCTTACGTCGGCCAATTCAATCAATGTGGCGCGTTTCCTGCCGCAGATGTTCTACTACTACCATGCCTATGCGCAGCTTATGCGTGACGGCGTTGACATGAAGAACGTGGTCGTGGCAGTGCCGAGCGGCAATTTCGGCAATATATGTTCGGCATTGATAGCCAAGCGCATGGGGTTGCCGATTAAGCGGTTCATCGCCGCCAACAACCGCAACGACGTGTTCTTCCAGTATCTGGCTACCGGCACTTATACGCCTCGTCCGTCGGTTCCGACTATAGCCAATGCCATGGATGTGGGCGACCCGTCGAATTTTGCGAGAATCCTGGACCTTTACGGCAACTCGCATGAACGCATCTGCACCGATATAAGCGGATGCACCTACGACGACGACACCATACGCCGCACGATAAAGGAGGAGTATGACCGTTCGGGCTATCTGCTTGACCCGCATGGAGCTGTGGCTTACCGTGCATTGCAGGAACATCTGAATCCGGGCGAGACCGGAGTGTTTCTTGAGACGGCCCATCCCGCCAAATTCAAGGAGACGGTCGAGAGCGTCATCGGTAAAAACGTGCCGGTGCCCAAACGTCTGTCGGCGTTCCTTTCTGGCGAGAAGCGTGTCGTCAAGATGTCTGCGCTTTATCCGGCATTCAAGAAATATCTTCTTGCCTGCGACTGACTTTTGAGCCGTCGGTCTGACTTTGGCACGCTGTTTGTTATATAGACAATGTACAATATAGTAATAGATGAGCAATTCAAATTCAGAAACCCATAAGATTATATCATTGGGCCAGATTGACCTGACCCCAAACCGTATATCAACAGCTCCGGACTATGAGGCATTGCCCATATTGGCCACCCGTAATCTGGTGTTGTTTCCCGGAACCACCATTCCGATTTCGCTGGTGCGCGTCAATTCGCAACTGACAGCCCAGCGCGCAGCCGACAGCCAGATACCCATAGGGGTGGTGTGTCAGCTCGATGCCGATGATGACAATCCTACACTCGACCGCCTGTATGACTACGGGGTTGTGGCCGACGTGCTTAAGGTGTTTGATTTGCCTGACGGAAGCCACACCGCCATCGTGCGTGCGCGTGAGAAAGTCTGCGTGCTCGGACCCGGTGAATCAGGCCATTACGGCGAGGAGTTTCCGCTGGTGGCCCGCGTGTCGCCGGTCAAGGAGACCAAGCCGCGCAAGAACGATAAGAATTTCAATGGAGTTCTGACCGCCATACGCGACCTGACTGTCAAGATGGCCGAGAATGTCGACGCCGCCCAGGATTTTCTGATGAATCTGAAGAATTTCCCTTTGACGGTTGACTTGGTCAACTTTATATGTACCCAGTCGCCGTTTTCGGTCGAAGTCAAGATGTCGCTTCTCGTCGAGGACCATCTGAAGATGCGCGCCAACAAGCTTCTCGAACATCTCACCGAGCAGGAGCAGATGATGAAGGTGGCCGAGGAGATACAGTCAAACGCCCGCCGCAATTTCGAGCAGAACCAGCGCCAGGCGTTTCTGCAGGGCCAGATGGAGGCCATCAAGAATGAACTTTACGGCGACGATCAGGATGAGGTCGAGGCCATGCGCAAGCGCGGCGAGACCGTAAGCTTTACCGAGGCCGCACGAAAGGTGTTCAACAAGGAGGTTGAAAAGCTGAGCCGCCTCAATCCGCAGAGTCCGGAATATTCGGTGCAGTATTCCTACCTTGAGACATTGCTCGACCTGCCGTGGCAGACGTATTCCGACCTGAATGCCGACTTCTCGCTTGCTCGCGAGATTCTCGACTCGAAGCACTATGGCCTGAAGAAGGTCAAGGAGCGCATACTCGAACAGATAGCCGTGCTGATGAACAATCCTGATGGGAAGTCGCCGATACTCTGTCTGGTGGGCCCCCCGGGAGTGGGCAAGACATCGCTTGGCCGTTCGGTGGCCGATGCGCTCGGACGTAACTATCAGCGTGTGTCGCTCGGCGGTCTGCATGACGAGGCCGAAATCCGTGGACACCGACGCACATATATCGGAGCTATGCCCGGACGTATCATCGACGCTGTCAAGCGTGCCGGAACGTCCAATCCGGTGCTGCTTCTCGACGAGGTCGATAAGATAGGCTCCGACTTCAAGGGCGATCCTTCGGCCGCGTTGCTCGAAGTGCTCGATCCCGAACAGAACTGCCGCTTCCACGATAACTATATAGATGTAGACTACGACCTGTCGAAAGTGCTCTTCATCGCTACGGCCAACACGCTGTCGACACTGTCGCAGCCTCTGCTCGACCGAATGGAGATAATCGACCTGTCAGGTTACTTGCTTGAAGAGAAGGTACAGATAGCCGTGCGCCACATCATACCGAAGCTTCTTTCCGAAAACAACCTTTCGGCCGATGAGTTTGCTGTGTCGGAAGATGCCATAGCCGTCATCATCGAGAGCTATACATCGGAAAGCGGTGTGCGCCAGCTTGAAAAGGAGATAGCCAAGCTTATCCGCAAGGCCATACTCGCTAAAGTGCAGGGTATTGAGTTCCCGAAGCTGATTCAGCCCGAGCACCTGAAGGAGATGCTCGGCGTGGTCAAGTATACCAAGGACCGCTACGAGGGCAACCGTTTTGCCGGAGTGGTCACCGGGCTTGCATGGACCGCCGTCGGCGGCGAGATTCTTTACATCGAGTCGTCGCTGTCGAAGAGCAAGGGCGACAAACTGACTCTTACCGGCAATCTTGGAAATGTCATGAAGGAGTCGGCCGCCATAGCGCTTCAGTATATCAAGAGCCATGCCGGCGAATTAGGCATAAGCGAAGAGCTTTTCGAGAAGTATCAGCTTCATCTGCATGTGCCCGAAGGTGCCATTCCGAAGGACGGCCCGTCGGCCGGCATCACAATGGCCACGTCCATGGTGTCGGCATTTACCCAGCGTCGCGTCCGCCCGTGCGTGGCTATGACCGGGGAGATTACGCTCCGCGGCAAGGTGCTTCCGGTGGGTGGCATAAAGGAGAAGATTCTGGCCGCCAAGCGTGCCGGAATTACCGACATAGTCCTGTCGACCGAAAACCGCAAGGACATCGACGACATAGAGGCTATCTATATCGACGGCCTGGCATTTCACTTTGTTGACACCGTAATGGAGGTCATCGACTTTGCCCTGCTCCCTGAAAAGGTCGAAAACCCGATGGAGCTGTAATCGCCTCCTGGCACAAGTCTGAAAATATAAAATCTCCTGACGCATCGAGCGATGCGTCAGGAGATTGATGTCTTATGGCATGGAGTCTGAACGGGGTTTAAAGCGCACGTTCAATCATTTCGGAAAGCTCAGTCACGGTCTTGCGGTTGCTTTCACGCATCAGCTCTTCATTTTTCTTGAATAGAACCCATGTGGGATACTCGTGGATACGGTACTTCTCAGCAATCTTATGATTGAACGACACGTCTACACGCTGAATATTGACTTTACCTGCATATTTGGCCTGAAGTTCCTCGGTTAGATACTTGACTTCTACGGCATCCTGACCGGCCGCACTGACAAATACAATCAGCGAGGGGGTCGATTCCTTTATTGTTTCCTCAAAATATGGTTTCATAACGCCAAATCATTTAGATGGTTACTCTACGGGCCTTATCTGGAAGGCTTTCATAGAATAAAACAACGTCAGATTTCGTTTGTTCGGCGTTTTTGTCGATTCTGTCTGTCCGGCGCGTCGTGTCAGAATGGAGCCGGTTCGTCGCCGGGTCCTTTCAGGAAGTCCGCGCTTCCTCCGCTGAACGGGTTTTGCGTCGGTTCGGCTATGCCGTCCATAGCATTCAGTCTTGAGCCCACGGTGACGGTTGACGACAATTCGAAGTTGTCCTCTTCCTCCCAGTTCTCGAATCGCGCGAATCGCGCCTTAAACCGCATCTTGATGTCGTCGACCGAACCCGAACGGTGCTTTGCCACGATGAATTCGGCCAGTCCGCGTATGTCGTTGCCCGATGCGTCCTGGTCGGACTTGGTATAATACTCCGGACGGTGGATGAAGCATACGATGTCGGCATCCTGCTCGATAGCTCCCGATTCGCGAAGGTCGCTCAACTGCGGGCGTTTTCCGTCGCCGGTCTGTCGTGATTCGACCGAACGGTTCAGCTGCGACAGGGCTATGATGGGGATGTTCAACTCTTTGGCGAGCTGTTTCAACGAGCGTGAAATCATACTTACTTCCTGTTCGCGGCTTCCGAACTTCATGCCCGAAGCGTTCATTAGCTGAAGGTAGTCGATGATTATTATCTCCACCTGGTGTTCCCTGACGAGTCGTCGGGCCTTGGTGCGCAGTTCAAAGATGGAGAGTGACGGGGTGTCGTCGATGTACATCGGTGCGCTGTACAGGTGCTTGACACGCGACATCAGCTGGTCCCATTCGAGCGAGGTGAGCTGTCCTGACTTGATTTTCTGGCTTTCAAGTTCACACACGTTGCTTATGAGTCGGTTGACGAGCTGCAGGTTGGACATTTCGAGCGAGAATATGGCCACCGGTATGTTGAAGTTTACGGCCATGTTTTTGGCCATGGACAGCACGAACGCTGTCTTACCCATCGCCGGACGAGCCGCGATAATGATGAGGTCGGAGCGTTGCCAGCCGGAAGTCAGCTGGTCGAGCTTGTGGTAGCCCGTCTGCAGTCCGCTTAGACCCGATGTGCGGTTGGCCGCCACCTGAATCTGGTCGATGGCCTGTCCGATGACGGGGTCAATCTGGGTCACGTCCTTCTTTACATTGCGTTGCGATATCTTGAACAGTTCGCCTTCGGCCTCCTGCAGAAGGTCGTCGACGTCGTTGCTCTCGTCAAACGCCTTGCCTTCAATCGAAGCGGCGAACGAAATCAGTTCGCGGGCGAGATATTTCTGAGCCACGATTCGGGCATGGAACTCGACGTTGGCGCCGGAGAGCACTCTCGACGTAAGCTCCGATATGACCACAGGGCCGCCTACGGCATCGAGCTTTTCGTTGCGGCGGAGCTGTTCGACCACGGTGAGCATGTCGATAGGCTTCTGGGCGGCTCCAAGATTCTGTATGGCTTCGTAGATGTACTGGTGGCTCGGCTCGTAGAAGCTTTCCGGCTTCAGGATGTCGCAGACAGTGGTGTAGGCGTCCTTTTCGAGCATGAGCGCTCCGAGTACGGCCTCTTCCACCTCCTTGTCCTGGGGCATTACGCGGCCTCCGGTCTCGAACATTGACGGCTTTTTCTGATTTTGTCCTCTGTAGGACTGCGGTTTATTATCGGGCATGGTCTGATATCTTATTTTTCGCAAAGTTAAGTAATCCCGCTAAAAGCGGAAGCATAAGAAACGTTATAATTAACAACAATATATCAACATCGGTGCTTATATCCGTCAGAATAGGGCGAAATGGGGCATCGCCTGTAGAGAAAAATTCGTATCTTTGCGAAAAAGCAAAATTTCATTATTTATCATGTACAAATTTTATAAACCAATCGTTATGTCGGCGGCATTACTTGTTGCGGCTACCTCCTGTAATCAAGGAGAGCAGACTAATGATAAGATTATCGACAAGCCGGAGCTGACAATCACCGACGGCAAGTTTACGGTCGAAGCCCTTGAGGCCCTCGGACGAATCACCGAGCCGGTGGTGTCGCCCGACAAGACAAAGGTGCTCTTCGGAGTGTCTTACGAAAGTATTGAAGAGAATGCATCCAACCGCGACCTCTATGTGATGAACATCGACGGGTCGGATCTCGTTCGCCTTACCAAGACCCCTAAGTCGGAGAACAATGCCGTATGGATCAACGGCGGACAGAAGATAGCGTTCATGTATCCCGACGGCGACAAGAACCAGGTGTGGGTGATGAACGCCGACGGCTCGGACCGCAAGTGTGTCAGCGCGGTGGAGCAGGGCGTGGGAGGATTTCTCATTTCGCCCGACGAGAAACATATAGTGCTGATAGCCAATGTCAAGTACAGCCATACTGCGCAGGACATCTATCCAGACCTGCCGAAGGCTTCAGGCCGCATAATCGACGACTTGATGTACAAGCACTGGGATGAATGGGTGACTGAGATTCCTCATCCCTTCCTTGGCGAATTTGACGGCAACAGCGTGACCAACGTGTCCGACATCATGCAGGACGAGCCGTTTGAGGCTCCCATGAAGCCGTTTGGCGGCGTGGAGTCGTTTGCATGGTCGCCTGACGGTACGCAGCTCATATACGTGTCGCGTAAGAAGAACGGCATGGAATACGCGCTTTCCACCAACTCCGACCTTTACCTCTACAACCTCGCCGACAAGACCACCCGCAACCTTACCGAAGGCATGATGGGCTACGACACCAATCCGGCCTTCTCGCCCGACGGCAAGTACGTGGCATGGCTCAGCATGGAGCATGACGGCTATGAGAGCGACAAAAACCGTATTTTCGTCATGGACATGGCCACCGGTGCAAAGACCGACCTCACAACCGACTGGGACTATACGGCCGACGCTATCGCCTGGAATCCTTCGGGACGTTCGATATATTTTCTGGCCCCATATCATGGAGTGACCCCGGTGTTCAGCATCGACGTCGCCACCAAGGAGGTCAAGACAGTGGCCGACGGCACTGTCGACTATGCCGCTCTCGCTCCGGTCGACGAGGAGACCCTTATAACAATGCATCATTCGATGATTGCGCCCAACGAGATTTATTCCGTCAAGAACGGCGAGGTGGCTCAGCTCAGCTTTGTCAACAAGGACCTTCTTGACCAGGTGACCATGCCGCGCGTAGAAAAGGTGATGGTGCCCACCACCGACGGCAAGGAGATGCTCACATGGGTGATTCTTCCGCCCAACTTCGACGAGACTAAAAAATATCCCGCCATACTGTATTGCCAAGGAGGCCCGCAGCAGGCTGTCAGCCAGTTCTGGAGCTACCGCTGGAACTTTGCCTTGATGGCATCGGAAGGCTACGTCATCATTGCTCCCAACCGTCGCGGTCTGCCGGGATTCGGCACCGAATGGAACGCCCAGATTTCGGGCGACTACGGAGGCCAGAACATGAAGGACTACCTCAGCGCTGTAGACTACATGAAGGTTAAGCCATACATCGATGAAAAGCGTATCGGTGCTGTCGGTGCAAGCTACGGAGGCTTCTCGGTATATTGGCTCGCCGGCAACCATGACAAGCGTTTCGCTTGTCTGATAGCGCATGCCGGCATCTTCAACACCGAGGCCCAATATCTCGAAACTGAAGAAATGTGGTTTGCCAACTGGGACCTTGGCGGTCCGTTCTGGGACAAGTCAAATCCTGTGGCACAACGTTCATTCGCCAATTCGCCGCACCGCTTTGTCGACAAGTGGGACACTCCGATTCTCATTACCCACGGCGAATTCGACTTCCGCATCCTCGCTTCGCAGGGCATGTCGGCGTTCAATGCCGCACGTCTGCGCGGAGTGCCTGCCGAAATGCTCGTCTTCCCCGACGAGAACCACTGGATTCTCAAACCGCAGAATGCCGTTCTGTGGCAGCGCGTCTTCTTCCGCTGGCTCGACTGTTGGCTGAAAAACGCGCCAGTAGAGAAGACTGAAAAATAATCGTTACCGTTACAGAATAAGAATAGGATGAGGGCATCGCCATGCGAACCTTCATCCTGTTTTTCTTATAAGGATTTGTCAAACTTGACCACCATCTTTCTCGAAAATAACAATGCTGAAAATGTCAAGATATATATTGCAAACACTACAGCGAGAGGTCTCCAGATTTTGTCCGGAAGGAAGTCATATGTTGATTGAAAATAAACAACTGCGCATACCAAACATTGAATCAGTCCCCAATACAATAAGATATTCTTTATGCCGTAAGACTGAACGCGGGCATTATAATCGACATGTTCGTTCTTGTCATTGAGGTAAATTCGTGCAATTGGGGTAATCAGTAGAATCACTTCTGCAACGGTCATGGAACCTATGAATGAAGGAAGATCAGCTTCGCCCTTAAGAAACGGACTGTACATATCGACAATCTGAAGAGAGCATAATATTGTCGTAATCAATATGAATATATTGAAGGATGACAGATAGTACGGAGTTATTGATAGAGCAGATAGCTCGTTTGTTATGTGGCGATATAAAGATAAGGCTCCAATAAACAAAGGTATGTCGCATAGCAGTGCGACGACTGTCGCAATTTTTGCGCTGTTGGTTTCCATAAAGCCCATTATCATCTGAATACCTATAAATATGCTGATTCCAAAGATTGCAAAGCACACTACATGTGCATAAAACAAGTATCGTTCAGAATCGAATGTAGTATGTTTTAGTATAAAAACAGTGCCGGTGAACAGTATGGAAGATAGCACAAGCAACGTTATTGTTGCCCATTGCAGGTCTTTCCCGGACAAATATAAAATTGATACATATCCAAGTAAAGCTGAAGTTAGGACGGCTACGGAAATGATTATAATGCCGGTATAGAACCAAATGCTCTGTTTCATAATCTACGCAGATACAAATTTAATCTCCTGTAATATGACTTGAATGCTATTACTCGTTGTTTTAGTGTTATTAATGTCTCCCTTTGCATCGTAAATAATTGTCAACAGCTCTCTTAAGAGAGTCCAAGTCGTAAACAATTCCGGCTGCTTCTATAAGAACATCGTCAGATAGTGCTTCAAGCACTTGTAATGCGAGTCCGACAGGGTCATATGATAAGAACAGCTCTTGTACCATTTTCTCTTCACAATAAGAGAATTTAATTTCCGTACTTTCAATCATAGGCAGAGCAACTTCGTCTAAATATGCAATTGTCGCAATATACATACTTTGAATTGATTCTGGTTTGCCAGTAATAAAATTGTTTAAATTTGTCTTCGCACTAAAAGGATTGCTATAATATGAATCAAAAAAAGCATCATAATCTTCTGCCTCTTCTATGGATGTTCTTTGGGCAATCTCACCGATGTACTCAATGTAGTCCATCGATTCACCCGTTAATCTTGAGCCAGATGGTGAGTATAGCAATGAATCCAGTTGTTCATTACTATATTCCGTAATAATTTCTACTAAAAAATCTCCGACTCTCTTATTGTTAATCTCTTTGTGGTCTGCTTTCGATAAAGGCTTGTATGTGTCCATGAATGATTGTCTAATTAGTTCTCTGTAGGATTCATACATGGTTGATGATGCCACTGATTTTGGACTTTTGTCCAATGCCTCTTCAGAAGAGCATGAAGAGGCAACAAACAGTAACGTAATGAAACTGGAAATAAGGAATTGGGAGTAGATTTTATTGTTCATGTTTTATCATTATTTGTTTAAATATGTTTTATAAACGTTAGCAAGTGTTTTTTTGTTCTACGTTCCATAATTTTTTTTACTCAAAATAAATTTCCGCATTAAAAGTTTTGTTGCTGTTGTGATGGATTAGAGTAGCCGGGCATCGGGAGGGACATCCGGTATCCTTTTTCTCAATGTTGCCCAATCTAATGAAAATAATTAACTTTGCAATGAAAACAAAGCCCGATAGTTTGATATACAGGGGCTACCGGGATTCAACACTGTAAAGGTCGTGCTGTTTATTCATTCTTAAAACATCAAATTCCGTTTATGGCTAAAATTATTGTTCAAAATACCGACATAACAGTTCTTAGGGTCGAGGGACAGGATTATATCTCCCTCACTGACATGGCATCGGCAAAGGACGGAGACGGCAGAGCCGCCGATGTGATAAAAAACTGGATAAGGACACGATATACAATTGAGTTCCTTGGGACATGGGAAATCATACATAATCAAAATTTCAAAGTGGTCGAATTTGACCACTTTAGAATGAGTGCAGGATTACCATCGTTTGTATTGAGTGCATCCGAGTGGGTAGAAAAGACTAATGCGATAGGAATAATTGTAAAGAAAGGCCGATATGGTGGCACGTATGCCCACAAGGACATAGCTTTTGAATTCGGCTCTGCTATCAGCGTCCCTTTCAAATTATATCTGATTGAGGAGTTTCAGCGCCTAAAAGAAGAGGAGCAGAAACTAATCGGCTGGTCCGCGAAGCGTGAGCTGTCCAAGATAAACTATCGAATCCACGCCGATGCCATTAAGCATAATCTCATACCTGCCGAGATTACCAAGGTCCAGGCAAGTATCATTTACGCCAATGAAGCCGATGTGCTGAATGTTGCTATGTTCGGGATGACGGCAAAACAATGGCGCGATGCCAATCCTGACCTCAAAGGCAATATCCGCGATTACGCCTCGATAAATGAACTTATCTGCCTTTCCAATATGGAGAATCTCAGCGCCGTGTTTATCGAACAGGGGATGCCGCAACAGGAACGTCTGATAAAGCTCAATCTAATCGCTATTCATCAGATGAGCGTGCTCGAAAGTGGCGATAGCGATAGACAACTGTTGGAATAGCTTCTTAAAATCAGTCCCATAACGCATATTCGCCCTCAGAGGCCCCGGAGGCTCCGAAAATTTGGATATTTCGTAACCGTTTTGTGACTTAGCCAATAAGAATCAAGCGTAAATTGAACCAAATGCTCTGTTTCATAATCTGCCAACTCAATGGTCCGACAATCCTTATAGCATGTTGGCATGGTGGAGGTAGAGCAGGAGAGTGCCGATGAGGGGCACGGCCATGACCGAAACGAGAGCGATGAGGGTGTAGGCATATTGCCGGCATCCTTGACGGAATGCCTGCGGAATCATAGGGGCGAAGAACGCAATCAATGCAAGGATGCATACAGAGTTGACCTCAATGTAGTAGCGCGACGGCATGACTACATTGGCAAACAGCATTGCTACGGCAATGGTAAAGGCTGCGTATTTTTTCCAGCCGGCGATTTTGAATACGGGTCTTTTCATCGTTTTAATCATTGGCTTTTAGGTGCTTTGAAGCACCGAGTTGGAAAATCAGGTAAAATATATTGTAAATGCACATCACAGTCGAGATTGTTTTGACTGCTGTGGTGTCCACGATAAACACGGTCAGAATCTGAAATCCGGTAAAAACTGTAAAGACAGACATTATTAAGTTGTATATCGTGTACCAGATGGCGTAATGGTCGGATCTGAATGGATTTCTGCTGGGAATGAATATGGTTATGGAAATAGCCAGCGCTCCCAATATCAACAATATCTCGCATACCGGTCCGGACTGTGAACCAGTGTCGGTCAGTAGCTGATACAGTCCTATGAAAAGCATTATTGACGAGGCAATCCCAAGGTAAATGCTAAATAATCCGCGAAAATGAATAAGTCCGGTCTTCATATTGATACATTATATAATTATAATGTTTCACGATGCTAAGATGTTCGGCATTCATAGACAAATAACAGATAAATGTAATTGAACATTCGGGTATTCTGGAGAGTTATTGATACAGATGTTGATGAATATTGACGGAACTTCCGTATATTTGCAACTTCAAATCAAAATAAGGACATTAACTGCAAAAAAGGAATTACGAAAAGTAATCATTATAAAAAAGTATGCCAAATGTATCTCAACGCGGGGAAATAATGCCGGCATCCCCGATTCGTCGTCTTGTGCCTCTGGCCAACAAGGCTAAAGCCAAGGGAATTAAGGTCTATCATCTGAATATCGGTCAGCCCGACGTGCCCACCCCGGAAGAGGGGCTTGAAGCATTGAAGCATATAGACCGCAAGGTGCTTGAATACAGCCCTTCGGACGGTTTGCTCTCGTTGCGCAAAAAGCTAAAGGAATATTACAAGAAATATAATATCGACGTCGATGTAGACGACATCATTGTGACCACCGGCGGATCGGAAGCCGTTCTGTTCTCGTTCATGGCGTGTCTTGATCCGGGCGATGAAATCATCGTTCCGGAGCCTGCGTATGCCAACTATATGGCATTTGCAATATCGGCCGGTGCAAAGATCGTGACCGTGCCGTCGAGCATCGACGAGGGCTTTGCACTTCCTCCCGTAGAGAAGTTCGAGGAGCTGATAACACCACGCACGAAAGGCATACTGATCTGCAATCCTAACAATCCGACAGGTTATCTATATACGATGAAGGAGATGCTCCAGCTTCGCGACCTGGTGAAGAAGTATGACCTGTTTCTGTTTTCCGACGAGGTTTACCGTGAATTCTGCTATACCGGGGCACCCTACATATCTGCATTTCATCTACCGGGCATAGAGGAGCAGGTAGTGCTCATCGACTCCGTGTCGAAGCGCTACAATGAATGCGGCATACGAATCGGCGCACTGATAACGAAGCATGCCGAGCTGAAGAAAAATGTAATGAAGTTCTGTCAGGCGCGCCTGAGTCCTCCATTGCTGGGACAGATAGTGGCCGAAGCCTCTATTGACGCTCCTGCCGAATATATGCTGGCTACATATAATGAATATGTCGAGCGCAGAAAGTTTCTGATAGACGAGCTTAACAAGATTCCAGGATGCTATTCGCCGATACCTATGGGGGCGTTCTACACGGTAGTAAAGCTCCCGGTGGACGATGCCGACAAATTCTGCGAATGGTGTCTTGAAGAGTTTGAATTCGAGGGTCAGACCGTATTTATGGCTCCGGCGTCAGGATTCTATACCACACCCGGCATGGGCAGGAATGAAGTGCGTATGGCGTATGTGCTCAATAAGGAAGAACTTGGAAAGGCTATGCGTGTGCTCCGCGAAGCATTGAAAGCTTATCCGGGGCGTATCAATCTTATGTGTGAAAGCTGATAGCCAGACGAGATGAACTATGAACTTATGATAGCAAGGAGGCTGAGGCTGCGCACCGACGAGCGCGGGCTCTCTCCGAGCATTGTCATTGCCGTGGCCGGCATCGCACTGTCGCTGATGGTGATGACCGCATCGCTGTGCATAGTTCTTGGATTTAAGCACGAGATTCGTAACAAGGTGATGGGGTTTGATGCCCACGTCAGCATCATACCCGGGCATCTTGACGGCGCCACGGATGAGTTCAACTTTATAGAGTTTACTCCTGAACTATGCAATCTTGTCGATGAGACCGGATTGTTCGGGGGCAAGTCGCTGGTGTTGGATCAGCCGGGCATTCTTAAGACTGATAATGATTTTGAAGGAATCGTTGTCAGGGGAGTCCGTGAGGGCGGAAGCCGGGACTTTATCGCCGATAATATCGTGGAAGGCTGTATGCCTGACTATACCGAAGAGGAGTCTAAAAACCGGATAGTAGTGTCGCGCAATACGGCCGATGCGCTCGGACTTAACGTAGATGACCGGGTCTTTGCCTACTTTTTTACCGGTAATTCGGTGAGGGCAAGGCGGCTGGATGTGGCGGCCATATATGATACGCATTTTAGCGACTACGATAAGGTTTATGCCTACGGTTCGCTTGCCTTGACACAGGGATTGAATTCGCTTGACAGTCTTGCGTGCAATAAGGTGGAGCTGTATCTGCACGACACTTCCGACATTGACCGCCCGGCTCTGTCGCTTCAGAATGCCATGATGAAGGGCGTGTATGACGGTCGACTTGATGGCGTTTACCGCCTTTCTACGGTAAATTCGTCGGGAATGATGTATTTTAACTGGCTTTCGCTTCTTGATACCAATGTAGTGGTGATTCTGGTTCTGATGGGGCTTGTGTCCGGGTTCACTCTGATTTCGAGCCTGTTCATAATAATCCTCGAACGCATCAACATGATCGGCATTCTTAAAGCTTTGGGTGCCGTAAACGGAAGTATACGAAAGATATTCATATTCTTGGCTCAGAAGATGGTGTTGGCCGGTATGCTTGTCGGCAATGTGGTCGGGCTCGGCATCATGTTGCTTCAGAAGCATCTGCACTTCATCCCATTGTCGCCCGAGGCCTATTATCTGAGCTATGTTCCGGTGGAAATCAACTGGTGGTATATACTCGCGCTGAATGTCGGAGTGTTTATGCTGTCGTGGGCCATGCTTCTTATTCCCGGTCAGCTGGTGTCGAAAATTTCTCCGGCCACCTCAATCCGATATGAGTAGACAACTTTAACGGCCTGCAGGTTGTTGTATTTTTATTAACACTGATTAATAAAAATATTTAAAGTAATTGCATTATCTTTGTGTTTTATTAGACTACATTTAAACTTAATAATGAGCGAAAAAACTGATATTTTAAAACTGATAATCGAGGGAATTCAAGAACGTAAGGGAAAGCAGATTACAGTTGTGGGCCTGAACGATATAGAAGGTGCAGCGGCTTCAGGCTTTGTTATTTGCCAGGGTTCGTCGACCATGCAGGTGGCGGCCATTGCCGACTGTGTACGGGAATATGTGCAGGAGCATAGCGGCATAAAACCTTATAACTATGACGGTTATCAGAATTCTCAATGGATAGTCATTGATTATGGCGATATATTTGTCCATATATTCCTCCCCGAGGTGCGTGAATACTACAATCTTGAAGAATTGTGGAGCGACGCCAACATAACCGAGATTCCAGATTTGGATTAAATATACCTATATACATCCTATTCCGTAAAAGAACATGGAACAAAAACCGAAGAAAAGAACCATAAAATTCAGCATGTACTGGATGTATGCCATCATTGGTATATTTCTTGCAGGGCTGTTTTATCTGGACGATAATTCTATAACCAAAGAGGTCAGTTACTCCGACTTTGAGAAGCGGGTGCTTGACGGAGGGGTAGAGCGAATAGTCGTTTTTACCAATAAAAACCAGGCAGAGGCTTATCTGGCCGATTCCGTAGCCTCTACTATTTTTCATCGTAGCCAATTCACCCAAGGTTCGGGTCAGGAGGCCAAATTGCTGACCGACATACCGAGTGCCGACAAGCTTCAGGATAAGATTGAGCAGTGGAAGGCGGAAGGGGTTTTTAACGGCGATGTCAAATTTGAGAAAGGAAGCGACTTTTCGGCTCTGTTGTGGTCGTTTGGCCCGATAATCCTGATTATCGCGTTCTGGATATTTGCTTTCCGCAGAATGTCCAATAAGGACGGCGGAGGCGGAGGCGTGTTTAGCGTCGGTAAGTCCAAAGCCAAGATATTTGACAAGGACGGCCCGATACAGGTTACATTCAAGGACGTGGCCGGACTTTCGGAGGCAAAGACTGAAATAGAGGAAATCGTGGAATTCCTTAAGAATCCGCAGCGATATACCGATCTGGGTGGTAAAATTCCTAAGGGCGCATTGTTGGTGGGCCCTCCCGGAACCGGAAAGACTTTGCTTGCTAAAGCTGTGGCCGGAGAGGCCAATGTGCCTTTCTTCTCGATGTCGGGTTCTGACTTCGTGGAGATGTTTGTCGGCGTGGGTGCTTCGCGTGTGCGCGACTTGTTCCGCCAGGCCAAGGAGAAGGCTCCATGCATTGTGTTCATCGATGAAATTGACGCTGTTGGACGTGCACGTGGCCGTAATCCGAATATGGGTGCCAATGATGAGCGCGAAAACACCTTGAATCAGTTGCTTACTGAAATGGACGGTTTCGGCTCTAACTCCGGCGTGATCATACTTGCGGCTACTAACCGTGCCGACATTCTTGACAAGGCATTGATGCGTGCCGGACGTTTCGACCGCCAGATATATGTCGACCTTCCGGACCTCAACGACCGTGTGGCTATCTTTAATGTGCATCTGCGCAACATAAAGACCGATGAATCTCTTGATGTGGAGACTCTCGCCCGTCAGACACCGGGCTTTTCTGGTGCTGACATAGCCAATGTTTGTAACGAGGCCGCGCTTATTGCGGCGAGAGGCAACAAGAAAGCCGTGACTAAGGAGGACTTCAACAATGCCGTCGACAGAATAATCGGCGGTCTTGAGAAGCGCTCGAAAATCACTACGGATGAAGAGAAACATGCCATAGCCGTGCATGAGGCTGGACATGCCACTATATCTTGGCATCTGCGTTATGCGTCTCCGCTGATTAAAGTGACCATAGTGCCGCGAGGCAAGGCTCTCGGCGCGGCCTGGTATCTGCCGGAAGAACGTCAGATTACGCCGTCGCAGGCGTTGCTCGACGAAATGTGCGCCACATTGGGCGGACGTGCCGCCGAGGAGCTGTTCCTGGGACGGATATCGACCGGTGCCGCCAACGACCTTGAGCGAGTGACCAAGCTTGCCTATGCCATGGTGGTTTATTACGGAATGAGCGACAGGTTGCCGAATCTGAGCTATTACGATTCGACCGGTCAGGAATATGGCTTCTCGAAGCCTTACAGTGAGGAACGCGCCAAGGACATCGATGCGGAAGTGTCGCGAATAATCAATGAACAGTATGAACGCGCCAAGAAGATTCTGACCGAGCATGCCGAAGGTCATAAGCAGTTGGCCGAAGTTCTGATAGCTCGAGAAGTCATCTTTACGGAAGATGTAGAGCATATATTCGGTAAGCGTCCTTGGGTTTCGCGTACAGATGAGATTTTTGCAAGCCGCAAGGAGCAGGGCAAGCAGTTGCCTGAGGCTCCGGCAGGTAATGGCGAGGCTGAATCCGAGGCCGGTGTGGAGGATGTCGATGCCGTAGATGTAGCCTCCGATGTAAAGCAGTCAGACGAAAAACCTAACATACCGCCCGTGCCTCCTGTGGCCGGAAAATAATTGAAGAGTTTAGACAGTTTCTAAATATAAGGCCGGACTGAAATGAACTGCACCCCAAAAGTTAGACACAAAACTTTTGGGGTCACTTCAGAAAAAGCAGTCCGGCCTTTCTGTTGTGTTTGGGTCGTGATGTCTAATAGTGCAGGCCTTTGCTTCGCAAGTATTTCAGTTGCGGTTCCGGTTAGTATGAATCATTCTTGCATCCATCTTGATTAGTAGTTTAATATGGCAAAGGTGATGTAAAAAGTGAATGACTCGCTTTCCGAACTTAAAAATATTGGCAAGTGTTGTAAAAAAGAGGGAATATACATAACTTTGCAATAACAAAAACATCCACAACATATTTTATGTCGCGTATTTGTTTAAAAGGAATGGGAGTGGCGCTAATCACTCCGTTTAAGCATGATAAATCGATTGATTTTAATGCTCTTGCGCGCTTGCTTGAATATCAGGTGAAAAATGGTGTAGACTTTCTTGTTGTGCTTGGCACTACTGCTGAAACGGCTACGCTCAACGCTGAGGAAAAGGATGCCGTTAAGAAGTTCGTTGTAGAACGTGTCGCCGGACGTGTGCCTTTGGTGGTCGGTATCGGCGGCAATAATACACTCGCACTCGTGGAGCAACTGAAATCTGAGGACTTATCGGCATATAGTGCCGTGCTGTCGGTGGTGCCTTATTATAACAAGCCGTCGCAGGAGGGCATATATCAGCATTACAAGGCTCTATCTGAAGCTTCTCCGTTGCCTATAATATTATACAATGTTCCTGGCCGTACCGGGGTAAACATGACGGCAGAAACCACGTTGCGTCTGGCTCGTGATTTTGACAATATCATAGGTATAAAAGAAGCATCGGGCAATTTTTCGCAAATAGATGATATAATAAAGAATAAACCGGAAGACTTTATGGTCATATCCGGCGACGACGGCATCACCTATCCTCTGATAACGTTGGGGGCGGTAGGTGTGATATCTGTAATAGGCAATGCGTTCCCGCGTGAGTTTTCAAGGATGGTGCGCCTTGCTCTTGAGGGCGACTATACTCGTGCGCTAATGATTCACCACCGGTTTACGGAGCTGTTCAGTCTGCTGTTTGTCGATGGTAATCCGGCTGGGGTGAAATGTCTGTTGCATGCGATGGGTTATATCGAAAATGAGTTGCGCTTGCCTCTCGTCCCGACCAGAATAACCACTTATGAGAAAATCCGTCAGGTGCTCGAACGACTCGGATAGACGGCGACAATTGACGTAAATCCGATTACTTGAGAAAAATATTTGTCAGGTATGGCAAAAAACACTAACTTTGCACAAAATTAAGGTGAGGTCCGGTAGCTCAGCTGGATAGAGCAACAGCCTTCTAAGCTGTGGGTCTTGGGTTCGAATCCCAACCGGATCACGAAAAGCGGGTATGGTTTATCGTAAGCATTCCCGCTTTTGAATTAATGCCTGTTGTTGTTGTTGTTGTTGTTGTTGTTGTTGTTGTTGTTGTTGTGCTGATTTTGTTTTAAAATCGGCTTTGCCAAATTTGATTGGGCAAATAAGGTTGTAACAAGTTTGTATAATACCGGGAGATTTTATATCTTTGCAGTTAAGGAATCTAAAAAATTACTTGGTTCAGAAATATTATTTATAAGCATTATGAAATTTGAAAGCCTGAGGCCATTTTTGGCGCGTTATTTAAATTCCTGGGCGATTTTATGTATCGATTTGGCGGTGTCGTTTATTGCAAGTGCGATTGCATTAGCATTGTTTTCGTTGCATGATAAAAATCTGTTTGTATCTGCATCGTTGCCGATTGTCTGGCTTGGCGGTTCTGTTGTAGTGTCTGCAATAAGCTTTTATTTGCTTCATACATACCGCATCGTCATTCGCCACACGACTCTTAGAGAGATTGGCTTGCTTTTATCTGCCGTGGTGTCAAAGGAAGTTTTGCTGTCGGTTTTGCTGATGGTTTTGCCATGGTTGGGTAAGTTGAGAGAAATGGGGGTATTGACGGATTTGTCATTGCTTATACTTGACATGGCATTGACTATCACGGCGTTGATATTTGTGCGCGTCATAATGGTTGTAATGTACGACAGGATAAAAAGCAATATAAGAAGACGTCAGAATGTTCAGCATGTTCTCGTTTACGGAACCGGCGATAAGTCCGTAGCTTTGGTGAAACGTTTGTCTCAGTCTCCGCACTACGATGTTGTTGGCTTTCTTTCACCGGGTGGTACTTTAAACAATACTATATCCGGTTGTCCTGTGTTCTATTTCGATAAACTGGAAGACTTGAGGTCGCTAAATACGGGACGAGATATTTCGGCAGTGCTGTTTGCTAAGGAGGAAGAGGCTCGCATTGAGCAGGAGCGTCTTGTGAAATATGCCGTAGACAATGGAATGAAGGCTCTTATTGCACCTCCGATAGATGAGATAATAGATGGCCGCGTTATGAAGAACGGGGTCAGAGAGATAAAAATCGAAGACTTATTGGGCCGTGATGAAATTAAGATTTCAATGGAAGAAATTCGCGCTGAATTTCGTGGTAAGACGATACTTGTAACAGGTGCGGCCGGATCCATTGGCTCGGAATTGTGTCGCCAGTTAGCCGGTTTCGGTATTGGAAAACTTGTTATGTTTGACAACGCTGAAACGCCTATGCACAATGTTCGACTGGAGTTTGAAGAGCGTTACCCAGACCTTGATTTTGTTCCGGTCATAGGTGATGTCCGTATTCCTGCCCGTCTTGATTTTGTGTTCCGTAAATATAATCCGCAGGTCGTGTTCCACGCGGCGGCTTATAAGCATGTGCCGTTGATGGAGGAGAACCCTTGCGAGGCCGTGTTGGTAAATGTGGCTGGTTCACGCAATGTAGCGGATAAGTGCCTTGAATATGGTGCTGAAAAAATGGTTATGATATCGACGGACAAGGCTGTTAATCCCACCAATATAATGGGATGTACAAAACGTCTGGCTGAAATATATGTTCAGTCGCTTGGCCTTGCGCTTGCTTCCGGTGAAAAGAAAGGTAATACGAGATTTGTTACGACACGGTTTGGAAATGTGCTTGGATCGAATGGTTCTGTAATACCTCGTTTCCGGGAACAGATAGCTAAGGGAGGTCCGGTAACCGTTACGCATCCTGAAATAACAAGATTCTTTATGACCATACCGGAAGCTTGTCGTTTGGTAATGGAGGCTGCGACAATGACTACCGGCAATCAGATTTTTGTATTCGATATGGGAGAGTCTGTTAAAATTGCTTCGCTGGCACGAAGAATGATTGAACTGGCAGGTTTTGTCCCTAATCAGGATATTAAGATTGAATACACCGGTTTGCGCCCCGGTGAAAAATTATATGAGGAAGTTCTGTCAAATACGGAGAATACCATACCTACGGATCATAATAGAATAAGAATCGCAAAGGTTCGTGAATACTCACTGTCTGATGCTATGTCGGCGGTTGATAATCTTGAAGAATTGTCCAGGGCTGTAGAAATCCCGGCTATGGTACGGTTGATGAAGCAGACGGTTCCGGAATTTAAGTCGAAAAACTCTATTTATGAAAAGTATGATAAGGAGTTGAATGTGGCTTCGGAAGATTCAAAATAGAGATTAATTGATTTAATGTGAATCGATGAAAATAGCTGTTGTCGGGACCGGATATGTGGGACTCGTTTCGGGTGCCTGCTTTTCTGAGATGGGAATTGATGTGACATGTGTCGACATTGACGAAGCCAAGATTAATCGTCTGTTGCGCGGAGAGATTCCTATTTATGAACCCGGGCTTGCCGATTTGGTCGGACGTAATGTCGAAGCCGGACGTCTTCACTTTAAAACGGATTTGACGGAGGTGCTTGACGACGTTGAAGTCGTATTTTCCGCTGTGGGCACTCCTCCTGATGAAGACGGGTCTGCCGATTTGAGGTATGTACTTGATGTTGCCAGAAACTTTGGCCGTCATATAAACAAGTATACGATTTTGGTCACGAAATCGACTGTTCCGGTAGGGACGGCCGAAAAGGTAAAATCAGTTATTGCCGAAGAGCTCACCAGGCGTGGTGTCGACGTGCCGTTTGAGGTGGCGTCGAATCCGGAATTCTTAAAGGAGGGGGCTGCAATCAAGGATTTTATGTCGCCTGACAGGGTTGTGGTTGGAGTCGAGTCGGACAGGGCAAGAAAAGTGATGACGAAGCTTTACCGGCCTTTCCTTACAAATAACTTCCGTGTGTATTTCATGGACATTCCGTCGGCCGAAATGACAAAATATGCGGCAAATGCAATGTTGGCTACCAGAATATCGTTTATGAACGACATCGCAAACTTGTGCGATCTTGTAGGTGCCGACGTAGATATGGTCAGAAAGGGCATAGGAACTGATGCGCGTATCGGCTCTAAATTTCTTTATGCCGGATGCGGCTATGGAGGCTCGTGTTTCCCCAAAGATGTAAAGGCATTGGCTCATACCGGACGTGAACATGGATATGTGATGGGGGTGATTGAGGCTGTTGAGGCTGTCAATGAGCGTCAGAAGGAGATAGTGGTTAAGAAGCTTAAAAGTGCTCTTGGAGAACTTCGCGGAAAGACTGTCGCGCTCTGGGGCCTGGCATTCAAGCCTGAGACGGACGATATGCGAGAGGCTCCTGCATTGGTCGTGATAAACCGGCTTTTGGAGGCAGGCGCTACTGTTAAGGTATATGATCCCGTGGCAATGGAAGAATGTCGTCGTCGAATAGGCGACTGCGTCGTTTATTGCAAGGATATGTATGATGCGGTGATGGATGCGGATGCTTTGGCGTTGATTACGGAATGGAAGCAGTTCCGAGTGCCGTCATGGCAGGTGTTGAAGAGGGTCATGCGTCCACAGCCTTCTGCCGATGGGGAGGAGCGTCCTGTGATTGTCGACGGACGTAACATATTCGACCGCGACGAGGTGCTGGAAAATGGCTTTACGTATTTGAAAATCGGCTAAAGGTTCTTTACGTGGTGTGTAGAATGCCGTAGAGAGCGGTACGGTATATTGTGGACTTGCAGGGAATCCTCGTATCTGTTGTGTCTCCTGGCATTTAAGTTTGCACTCAACAGTATGGTGTCGGGCGAAACGGCACCCGGAATGTCAAGTATGTTGCCCTTGAAGCCGTTGCATATTACGGCGTAGTTGACGCGATTGCCAGCCTGGGCATCCGGCAATGAGTCGGAATCAATGAATATGTATGAGGTTTCGTTTATCTTTACATGGTTGTAATTTCGTATAATGCCCGGTTTCGTGGCTGTGTAGTCAAAAAGATATATTGAATCGAGATTTCTTCGTCCTAAGAAATCTCTGTATTTGGCGTTGCTTTCATTGAGTAAATCTTTGGCCCTTAACGGTGATGACAGTGCTATCAGGATTGCTTCATTGCCGTCGTAATGGACTATTGAGACATTCCGGTAGTCCCTTGGAATGAAATATTCGCTTGCCGGACTCTCTGCAGTGACCGCCAGAGGTATTATGACAATCAATGACACTGTTGCGGATAAGGAAATCCATGCCCATTTCTTCCTGATCCATAGGCTGAGGGCGAGTAATAGGACGGATGCGTAGTAAGGAATGAAAATTGATTGAGGTGGATATATATTTCTGATAATAGCATTAGGGAGCCGGCTGATCCATTCTGCATAACCGTATGCTAAATTGTAGATGCTGTCTATCGTCAGGCATAACCATGAGGGGTCATATCCGGTATGCTCCAATATAAGCAATAGTGTGCCACCGCCCATCAGCGGAGGTAATATTATCATCAGAGGAAGATTGGCCGGCAGAAAGTATAGCGGGAAAGTATGGAAGTAGTAGGCTGTTATGATTCCGCATCCTAACGTGGCGCACAACGTTAAAGACAGTGCTGTGGATAGATGGTAAACAATTCTGTTTTTGCGGTTTATTCTACTTTGAATTGCAGGCATGAACAGCAATATGCACGCTACAGAGACGAATGACATTTGAAATCCGATGTCGAACAATTGTGTGGGCGATACTGCGAGTATCAGGATTGCGGCCATTAGTAGGGAATTGAACGATACATGATGCCGTTGCAGGATGTAGCCTCCGGATATGCATGTAGCCATAATGACGGCTCTTACAACGGACGGAGACAAGCCTGTGAATACGGCATAGGCCCAAAGGATTATTATAGTGGCTGTCAGTCTGGCGCGTCGGAGTCTTAGTATGGTGAGGGGTAACAACATGACGAGTATAGCCATGGTGATGATTCCGACATGCATTCCGCTTAGAGCCAGAATATGGGCCTGTCCGGCTCCGGAAAATACATTTCTGACATCCTCCGGCATCGACGTTGTGTCGCCGAGCAGTGCTGTTACGAGAAAGTTGGCGCTTCCTTCCGATAGTCTGCTCCTTTTCAATAACACTACGGCGCGTTGTTGCCATCGCCGGACTTGTGTCAGCGATGATGTGCTCTTCGATTTTATTGAGAAGCTTGACGCGGGAACGTAGCCCACGGCTGAAATTCCTTTGTCTTGCAGGTGTTTTTGATAGTCGAATGCGTCCGGATAGGAATCGTCGCGTTTCGGCAGGGAAAGTATCGCGTTGGCAATTATGCTGTCGCCAAGTTCTATCCGGTGGTCAAATGAGGCGATTGTAAGTAAGGCCAGGAATGGCCGGTTCAGGGAGTCTTGAAATTCGGCTGTTACTTTTTGTCCGCTGTCTGATTCAGTAATGTCGGTCACTATTCCCTGGTATGCCGTTTTGCCTTTAAATAGAGCAGGTGTGTCCGGTGTATAAAATCCAAGGAACTTAAGGGTGATTATGACGGCGACAACAAGTATTGTCCACGGCAACAGGGGGACATAGGAGAGTGGAGGGCGCATGTGTATGAGTGAGAGGGGGACTCTTTGCTATTCGTTCCAGATGTTCCAGGAGACGAATGCCTGCAGCAATAGCATTTCTAATCCATTCTTTACTTGTGCTCCGTGTTCGCGTGCACGTTTCATGAACAGTGTTACATCCGGATTATAAAGCAGGTCATAGCAAAGGTGCTGGGGTGTCAGTTCGGAATATAATATGTCCGGACATTCGTCGATATGAGGATACATGCCAAGCGGGGTGGTGTTTACAATGACTTTATGTTCCGCCATAATTTCGGGTGTAAGGTCTTCGTAGGTGATGACGCCTTCTCGCCTTGTCCGGGAAACGTAAGTAGGCTCTACTCCGAGGTTCAGCAGGCCCTGCCTGACGGCTTTTGCAGCACCGCCGGTACCTAATATCAGCGCTTTTTTGCGTTGTGGTGTCAAAAGAGGCTTTATTGAATCGCAGAACCCGATTATGTCAGAATTATACCCCTTGAATTTGAGAGAGTCTTTTTTCCGGATGAATTTAATGACATTGACAGCCCCGATTTTTTTTGCGTCTTCGTCTATTTCGTCAAGATATGGCAGCACTTGCTCCTTGTAGGGAATCGTTACGTTTAACCCGGAAAGGTTAGGGTATTCGGCCACTACTTCCATTAAATCGCCAATGTCCGGTATTTCAAAGTTAAGGTATTGCGCGCTTATGTTTTCCGCTTCAAACTTCTGGTTGAAGAAGTTTTGAGAAAACGAGTGGGTTAATGGATAACCTATCAGTC
Organism: uncultured Muribaculum sp.; assembly: GCA_910578785.1. Classification (GTDB taxonomy): domain Bacteria; phylum Bacteroidota; class Bacteroidia; order Bacteroidales; family Muribaculaceae; genus Muribaculum. The sequence goes on along the minus strand of CAJTSJ010000001.1, from coordinate 159,339 downwards.
CGAATGTGCGTTCGTATCTGCCCATAATGAATTGTTGAAATGATGAATTGTACAAAAGTACACATTTTATGGAATTTTTGAACTATTTAGGCTATAAAAGTTTCGCAGAATAGATTGGGCGCGAATAGAAATAACAAAGGCATCCGGATTCGGATGCCTTTGCCTGTATGGGTTGAAACGGTTTGCAAGACCGATTACTTTTTCTTGCGGTTGCCGTAGCGGCTCATGAACTTGTCCACACGTCCTGCGGTGTCGACGAGCTTCTGCTTGCCGGTAAAGAACGGGTGTGAAGAGCTTGTGATTTCAAGCTTTACCAAAGGATAAGTAACGCCATCAACTTCGATAGTCTCTTTTGAGGCTACGGTCGAACGAGTGATGAAGATTTCGTCGTTCGACATATCTTTGAACACTACTTCGCGGTAGTTAGAAGGATGGATGTCTTGTTTCATCGTTTTTATAGTTTTTATATTTGTTGTTGTTCAGATTTACTAAATTACGCTGGTAAGGCGACAATCTGTAATGGCGTGCAAATTTACGAATTTTAGTTTATCTGACAAAACTTTAGAGTAAAATTGTTACTCGAATTCTACCAAAACGGCTTCGGTACCTACAACTTCGTCCGGTTTGACAAATATGCGCTTGATGGTTGCATCGTGTTCAGCCTGAACGTCGTTCTCCATCTTCATGGCTTCGTAAGTCAGAATGGTATCGCCCTTCTTGACTTTGTCGCCGGCCTTGAAGTTGACGGCTATAATACGTCCGCCCATCGGAGCCACCAGTGTCGGGCCGGTTATAGGCTCTTCGACTTTCGCTTCTTCTTTTACAGCTTCTTGCTTGGGTTTGTTTGCTTCCGAAGCCTTTTCCCATTCTTCTGAGCGACGCTTGCGTAGGAAAGTGTTTGCTACTGATGGCAGGAGCTCCAGAAGTAGGTATTCTTCGTCGTTTTTAGCGAGTTTTACTCCGCCCATGTCGTCGAGGGTGGGGTTTTCGGGCTTCTTATATTTGGTTACGTCATAAGCTTTCTCAACCGGGCTTCCGGTGATTTTTTCACGGAACTCGGCAGTGACGGGCACCGGAGTGTGTCCGTATTCGCCTTTTACGAGCGAAATGAACTGGTTGGAGGGGTTCGAATAGTCGGGATTGCCCTTCTTGCGGTCGAGTGCCACGCTGACGGCCTGGCTTCCTACAATCTGGCTTGTCGGGGTTACCAATGGTACAAGTCCGGCATCGCGTCTAACCTTCGGAATCAGTCTCATCGCGTCATCGAGAAGGTCTTCGGCCTGCAGGGCCTTAAGCTGGGCTACCATGTTGGAGTACATGCCGCCGGGCACTTCCGCATCTTTGACGAGCAGGTTGGGTTTCGGGAATCCGAAGTAGTCTTCGATGGCGTGGCAGGCGTCGAGCAGCGCCTCTTCGTTGTTGGCTTTGGCTTCTGCGATCGCCTTGTCAAACAGGGCGTCGATTTCTGCGGGCAGTTTGTCGGTCAGCGGGTCGAAATCGTTGGGGAATTTCTTGCCGAGGTCGAAGGCCTTGAGTTCCATGCGGACATTCTTGAGTTCCTTGCGTATACGTCCTACGGCTTCCATGTTGGCTTCTACCTCTACTCCGAGCTTCTGGCAGAATACATATATGAGTTCAATGGCGGGAGCTGCCGAGCCTCCTCCGAAGTACCATATGTTGGTGTCGAGGATGTCTACTCCGTGGAGTATGGCCATGAGCGACGATGCCAGACCGTAACCCGGAGTACAGTGGGTATGGAAGTCCACGGGAACTGTCAGCGCATTCTTGAGCTTAGGCATTATGCTTGCCACTCTTGCCGGATTGACAAGGCCGGCCATATCCTTGAGGGTTATGATCTTGGCGCCATAGGCTTCCATGGCGCGGGCCTTTTCAACAAAGTATTCGTCGGTAAATATTTTTTCCGGAGCTTCCGCTTTCTTTCCGAACAGTTTTGAGAGGAAGCCTTTGGGCTTTTCATTGACTTCGTCTTTGGGGTCTACCGTGTAGCAGACTGCTCCGTCGGGTATGCCTCCTAATTCGTTGATCATGCGTATGGACTCCTTGACATTGTCGAGGTCGTTCAGCGCATCGAAAATACGCATTACGTTCAGTCCGTTTTTGATGGCTTCTTTGTAAAATCCTTCAAGCACAGTGTCGGGGTAGGGGACGTAGCCGAAGAGGTTGCGTCCGCGAGAGAGTGCTGAAAGAAGCGACTTGCCTTTCATTGCCTTGCTGATGATGCGTAGGCGGTCCCAAGGCGATTCGTCAAGATAGCGCATAACTGAATCGGGTACTGCGCCGCCCCATACTTCCATGATGTAGAATCCTGCGTCTTCATAGAGAGGAAGCAGGCGGTCGATACATGCCTGGTTCATACGGGTTGCGAACAAAGACTGCTGGCCGTCACGCAAGGTGAGGTCTCTGATTTTCAATTTACGTGTCTGCATACCGATACTGATTTGATTAGTTTGGTTAATAGTTCGTTTTCGCAAATGTATAAATTAAAAATTAATTACGGAAATAATTCCGTAATTAATTTTATGTGATTTGGTCTGTCTCAAATAAAAAAATTAGTCGAACACGCCTTCTATGCTTTCCTGGGTGTCGGGCGATTCGTCGACAAATTCGCCGTAATATTCCTTATGGCATAGGTCGATTCCTGCCGGGAATTTGAATTTTGCATCCTGGCTGTAGGGCAACGTCGGGTCGTTGTACACTTTCGACATGAATTTTCCGTAAATCGGCAGTGCCATCGATGCTCCTTGGCCCAAGGCCATTCCGTTGAAGTGGATGTAGCGTTCGTCGCCTCCGACCCATGTGCCTGACACCAGCTGCGGGGTGAATCCCATGAACCAGCCGTCGGAGTTGGAGTTAGTGGTTCCGGTCTTGCCTCCGGTCTGCGCTGTCAGATTGTATGGGGCGCGGCGGAGTCTGTTGCCTGTTCCTCCGTCAACGACGTTTAATAATATAGACAGAATCTTATAATATGCCTCGTTGCTGATCACTTCAGTGTGGCGAGGAGCGAATTCGCTGATTATGTTGCCGTTGTTGTCGGCGATGGCTGTTACATACATAGGGTCGACTCTCATTCCGTTATTGGCGAATGCCGAATAGGCTGTGACCATCTCTTTTACCGACACGTCGCACGGCCCGAGGCACAGTGAGATTACGGGGTCGAGATGGTTGGTTATGCCGAAGTTGTGCATGTTTCTGACGAGTTGCGCCGGCGACAGCTGGCTCATGAGTCTGGCAGAAATCCAGTTGTTGGAGTTTGTAAGGGCCCATCTGATGTCGACCATCTCTCCTACGCGCGACGTGCCTGAATTTCGCGGTGTCCACGGGCGTCCGAGTTCGTCGTAGATAGTGGGTTGTTCGTTGAGGAATTCGTCGCAAGGCGTGAAGCCCTCTTCCATGGCGTATGTGTAGAGGAACGGCTTTATTGTCGATCCGATCTGGCGTCGGCCTGTAGATACCATGTCGTATTGAAAGAAAGAGAAGTTCGGCCCTCCGACATAAGCTTTTACATGTCCGGACACAGGGTCCATCGACATAAATCCTGCGCGTAGAAAGTGTTTGCTGTATATCAACGAGTCCATGGGGGTCATGATGGTGTCAACCGGGCCTGAGTAGCTGAACACTTTCATCTCGACGGGTGTGTTGAACGCTTGTGTAATTTCTGCTTCCGACTTTCCGGCATGCTTCATGGCGATATAGCGCTCGGTAGATTTCACGGCTTTGTCCACCAGGTTTTCAAGCTGACTCTGGCTGAGTTCGGACCGGTTTGTTGTATATGGAGCGCCTTTGACTCCCCGCTTCTCTTTGAAAAAGCTTGGTTGCAGGGTCTGTCCGAGGTGTTCCACCACGGCTTCTTCGGCATAACGCTGCATGCGCGAGTCGATAGTGGTGTATATCTTCAGTCCGTCGGTGTAAATGTCATATTTGGATCCGTCAGATTTCGGATTCTTTTCAATCCATCCGTACAGAGGGTTTGTTTCCCATGCTATAGAGTCGTCGACAAATTTCTGCTGTTCCCAGGCGTGGTAGTCCGACTTGACCGGCTTCTTGGCCCGCAGTATACGGCGTAGTTCTTCTCTGAAATATGGTGCCGGGCCCTCTTTGTGGTCTGCGCGGTGGAAATCCAGGGTCAACGGAAGCTGTCTGAGCGAATCAAGCTCTTCTCTCGTCAACATATCGTTCTTATACATCTGCTCCAGGACCACATTGCGGCGTTCCCTCACGCGTTCGGGTTTGCGGACCGGATTAAAGTATGACGGATTCTTAACCATGCCCACGAGCGTAGCGGCCTCCTCTACGGCGAGGTCCTTCGGGTCTTTGCCGAAATATACGTATGCCGCCGACTTTATGCCCACTGCATTGTACAGAAAGTCGAACTGGTTGAGGTACATTTTTATAATCTCGTCCTTCGAATAGAATCGTTCGAGCTTTACGGCTATCATCCACTCGATAGGTTTCTGAAGTGCGCGCTGCATCAATCCGGAGCTCGACGGCGAATATAGCTGTTTTGCGAGCTGTTGGGTTATGGTCGAACCGCCTCCGGCATTTTTCTGGCCCATGAGCAAAGTCTTGACGGCCACGCGGCCGAGCGCCTTTACGTCGATTCCTGAGTGCTCCTCAAATCTGGAGTCCTCCGTGGCTATAAGCGCGTCGATGACATGCTGCGAGATGTCGTCGTAGTCGGCGTATACGCGGTTGCCTGTACCGGAAAAGTAGCGGCCAAGCTCTTCGCCGTCCGAGGAGTAGACCACTGATGCAAATCGGTCCTTCGGATTTTTTAGTTCCTCGATGGCGGGCATATACCCGATAGCTCCATTATATATAAGGAACAGAACTATAAACACTGACGCAATTGCGACACCAAATGTAGCCCACATAATGGTTATTATGAGGCGCGATTTTTTGCTTATCATATTCATGTGTGCAAAGGTAGCTAATTTTATCCTAATGCACGATTATGATATTGTTTAAAAATATAATCATGATGTATTTTTAGTTTCGTTTATGTATGAAGTACTAAATGAAGTAGATGTGTGCGAGTCCGGTTTCGGGCCATTTCGGAAGTCCAGACCCCTTGACGGAGTCTTGTTTGGGGGATTTTGATAGTCTGAAATCAATAAAAATAGTGAGTTGTCAAAAAAAATGCCTAAAAAATTTTGTGGAGTGCAAAATAGTCCTTACCTTTGCATCGCAATTGAGAGAGACACCTCCTCAACCGCTAAAAGAGATTAGCGGGTCAACAAAAAAAAACATGACTCCGTAGCTCAGTTGGTAGAGCAACTGACTCTTAATCAGTGGGTCGAGAGTTCGAGCCTCTCCGGGGTCACAAGACAAAATGTCAAAATCAAGTAAATCGCTGAAACTAAGACAGTTTCAGCGATTTTTGTAATACCCACCCACCGGAAAAATCCGCTGACCCGTAATTTTGCATTATGGAATCGGTTCTTCAAGAGAAATTGAGCGAGAGAATTGGCGTCGCGGAAATTCGCGAGCTGTGTCGCTCGGCGTCAGGCTCAGGCAATAATAGTACAAAGCAGTTGATGTTTTCCCTTATCGCTGACAACAATGATAGGGTCGGATACAATGTTTTATGGATTTTCACCAATTTCAGTGGTGGCGATAAGATTTGGATTCATACCAAAAGGGATGAATTGATTGATTTATTGCTGAGGGAGACTCATAGTGGGAAGAAGCGATTACTTCTCAGAATCCTTAGCGATATTCCTGTAAAGGCAGAAGATATCAGAGCTGATTATTTGGATTATTGCCTTGGTAAAATCAACTCGACTGAACCATGTGCCATCAGGGGATTAGCACTTGTGCAGGCGTTTCAAATGTGTAAATTTTTTCCCGAGCTGATAGGTGAACTAAAGACGGTAATGGACATGATGGAATATGGCGTGCTTTCGCCGGGATTGCTTTCCACCAAGAGAAACATCGAGAAAAACATCTCCCGGCTGTAATTGATTTTACTTTTCATAATAATTACGATTCTGATTACCATGAGCGAATCAATGTGATTCTATTATATTTTCATTACCTTTGCATGGAATATGTCTGTGGCGCGGTTGCGTCCGTAATTACCGAATATTAAACGATTTAAAGAATGATATTTACAATCATGAATAGATTGCATTTCAAGCAGATGGCACTGGTGTTGGCTCTCGCGGCAAGCGGTGTGGCATTTGCCTCACAGTCAAAGACCGACGATGAAAAGATGGACAAGTTCATCACGGACCTTATGTCGAGAATGACCCTTGAAGAAAAGTTGGGTCAGATGAATCTGCCTGCGGCCGGCGATATTGTTACCGGAGAGGTACGTAAAAGCAATATTTCCGACATGATAGCCTCAGGAAAGGTCGGAGGTGTGTTCAATGTCAAGGGGGCCGAGAAGATTGGAGCATTGCAGCGCGTAGCCGTCGAAGAAAGCCGTCTGGGCATACCGCTGATTTTCGGTATGGACGTGGTTCATGGCTATGAGACGGTGTTTCCGATACCGTTGGCTCTGTCATGTTCATGGGATATGGACGCTGTCGAAGAGTCGGCCAAAGTTGCCGCTAAGGAAGCCTCGTCGGCCGGTATATGCTGGACGTTCAGTCCGATGGTCGACATCAGCCGTGATCCGCGTTGGGGGCGTATGGCCGAAGGCGCCGGAGAGGACCCGTATCTCGGTTCGCGCGTTGCCGAAGCTATGGTCCGTGGTTATCAGGGCGACGGCACTTTCACCGGCAACGACAACATCATGGCCTGTGTCAAGCATTTCGCCCTTTATGGCGCTGCTGAAGGCGGCCGTGACTATAATACGGTGGACATGAGCCGTCTGAGAATGTACAACGACTACTTTCCCCCTTATAAGGCCGCGGTCGATGCCGGCGCGGCAAGCGTGATGTCGTCGTTCAATGTGGTTGACGGCATTCCGGCCACTGCCAACAAGTGGCTTCTTACCGATGTGCTTCGCGACCAATGGGGCTTTGAAGGATTTGTGGTCACTGACTACGAGTCGATTATGGAGATGGCCATGCATGGTGTGGGCAATCTGCAGGAAGCTTCCGTAAAGGCTCTTAAAGCAGGGACGGATATGGACATGGTTGCCAACGGATTTAACGGCACTTTGGCCAAGTCGCTTGAGCAGGGCGACGTGACTATGGCTGAAATCGACACCGCCGTTCGCCGTATACTCGAAGCAAAGTATCGTCTGGGCCTTTTTGAGAATCCATATAAGTTCATCAGCCCTGAAAACGAAAAGCGGGAGATCTACACGGATGCCACCCGTGCCGCCGCCCGCAGAATCGCCGCGGAGACTTTTGTGTTGCTTAAGAATGAAGATAACCTTCTGCCGCTTGCCAAAAAAGGGAAAATAGCCCTTGTGGGGCCGCTTGCCAATACCGCATCCAACATGCCGGGAACGTGGAGCGTGGCCGCCGAGTTCTCAAAATATAAGACGTTGCTCGATGCTTTCCGCGACGCCGTCGACGGCAAGGCCGAGATTCTGTATGCCAAAGGCTCCAACCTCTGCCATGACCCGAATCTCGAAGCCGACGCCACTGTGTTTGGGCGCGAAATGCGCGACAGCCGTTCGGCCGAAGAGATGCTGGCCGAAGCTTTGGGCGTAGCTGCCGAAGCCGATGTGATAGTGGCCGCCTTGGGTGAGTCGTCGGAGTTCAGCGGCGAATCATCAAGCCGCAGCAATCTTGACCTTCCCGATGCGCAGAAGGAGCTTCTGTCCGCGCTTCTTGCCACCGGCAAGCCGGTAGTAATGCTGAACTTCTCCGGCCGTCCGACAGTGATGACTCAGGAATCCGCCACGGTTCCTGCTATACTCAATGTCTGGTTCGGCGGTTCTGAAGCCGGCGACGCTATTGCCGACGTTGTGTTCGGCGATGTCAATCCGTCGGGCAAGCTCACAGCCTCGATGCCGCGCAATGTCGGACAGATACCTGTCTATTACAGCCATCTCAATACGGGTCGTCCGGTTCCGGACAGCTCAACGCGCTACCAGAAGTACAGAAGCAACTACTTCGATGTGAGCAACACGCCGCTCTATCCTTTCGGCTACGGACTCAGCTATACTGACTTCGGTTATAGCGACTTCAATCTTTCGGCTGACAGAATGGCTCCCGACGGCTCGATCACCGCTTCCGTGACGGTTACCAATAAGGGCGACAGGGACGGAGCCGAGGTCGTGCAGTGGTATATCCGCGATAAGGTGGCGAGCATTTCGCGTCCGGTCAAGGAACTAAAGCATTTCCAGCGTATTAATCTAAAGCCGGGCGAGAGCCGCAAGGTAGAGTTCAAAGTCACCCCCGACAACCTTAAGTTCTTCAATTACAATCTGGAATATGTCTGCGAGCCTGGCGACTTTGACATGATGGTCGGCGGCAACAGTTCCGATGTATTGACGCTTCCGTTTTCACTTGACAAATAATGCCTACGAGAGCTGATACACCGCTTATGGGAAAGCTAAAGCACCTGATTGTTTTGACGATGATGTCGATGTGCATTGCCCCGGCGTATGCGTGTACGTCGGCGATAGTGGGCGGTAGGCTCACGCGCGACGGTCGGCCGCTGATGTGGAAGCACCGTGACACCGGATGCGTCGACAATTTCGTGGCTCAGGTACGCGCCGGGTCGGATGACGAGCTGGATTATGTGGCGCTGTTCAACATGGGCGATTCGCTCCTGTCGGAGGCCTGGATCGGGATGAACGAAGCCGGATTTGCAGTGATGAACACCGCATCCTACAACCTTGCGCCCGATACCGCCGAATATAAGGACCGCGAGGGCGAAGTCATGTCCCGTGCACTGAAGCTCTGCCGCAGTCTGCGCGACTTCGAGTCGCTTCTTGACGGCATGCCGCGTCCGCTCGGCGTGCAGGCCAACTTCGGCGCCATGGATGCCGAAGGCTCCGCCGCCTACTATGAGACGTGCGATACGGGATATGTGAAGTTTGATCTCGCCGATGCTCCGGAAGGATATCTGGTGAGGACCAACTACTCATGTTCCGGAAGTCCGGATGCCGGATTCGGCTATATCAGGGAGCAGAACGAGCTTACGCTTCTGAAGCCGTGGGTTGATGCGCGTACCGTCTCTCCGGAGACGTTTACCGAGAATCTGTCGCGTAGCTTCTACCACTCGCTTCTTGGACGAGACGTAACGGATGACGGTTCGGAATGGATTGTCGACCAGGATTTCATTCCCCGCTATTCGTCGAGCGCGTCGGTCGTGGTCGAGGGAGTCAGCCCCGGCGAGGCTGCCGAAGGTATGGTGATGTGGACCGCACTGGGCTATCCGCCGTGTTCCTACGTCCACGGCGTGACGGTCGATGAAGTGCCCGACGGGCTGTTGCCGTCAGGCAAGGAATGGCGGAGCCGTTTCTGCGACGAAGTCATGGAACGTAAATCCGAAGTGTTTCCGATAAAGCGTGGTTCAGGAAGCCATTATATCCACGTGCCGTCGCTTAAAAGGCATGTCGACGAGTGTGGAGGTTTGTCAAGGAAAAATTATATTGAATATAGAAATAAATTGAGGCGATAGATTAAGGAATATGAAAACAGCGTTTTTTACAATTCTCCTTCTCCTTGTTGCGAATATATTTATGACATTTGCCTGGTACGGACATCTGAAGCTCCAGTCGTCAGGCATATCGACTAACTGGCCTCTGTATCTGGTGGTGTTGCTGAGCTGGGGAATAGCTCTGGTGGAATATTCACTGCAGGTGCCGGCCAACCGAATCGGATTTGAGGAAAACGGCGGCCCGTTCTCGCTGATGCAGCTGAAGGTGATTCAGGAGGTGATCACTCTGGTGGTGTTCACGGTGTTCAGTGTCGTAGTGTTCAAGGGCACCCATCTGCAGTGGAACCACTTTCTTGCGTTCTTGTTGCTTATAGGCGCGGTCTACCTGGTGTTTATGAAATAACTGCCGGCATGATGCCGTCTGGAAGAACCGAGGCCGGTATGACCAGTATGCGGTATTTTCCGGCGGAAAGGTGCAGTATATAGTCTGATTTGTAGGTCGTGACGGCTTTTATGCTGTCGCGGGGGATGATGTCGTCGTTGCGTTGCGTGGATGTGCGGTTCTCTGTGTTCTCCATATTGTCAGGGTTGTCGGGAATTTCGGCCGGCTCGTAGATTATGCGCAGCGCGTCGGCTTCGAATGCTATCTTATGCGGCAGGATGGACATGGCCGACTCCGGCGATAGGGCATGGTAATAGTAGACTGTCACCATGATGTGCGGTATGACGATGAATACGAGAATTACAGCCACAAACAGAAATTTCCAGTCGACCGTGATGGCCAGCGAAAGCGCGATGGCGGGAGGAACCGTCACGAGCCACCAGTGGGCACGGGTCCACATGCGCATCAGATGACGCGCATAGGACGAAGGCGACACTTTGAATGAGTCAGTAGTCATCGTATATACAGAGTTAGGCATTGAAGTGAAAAGAAGTCCGGTTATGCAGTGTGATGTCCACCGCTTAACCGGACTTAGCTCTTTGAATAGTATCGTTGTGGTGTTACTATTGACGGAAGAATTGGGGCATTACTTGCTTTCGGCAACTTCTGATTCAGCTACGCCTGCGAGTTCGGGGTCGATCATGATGCGTCCGCAGTATTCGCAGACGATGACCTTCTTGTGCATCTTGATCTCCATCTGCTTCTGCGGCGGAATGCGGTTGAAGCAACCTCCGCAAGCGTTACGCTGGATGTAGACGATGCCGAGTCCGTTGCGGGCATTGTCGCGGATGCGCTTGAATGCCTTAAGGGTGCGCTCGTCGATACGCGGTTCGATGCCTTTGGCCTTGATGCGCAGGCGCTCTTCATCCTGTTTGGTCTCGCTAACGATTTCCTCAAGTTCCGACTTCTTTTCGGCCAGGATGTGTTCGCTGTCGCGGAGCTTTTCTTCTGTGGCGGCGATTTCGTTGTTCTTCATCTCGATCGAACGGGCATATTCGTTAAGATGCTTTTCTGAAAGTTCGATTTCCAGGGTCTGGAATTCAACTTCCTTCGAGAGAAGGTCAAACTCGCGGTTGTTGCGCACATTGTCGAGTTGCTCCTTATATCGGGCTATCTTTGATTGCGAGTCGTGAATCTTTTCTTTCTCGACGGCGGTCTTGCGGCGGTATTCTTCAATCTCCTTGCGGAAATTCTCAATACGTGTGCGCAGACCTTCGATGTTGTCCTCCAAGTCTTTAACTTCCAAGGGCAATTCGCCGCGGATGGTCTTGATTCTGTCGATTTCGCTGAGTATGGTCTGAAGTTCATAGAGCGACTTCAGGCGCTGCTCTACTGAAAGGACTTCATTTTGTTTCTTGTCTGTAGCCATTGCTTACAAGTAGTTTATCGGATTTTTTTCAATTTCAGAGTAATGAAGTGCAAAGTTAGGAAATTTTTCGCTAAGTACGTGATAAAAAATCTGTTTTGTGCACGATTCACTCTCATAATGGCCTATGTCGATGATGAAAATGTCGCCGACGTGGTCAAGGAAATAGTTGTGCTTGGTGTCTGAGGTTATGTAGGCCTGCGCTCCATGGCGGATGGCATCGCCGATGAAGTCGGAGCCTGCGCCTCCGCACAGAGCTATCCTGGCGATAGGCTCGTCTGGCGAGGGCGGCTGCGAACATCTCGCCACGGGCGACGAGAATGTCTGTTTGACCTTTCCCACCAGTTCCAGCGGCGACATCGGTCCAGGCAGGTTGCCTACAATTCCGCATCCTATGCCCGGCGCGGTTCCGGTGGGCGACAGGGTGGCCGTGTCTTTCAGCCCAAGCATGTCTGCCATGGTCCATGACACGCCTCCGGGAGCATTGTCGACGGAGGTGTGGCATGAATATATGGTCACTCCGTGGCGGATTGCCTTTTCTGTCACGCGCTCGACCCTGTTGCGTCCGAGTATCTGTTTGATGCCCCGGAACAGCAGAGGGTGGTGGGCTATGATGAGATTGCATCCGCGCGTTACGGCCTCGTCGATAATCTCTTCCGTGGCATCGACACATAGCAGCGCACCGGTGCATTCGCGGTCGGGGTGGCCGACCTGATATCCGGAGTTGTCCCACTCTTCCTGATAACACAGGGGAGCGAAGGCTTCAAGCGTGTCGGTGATGTCGCGGATAGTCATGGCCGGTTATTCTTTTTCGGGTATGTCTATGGCAAGGCAGAGTTCGTCGAGCTGCTTCTGGTCGAGCGCCGCGGGAGCGTCGAGCATGACATCGCGTCCGGAATTGTTCTTCGGGAATGCGATGCAGTCGCGGATTGAGTCGAGTCCGGCAAACAGCGACACCCAGCGGTCGAGTCCGTAGGCGAGTCCGCCGTGGGGCGGCGCGCCGAACTTGAAGGCGTTCATGAGGAATCCGAACTGTTCCTGGGCCTTTTCGGGTGTGAATCCAAGAATCTCAAACATCTTGGCTTGAAGCTGGCTGTCGTGGATACGGATTGAGCCGCCTCCGACTTCCACTCCGTTTATAACCATGTCGTATGCGTCGGCGCGTACCGATGCCGGATCTGTGTCGAGCATGGGAATGTCTTCGTCCTTGGGATGGGTGAACGGATGGTGCATGGCCATCAGGCGCTGTTCCTCTACGCTCCATTCAAACATGGGGAAGTCCACCACCCACAGGCAGGCAAACTTGTTCTTGTCGCGCAGTCCGAGCTGGCGTCCCATTTCGAGACGAAGCTCACAGAGCTGTTTGCGGGTCTTCATGGCGTCGTCGCCGCTCAGAATCAGAATCAGGTCGCCGGGCTTGGCGCCGAAGGCTTCTTTCATCTTCTGGAGCACGTCCTGCGAATAGAACTTGTCGACGCTTGACTTGACGTTGCCGTCGGCCTCTACGCGGGCGTAGACCATGCCTTTGGCTCCGATCTGCGGGCGTTTTACGTATTCAGTCAGCTGGTCGAGCTGTTTGCGTGTATAGCTGGCGGCACCTTCGGCGCATATACCGCCGATATATTCGGCGTTGTCAAATACTCCGAAACCATGGCCCTTCATGATGTCCATCAGTTCGACAAACGTCATTCCGAAGCGCATGTCGGGCTTGTCGCTGCCGTAAAGGCGCATGGCTTCCGCCCATGGCATGCGTATGAACGGTTCGTTCAGTTCAACGCCGCGCAGTTCCTTGAACAGGTGCTTGGCCATTCCTTCAAACAGGTTGATGATGTCGTCCTGCTCGACAAAGCTCATTTCACAGTCTATCTGGGTGAATTCCGGCTGGCGGTCGGCGCGGAGGTCTTCGTCGCGGAAGCATCTCACTATCTGGAAGTAGCGGTCCATGCCCGACACCATCAGAAGCTGCTTCAGAGTCTGGGGCGACTGGGGAAGGGCGTAGAACTGGCCGGGATTCATGCGGGAGGGGACAACGAAGTCGCGTGCTCCTTCAGGGGTTGAGCCGACGAGCATCGGAGTCTCGATTTCGAGGAATCCTTTTCCGTCGAGATAGCGGCGCACCTCCATGGTCATTTTGTGGCGCAGTTCAAGGTTTTGCCTTACGCACGGACGGCGCAGGTCGAGGTAGCGGTATTTCATGCGGATGTCGTCGCCTCCGTCGCTTTCGTCTTCGATGGTGAACGGCGGCACGTCCGACTTGTTAAGCACTGTAAGTTTGTGGGCTTCGATTTCGATGTCGCCCGTAGGCAGGTCGGGGTTCTTGCTTGAGCGCTCGGCTACGGTGCCTGTGATCTGCACTACGTATTCACGGCCTAAGTGGTTGGCCTCTTCGCAAAGCGCGGCATCGACATTGTTGTTAAACACAGCCTGGGTTATGCCGTATCTGTCGCGGATGTCGACAAATGTCATACCACCCATCTTACGGGTGCGCTGTACCCATCCGGCAATCGTCACTTCTTGACCGGCATCGGCAAGGCGGAGTTCTCCGCACGTTTTAGTACGATACATATATAAATAGTCTTTTACTGAAAATTAATAGTCAATGAGCACACGTCCGCAAATAAGTGTGTAAAGGTGTGTCCTTCACCACGCGCGGTGCTCAGCCAAAAATTTCCGTAAAGTTAGCTATTATCAATTTAAAATGGAAATCAACAGTCACTAAAATCTGTATGCGTGGTCGGGTTGGGTTCAGTTTTTATTGAACCACCACTTCATTTTTTCCCATACTGTGGGAGGATTGGTCTTGATATGGACATTTATGCCTGAATCATGGCGGTTGAGAAACAGAATTGAACTGTGCATGACAATCGACAGAGAATTCTCAAAGGCCGAAATTCCGTGGATACGGTCGAGTGCTATCTTGTGAAACGGCGAGCGTTCGTCAAGACTTTTAATGACAAGGTTGCCTTCGTCGTCAATCTGTATGTCATGATGTTCCGATGCGTAATCGAACAGAAGACCGATGTCAAGATGCTCTATCCCGTCGGGAAGCTTCTTGTACTTTTTGTATAGCTCGTCTATGACCTGTTTAGTTATCATTTTTGTTTCCTGATCTTGTTTGTGGTAATATGACAATGATTATTTGCCACTGTAGCACTTTATGTTCTGTTTGGAAGACGATTGAAGGGTCGGATTTGTTTATGAATCGGAGAGGATTAACACAAATTAACTCCGTTGGCTGCCAGTTGCCGATTCCGTCGCGGATACGCGTCGGAGGGCCGTATGTCATTATTTATAACAGGGCGGCGAAAATTCATTCGTCGCCCTGTCAGATTGTCGTAAGGACAATGGGTTTATGCGAGGAATCCAAGCAATACACCGGCGGCTACGGCTGAACCGATTACACCGGCTACGTTCGGACCCATGGCGTGCATGAGAAGGTAGTTGCTCGGATCGTATTCCAGACCAAGGTTGTTTGAAATACGGGCCGACATCGGAACTGCCGACACACCGGCGTTACCGATAAGCGGGTTGAGCTTCTTTGATGCAGGCAGGAATAGGTTGAACAGCTTCACGAACAGGACACCCGATGCCGATGCGATGATGAAGGCCATGAAGCCAAGCGCAAAGATGAAGATGGTGTCGAGGGTGAGGAATTCAGATGCCTGGGTCGATGCACCAACGGTCATACCCAAAAGGATGGTGACGATGTCGGTGAGCGCGTTGCTGGCGGTCTTGGCAAGACGGGTGGTCACGCCGCATTCGCGCAGCAGGTTGCCGAAGAAGAGCATACCCAACAATGGAATACCCGAGGGAACTACGAAGCAGGTCAGAAGCAGACCTACAATCGGGAAGATAATCTTCTCGTTCTGCGATACGGCGCGGGCTGGCTTCATCTTTATGACACGCTCGTGCTTGGTGGTGAGCAGTCGCATGATTGGCGGCTGGATCAGCGGCACGAGGGCCATGTAGGAATAAGCCGACACGGCGATGGCGCCCATCAGGTTGGGAGCGAGTTTCGACGAAAGGAAGATAGCGGTAGGACCGTCGGCACCGCCGATGATGGCGATGGCTCCGGCCTGGTCGGGCGCAAACCCGAGCGCAAGGGCTACCATGTATGCTCCGAAGATACCGAACTGGGCGGCGGCTCCGACGAGCATGAGTTTCGGATTGGCTATAAGGGCCGAGAAGTCGGTCATGGCACCGATGCCGAGGAATATCAGCGGGGGATACCATCCTGCGCTCACACCGTTGTAGAGGATGTTGAGCACAGACCCTTCTTCGTAGATGCCAATTTCAAGTCCGGCAGTAGTGTCAAACGGAATGTTTCCGATCAATATACCGAAGCCGATCGGCACGAGCAGCATCGGCTCAAAGTTCTTCTTTATGGCAAGCCACAAGAAGAAAAGTCCTACAGCGAGCATTACTAAATGTTGCCAGGTGCAGTTGGCGAAGCCGGTGAGCGACCAGAACTGATAGAAATTGTTCGCTATGAAATCGTTAAAAGTCATATTCTATAGAATTCTATTTGAGTTTTGACTTTATTCCAATGTTACGAGGACTGCGCCTTCGAGTACTGAGTCGCCGTTGGCCACGGTCACCGAGGCTACCTTGCCGTCGCGTCCGGCGTGGATGGCGTTCTCCATCTTCATGGCTTCGAGCATGATTACTGTGTCTGATGCCTTTACCATGTCGCCCACCTTGCAGTTGACTGAAAGGATGGTGCCGGGCAGCGGAGCCTTGACTTCATATGCGCCTGTTCCGGCTGAAGCTTTCTTGACCACCTTTTCGCCTGAAGCTGTGCGCGGTGCGGCTGATGGACGCGGAGCCGATACGGTGACAGCTGCTGTCGCTTTCTTTTCAAGCTCCACTTTGTAGGGAGTTCCGTTAACCAACACTTCGACAACATTGTCATCCAGGTCGCCGATGGCTACGTTGTAGTTGTTACCGTTGATTTTATATTTGTATTCTTTCATTTTTGCCATAATGGTTGCAATTTTTATTACCTTTATGATATTGGTAAGTTGATGACTGATGTGTTAACGACGAGGAAGCTCGCGCAGACCGTAAATCTTACTGCTCCAGGGCGAGTAGCTCTTACGTACCTTGTTGATGGTAAGTATGGTGCTCTCGGTGTCGTGGGTGTTCAGGTGTTCGTGAAGAGCCATGACGATAGCCGCGATTTCTTCTCCTGAGTCGTGTTCGGGGCGATCTTCCTTGGTGAGACCCTTGGTTTCGATGCCTTGCGAACGTGCCTTGTTTGAACGTGACACCTTGCCTCCGATTTTGCTGATGGCGTAGAAGCACAGGCAGAGAAGCAACAGGGCCGAGAACACGATGAGCATGGCCATTGCGGCCAGGCCGAATCCGTGGCTGTCATGTTCGGCAAACATCTCCACCTTGTTGTTGGTGTCGACGATTTTGTTGTTGCTGCTCGGAGTGATGTAGAATTCGTTGCTGCCGTCGCGTACTTCCCAGGCCTCCACACCCTGGCCTTCTCCGTCGAGGATGCGGGCATAGGTGGTGTTGGGAAGAAGCGATGCCGGTACGGTTATGGAGTCAATCAGCGTGATGCCGTTGGCATCGTAGATACCGATCCAGTTGTCCTTGCCGGGCTCGAGCATGAAGCTCAAGTGGAACGTACCCTTGTTGGGTTCTCCGTCGGCCCAGAACACTACGTGTTGACGGGGAGGAATCTCGGTGTTGACGTCGCCCAGCGGCACAGGATATTTCTTGGGCTGGCTGGGGTCGTTGGTCAGGTACACGCTCGAGATGTCCATGGGAGCGAAGGTGGAGTTGTAAAGCTCAATCCATGCCTGGTGCTTCCCGTAGTCGTCAACGTAATTGTCGTCGTTTTGCACCATCACCTCGTTTATGCGCAGACCACGGCGTCCTTGTGCCATAGATGTGGCTCCGCATAGCAGAACTGTGACGAGCAATAATAATAAACTTTTTTTCATTTGTTGACGGGCGAAATGTTATAGAGGTATATTGCCATGCTTTTTGGCAGGGTTAGTCACTTTCTTGGTGGCGAGCTGCTGCAGAGCGCGGATTACGCGGAAGCGGGTGTTGCGGGGCTCGATGACGTCGTCGATATAGCCGTACTTGGCCGCGTTGTAAGGATTGCAGAAAAGCTTGTTGTATTCAGCCTCTCTTTCGGCGAGCACCTTTGCGGGGTTGTCCGATTCCTTTGTTTCCTTGGCGTAGAGCACTTCTACGGCGCCTGCGCCTCCCATAACTGCGATTTCTGCAGTAGGCCATGCGTAGTTCATGTCGCCGCGGAGCTGCTTGCAGCTCATCACGATGTGGCTTCCGCCGTAGCTCTTGCGCAGAGTGACAGTCACCTTGGGCACGGTGGCTTCGCCGAAGGCGTAGAGCAGTTTTGCACCGTGGAGGATGACGCCGTTGTACTCCTGGCCTGTACCGGGAAGGAATCCGGGGACGTCGACCAAGGTCACCAGAGGAATGTTGAATGCGTCGCAGAAGCGTACGAAGCGCGCACCCTTGCGCGATGCGTTGCTGTCGAGCACGCCGGCGAGATATTTGGGCTGGTTGGCCACGATACCTACCGACTGGCCGTTCATGCGGGCGAAACCGACGATGATGTTCTTGGCATAGTCGCGCTGTATTTCAAGGAATTCGCCGTTGTCGATGATGGCGCCGATCACTTCATACATGTCGTAGGGCTTGTTGGCGCTGTCGGGGATGATGTCGTTGAGCGAGTCTTCGAGGCGGTCGATCGGGTCGGTGCACTCTACCAACGGGGGCTCTTCGAGGTTGTTCTGAGGTATGTAGCTGAAGAGCTTGCGGATGATCTTGAGGGCGTCTTCACCGTCTTCTGCGGCAAAGTGCGCCACACCGCTCTTGCATGCGTGTACCTGTGCACCTCCGAGCGCCTCCTGGGTAACGTCTTCGCCGGTAACGGTCTTTACCACCTTCGGTCCGGTGAGGAACATGTAGGAGATGCCCTTGGCCATGATGGTGAAGTCGGTCAGAGCGGGTGAATACACCGCACCGCCGGCACACGGGCCGAGGATACCTGAAATCTGGGGAATCACACCTGAAGCGAGGATGTTGCGCTGGAAAATTTCAGCATATCCTGCCAGTGCGTTGATGCCTTCCTGGATACGTGCGCCTCCTGAGTCGTTGAGGCCGATGACGGGTGCGCCCATCTTCATGGCCATGTCCATGACCTTGCAGATCTTGAGGGCCATAGTCTCGGAGAGTGCGCCTCCGAAAACGGTGAAATCCTGTGCGAACACGTATACCAGACGTCCGTCGATTGTTCCGTAACCGGTAACGACGCCGTCGCCGAGGAATGACTTCTTGTCAATGCCGAAGTTGTGGCAACGATGGCGCACAAACATATCGAGTTCCTCAAACGAGCCTTCGTCAAGCAGCTGTGCGATACGTTCGCGGGCTGTATATTTACCTTTGTCGTGTTGCTTCTGAATGGCTTTTTCGCCACCGCCTAATCGAGCTTCGTTACGCAGTGCGATTAGCTCTTGAACTTTTTCGAGTTGGTTGCTCATTTCTTTGTTTCTCTCTTAGGAATGTTATTAAATATCGGCGCACCGCTTGACCGGGCCGGTCTGCCGGCTTTCTGTGTGGCGGCGGTGTGCCGGTAGTTGTGGATTCTTACTTGTTGGGGTCTTCGCAAAGTTCGATGAGGGTTCCGCAGGTCGACTTCGGGTGCAGGAATGCGATGTTCAGTCCTTCGGCGCCCTTGCGCGGAGCCTTGTCGATCAGGCGGCAGCCTTTGCCTTCAACTTCGGCAAGAGCGTTGGCCACGCCGTCTTCGATGGCGAATGCGATGTGCTGGATGCCTCCGCGGCCGCCGTTGTTGGCGATGAATTTGGAGATGGCGCTGTCTTCGCTGGTGCCTTCGAGAAGTTCAATCTTGGTCTGGCCGACTTTGAAGAATGCGGTGCGTACTTTCTGGTCTGCTACTTCTTCGATGGCGAAGCATTTAAGGCCGAGGATGTTCTCGTAGAATGGGATGGCTTCTTCCAGGCTTGGAACTGCGATACCCACGTGTTCAATGTGAGAAATGTTCATTTTGAATTGATTTTAATATGGTGTTACAATTAATGTTGTCTCTTTGGGACTTTACACCGGTCCGTGCGACTCGGCCTAAAATCCTTAATTTCTTGCAAAATTAATAAATAAGTTGGAACAATAAAGCTAATTTAAATATATTTATAAGAGCCGGCGGCTGATTTTTTGGCAGAAAAGTGAAATTGTGTCAGCATTTGTGTCAGTATACAAAATGCAGTTTAAATAATTGTCAATTATTATTTTATCATTCATGCCAACCTTTTTGGCATGCGATTTGTTTCTTTACTGAGTGTCGGAAGCCCGTGGGTTCCGGCCGGCAGATGTGTAAATAACCGAAATTAAAAATTAAAACGAACATAAAAAACATATTCAATTATGGGAAAGATTATTGGTATTGACTTAGGAACTACCAACTCATGTGTAGCAGTACTCGAGGGTAACGACCCCGTCGTTATTCCTAATAGTGAAGGACGTAACACCACTCCTTCTATAGTAGCGTTCATCGCCGGTGGCGAGCGTAAAGTGGGCGACCCCGCCAAGCGTCAGGCCATCACCAATCCGGAAGGCACCATCTATTCAATCAAGCGTTTCATGGGCGAAAGCTATAATGAAGTCGCCGACGAAGTTAAGCGCGTGCCTTACGAAGTGAGCAAGTCGGCCAACGGCTCTGCCTGCGTGCTTGTCGACGGACGTGAATATACTCCGCAGGAAATTTCAGCGATGATACTTCAGAAGATGAAGAAGACTGCCGAGGATTATCTCGGACAGACTGTCGACGAAGCTGTCATCACAGTTCCTGCCTACTTCAATGACTCTCAGCGTCAGGCCACCAAGGAAGCCGGCGAAATCGCAGGCCTCAAGGTGCGCCGTATTGTAAACGAACCTACCGCGGCCGCGCTTGCCTATGGTCTTGACAAGAGCAACAAGGACCAGAAGATCGCAGTGTTCGACCTCGGTGGCGGTACATTCGATATCTCTATCCTCGAACTTGGCGACGGCGTGTTTGAAGTTAAGTCGACAAACGGTGATACCCACCTTGGCGGTGACGACTTCGACCATGTGATTATCGACTGGCTTGCCGACGACTTCCAGAAGGAGTACGGCGTAGACCTCCGCAAGGATTCCATGGCTCTCCAGCGTCTTAAGGAAGCAGCCGAAAAGGCTAAGATAGAATTGTCGAGCTCGACTACCACTGAAATCAACCTTCCGTACATCATGCCGGTCGACGGTGTTCCGCGCCACTTGGTTAAGACCCTCACCCGTGCCACATTCGAACAGCTTGCCGACAAGCTGATTCAGGCTACTATCAAGCCTTGCGAGCAGGCTCTTTCCGATGCCGGACTTAAGGCTTCCGACATTGACGAAGTTATCCTCGTCGGCGGTTCGACCCGTATCCCCGCCATTCAGGAAATCGTCAAGACGTTCTTCGGCAAGGCTCCTTCAAAGGGCGTCAACCCCGACGAAGTTGTAGCCGTAGGCGCCGCTATCCAGGGCGGTGTGCTCTCAGGCGATGTTAAGGATGTGCTTCTGCTTGACGTAGTGCCTCTGTCGGTAGGTATCGAGACCCTCGGCGGAGTGATGACAAAGCTTATCGAAGCCAACACCACCATTCCTACCCGTAAGAGCGAGACATTCTCTACCGCAGTCGACAACCAGCCCTCTGTAGAGATTCACGTTCTTCAGGGCGAGCGTCCGATGGCCAAGGACGACAAGACTCTTGGCAAATTCCACCTCGACGGAATCGCACCCGCTCCCCGTGGCATACCTCAGATTGAAGTTACTTTCGAAATCGATGCCAACGGTATCCTTAACGTATCGGCCAAGGATAAGGCTACAGGCAAGGAACAGAGCATCCGTATCGAGGCTTCATCAGGTCTTACCGACGCTGAAATCAAGCGTATGAAGGACGAAGCGGCAGCCAACGCGGCGGCCGACGAGGCTGAAAAGCAGCGTGTCGACACCCTTAACAAGGCCGACACCGTGGCATTCCAGTCAAAGAAGCAGCTCGAAGAGTTCGGCGCCGCTATTCCTGCTGACAAGAAGGCCGCTATCGAAGACGCAATCAAGGAACTTGAAGAAGCCCACAAGGCTCAGAACGTCGCCGCTATCGACCCCGCTATCGAAAAGATTCAGAAGCTCTTCGGCGAGGTACAGCAGGACATCCTCAACGCTCAGCAGGCACAGGCCGGCGCACAGCAGCCGGGCGCAGGTGCACAGCCGGGTGCAGGCGGTTCGGCTCCCCACGACGACCACGTGACCGACGTCGACTTCGAAGAAGTGAAGTAATCTCTGACAGATAGATATTTAACTCAACATAAGATGGAGTGCGGCCCGGATGGACCGCACTCCATTTTGTTGTTCTCCATCACATAGTCCGGTGATGTTAGTAATCAGAGCCGTAGAGTTCCGCGAAGTAGGGCCGGGTCGAGCATCCGCCGGGGAATCACCTTAATCAGTGCCGACACCACACTGTTGAGCATCTTTTCTCTCACATAATCGTGGCGGATGTACAGCGATACGCGGCGCATGCTCAGACAGTCGCCGGAGAGCGGACTTACATTTTCGCGTTGCTTCTCGCTGAGCATCGGAAGGTGCATCTCGGGGATTATGGTAAAACCTCCGTTCTCGTCGACCACCCTGACAAGCGTCTCGATGTTGCCGGCTTCATAGACGCGGCGTCCGGTCTCACGCGCCTTGCAGAAGCTGAAAGCGCTTTCGCGCAGACATTGCGCTTCCTTCATCACCCACATGCTCTCATGGCTCAGTTGCTCCGGAGTGAATTCGGGCAGGCGCCGCCGGCACCCTTTCGAAAGATAGACCCAGAATGGCTCCTCGTAGAGCGGAATCTCAAATATCTCTTCGCTTCCGTGTCCGGACGTGGCCACCGCGATGTCGGCCGTTCCCTTTTTAAGCGATTCAAACATACTCTCGAGGCGCATCTCCTCCACTGTGAGTTCGACTTCCGGAAAATCTGAACCGTAGACACGGATAAAACCGGGAAGCAGGTAAGGCGCGATGCTCGGTCCTACGACGATGCGCATGTCTCCCGAGAGGCCGTTGCGCGTATCGGCCGCTATCTCGGCTATCCTTGCCGCTTCCTGAACCGTCTTTACGGCCTGCATGACGATTTTTTCTCCCGTCGATGTCGGCTCCACATTGCGGCTGGTGCGGTCGAATATTCTGACGTCGAGTTCCTCTTCCAGTTTTGCAATCATCTTGCTCAGAGTCGGTTGCGCCACTCCGCAGTGCTCGGCCGCCTTGGCGAAACTGCGGAACCGGTCGACTGCTATTATGTATTGTAGTTGCAGAAGTGTCATATCGATAGATTTTGTCTATGCAAAGATAGCGAAAATCTGTTGTTGGTCTATCGTTAAGAGATTAACTTTGTTGCATAAATTATTAATACGCAGATTATATGAAACATGTCATCATAGGTGGGGTGGCCGGTGGAGCGACAGCCGCCGCCCGAATCCGCAGAATAGCTGAAAAGGACGAAATAATCCTCTTTGAGAAAGGGGCCTATATATCATACGCCAACTGCGGCCTTCCTTACTACATAGGAGGTACTATATCTGACCGCGACAAACTGTTTGTGCAGACTCCGGAGGCATTCGGTCGTCGGTTTGCTATCGACGTAAGGGTCAATTCGGAAGTTGTTGCCATCCATCCTGAGCGTGGATGTGTGGTTGTGAAGGGTGCCGACGGTTCGGTCTATGAGGAGAGCTACGATCGGTTGCTCCTATCGCCGGGCGCGTCGCCGTTTGTCCCCGACCTGCCCGGAATCGGCCTGCCGGGGATATTCACTCTGCGCAACGTGGCCGACACGGATGCCGTGAAGGCTTACCTGTCAGAACATGAAGTGCGCCGTGCGGTAGTGGTCGGAGGCGGGTTTATCGGCCTTGAAATGGCTGAGAATCTCCATGACGCAGGAGCCGAAGTTGCGGTAGTCGAGATGTCCGGCCAGGTGATGGCGCCAATTGACTATTCGATGGCGGCCATAGTGCATCAGCATCTGTTGCAGAAAGGGGTGTCGCTTTATCTGAGCACAGCCGTGACCTCGTTCGTAAGCACGGATTCTGGAATTGAGGTGGCTCTCGGCGACGGAGGAAAGCTGATGGCTGATATTGTAATTCTCTCCATCGGTGTGCGTCCGGTCAACGACCTCGCCGTGAAGGCCGGGTTGGCCGTAGGCGGCCGGGGAGGAATAAAGGTTGACGAATATCTGCGCACGTCCGAACCGGGAATTTATGCGGTGGGCGATGCTGTCGAGTTTCCTCACCCGATAGACGGCAAGCCTTGGATGAACTATCTTGCCGGTCCGGCCAATCGTCAGGCCCGTATCGTGGCCGACAACATGGTGAAGGGCGACTGTGAGCGATATGAAGGTTCTGTCGGGACATCGATTGCCAAGGTATTCGACCTCACGGTGGCGGCCTCCGGAATGGCGGCAAAGCGTCTGCGCCAGGAGAATATTCCATATCTCACAGCCACCATACATCCCAACTCCCATGCCGGCTACTATCCGGGAGCCACGCCGATGACGATAAAGGTGGTGTTTGCTCCTGAGTCCGGGCGTCTGCTCGGAGCGCAGATTGTGGGCTACGACGGTGTCGATAAGCGCATCGACCAGTTCGCCCGGGTAATCAAGGCCGGTGGCGACGTTGCTTCGCTTATGCGTACCGAACACGCCTATGCGCCTCCTTATTCGTCGGCTAAGGACCCTGTCGCTTTGGCCGGATATGTGGCGGGCAATGTGTTGAGCGGCAAGATGAAGCCACTCTATTGGCGTGAGCTTAGGGACATGGACCGGAAGAAAATCGCACTTGTCGATGTGCGAACTCCCGAAGAGTTTGCCGCAGGAGCTTTGGAGGGTGCCGTCAACATACCGCTTGACGAAATGAGGCAGATGATTGACCGTATTCCGTCCGACAGGCCGATAGTGCTCTATTGTGGCGTAGGCCTGCGTGGCTACCTCGCCTCTTGCATACTCCGTCAGCGCGGATTCGACGATGTGCGCAACCTCGTAGGCGGACTCAAAACCTACCGCACGGCCATTGCCCCGGTAGGCAAGCCTGCGGCAGTCAAGTCATCTGCCGCGCGAACTTCCGGGGAGCCGCGGTCGTCTGCCATCCGCGTCGATGCGTGCGGTTTATCGTGCCCCGGACCTATCATGAAACTGAAACAGGCTGTGGATAACGCCCCCGCAGGGGCCATAATCGACATCGAGGCTACTGATCCGGGTTTCGCACGTGATGCTCAGGCTTGGTGCGGGTCGACGGGCAATACGTTCCTGGCCCACGATTCATCGCGAGGCATCCACACCATATCGATAAAGAAAGGCGACGGCTTTCCGGCGGCGGAGTTGGCAACCCCGAGGAAAGCAAAATCATTTATCCTTTTCAGCGATGATCTTGATAAGGCTCTCGCCACCTTCGTGCTGGCCAACGGGGCCGCCGCAACCGGAGAAAAAGTTTCCATCTTTTTCACCTTCTGGGGGCTAAACGCCATAAAGAAGGAGCGCAAACCGAAGACGCGAAAAGACATATTCGGACGTATGTTCGGCATGATGCTCCCGAAAGACTCTCGCGGACTCGCCCTGTCGAAGATGAACATGTTCCGCCTCGGACCGAAGATGATGCGCTTCATCATGAAGCGGAAGAACATAGAGTCGCTTGAGACTCTTCGCGACATGGCTGTGGCCGGTGGAGTTGAGTTCATCGCATGCCAGATGTCGATGGATGTGATGGGCATATCTAAGGAGGAGTTGCTCGACAATGTGACCATAGGCGGCGTTGCCACCTACATGAACCGGGCCGAGAACTCCAACGTCAACCTGTTCATCTGATCAGACCGCCTGCCTGAACCCCGTCTCGTCATGTAACGGCACTGTCTGCAAGTCATCAGGGATTTATGCCTGACAAGACATTGCATCGCCAGGATAAGTGAATTATTATTTTTAATATGTCGTTGGGCATGGATTTTTTTAGGCTGTTTTCGATGATTTGTGGAAATAATTTTTTAACTTTACACATCACCATGTATTAATCCGCAAAATCAATACTTGCAATGAACTTAGTAGACAGATTTTTACAATATGTGAAGTTTGACACTCAGAGTGACGAACTGACCAATCTCTGGCCCTCGACACCCGGCCAGATGGTTTTTGCCCAGCATCTTGAAGGCGAATTGGCCGACCTGGGTCTCGAAGACATTTATCTCGACGACAACGGCTATCTGATGGCCACATTGCCCGCCAACACCGACAAGCCCGTGCCAACAATAGGCTTCATCGCCCACCTCGACACGTCGCCCGACATGTCAGGCCGTCACGTATCGCCCAGGATTATTGAGAATTATCCAGGCGGCGACATCGTCCTGAACAAGGAGAAGAATATAATCCTTTCGCCCCGCGAATTTCCCGAACTTGACCATTACAAGGGTCAGGCCCTGATCGTGACCGACGGCAACACGCTTCTCGGAGCCGACGACAAGGCCGGTATAGCCGAAATCATCTCCGCCATAGACTACCTCAAGAAGCATCCCGAAATCAAGCACGGCAAAATCCGCATAGCCTTCAATCCCGACGAGGAGATAGGGCAGGGTGCTCATAAGTTCGACGTGGAGCGCTTCGGATGCGACTGGGCCTACACCATGGACGGCGGTGAGATAGGCGAGCTTGAATATGAAAACTTCAACGCCGCTTCGGCCAAAATCACCTTCACCGGCCGTAACGTTCATCCCGGCTATGCCAAGCATAAACTCATCAACTCCATCCGCATAGCCAACCAGTTTATGGCGATGCTTCCCCGGTGGGAGACTCCCGAACACACCGAAGGCTACGAAGGATTCTACCATCTGGTGTCGATTGAAGGCAGTGTGGAGAAGACCTCCATCACGTACATTATCCGCGACCACGACCGCGACCGCTTCGAGCGCCGCAAGAAGGAACTCGAACATCTTGTCCGCAAGGTCAACAACGAATTCCCCAACTGCGCCGAGATTGAGATCAAGGACCAGTACTACAACATGCGCGAGAAGATTGAACCTGTAAAGTATATTGTAGACATAGCCGAGCAGGCCATGCGCAATGTCGACGTGACGCCCCATGTGGTTCCCATCCGAGGCGGCACTGACGGCGCCCAGCTCTCGTTCAAGGGTCTGCCGTGTCCCAACATCTTCGCCGGCGGCCTCAACTTCCACGGACGCTACGAGTTCGTGCCCATCCGCTCGATGGAGAAGGCCATGGAGGTGATCGTAGAGATTGTCAGGATAGTGGCCTCCAGATAGGCCCGGGTCTTCTGTATGGAAATGCAGACTGACTGCCGCCCCTTGCTTATAGTGGTCACCGGGCCTACCGGTTCGGGAAAGACCGATTTGTCGATACAACTTGCTTGTCGGCTGGGATGCGATGTCATCTCAGCCGATTCGCGTCAGTTGTACCGCGATATTCCCATAGGCACCGCCGCGCCTACCGTCGCGCAGCTTGCCGCCGTCAGGCATCATTTTGTCGGCACTCTTGCGCTCGACGACTATTACAGCGCGTCGCGTTTCGAGGAAGATGTGCTGGCTCTGTTGCCGTCGTTGTTCGAGCGTTCGGGAGGATGCGCCGTCATGTGCGGAGGCTCGATGATGTATGTCGACGCTGTGGTCAACGGCATGGATGAACTGCCCACGGTGTCCGATCAGGTTCGTCGGCGCACCATGGAGCTGTACGAGCGCGAGGGCATTGAGGGCCTGCGTGCCATGCTCCGTAATCTTGACCCCGACTATCTGGCCATTGCCGACCCGGCCAACCATAAGCGGCTTCTGCATGCGGTGGAGATTTCGATTGAGGCCGGAGTGCCTTATTCGTCGTTGCGCACAGGGGTCAGGCGCGAGCGTCCGTTCCGCGTGGTGAAGATGATGATTGACTACGACCGCGACACCCTGTTCGACCGCATCAACCGCCGTGTCGACGCCATGGTGGAGCAAGGGCTTGAAGAAGAGGCCCGTAAAGTCTATCCGCTTCGTTTCCTTAATTCGCTCAACACTGTGGGCTACAAAGAGATGTTCGCATATTTCGATGGCGAGATGCCATACGATGTCGCCATACCCCGCATAGCCAAAAACACACGCGTCTACGCCAAGAAACAGCTCACATGGCTTCGCCGCGACCCCTCTGTGGTTCGGCTCGACCCGTCACGTCCGCTCCTTGCGCAGGCCCTCGCCGCCTGCGGAATAATCCCCCGATAAGCACACATATATTAATTTAGCATCCAAACGGTGCAACATTGCCCCATGATTCCCCTGGCGTTCGTTCCCATCCGTCATATATCATAACGCGAAATGTAGGGACGTACGGTTCGTACGTCCACATGCTTGCCCGTCGGTAACCTTCGTCATGCCTACGGCGCAACGTTTTCCCATGATTCGTCAGCCTCCGTGATGCGTCACCGCAGGGGATGGTTCGTGTGTCTGTGTAACGTGTTGATTATGAGGTAGGGACGCACGAGCCGTGCGTCCCTACCTCCGGCGTTCTTTCTATGTCTTGTCCGCGCCGTAGGCGCATATTGGCTCCTCCGGAGCCTCCCGCACCTACGGCGCAACATTTCTCCGGCATTCGTTGGCACCCGCGATGCGTCCCCGTCGGAGGTATGGTTTGTGTATCTGTGTAACGTGCTGATTCAAAGGCGGACGCACGAGCCGTGCGTCCCTACTTCCGGCCTGGTCCCTGTCTTTTGCCCGCACCTACGGCTCACAATGCCGTCTGTCGCCGCCGCCCGGAGGGCGAATCTATTTGTAGCCGTAAGGTGAGCCACAGGCTCACCTTACGGCAAAACGGACATAACCGATTTCCGCGCTACGCGCTGCAAGAGCGCACCTAAACTCTCTCCGCGCCGTAGGCCGAGACAATCAGCACTCGTCGGTGTCTTCGCAGGCTGTCTTTGGAAGGAAATGGTGCAGGAGCAGGAAGCCTCCTATGCCGGCTATGAGCGAACCGATGACGATGCCGAGTTTAGCGTTGTTGAGCAACTCGAGGCCATGTCGTCCCATGTCGTCAAATGAAAGGTTGGCGATGAACAGCGACACCGTGAAACCTATACCGCCGAGCACGGCCACCGATGCAAGCATCTTCCAGTTGGAGTGTTGCGGCATGGGTGCGAGATGCAGTTTGACGGTGGCCCAGGAGAAGATGAATATGCCGAAGAATTTTCCCAGCACGAGGCCGCAGATGATGGCGAGGCTGATGCCGCTCACTATCGATTCGGGTTGCATGCCTGCGAAACTGATACCTGCGTTGGCGAATGCGAAAATCGGGATGATGAGGTAGTTGACCACCGGGTGCAGGGAGTCTTCAAGCTCCTGAAGCGGTGAAATCACCTTGTCGGAAGCCGACTCTATCTGCTTAAGCCAGTCCATCTGGTCCTTGTTGAGAATAGAGCGTCGCGACAGCAGTTCGTCGTCTTCGGCATTGAAGTTGGCTATCGAGCGACGGATGGTCTGCACATACTTTTTCGGCGCGAACACAGGTGCTGCAGGAATGCAGAATGCCACAAGCACTCCCGAAATGGTGGGGTGGATGCCTGAATTCAGGAACAGGTACCAGACCGCCGTTCCTATGAGCAGATAGAATATCTTACTCTGGATGCGCAGCAGCGAGCCGAGAAACAGCACGGCGAGCAGTCCGAGAGCGATGAGGATGAGATTGAGCTGGATGTCGGTGGAGTAGAACGTGGCGATGACTATGATGCCGCCGATGTCGTCGACAACGGCCAGTGTGGTGAGAAACACTTTCAACGACACCGGCACACGCGATCCGAGCATGGCCAGGATGCCAAGCGAGAAGGCGATGTCGGTGGCCATCGGTATGGCGGCTCCTCCGCTGTAGTCGGTGCCGGCGCTCAGCGACATGTAGATGCACACCGGCACTATCATGCCGCCCACGGCCGCTATGATGGGCAGAAGGGCCTGCTTGAACGAGCTTAACTCGCCTACAAGCACCTCACGCTTTATTTCAAGTCCGATTGTGAAGAAGAATATGGCCATCAGCGCGTCGTTGATGAACTGGAGCATGGTCATCGGGTGGCCCGAGTGGCTGAAAATGTTGAAATCGCCTACCTGAAGGCGTACTTCCTGGTTCCAGAAGTCGTTGTAAATGTCGCTGACACCGGGAATGTTGGCCACTATCAGTGCAAGCACGGTGGCTCCGATAAGCACGTTACCTCCGCTTGCATGACTCTTGATGGCTCTTTTCGCTGAATAATACACCTTTTTAGGCAATCCGGGTTTCTCTTCTTGGATTGTTGACATTTTGGTTACGTTTTTGGGTTATTGAAGGCTGTTTAGATGCCTGTTAAAAAAGTGATATACCTTCGGATGTGTTGTGTCTCAGGTATATCACTATAACAAAAATTTTATCTGGTTGTTAATCAAGTTTTAGCACTGCGAGAAAGGCTTTCTGCGGAACTTCTACCGAGCCTATCTGCTTCATTCGTTTCTTTCCTTTCTTCTGTTTTTCGAGGAGCTTTCGTTTACGCGATATGTCGCCTCCGTAGCACTTTGCCGTCACGTCCTTTCTTACAGCCTTGATGGTCTCGCGGGCTATGATTTTGGCTCCTATGGCGGCCTGGATGGCTATGTCGAACTGCTGGCGCGGTATAAGCTCTTTCAGCTTCTCGCACATGCGGCGTCCGAAGCTTACGGCATTGTCCACATGGGTCAGTGTGCTGAGGGCGTCGACGCTCTCGCCGTTGAGCAGGATGTCGAGCTTGACGAGCTTCGACTCGCGGAAGTCGTGCAGATGGTAGTCAAACGATGCGTAGCCTTTGGATATCGACTTGAGCTTGTCGTAGAAGTCGATCACGATTTCGCCCAGCGGCAGGTCGAATATCATCTCCATGCGGTTGCCTGAGATGTACTCCTGCTTCACCAGCTCGCCGCGCTTGCCCAGGCACAAGGTCATGATCGGGCCGATATAGTCGGCCGCGGTGATGACCGAAGCCCTGATGTAAGGCTCTTCGATATGGTCGATGAGGGTCGGGTCGGGCAGGCCGGAGGGGTTGTGCACCTCGGTCATCTCGCCCTTCTTGTCGTAGACGCGGTATGATACGTTAGGCACGGTGGTGATGACGTCCATGTCAAATTCGCGGCCGAGGCGTTCCTGTACGATTTCCATGTGGAGCAGGCCGAGGAAGCCGCATCTGAATCCGAATCCCAGCGCCATCGACGACTCGGGCGTGAAGGTCAGCGAGGCATCGTTGAGCTGTAGCTTTTCGAGCGACGAACGCAGATTTTCAAAATCCTCGGTCTCGATCGGGTATACTCCGGCGAACACCATGGGCTTTACCTCCTCAAATCCCTCGATGGCCTTTTCGCAGGGGGTCGCCACGTGGGTGATGGTGTCGCCCACGCGCACCTCCTTCGAGGTCTTTATGCCGGAGATTATGTAGCCTACGTTGCCGGCCGAAAGCTCTTCGCGCGGCGACATGTCGAGCTTGAGCACTCCGATTTCGTCGGCGTGGTATTCCTTGCCGGTCGAGACGAATTTTACGAAGTCGTTTTTGCGGATGGTGCCGTTGACTATCTTGTAATAGGCTATGATGCCTCGGAACGGATTGAACACGGAGTCGAAAATCAAGGCTTGCAACGGCGCTTCAGGGTCGCCCACGGAAGCCGGTATCCGCTCGACGATGGCGCGGAGTATATCGGGTATGCCGACACCTGTCTTGCCCGAAGCACGGATAATCTCTTCGCGCTTGCATCCGAGCAGGTCGATGATCTGGTCCTCGACCTCGTCGGGCTTGGCGCTGTCGAGGTCTACCTTGTTGATGACGGGAATAATCTCAAGGTCGTTGTCGATGGCCATGTATAGATTGGAGATGGTCTGTGCCTGTATGCCCTGCGAAGCGTCGACAATCAGCAACGCTCCTTCGCACGCCGCAATCGAACGCGACACCTCGTATGAGAAGTCGACGTGTCCGGGGGTGTCGATCAGGTTGAGGGTGTAGTTCTCGCCGTCGAGCGCATACTCCATCTGTATGGCATGGCTTTTTATTGTGATGCCCCTTTCCCGTTCAAGGTCCATGTCGTCCAGCACCTGGGCCTGCAGGTCTTTTGCGGCTATGGTGTTGGTGTATTCCAGCAGACGGTCGGCGAGAGTGCTCTTGCCGTGGTCTATATGGGCTATGATGCAGAAATTTCGTATACGTTTCATATCGGATGCAAAATTACTCAAAAAATACCATATTTGGCGAATAGTTGACTAAAAATAGCGGAGGGTGCTGTTCGGCACCCTCCGCGCGGGGTAATGTTTAAGTGTCTGTCAGATAATCGGGGTTATCTGCGATTACAGACTTAAAAAAGCTGTCGGTCTGTTAGTAGTTCCACTGGCAGGCCACCATGTTCAGGTTGGAACATCCGATGGTGCGGAAGTCAGTGATGTAGTTGTAACGGCAGTTGATGTAGGTAAGAGCCTGGTCGAATGATACATCAAGCATGGTCAACTGGTTGTTGTTACAGATAAGACGCTGCAGGAAAGTCAGGTTGCTTGCAGTAAGGCTGGTCAGGTCGTTGTATGAGCAGTCGATATACTGAAGGTTGGGGCAGTTGTCAAGAGTAAAGCTGGTCAGGTCGTTGTAAGAGCAAACTACGTCGATAAGCGCGTTACAGTTGCGGAGTGCCAATGACTTCATGCGGTTGTCCGAGCAGATGAAAGTGCTGAGCGAGGGCAGACCGGAGATGATGAGTTCTGAAATCTCGTTGTCGTCGATGTTGAAGTTAGTCAAGTTCTCCACGCCGAAGAGGTTGATGGAAGAAAGCTTGTTGTAACCGCAATAGAGGTTTTTCAAAGCCGCGCAACCCTGGATGTCAAGCTGTTCGATGTGGCAACCCTGGCAGTTGAGAGTCTTAAGGTTGACAGCGTTGGCCAGATTGAGTTCTACAAACAGGTTGTTTGAGCAGTTGAGGTCGGTCAGGAACGGAGTACCGGTAATGTTCAGATCGGTCAGGCGGTTGCGGTAGATGCTTAACTTGGCAAGAGCGCCGTCGTTGTCAATGGCCATTTCAGAAAGTTTGTTGCGTGATGCGTTTACTTCGATAAGGGCCGGGTTATTTGATACGTTAAGACCGGTAAGAGCGTTGCGAGAAACGTCAACTTTGGTAAGGGCTTTGAAGCCGGAAAGGTTCAGTGTGCCGGCAAGGTGCTTATCCTTCCACTGGATAGCTGTTACTTTACCGTTTTCTACTGTTACGCCTTCCCAGGTAGAAGGAGCGGAGAGGTCGGTGATTTTTAACGCTTGTGCATTTGTTCCGCCTCTTTCTGCAGGCTGTGACAGGAAGTTCTGAAGTTGTTTCACCTCGTTTTTGTCAGGTTTCTGTGCGAAAGCAACCACGCTACTGAGCATGAGAGCAATCATTAATAAAGCTTTTTTCATAAACATTGAAATAGTTGAGTTAAAAATGTTGTTTATCTCTAAAACAATGCTCGTTTGTAAAAGTTCTAAAAACCTCAAAAATATTTAGGGCCGCATGCTGAATTTTTGCCGCTGTCCGTACCTCGCTATTTGGCGTAACTGTCTGATTCTGTGTCGATACGGGGAACCTCGCCCATGTGGTGTCGCATACGGCACAATGACACACCGGTCAATCGGGTCTTGCAGTCCGATTGACCGGTGTGTTAAACTTCAGACGCGGAGCTTTGCCTCGGTCAGTATATAAATGACTAAGCGTCAGAGCGATGCCAGTATATCCTTGCCCATGTCGAGCTTCTTCAGGCGCAGCAGGGCCTCGATGTAATAGTAGTCGGCATATATGATGGATGCGTCTATTTCCGATCCGGCGGGCTTGTGGCCTACGGAATGCATCAGGAATGCCGGTTTCAGGTCGCCGCACTGATAGTCGGGGCTTGACAGCGACGTGAGCATCCTTTTGGCGGCGTCGGTATATGTCTTCGACTTTTCGGGGTCGACGTAGTTCTGCAGCTCAAGCAAGGCCGAAGCCACTACGCATGCCGCCGATGCGTCGCGGGGCGAGTCGGGTATGGCCGGGTCGTCAAAGTCCCAGTAGGGCACGTAGTCTTCGGGCAGACGGTTGAGATATACGTCGGTGACTTTCTGGGCAAAGTCGAGAAATTTAGGGTCGCGGGTTTCGCGGTAGACCATCGTGTAGCCGTAGATGGCCCATGACTGACCGCGGGCCCACATTGAGTTGTCGGCATAGCCCTGGTGGGTGACCCCTTTGATGAAGTCGCCCGACACTGAGTCGTAGACGGCGACGTGGTACGATGTGTAGTCGTCGCGGAAATGATGCTTCATCGTCGTCTCGGCGTGCGTTACCGCTATGTCGTATAGGCTCTTGTCTCCACCGTTTTTAGCTGCCCAGAACAGCATCTCCAGGTTGAGCATGTTGTCCATGATGGTGTTGTGGCCTCCGTATACATCTACATTGCGGGGCCATGACAGGATGGTGCCCACGGCCGGATTGAACAGCTTGGCCAGCGAGTCGGCCGTGTCGAGAATGATTTGTTTGTACTCAGGATTGTCGGTCAGTCTGTAGCCGTTGCCGTAGCTGCAGAACATCAGGAAGCCCAGGTCGTGGTCGAATGCCGGAGTCTTCGAGAGAAATTCGAGCGATTCGGTAAACCGTTCGGCCTGTTGGCGGATTTCTTCGTTTTTGGTGGCTTCGTAGTCATACCAGAGCACTCCCGGCCAGAATCCGCCGCACCATTCGGCCTTGTCGGTCTTGCGGCAGTGCCAGCGGTTGTCCGAGGCCATGATGTTGCGGGGCATCATCGTGTAGTCGATTGTGTCTCCGTCGGTTTTAAGCTCCGTAAGGGTTCGCTGTACATGTTTGTCGCAATAATCGAGGGCTTCTTCGAGATTAAGAGTCTCTGCCGTAGTGGACACGCATGCGGTCAGCGTGAGTAGTCCGAGTCCTAATATGGAGTGTTTCATTATCATTATGTGATTATATTTCAAAAATTTAGTCAGTTATTCTAAACCAGTCGATGTCCATCCATCCGCGGTCGGCATTGCCGGGAACCGTGCTGAACATACCCGCTTTGGCTCCTATCCATTTGCCCTGGCGTGCGGTGAAGGGCTGTCCTGCCTGCTTGAACTTCTTGCCGTCCATACTGTAGTAGAAGGTGCATTCGCCCCCTTTGTCGACCTTGATGCGCAGATATATGTCGCATTCGTAGTTGGGGTGCAGCCCGGCGTTGTATATGCGGGTTGGCTTTATGGCGGCCAGGCTGACGGTCTCCTGCGGATTGCCCTGTTCGGCGTCGACGCATGTGCCCTGCACAAGCTCGAAGTGGTCGCCCGACTTTTCAAGGCCGATGAATCCGTAGTTCCAGCCCATTACTATCAGGCCCGACAGTGCGCCCTCGCTGTTTGATTTGGACGATATGCGAAGTTTGGCGGTGGCGGTAAACTTTTCGGCGGGAAATTTCTGCAGAAGCATGTTGGGAACTTCCCAGTAGTTCTTGTATCCGTCCGAAAGTTTGTGGCCGTATATCCGCAGGAATCCCAGGTCGGAGGGGAATCCGTATGTGTCGTTGTAGTTGGCATGCCATTCCCATTGCAGTCCAAGCCGGTGCGAATCGAATTCGTCGGACGTAGCCGGTGCCGTCGGAGTTTTGACAGGTTGCGCCACCGCCGGCTTTTTGTGGCGGCTTACCGGTTCTCCGCATCCGTCGCCGTCGTTGTCGACACCGATCACAGGCCAGCCGTCGGCCCACTTCATCGGATTCAGATGTATCACGCGTCCGTAGGCGCCCTTGTCCTGGAAGTGCAGAAACCATGATTCGCCCGACGGAGTGTCGACCCAGGCTCCCTGGTGGGGGCCGTTGATGTCGGTCGTGCCCTGAGCCATCACTATGCGAGGTTCGTACGGGCCATAGATATTTTTGGAGCGCATCACAAGTTGCCATCCGTCGACCACGCCTCCCGCCGGAGCGAAAATGTAGTAGTAGCCGTCGCGTTTGTATAGCTTGGGTCCTTCGATGGTGTGGTTCACTCCGTCGTTGCCGTCAAACACCATCACCGGATCGCTTACGGGAGCGGTGCCTTCGCTGTTAAGCTCAAACAATGTAATCACACTGTTGAATCCTACGCGGCTTGCCGCCCATGCATGGGCCAGGTACACGCGTCCGTCGTCGTCCCACAGCGGCACCGGGTCAATCATGCCCTTGCCTGCCTTGACGAGCACCGGACTGCTCCACTCTCCCCGGGGGTCGGTGGTCTTGACCATGAATATTCCGAAGTCGGGGTCGCCCCAGTAGATGTAATATTCATTGTCGTGGTAGCGGATGCTCGGCGCCCATACGCCTTTGCCATGGCGCGGAGCCTGACTGTAGTAGTCGGCGGGGGGCACCTCTTTAAGCGCGTAGTTGACTATTTCCCAGTTGACGAGGTCTTTCGAGTGCAGAATCGGCAGACCCGGTGCGCACTGGAAGCTTGAGGCAGTCATGTAGAAGTCGTCGCCTACGGCCACTGCGTCCGGATCGGAGTAGTCGGCGTATATGACAGGATTGATATATGTTCCGTCGCCCTGGTCGGGAATCCATGGACCTGCCCCCATGCAGGGGACGGCCGACAGAATGCATATCGATGCTAATATATGTTGTAGTCGTATCATGTCGAATATTTGAAAAACCTAAAACAATCTTTTACCTTGACAAAATGTGCTGATTGGAGCTAAACCTAAAAATTATTTTTCTTGAACACCATTATATACGTCTTACCTTCGGCGTACACTCAATGGACTACCTATAAAATCTGTTTTTTATATTTTTTAGCATCCTTGGGTGCTTTGCCTTCAAGCGGTGTCAGGCGCATGGCGGCGCCTCCGCGTGGTTTCAGTTCAAAAGCCATGCTGTCGGCGCTGTCGACAATCCATTTCGAACACTTCACACCGGTGCGGGTCTTGACTTCGTCGCCTCCGTCGGTGTATACTTCGGCAATGTACTGTCTGCCGGGTTCCAGGAACGACAGGTCTACAGTCTCGCGGTTTCCGTCGTTGTTGGTCATGGCGCCTACAAACCAGTCGTCGCCATGCCGGCGGGCCATCACAATCTCCTTGCCCGGATAGCCTGACAGCACCTTTGAGTCGTCAAACGACACCTGAAGGTCTTCAAACCATTTGATTTCCGGTTCGCCTCCGTACATCGAGGGCTTGTCATACCAGAGTATGGTCATAAGAGGACTGTAGAACACCAGCGACGCCGCAAGCTGATGGGCGTGGGTGTTTTTAAGGCGTTTGTCGTAGTAGCAGATGGTGTAGTCGGCCGCACCGTTTATCATGCGTGTAAACGGAAGGGTGACGTTGTGGGTGGCGTCGGGAAACTCTTCATTGCCGCAGATGCCCTCCTGGGTGAGCAGGTTGGGGTATGTCCGGCTGAATCCCGAGGGGCGGAACTCGTCGTGGATGTTCATCAGCAGGTGGTTGTCGGCGGCCTTGCGCACCATGTCGTGGAGCCACGTGGCCCAGCGGTGCGAGGCATACTGCACGAATCCCGACTTCACGCCGGCGATGCCCCATTCGTTCAGCAGCGGGAACAATTCGTCCATCTGCTTCATCAGCGCGTGCTGGTTGACGTAGAGCCACACTCCCACGCCTTTCTCTTTGCCGTAGTCGACCACTCGCTTCATGTCCAGCTTGTCGACCACCTTGGTCGCGTCGCCGTCGTGGCTCGTACAGGGCAGATACCACAGCCAGTCGAAGAGCATGTAGGGAATGTTGTGTTCGGCGCAGAAGTCGATGTTCTCAAGTCCGGCCTCGGTCGATATGGTGGTGCAACGCATTATCTTGCCCGGTTTTACCCACGAGAAGTCACCTTCCCGTTCGGGGTTCAGGTTGAGCACTATGTCGTTGTTTTCTATCAGTTTGCCCGGAGAGTCGGCTGTCATGATGATTTTCCACGGCGTTGCATAGTAGGTCACGATGTCTACGGGCGAATACATCACCGACGACAATGTGCCGGGACGGTCTTTGCGCGCCACGTATTTGGTCAGGCACCAGTCGTCGACATCGGCGTCGAGCAACGCCGCCCACTGTCCCGACGGCAGTTCGAGCGTCAGTGCGCGTTCTACCGGACGCGATATGCTGTCGACCGGCGTATGGTCAAAAAATGACTGGGCCCACTTCTCGCTCCAGGCCATGGTG
Source organism: uncultured Muribaculum sp. (assembly GCA_910578785.1). GTDB lineage: Bacteria > Bacteroidota > Bacteroidia > Bacteroidales > Muribaculaceae > Muribaculum. The sequence goes on along the minus strand of CAJTSJ010000001.1, from coordinate 121,807 downwards.
CCTTCCGGAAACGAGTAGTCGGTGAGGTCTTCCACAACTTTGTGGAATATGGCCGCCGGGTGTTCGGGGAAGAAGTAGCGGAAGGCTATGCCTTCGTCATAGGCTCTCACCTCGACGTCGAGCCGGTAGTCGCTTTTGTCTTTGCGCGACAAGTGCATCGTGGCCGAGTTGTAGCGGTCTCTGACCGTGGAGCGTTCCCCGTACATCGGATGCCATACATTGTCGACCGGAGCATGGAGGGTTATGGAGTCGACCGTGAGCAGGTCCATCCAGCATTCGGGCTGGGCAAGGTCGCGCTTGCCCAGGGCCATCTCCCAGGCCCAGTTGTCTACGTCGAGTCCGGCGCGCGAGGGGAGTATCACTTCTTTGCCGTCGGTAGTAACCGTGTAGGTGAGTTCCTTGCCGTTTTTTGAAAATACGGTGGTGTTGCGTCCGTCGGGCGATGTCAGCGTAAGGTTATCGGCCTGCGCCGCCATGGCGCACAACAGTATTGTTGATGTCAGTAGCGAATGGTTCATTGTGCCGGTTATTTGAATTTGATGTTGTCGATGAATTTATTTGTCTTGAAGTCGTCGAGATTGGTCACTTTGGTACCGTTGACCATTACGTTGACAAATGTCACGTCCGACACGCGGCGCTTGTCGTCGTAGCCCAATATCTCCGACTTTGATTCGCCGTAGCCGTTGTAGGTGATGTTGCGGAAAGTGACGTTGCGTATGGTCTGTCCGGACACTTTGTTGTACTTGCGGTTGAACTGTACTTCCAGATGAAACAGCACGCCTTCCTGAATGCTTTCCACTCGGATGTCGTCAAAAGTGATGTCCTGTGCTATGTTGTTGTCGCCCACTACGATGCACATGGCTCCGCGGTATGGCGGGTCGTCCTCGTCGTGTTCGAGGATGTCGATGTTTTCAAAGCGCAGGCGTTCGATGATTTCGCCCTCCTCGTTGTCGGGGTCGCCGTGGCCGCCGATATTAATGGGGTGGGCTATGTCGGCCCAGAGCACGGAGTTGCGCACGGTGATGTCCGACGAACCGCCCTTCCAGTGCCAGCGGTGGTTGTAGAGCGCGATGCAGTCGTCGCTGTTGCGCATAAACACGTTGTCGATGTCGACGTTGCGGCAGCACATCATGTCGATGCCGTCGCTCCAGCCTTTGATGCTGAACGCCTTGAGATTCCTGATTTTGATGTCCGACGAGCCTCCGCCAAACACAGAATAGTGGTCGGGGTTTACTATTGTGACACCGTCAATCTCGACATTTTTCGAATTGGTTATTTCGATGCCTCGTATGGGGTGGTCGAGGATGCCTCGTCCGAGAATGCGCACATTCTCCGCGTTGTCTATCAGCAACTTCGCTTTTATCACGGCTCCCGGAGCGATGTATACGGTTGTGTTTGAAAGTATGCGTATCTGGTTGTTGGGCAGGTCGTCGGGCTTATGTGTGCCGGGTCCGAAATAAAGGACATTGCCTTTTGATTCGGTATATACCTCCGTCTCCACCGGATTGGCAAACAGATGCAGATTGTGCAGACGGTCGCCGTCAAACTCCACTGAAAGATATTTTGGTTCGTCCATGCGGAATGTTATCACATTGCCTTGACGCTCATATTTTATGCCGTTTTTCAGTGGACGGATATCTACCTGTGAAAATATGCCGTTGTTTTTCTTCACCATCACCTCTACCGGTTCGTCCATGTCAAACTGCACCATCGAGGCTTCCTGCGGTTTGTCCATATCTACCTGGACGCGATACTCATAAAGGTCCTGCCATTCGCCTCCGATGGTTCTGACCTTTACCGTATAGTCGTCGTTGTGGTACATCCCCGGATTGCCTGCGGGGTATACCGACAGTGTTGCTCCGGCGGTAATTGATGTGCATGCAAGCAGACATGCCGTTGCGATGCGTGATAATGATTTGGTCAAATGGTGGTTCATTTCTATTATTGGTTTATGGTTATTTCTATTTCCTGGACTGTCTCTTTGTACACACTGTCCGAAGGGGCTTCGGCGCAAAGTGTGATTTTGGCTCTGCGGCGCGGGTCGGTCCACGTCGGATGGTTGCGGTCCACGCGGAATGTGCTGTCGTTTACCGCTGTGGCGGGTCCGCTGACATATTTGACCGTTATCGGTGTCGGTCGCGATGTGTCGGCTGTCGTGCGCAGGCTGTCGGTAAACACCGCTTTTACAGTGAATGTGTCGTCGCTGTCGGGGGTCACGGTCTCGGTGATTTTGCAGTGGCCTTGCGGATTGTATCCAAGCATCTTGCCGTCGCGTACAAATCCAAGATAGCAGGGCTTCTTGCCTGCGGTCTCGGCATATCTTTCTTCGGTCAGTCGGGCCATCTCCTCGTCGAAGTACCAGAACGATTCGTGCGGACAACCTTTATACGTGGATGCCTGTGATGCTTTTTCGCGCCCGGTCTGTCCGGGATGCCACGATTCGGCAAGCCAGCCGTCGTGCGGATTTATTTTCACAAGGCCGTTGCCCGACAGTCTGCTTTCCATCGACTTTCTGATGAACAGTGCTATATAGTCGGCGGTTTTGTCTGCAAGGTCGAAGTGTCCGCGGCCTGCATCGCCTAAAAATGAGATACAGCTTTCCGGATACATCATGCGGAAGGCGAGGGCGGGGCGCAGACGGGCATCCCACCATTCATATTCACCCATCACCATCAGTCCCGGTATTCCGTCGATGTTGCGTGTACGGCTCCATTCCACGTTAGCCCGTCCATATCCGCACAGGTTGGTGCGCGGAGCGTCGCCATGGTATGATATGATGCATAGCGTGCGGTCGGGATTCCATGCGGCGAAGTTCCATGGCATGGTGGCCTGGGCCGAGTGTCCGAACGGAATCAGCGGAGCCGTGGCGAGTTCGCCGTGTCCGCTCCCGATGGCCAGACGCTTGAGCATATCGTCAAACGGTGCCTGTATCTCCTGTCTGACGTCCCACTCCTGCCCGAATCCCGGGGCCACCCACACCAGGGCCGTGCCGAGTTCGGCCATCCGGCTTCGGAAGCGTTCGGAAGTAAACAGAGTCTCCTCGTTCATGTTCTGGAATGCGAACATCACGGCCCTGACGCTGTCGCATTCCGGGCTGATCCAAAGATAGCCCCGTGGTTGTGGCCCGTCGCTCTCTATTCCGCTCACCGGCACATCCCACTGATATCCACGCCCGAAGCCCAACAGGGCAAACAGCGTAGCGATAATGATTACAGTTGTTCTCTTCATTTTATATCCCAATATACCACGTAGCGGCATCTGTTGGCCTCATATAGCGGGACAAGTGTGTCGTTTTCGGCGGTGGTGAATGTTAGTCCGGCACCTGTGCGTCGAATTGATTTGCCCGGATGTTCCGGATCGATGTCGAGCGTGGTTTTCAGGTCGGCCGGTATGTGGTAGTCGTATGTGTAATAGTCATTGCGCACGGTCGGGTCGGAGAATGGTGCAGGCGATACCATTCCTTCGGTGCCTCTTAGGCCTGCGAGGACTATCGGCCCGTACATCAGTGCTCCGCGTCCGGCATTGTCAGGAGCGGTCTCGACTCTTAGCGACATTGGATAGGTCACCTCAACTTTGTCGCCTTTATTCCACTTCCTGTCAATGGATATGTATGACGACGGCGATGAGGTCGTTTTAACCTTTTTGCCGTTTACTTTTATGGTCGGCTTGCCGCTCCACCACGGATATCTGAGCGACAGTCTTAATTTGTGCGAATCCGCTTCCTCGAAAGTAAGGACTGTGGTCTCCTCTTCGGGGAAACTGGTCTCCTGGCGCAGAGTCACTCCTTTTTCGGCCCAGGTCAGTTTTGACGGAATGAACAGATTGACAAACAGTTCGTTGTCGCTGTGCAGATATATGCTTTCGGCATATTTGGCGTGGCTCTCGAAACCGCTTCCCACACAGCACCAGAATGAGTGCTCCGGTGTGGAGTAGACTTTGTGTGCTCCGCTGAGCAGTGGCAGGAAGTAGCATACCATACCGCTTTCAGTGTCCTGCTGGGCAAGTATGTGGTTGAACAGCGCGCGCTCGTAATAGTCCGCCGCTTCCGGCGATGCCTCCCAGTTGAGGATATGCTTCGACAGTTTCAGCATGTTATATGTGCAGCATGTCTCGCCGGTGTAGCCGTTGATGTATTTCGAGAATTCCGCGGGATTGAAGAAATGCTCTTTCTGACTGCTTGAGCCGGTGACGTATGAATGGTGTCCGACCATGATATCCCAGAACAGTCTGGCCACGTCATGGGAGCTTTTATCGCCGGTGAGTTCATATTTACGTGCCTCGCCGATGACTTTGGGTATGAACGTGTTGGTGTGTTTGGTACCCATGTCGGTATCGCCGTTGCGCAATGGGTCGAGCACATCGTTGTGGTAGAAATATTCGGCCAGCTCAAGATGCCGTTTGTCGCCGGTGATGGAATAGAGGTTGTAGAAAGCCTCGTTCATACCTCCGAATTCGTTGCGAAGCATCAGACGGCGGGTTTCCTCGGACTGTCCGGCCAGTTTTTGGTATGCCCATTCGCCCATTTTCTTGACGATGAGCAGCGCTTGTTCATTTCCGGCATACAGATACTGGTCTATAAGGCCTGAATAAAGCTTATGCAGTGTGTACCATGGCGCCCACACGCCTTGTCCTTTCAGATTGCGGTTTATCAGCTCTTCGGGGAATGCACTCAGGTATCCCGAGCCGCCCAATGCATCCTGGACTTCCGCCAGACCTGCCACAAGGCTGTCGCCTTTGGCTTTGAATATCTGATGGCCGGTGGCGGCATACATTAGTCCGTAGGCCGACAGCAGATGGCCGGTGGTGTGGCCGCGCAGGTCGCAGTCGAGCGATTCCCATCCGCCGAGTTTCCTGACGCTTTCATAGCCGCCCTCCAGTCCGGCGTAGACTCCGGCATTGTTGCGGAAACTGTGGAGCATGCGGTTTATCGATATTCCGGCCATCCATGCCGAGTCGCGTTCCAGATTGTCGCGCACACGTCCGGGAAGCAGCCTTACATCTTTAAGGTCGAAGCTTTCAGCTTTTATCGGCACGATGGTCTCTTTGGCGAGCTTTCCCTGGTGCTGTCCGGGATAGACCGACTGGGACATTGCTGATGTGGCGGTCAGACCGGCACACGCAATAAGTATTGCGAATTTATTCATTGACGGTGCGTATGTTGATGAGGTTGCCTTTCTTTTTAAGCGTGGCGGGTTTGCCGTTGACTGTGAGCGACGACGGCGAGGCCTTGTAGCTGAAGTTCATGCGGGGCTGGCCTGTGGCCTGTATGTCGAGCTTTCCGCCGTTGTCATTTGCAATCACGTTCAGTTTGGCGAGCGACGAGAAGTATGTGTCGCCGTCGCGGCGCAATGCGCTTCCGTGGCCTATGAACATCTCCTTCGACTTGGCCGGGTCGGTGCCTTCCGGATAGCTCACGGCAAGCATATAGGCGTCGGTCGACCATCCGTCGGCCTCGATCCACGAGTTCAGGTGCATCAGGCGTCCGTCGGCGAGCTGGTTGATGTAGATGTCGGTCACTTTGCCTTTGTCGGTGACGCGGAGTCCGATCCAGTCCTTGCCTTCGCGGCGCGTTATCTGCGGAAGCTCTTTCTGGCCTACGCTGTCCTTGAGGATTATGGCCGTGACGCCCTTGACGCGGTCGGTCACTCCGGGCAGATGAAACGACCAGTATTCCTCGGTACCCTGAAGGTTTTCGGTCGGGCCTTCGATGACTTCCCAATAAAGGTCTTCGGGATAGTCGTGCACGAAGTTGCTGTAGGCGAGCGGGCGGGGATAGAGCGGACGTATGAGGGCGGCCGACTCCCCGTTGGTGATTTCGAGGTCAAATCCGCGCTTCACGGCCTCTCCGCCCGGATGCCAGAGCCATTCGAAGTGGCCCGGCTCATGGCTCAGGAGGTCGTCGATCACGTAGACCACGTTGTCAATCCACAGGAAATGGCGGAAATTGCGCAGCATCCATTGCGACATGGGGCCCGTGCCGTCGGCGAGCACATACTTGATGTTGCCGCCGTCGAGCAGATTGCTGACCGAGCCGGGAAGCATCGTGCCGTGATACTGCTGGTGGCGCGACTGCCCCTGGCCGTTAAACTTGATGACGTTGTGCGCGTCGGTCTGGAAGAAGTAGTTGCGGTATTCCGGTTTGCCGTAGCTGCAGTTGCCGGCATCCTTTACGATGTCCACGCCTTTGTGGAAGAGTATGAGCGAGTTGGCGTCGGCGTGCGAGTGGTTCCAGGTCATGCCCGATTTTACGGCGAGCATGGTCGCATCTGGCTCCCAGGAGTCGCGCATGGTGGCCCATCCGAAATCTTCCCAGAGGTGCGAGGTCGGCAGTGACGGCACGGCGGGGGCTTTGGACATGTCGGGCGTATATAGGAAGCCAATGGGAGTCGATCGGTCGGCTCCTTCATGGAAAGAACCTTTTGAGGCCTGCGACAAGTACCATAGGGTGACGGAATCGCCAGAAGGGAGCATGGCCGAAGCCAGAACCACAGGGAGTTGGCCGTTTACATTTTTATGGCTGTCGCCGAATCCGATGCTGTACACTTCTCCGTTGCGGGGATAGGCCACGTTGCTGAAAAACGATGCCAGTTTGGCAATCTGGGGTATCTCTTCGAGCTTGGTGCCCGGATGTGAGTTGAGCCATGCCAGACGGAGCAACAGGGCTTCACTGGTGCCGAAGCTCGCATAGTTGATGCTTTCGTACATGCCTCCGTCGCGGTCGAAGGTCTTCGGCTTGCGCTGAATTACGTCGCCGGCAAAGTCAAACCACTCCGGCAGGGCCTCGACGGCGGCTTCAGCGCCGGCCGCGGCTTCGGGCACTTCGTTGCCTATCGCGAGGCCGAGCAGTGCGCCCATGCCCACGCACGATGTCCACCAGTTGTGGCCCATCGAGTTGAGCGAGTGTATGCGGGTCGGTTCGTTGAGCCAGTCGCCGAGCATCGGTTCGACGGCCAGACGGTACATGCCCGTGGCTATCTCCTTGCGTTCGGCCGGAGTCAGAAGGTTGTACACTACATCGTAGGCCACAGCCACCTGGAAGCTCTTGTGGGCCATCTGCAGTTCGCTTCGCCACGCCGGGTTGCGGGCCAGCATCTCGCGGTCGCCCCACGATTCGGTCTTGGCGGTCTTGAGCAGTACATCCTTGATCTTGTCGGCATACTTTGTGCTGTCGGTCATCATATAGGCCAGCGCCAGATATTCGAGTTTGCGCACGTCGCCCTTCTGGAGCTGCAAGTCGGCCTCGCCCTTGATACGGTTCCATGCCGTGGCTTGGATGGAGTCATTTGCCATGCGCTTTTCTGCTGCTTCAACCCTCTCCTTGGTTATCAGCAGAGATGGATGTTTGATTTTCGCATCACAGGGAATTGCCGCTGTCAGGCACAGTATGGCGACCAGAGTTGTTAATATGGATTTCATTATGTATAATCTATGAGTTATGTCAATGGATTAATTATTGGCGGTTTCTTTTATAAGTATGCACGTCCAGGGGGCCAGCTGCATATCTATTAGAAGTCTGCCGTTTTTGTCAGTTGTGAGATACGACTTGCTTGTGGCATGCGACTTTTCAATCAACTCGGCAGTCTGTTCACGCGACAGCTGGCTCGGGCCTCCCATAGCCTGATGGTGGTAGTAGGCGTTTCCGTTCTCGTTGTCCAAGATTTCTACAGTGAATCGTGCGTTCGGAGCGAGATTGGTGAGAGTGACGTTGACATTCTTGGGCGATGCCTGCATATAAGTCCCCGAGTCGCCAGCGGCCGGAACATGGCTTTCAAACTCCTGCGGATAGTTGAATATCACCCCTGAGATTGTGCCGTCGGCGGAGTTGCGTGTGATGCATGTCGTTCCGTCATAATACAGTTGTGTGTCGCCAAGATTATGGAGCATGCGATAGGCATGGTACGATGGTTTGGCTATTCCCTGATAGTTTATCATACCGAATCCTCCGTGAAAGACATCCTCTCCACCTCCTTTTTCCTCGAATACGTCGGTAAATGTCCAGTACATCAATGAATTGGCCATCCCTTGGCAGTCAAGGTTCGACTTGATGATATAGGCTGCTGCCGGGAGCATGTCGTGCATTCTGTCACGGCTCCCAGGGCTTGTGCTCCATTCGGTCAGATGTATCTCAGCTTCAGGATACTTGCTTGTAGCCAGCGTGGCTTTTAACCACGAAATGTCGTCGTAGAGCGATTTGGCATATCTTACGGCGCCTTTGCCTCTGCCCGTTTCCGGATCGAGGGCATAGTCGGTGGGATAAGGATGGGTGGATATGAAGTTGACCGGGAGATTCTCTTTTTCGCAATAATTAAGGAAGTCCTTGATCCACACTCCTTCCCACTGTTTGGTATTTATCACGCTGTCGTTATAGAACACCGATTTGCTGTGGTCAAGAATTTCGCCGTCATGCCGATGGTCGGCAATGAAGTTGCTTGTCGCCGGTCCCCCGACACGCAGTCGCGGACTGACGCTTTTCACCGCATTGGCGGCTTCTTTGTAGAGTCGGAAGTAGTCGCTTTTAGTCCCATGCAGGAATCCTCCGGTACCGGTCAGGTTTGGCTCGTTCCAAACTTCGAAGTACCATTGGCTCACTTCGTCAAGTCCGTAACGGTCAACCACATGTGCTGTGAATTCGCGTACGAGGTCACCCCATTTGTCAAATTTTGTGGTGTCGACTGAGACGTTTGCTTTCCACCAGAACTGTGTCTTTGAGTTTTCAAGTGCCATCTCCGACGGAAAGAATGCAAGTTCCACAAAAGGACGTACACCCTTGTCAAGCATCCTATCATACACATCATCGATATATTGCCAATTGTATTTTATCTTTCCGCTTCTTTGAGGGAAGTATACAAACATGTCGTCGTGGAACAGGCCGTGCATCCTTACATATTTGAATCCGCAGTTGTCTTTGACTATTCCAAGATGTTCCTGCCATCCGGCGCGCAATCCCTCATTCACACGTCCTGCGCCTACTCCCGTTTCCCACCAATGTTCCAAAGTAGTACCTTGTGACTTTGTGTCGACAGTCGTACCCTCAGCATAGTTTGACAATATGGCTGTGAGGGCAAAAATACAAAATATCTTTTTCATTATATAAGGTTGATTATTTGAATGTTACGTTCTCTACATGTTCGCCGATGTATATTCCGGCCATGTCGCCGGTCTTGTACCATCCCGGTTTGCCGGGCATGTCGTCGGCTATTTTCACGCCGTTTATGGTCAGGTTCTCGAACTTTATGCCGGCCACTTTATGGTCGTTGTCGTAGCCCGATATGATTGATATGTTTTCGCCCGAGCCGTTGTAGGTCACGTCTTTTATGAGCACGTTGTTGATGCATTGACCGGGAGCTGCACAGTACTTCTTGTTGAAGAAAATGCGGAAGTTGACCAGCTGGCCCTCGCGGAAGTCCTCGATGCGGATGTTGTCGAATGTGATGTCGCGCACCACATTATTGTCGCCGGCGTTTATGGCCAGACATCCCTGATAGTCAAGTTGTTTTTCGGCCTGGTCGAGAATGTCGATGTTTCTGTAGGTAAGGTTTGATATGGTATCGGCAGGAGCGTCAACGCCTATGGCCATCGCGCTTCCGTGCAGACCAATGAAGATGGGGTGGGCCACATCGGCCCATAGTGTGGAATTCTCCATCAGGATGTTGTCGCAGCTTCCTCTGGAGTCGCCGCGTGAAGCGTAGACGGTGGTGCAGTCGTCGCTGTTACGGCAGAACACCCGGTCATACCAGACGTTCTTGCTGCAGTATACGTTCATGCCGTCGCCCCAGCCGTATGAGCTGATTGACTTGACGTTGGTGACGGTCACGGAGTCGCACATAATCACGGGAAGCTGGGTTACGATGATACCGTCAACGGTTACATTTTTCGATTTGACGTTTGAGACACCGGCTCCGCGTACGGGATGCACTTCGCCTCGACCGTAGATGTTGACGTTTTCCGATCCATGTACTTTCAGCTCTCCGTGAACATAGGCGCCGCCGTCGATGTAGACGGTAGTGTTGGAGGGAATGTGGAGGGTGTCGCCAGGCAGATTGTGGGAGCCTGGTGCGAAGTATATGAGGTTCTTATGTTTTTTCAGATTTTTGAGCACCTTGGCCGACGGACGGTTTGCGTCGATGGGGTTGGCAAACAGGTGCAGGTTGTGGAAGATGTCGCCGTTGACTTCTATCGACAGGTTCCGGGGTTCGGAGAGTGAGAATGTGAGAGTGTCCCCGCTCACATCCGGGGTGATATTGCAGGAAAGAGGACGTATGCGTGAGGAGTCGACTTTTTCACGGTTCGACACCACCTCTACATCGACGATGCCGTCAAAATCGAAGTAGGCCATGGAAGCGGTTTCGACATTGTGTTTGGCGTTTGACACGTGGTCTACCTTTACCGGATAGACGGCCACCGGTGTCCATTGGCCTCCGTCCTGACGTACGCGGACGCTGAAGTCGCTGATGGTTTCTACGCCGGGTCCGGCCGGATAGGTGACGAGTTCGGCCTGTGACTGCATTGCGAATAATGTTGCTGTGAGAAGTGGTAATGTGAAACGTGACATGATTGAAAGATTGGTGGTTATGGTGTATATGCTTGGATATACAAAGTTAGAATTTTTTATGAAAAGGGCGTGAAGTCAGCGTTTTAATTCTGCTCCACGCCCCAACCAATGAAGATAAGTGGATGCCTATGATTTATGTTTCGGCTTTATTGTTACCATCCGGGATTCTGGGTAAGTGCCGGGTTCAGACGGATTTGTTCCAGTGGAATAGCGTCCAGGTAGTCGCGCTGGCTCCAGAAGCAGTTGCCGGGGATGGTGGCGATAGGACGGCCGTAGTCGATGTCGGCGGGGTCTTCAGATACGAGGCCCCACTGTGTCGGACGGGTCTCAGGATTGTAGACAGGTTCGCCGAAATACTGGAGCGAGTTCACCTTGTTGGCCGGGTTGCCGTAGTAGGTGCCGAGAATCTTGCGTCCGAGCTTCTGGCCTGTCATGTTGATGTGGGCTATGCCCCAGCGCTTGAGGTCGTCCAGACGGAAGCCTTCGCCGAAAAGCTCGCACATGCGTTCGCGGCGGATTTCGTCGAGCATGTTCATCTGATGACATTCATGGCGTCCGGTCTGGAAGTTGAACCATGTAGCGTCCCATTTCCCTGCAATCAGCGCGGCGTTGAGCGGTGCTATGCGGGCACGGGCACGGAGCTTGTTGATCGAGATGTTGAGGTCTGCGTCAGAGATGTTGCCGCCTCCGAGTTCGCATGTCGATTCGGCATAAATCAGATAGACTTCAGCCAGGCGGATGATGCCTATGTCTGCTGCGTCGGTGTTGTCGTTGCGTCCTGAGCCTTCGGGCAGATACTTGCGGCATCCGTAGCCGTTGTGGGTCGAGTTAAGCCCGATTTCGGGATTGTAGACCACGAGCTTGCTCGAGTGGGCCGGGTCGTTGGCGTTGTACTTGTCGCTCGGTTCGGGGAACACTGCGTCGGGATATTTCGGGCCTGCGGCCGTACGGGGCACCCAGTGTTCGCCTCCGGCGCAGAATGAGGGTCGGTCGGGCAGATAGGTCGAGCCGATGAAGCGCATGTCGCGGTTCTGGAACTCGCCCATGTAGGTGTCATAGCCTCCGAACTGCTCGTTGGCATAGATGTTGCGGGCGTCGGCCGAGGTGCTCATGTGGGTGGGAAGACCGTTGGAGCAGAGGAACGATTCGCCCAGATAGGCGCTGATGTTGACCTTCTGCCAGGTCGACACCTGGTGTACGAGGTTGGTGCCGCTGCGCTTGAGGTCGAAGTCATACGGATTGGTGAGGATAAATTCCTTGTTGTCGGCCTTGCCGGCGCCGGTGTGGTTGGAGATGTTGCCGGCTCCGTCGTCGAGGCTGAACAGACTGTAGTAGCTCAGCTCCTCGCAGGCGTCGAAGAGGGCGAATGTGCCCTTGTCGGCTTCGTCCATGACTGCTTTTGACTTTTCCTTGGCAAGCTTAAGCAGTTCTTCGACTGAGGGATAGCCTTCGGGCTTGGTGGTGCCTGCGCCTTCCGATGTGCCGTCGCCGTCAAGGTTGTAGCCGATGGAAGGAACGTACTTTTCCCATGTGCCTTCATAGAGGGCCACGCGGGCCAGGAATGCCTGTGCGGCCTCCTTGGTGAGCTTTCCGCGGTTCTCGAGGTTGTTCATGGTCGAGCGGCGGGGAAGCATCTCCTCTGCAAGCTTGAGGTCCTTGATGATCAGGTCTACTACCTCATAGCGGCTGTTGCGCGGTCCGTGGACTACAGGGTCCGATGTGTCGAGCACATGGTCCACCACGGGCACTCCGCCGAAACGCTGAAGCAGTGTGAAGTGCTGCCATGCGCGGAAGAAGTAGGCCGTGCCCACCGAGGTGGCTATTTCATCCTGGTTGGGATATGACTTGGCCTTGTCGAGAAGTATGTTCATCTGGCGCAGACGTTCGTAGGGAACCTTCCAGTTGTTGGTGTTCTGCGGTGCTGTTCCGCCACCGTTGTTGCCGATGCCGGAGATGTCCGTTCCTCCGTCCACGTTGATGGTGTTCCAGGCGGCAAAGGCGCTTGAGTAGAGTGCGTTGGCGGCCTGCTCGAATTGTGAGGGATTCTTGAATGAGATGGCGTCAGTACCTACGTCGGTCGGTTCCTTGTCGAGGAAGTCGGAGCATGACGTTGCCATCAGTGCCAGAGCGAAAGCTGGAATTATATGTAATTTGTTGAGTTTCATTGTTTAGAGTTGTTAGAAAGTGAGTTCTACACCGAAGTTGAGCATGCGGCAGAAGGGGAACACACGGTTGGAGGCTTCTCCGTATTCGGGATCGTAGCCGTCGTTGATTTTTGTCCATTCCCAGAGGTCGTCGCCCGAGAAGTATACGCGGAACTTCTCTACGCCTACCTTTGAGGTCCACTGGCGGGGGAGTGTGTAGCCCACCACGAGGTTCTTCAGACGGATGTAGCGGCTGTCTTCTACAGAAGTGTCGACATTGTGGTAGTTGAAGCGGTTGAAGTTGTTGTCGCGTGACATGATGGTGTACTTGGCGTTCGGATTCTCCGGTGTCCAGGTATTGCCCAGGTAGGTGTTGTTCTGGAGCACGTAGTTGGTGGTGAAGGCGCCGTTGAGGTTTCCTGAGCGGAGCACCTTCTGATTGCCGATTCCCTGGAAGAACACCGAGAAGTCAAGACCCTTCCACTGCAGCCCGGCCTTGATGCCGAATGACAGGCGGGGTGCCGCGTCGCCCGCATAGTAGATGTCGCGGTCGGTAATCACGCCGTCGCCGTCGAGGTCGACACGCTTGCGGGCTCCCGGACGCAGACGGTTGGTTCCTGATTCAGCAGGTGCGGGAAGTATGTTGCCCGGTTTGGGTCCGGAGTGGTCGGCGTTCCAGTAGAACATTTCGTAGTATGCGTCCACTTCCTCCTGGGTCTGGAAGATGCCGTCGGTCTGGAATACGTAGATGGCATCGAGGGGCTTGTTGACCAGTCGGTTTTTGTTGTGGCCGGCATTGGGGATGTTTTCGTTGTTGGTGAGTTCGAGCAGACGGGTCCATGCATCGGATATCTGGAAGCCGAGGTTATAGCTTACTTCGCCGATGCGGTCGCGCCAGTTGACTTCCACTTCCCAGCCGCGGGTGCGGAGCTTGCCGTTGTTGGTCTTCGGGGCGGTGGCGCCGAGCACCTGCGGGAATATTACGTCGATGAACATGCCGTCGTTGGTCTTCTCGAAGTAGTCGAACGAAGCGCGAAGGCGGTTGTTGAAGAATCCTAAGTCGATACCGGCGTTGTGGCTCTTGATTGATTCCCATGTGCGGTCGGCGCTTCGCATGCCGTCAAGCCACATCGAGGTCACGTTGGAGCCTCCGAAGTAGTATGAGCCGGTCTTGATGGTTGAGTAAGACTCATAGTTGCCGATACCGTTGATTGAACCCGTATGTCCGTAGTTGTAGCGGATTTTACCGAAGTTCATGATGCTGTTCGGAACTATGCTGTTGAAGAACTTCTCGTTGGTGAACACCCAGCCTGCCGATACGGAGTAGAAGTTTTTCCAGCGGTTTTCAGGTGTCAGTTTCGACGAACCGTCGCGGCGGCCGAGGAGCGAGAGCAGGTACGTGTCGTTGTAGGCATAGCGGACGTCGGCCACGTATGACATGAATGCCCAGGAGTTTGATCCTCCGTCTGCCTTGTTGTTGTCGCCTCCGGAGAACACATTGAGGTCAAACAGTCCTGAGCCGGGGTAAATTTCGCCCTTGTAGCGTCCGGCTGTGATATTCTTGTAATCCTCGTTTTCACCGGTGATACCGACCATCACGTCTACCTGATGTCCGCCGAACTTGTTGTTGTAGTAGCCGAATGCTCCTAAAGTATAGCTGTCCCACTTCGTTGAAACTTCTTCCATCAGCGAGTTGGGGTTTTCGGTGTGGGTCACGGTGCCTACCCAGTCATAGGTATAGGTGGTCAGCTTGTTGCGCGAAATCTCCTTGCGTACATTCTTATAGGCTCCTGTGGCTGCGAACGACAGTCCCTTGACCCATTTTGAGAAGTCAAGCTTGACCTTGCCGTTGGCGCGGAAGGTCGACCAGTTGGTCTCAATCTTACCTTCCTGGGTATAATATGCATAGGGGTTGCGGTAGCCGAATGTGTCGTAGGCATCGCCGTTTTCGTTGGTGATGGCCCAGAACCAGGGATCCATGAATCCGCCGTGGCTTCCGTTAGGGTCGTTGCGTGGAGTGGTTATGTCGCGCCGGTCGTATGACATGCCGGTCTCGAAACTTACTATGTCGTTGGGCTTGTAGTCGGCGTTCAGGCGGGCACCGTACTTCTTTTCACCGTCTTTCGCTACTTTAAGCTGCGACTGTGCGTCGGAGTAGTTGAACGATGCGCGGTAGTTGAACTTCTCGTCGCCGCCGGAGATGCTGAGGTTGTGTTTCCAGGTGTCGGCGTTGCCGAAAAGGAAGTCGAGCAGGTAGTTGTTCGGTCCCCAGCGTTCTATGAAGTTGCCGTTCTGAAGTGTGAGGGTCTGTCCGTTCTTAAGGGCGTTGAACAGATTCTCGCCTTTGAATGCGCCTTGTCCGTCAGGAGTGTATGCGCCTGTCAGAGGGTCGCGTGACACGGAAGTACCGCCGAACGAGTTGAAAATCCACCAGTTGATGCGGTTGTGGATTTCATTGGGGTCGGTGATGCCCGGATTTGATGCCTGGGCGTCGTTGTACTGGGCCTGGTAGAACATGTCGAGCCACTCGCTGTTGTTGGTCAGCGGAAGCTTGATGCCGTCTACCGTACGGCTGTATGAACCGGAGTATGTGATCTGGGGCTTGCCGAGCTGGCCGCGCTTGGTGGTCACGAGGATGACACCGCCGGCCGAACGGGCACCGTAGATGGCCGCCGAGGCGTCCTTGAGCACGGAGATGTTGGCGATGTCGTTACCGTCCATCTGGTTCAGCTCGTCCATCGAGGCTGCCTGGCCGTCGATAAGGATGAGCGGGCCTCCGCCGTTGATGGAGTAGGAACCGCGGATCTGCATTTCGGCACCTTCACTACCGGGGCGGGTTGAGCTTCGTGTCACGGTAAGACCGGGAATCTCGCCCTGGAGTGCGGTGGTGGTGTTGGTCGTACCGCGTCCCTTGTAGACCTCGTCACCCTTGATCTGGGCGATGGCGCTTGTCAGTGACTCCTTCTTCTGGGTGGTGTAACCGGTTACTATGACCTCTTCGAGGGCCTGTGCCGACGGCACGAGGTGAATCTCAAGGTTGTTGCGTCCGTTGACCGATACGGTCTGCGGATTGTAGCCGATGTATGACACCTCGATTACGGCGTCTTTTTTTGCTCGGAGAGTGAACTTTCCGTCGATGTCGGTGGCTGTGCCGGCCGCTTTATTGCCGCGGACACGCACGGTTGCGCCTACTATGGGATCGCCGAGTTCGTCGATGACCGTACCGCTGATGGTACCTGTCTGCGCCTGTGTCGATGATTGTGCATAGGCCGGAATGCTTACGGCTGGTGCGCCCAATGAAAGCAAAGCGGCTATCAGAATATGCTTTTTATTCATTACAGATGTTTTTGAATGGTTTATTTACGATTTGGATTACTCTGCTGGAGTATAGGCGTTGAATTCCGACACCATGACGAAGTTGCCGCCCTTGTCGCTTGCGGCATAATACACCTTGATGTAGCGGGCCATTGTGGCGTCCTTCATGCCGAAGAGCTGGGTGCGGTCGCTTTCGCGGTCAAATGAATACCATCCGTGGTTGTCCCATCCCCATGTGTTGGGGTCGGTGCCTGATGCATTTGCGGCTGTACAGGTATAGATGGTCTGGCCGGTGTTGGTTCCGTTATTGCCTGAACGGCGGCGGATTGAGACATCCGATACGAGTTCCTCCTTGCCCATGTCGATGATGAAGAAGTGCGGATAGTCTGATGCTGTCTTCCATGCAGTGTGCCAGAATGTTCCGTTGTCGCCGTCGAGCATGGCGATTACGCGGCCCTTGGGCGAAGGTCCTTCGCCTCCGGCTTCCTGCGATGAGTAGCCGATAGTGGCGTCGTTGCTGTCCTGATAGCCGGGGAATGTCCATCCGCTGCGGTCGAGGGCCGCTACCTTTTTGGTGCGGCATTCTGCCGACACTTCATCCGAGGCATTGCCGTCGGCATCCTGTGCGGTCATGGATATCATGGCCTCGCCGCCGTTGATGAAGTCGGTGTCGGATGTCCATAGATGGACAAACTGCTTGCCTTCACTGTTGCCTGCAACCTGGAATTTGTGGGAACCGGCCTGGTCGGGGGTGCCCTTGGCGTTGTAGTTCAGCTCCACGAAGACGGTTGCCGCTGTCTCGTTCTTATATCCTACTTTGACGCCGCCCCATGCCGGTTCGACGGTCAGCGACTGCGCTACGGCGAGGAATGCCGGTGCGCCCGGAGTCGCAGAGTAGGTGATTGCTCCTGAATTGTCGCCGCGTACGGCGCATGCGTAGATGCTGAATTCGACGGGTTCGGTTGATACGAAACCTCCGATGGTGGCTTTCATGGTGCCGTTTTCATCGGCCATGTCCTTGGAATACAGTTTGTAGACCTCTTCGCCTTTAGCGTTGGTGTAGGTCACTTTGGAGTACATGAAGCTGCTGCTTGCAGGGATGGTCCATGTCAGATACACCTCTCCCGGTCCCGATGTCGATGCGACATTGCTTACCTTTGCCGGTGCGGATGAATTGACTTCGATGCGCCCTTCCTCGTCGTCGCTGCACGATGTGAGCCACGTCAATGGGAGTGCAACGGCAATACAGATTGCCGCCTTGCGAAATAATTGATTCATTTCCATTGGTTTTGAATAGGTTAATAAATTGGTTTGTTTAGATTTATTTTAGTTTTGAAATTTCTGTTGTCGGTTGTGGGGGTGTTCATGGCGGTTATACGCAGAGCAGCCGCGACATGCGTCCGCGGATTTCCGTGCGGGCCAGATGCAGATGGTTTTCCACTGTTCTTATCGAAAGGGTGTGGTAGGCGGCTATGTCAGCCGCGCTCATTCCGTTAAAGCGGCTCAGGCGATACACGGTCTGACGCTTGTTGGGCAGCTTGCTGACAAAGCGCAGTTCCAACGCTTCGATGTCGCGGGCTATTATCTCCGATTCGTCGCTGTCTACGGATTCGGAGAGCCTGTCGCTTATGCAGGCTTCGGCCTCGGCCCGGCAATAATTGTGGCGCAGATAGTCGAAGGTGATGTTGCGGGCCACGGTATAGATAAGGCCGGTCACGGTGGCCGGGCTTACGGCGGCGCCGTACTCCAGCAGACGCACGAACACGTCCTGTGTCAGGTCTTCGGCTTCGGCGCGGTCGTTGATGCGGTTTGCAATATATGTTATAATGCGTTCGCGAGTTTCGACGTAGGCTTCTGCTATGAGCTTCTTTTGTTTTTCCGATACGTTCTTCATGAGGCGTAGTTCGGGTCGGTTGGTCGTTGTCTGCACGGTATTTTATTTTGATGCGGTTGCAAAATTATACGTGCATTAACGCTTTTCAAATCTTTTTAAGTTTAAATATGTCTCAATCTATTTATGTAGATGAATTAGTTGTAAACCTTTATTTATTAATATGTTAAGAAATTGAGATTTTAAGTCGCATAAGAATTTGAGACTATCTTTAAGTGTAAAATGCACACTCATAAGCCAATTAACTATACGCCCCACACCCCGCTTACCCCGCCATCAGTTCCCGCACTCGGTGCGTCGGCCCTGTCCTCTTCAGGGGCGATAGGTGCGTCGTACCCCGTACTCTGTAACAGAGTGTAGTTGCGTTGTGTCCCTCTTCAGGGGAGATAGGTGCGTCGGCCCCGTGCTCTTCAGAGGCGATAGGTGCGTCGTACCCCGTGCACTGCAACAGAGTGTAGTTGCGTTGTGTCCTCTTCAGGGGAGATAGGTGCGTCGGCCCCGTGCTCTTCAGAGGCGGTAGGTGCGTCGTACCCCGTACTCTGCAACAGAGTGTAGTTGCGTTGTGTCCTCTTCAGAGGCGGTAGGTGCGTCGAAGACGCAACCATACGTGAAACCCCACGAAAAGCGAAGCGTTCGTGGGGCCCCGAACCCACCACTACTGACAGCACGTCGGAGACGTGCGACCCAAAAAACAAAAATTTTCCCCCAATTTTACACTATCAAACCGCCTCCGGCGATTGTATCTTTGCATTGTTCGATTAATCCAGAACTGCGGCGAAGACACGGAGTGACGGATCTCCTCGGACCATGCCGGTTAAATTTCGGATCCGGGCCGGCATGCGTCGAGGCGGCATTCAGATTTCCTGACTTCGCGTCGGCGGTGCGATCCGCGGTCGCACCACGGCGGAGACCACGCGGGCCGGACATACAGTCGAGACCGGCTCCTTCGCGAGACCCCGGAGGTACACCAAACGCACGTGCATGCCGTGCGGCCTTAGACGCGACGTGTTTACGTCCATCCGGGTGATGTAGGGGCATGACAATAGGTCTCGGTGCCGTATGGACCGGCTCCGGCTCTCTCGTCTTAAAACGTCCTCCTATTTCTGGTGGGCTTTGATGTATTCGCTGGGCGTGATTCCGGTGAATTTCTTGAAGTGTCGGAAGAACGATGCGCGTGATGAGAATCCGCATCGTTCGCTCATGGCGGTAAGGGTATAGCGCGATGTGTCGCCGGCGCTGACCATCTGCTTGAATTCCGCTACGCGGTATTCGTTGATGTAGTCGTAGTAGTTCTTTTTGAGATACTGGTTGAACAGAAACGAAAGCGTGTGGGCCGAGGTCGACAGAGGCACAGCAAGGTCGGCTATCTTCAGGTCGGCGTTGATGTAAGGTTTCTGTGTCTTCATCAGCTCTTCGAGCTTTTTGTGCAGGGCACGGCACTCTTTGTCGCTAAGCCGGGTGGTGCGGTACTTCTCCTGATGGTCGTTTTCGGCCGCATATACAGGCTGGTTGGCATCGGTCTGTGCGGAGTCGTCGTGGCCCCGGGTTGACTTGTTCGAGTGGCGGCGGTGTTGGATGTAGAAGTAAAGCGCGACGCATATCGACAGTATGAGCAGCGTGGCAAGCATTATCTCAATCCAGTTGATGCTGTTGCGCACCGTTACGTCCATGACGGTCTCCGAGTCGTTGTTGCCGGCGTAGCGGAGCTTCATCCTGTAGTGTCCTCCGGGTAGGTTGAAGTATGTGACCTCCGATTTTCCCGACAATATGCGCCAGTCCGGGTCGACACCTTCAAGCTGATATTCATATAGGTGATATTCTGGCTCGATGAATGACAGGTCGGCAAACTGGAATGTGACCGGAGTTTCTCCCCCCCCCTAATTGTAACTTGTTGCAGTTCAGGTGTGTCCGGGGCGGTTTTGACCATTTTGCGTTTGCCGTTGGCCATCACTCCCGAAATGACCGTCTTGCCGTACTCGTAGTCCGACGACTTGAACCGGTCGTAGTCGAGATGCACAAGTCCGCGCGAGTTGCCGAACCAGATGTCGCCGTTGGCGTCGATGACGGGAGGGCACAGTGTGAAGATGGTTCCGGGAAGGCCGTCGACATCGCTGAATATGTATGACCGGGTTGTCGGATTGTAGCACACAAGTCCGGTGTTGAGTCCGATCCACAGATTGTTTTCGCTGTCCTCTATGATGAACGACACCGATGGATTGTCGCCTTCGCCGAATATGTCGGGGTAGCCGAACTTGGTCAGCGAAAGGTTGCTGCTGAATATACGGCCCTTGTCGGGGACGAAGTAGAGCGTGTGGTCGGAAGTCTCGTAGACGTCGCGGATTTTCTCTTTGTGGGGAAACCCTTTGGGAAATCCGTCGTCGCGAAGGTTTGTTCCGTCCCAGATGCAGATGCCGCTGTCGGTGCATATCCATGCGCGGCCGGTGGTGTCGAAGTATATTTCATAGACATTGCCGTGGGGCAGTCGGGAGTTGTTGTCGGTATAGTGGGCGGTCTGGCGGCCGTTGGTGTAGCGGAAGAGACCCCTCGACGTGCCTATCCACATGTTGTCGTCGCGGTCTATGACTATCGAGAATATCGCCTCGTCCTTAAGCGAGGCATTGTCCGGGTCGAAGTCGCTGAGGCGCAGGGTATGAGGGTCAAACACGTACATGCCGCCGTTGAATGTGCCGATATAGTATTTGCCCTTGTGCTTGGTGACGGCAAAAATCATGTTGGCTCTTATCGTGGGCGAACAGATGTAGGCCGACTGTCCGCTGGCCTCGTTGATGTAGTAGAACCCTTCGCGGGTGCCTATCAGCTTCTCGTCGCCGTCGATGGCTATAGCCCGCACCGTCTTTTCTTCGGAGTCGAACGAGCTGTAGCCGTAGACGTCGAATATATCGCGGCGCGTCGGCGTGTAGTCCAGGCCCGCCTGGTAATAGCCGACCCACATAAGCCCCTTGTCGTCGACAAGTATGGAGTAGACGGAGTTGGACCGCAGGGCGCCGGTCTGCATGATACGCGAGTCGTGGGTGAGCTGTTCTGCGATTTTGCCCGATTTGGTGGAGTAGGCCGTAACGCCGTTGCCGTCGGTGCCTATATATAATATGTCGTCGCCATCTGTCGAAAGCGACGAGATAAGGGTGTTGTCAAAATGCAGGCGGACGATGAATTTGCCGGTCGACGGGTCAAGCTCAAGAATGTCGCCGTTCTTGCTCGACATGTAGATGCGGTCGCCCACGGGCATTATCTTCTTTATGGCGTTGTCTTCGGAATTGAGGTGGAAATGCCGGAGCGTCCCCTCGTCGTAGCGGAGCAGTCCGTCGGACGACGACATCCAGATATTGCCTGCGGAGTCCGCCTTGATGTCTTCGATGGCGTTGTCGTCCGACATTATGTCGGAATGGGGCATTATGTGTTCAACTGGCGACCCCGACTCTCCGATTATAAACAGGCCTCGCTGGGTGGCGGCGTATATGCGCCTGTCTTTCTGCAGGAGAGCGTTGACTTTGAAATTTATCTTGTCGCTGACGAACGGAGCCAGGCCGTCGGCGCCCTTTTCGAGTATGTAAAGGCCGTTGCCGTTACCTATCAGGATGGAGCCGTCAGAGGTCTCTGTGATGCCGTTGACGCGTTTTAGCATGGCGTTGTCGCCGGGTATCCAGAAGCTCCTTATCCTTGTCCCGTCGAATCGGTCAAGGGCCGAGCCTGTGCCGAACCACAGGTAGCCGATGGAGTCTTTGTATATGCTGTTGACCACCAGGTCGCTTAGTCCGTTGTTGGTGGATAGGGCACGGAATTCGCGTGCGCACACTGATCCGCAACCGCATATCGACAGGATGGCAAAGACTGAAATTAGTATAAATCTATTCAGGTTATTCATTATGTATGAAAACAGGGGACCCTAACTTCTCCGTTTACAAAATTAATAGAATCGCGATTAATGTCGGAAACGCAGAATTGGAATTTTAGTTTTTTAACGTTTTAATCTTAATACGATTTGCCGTGTGAAACCACCTAATTTAATTGACGAATTTAACATTTCGCTGTTTCCGTCATAATGTCTAACTTTGCGGCATCCGAAGCGTTTCTTGCCGTCATAGGACAGTTTTAGCCTGCATTTTGTCCTTGGGGAGGCCTGATTGCCCTTTTCGGAAAAGTATTTGGCCGTAATGGCGAATCTGGAGGACTTTTTATCAGTAATTTTGCATCATGGTTATGTTTCGACACATTTGTTTATGTATATCGTTTCTGGTCTGCGGTTGGGTTTATGCCTCGGACGTTCCGGCAGACTCCGCGGCTGTAGTCGACAGTACGGAGGTTCATCGCAACATGATTGGTAAGATTCTGGACTATTTCAATGAGTCCAACACGCAGAAACCTGAGAAGAAATTTGACTTCAGCGTCATCGGAGGGCCTCATTACTCCTCGGATACCAAACTCGGAGTGGGGTTGGTGGCGGCAGGAATATACCGCACCGACAGAACCGATTCGATCACGATGCCTTCCAACGTGTCGCTTTACGGCGACGTGTCGACGGTGGGATTTTACCTGCTCGGCATAAGGGGCAACCACATAGCCCCGCGCAACAGGAGCCGCCTTGACTACAAGTTGTATTTCTACTCGTTCCCCACGAAGTTCTGGGGTATAGGATACGATATGGGCGACAATGGGGCGAACGAGACATCGTACAAGGATTTCCGGTTTACGGCCAATGTCAACTACCTGTTCCGCATCACCGAATCGCTGTATATTGGCCCCGGAGTGGAGTATAATTACGTGAAAGGATCCAGGATCGAGGAGGATGCGCTGTGGATGTGGAACGGCGAACGCCTCTCGACCTCGACGGTGGGTGCCGGATTCCGCGTGGTGTGGGATTCGCGCGACAACCTTACGGCCCCGACACGCGGCATCATGGCGAGGGTGGAGCAGAGGATATGTCCGCGCTGGCTCGGCAACCGCTCTCCGTTCAGCTATACGGAATTTGAAGGATGTCTGTACAATAAGTTGTGGAAGGGTGCCGTCCTTGCTTCAAGGGTGCACTTGCGTCTGGCTTACGGCACTGTGCCCTGGAGCATGCTCTCGTCGCTCGGAGGCAGCTTCGCGATGCGCGGTTACTACGATGGACGCTACAGGGATAAGGGTGAAGCGGATGTGACACTGGAGCTTCGTCAGCATATATGGCGAAGAAACGGCGCCGCGGTTTGGGTCGGTGCCGGCAATGTGTTTCCGTCGCTTGACAAAGTGGAGTGGAAGCACACCCTGCCGAATTTCGGAATCGGTTACCGGTGGGAGTTTAAGAAAAATACTAATGTAAGACTTGATTACGGATTTGGCAAGTCAGGTCAGTCCGGATTTATTTTCAATATTAATGAAGCTTTCTAAAGATAAGATATTCAATTCTTTATTGCTGTTTTTCACCGTATTGGCCGTATCGGTGGTGCCGAATTTTATTCTGTGGCGCACCGAGGAGATGCCTTTTGTGTGCGGTCTTGCCAACGTGCTGTTGCCCCTGGGGGTGTACTGGACTCTGATGTCGCTGTCGGCGCATGTCGGACGCTCGGTGCTCTGGATGATAATCGTCATGTTTCTGGCGGCGTTTGAGATTGTGCTCCTTGACCTGTACGGCAATTCCGTGATAGGTGTCGACATGTGGCTTAATGTGGTTACTTCCAACTCAAAGGAAATCGGGGAACTGCTTGGCAATCTGATTCCGGTGATTATGCTGGTGTGCCTGCTGTATCTGCCCGTCATTGCCGGAGGCATCGTGGCCGTGGTCGGAAAGTGCAGGCTCGACGACGCTTTTCTGCGTCGCAACCGCCTGATAGGCATCGGTCTTGCCCTTTGCGGCGCTCTGTTTATGGGGGCGGGCATGGCGACTGCCGACTACGTGTCGCCAAGATATTACCTTTTTCCGCTGAACGCGCTTGACAATGCCCGCATTGCCGCCGTGCGCTACGCCAAGACTTCAAAGTATGCCGAGACTTCCGGTGACTTCTCATACGGTGCAAGGTCGACGCACGACGGCGACCATCGGGAGGTGTATGTGCTGGTAGTGGGCGAGACATCGCGTGCCGCCGACTGGCAACTGATGGGCTACGACCGTCCTACCAATGCAACGCTGGCGGAGCATGACGGTGTGGTGCCTTTTGCAAAGACGCTGAGCGAGTCAAACACGACGCACAAAAGTGTTCCGCTTCTGCTGTCGCCGCTTACGGCTCGGACTTTCGGCGATTCCATATACAGCGTGAAGGGCTTGGTCACTGCCTTCAAGGAGGCGGGGTTCAGAACAGTGTTCCTGTCCAATCAGGAACGCAACGGCTCGTTTATCGACTTTTTCGGAGAAGAAGCCGACAAGTCGGTGTTTGTCAAGGAACTGCAGGACGACAGATATCTTCAGGACGAGGTGCTCCTGGATTATTTGGAGGAGGAACTTGAGGGGGACAGCGGAAGATTGCTCGTGCTGTTGCACACATACGGGTCGCACTTTAACTACCATGAACGCTATCCTGCTGAATTCAGCCGTTTTACGCCCGACGACGCCACCGAGGCCAAGCGCGCCAACCGCGACATGCTCCTTAATGCCTACGACAATTCGATATTGTATACTTCCGACCTGCTGGCTCGTCTGATTTCGCGTCTGGAGAAGGATGGCGTCACTGCCGCGATGCTTTATACAAGCGACCACGGCGAAGACATCTACGACGATTCGCGCGGACTGTTTCTGCATGCGTCGCCGCGTCCGTCGGCCTATCAGCTTCATGTGCCTTATATCCTGTGGACCTCGCGCGGCTATGCCGAACGCTATCCTGACGTGGTGGATGCCGTGGCCGGCAATGCCGGAAAGCGTGTGTCGTCGAGCGAATCGTTTTTCCACACGGCGCTGGATCTGTCAGGAATCCGGTGTCGGGCTTTCGACCCGTCATGCTCGGTGGCGAGCAAGGATTACCGTGAGCCGCAGTGGTTTTACCTTAACGACCATAATGAGGGTGTGACTCTGAAGGAGTCAGGACTCAAAGACCTTGACTTTGAATATCTTTCGCGACGCGGCATGGTCGGGGAAGCCTGTATGTAGTCTGCCGGTGAAGCGGTCGCGACAACAATGCGCCCCGCAAACCGTGAATAGATTTGCAGGGCGTATATCCGTGTAATGAAGCGATAGGCTTCAGGGTTTTACAGTGTCAATTCGGTATATGTCATGCCGAATGCCTCTGCCACGCCTTTATAGGTGATTTTTCCGTCCACAATATTTACACCCAAAGCCAGCGCGGGATCGTCCTTGCAAGCCTGTCGCCATCCCTTGTTGGCGAGCGCGACAGCGTAGGGCAGAGTGGCATTGGTCAGAGCCATTGTCGATGTGAACGGAACCGCACCGGGGATATTTGCCACCGCGTAGTGCAGAATTCCGTCGACCATGTAGGTGGGCTCCGCATGCGTGGTGGGATGAGATGTCTCGAAACATCCTCCCTGGTCGATGGCTACGTCGACGAGAACAGTGCCGGGCCGCATCAGCTTCAGCATGTCGCGTGTGATCAGGTGCGGGGCTTTCGCTCCGGGTATCAATACGGATCCGACAATCAGGTCGGTGGTGGGAAGTTCGCTTTCGATGTTGTGGGTCGAAGAATAGAGAGTCTTGACATTTTTAGGCATCACGTCGGCCACATGGCGCAACGTCGGGAGGGAGATGTCCGTGATGGTGACGTCGGCACCGAGTCCGGCGGCCATGAGGGCGGCGTTGCGTCCGACCACTCCCGCACCGAGAATCAGGACCTTTGCCGGCTTTACGCCCGGCACGCCTCCGAGCAGAACACCGCGTCCGCCCTGTGGCTTTTCGAGGAATCTGGCTCCTTCCTGAATGGACATGCGTCCGGCCACTTCGCTCATGGGTATCAGCAATGGCAACGACATGTCGGGGAGCTGCACGGTCTCATAGGCTATGCAGACTGCTTTGGCGCGTATCATGGCTTCGGTCAGCGCGAGGTCGCATGCAAAGTGGAAATATGTGAACACAACCTGCCGCTCCCTGATTAACGGATATTCGGGAGCGATAGGCTCCTTTACCTTTATAATCATTTCGGCTTTGGCGTATACGTCTTCTATGGAGGGAAGAATGGTGGCTCCGGCCGCTATATATTCATTGTCGGAAAAACCACTTCCTTCACCGGCTGTATGCTGAACATAAACGGTATGCCCGTTTTTAACGAGTTCTTTTACTCCGGCAGGGGTCGCGCCTACGCGGTTCTCGTTGTTCTTAATCTCTTTGGGTACTCCTACTATCATAATAATTGAAATTTGGTTTTCCAAATATACGAATTAACTAAATCGGTTGTATCGTCCAAAAAGATGTTTTACAACATAAAAATGAATAAAAATGCATTTATGCCTTGGCGGAGTCGCTTTCAAATGTGATTCTGATGACTGCGGCGGAGTGGTCGGTAACGGCGAAATGGCGCGATGCCCGCAGGCCTATCACCCAAAGTATCAGGCCGTTTCGGGTAAGAATCCAGACTTTCTGCTTGTCGTGCACGGAAAGCTTGGCGTCGGAGAAGATGTCGCTGACCAACCGTGTGCCTTTCATGCCGAAAGGGGCCAGCCGGTCGCCTTCGCGCCAGTGTCTGACTTCGAAGCATGGTTCGCCTTCCAGCACAGAGGAGTCGAGAAATACGGTCATTCCGGTCCTGTCAAACTGAAGGGCCTTGTTCTCGATATGCGACACCCTGATTCCCGGCGCCTGAAGCGAGGTGTCGTGCAGGCTGACTGTGAACCGGGCGTCGGTGTCGCGGCTGTCGTCGGGGCTGAGAAGGAGCGATCCTCTGTCGAGTATTGCAGTCCATCCGGAGGCATGGAAACTTCTTCCTGACGGGGTGTCGCCCGACAGCGCAGAAATGATGTTGGCCGACTGGGTATAGTTGAAGCCCCGGCCTCGTATCAGCTCGTAGAGCATCGTAGGCGCTTCGCGGGTTTCAGCCGACAGACGTGCTATGTCGATTCGGCATCCATCGGCGGAAACGTATCTTGAGCTACGCCCGGATATGAGTTCGCGGTACAGCGAATCGGTGCGCGACAGATTGTCCATGGTCGATGAGAATCCGCGGTCGCTGTCGGGAAACTGTTTGCGGACAAGGGGCAATATGAGGTTGCGGAGCCGATTGCGCTTGACGTCGTTCAGAAGGTTGGAGCTGTCAACTACATAACCGATTCCTTTTGACGACAGGTAGTCCTCTATCTGTGAGCGCGTTGTGTCGAGCATCGGGCGGATTATTATGCCGTTGCGGGGCATCATGCCGGTCAGGCCGCTGATGCCGGTGCCACGCAGCAGATTCAGAAACATGGTCTCCACGTTGTCGTCGTGGTGATGTGCCACGGCTACGGGAATGCCTCCGTGGCGGCCTGAAAGCTTGTGAAACCATTCGTACCGAAGGTCGCGGCATGCCATCTCCACCGATACTCCATGCATGCGTCGATATTCGTCGACATCGAAGTGCACTTCCTCGTAGTCGGCATCAAGCATTGCGGCTATGGTTTGGGCGTGGCGACGGTCGCGTTCGGACTCTTCGCCGCGCAGATGAAAGTCGCAGTGGGCGGCGATACATCTGTAGCCTAACTCCGAGAGCGCGGCAAGCAGAGCCACGGAATCGGCTCCGCCGCTCAACGCCACGATGACCGGAGCATTGTCCGGCGACAGGCCGAGCCGAAGCATGGCGGTGTTTATTATCCGCATAAATTCACTCATGACGGCAAAATTAGTGAAAGTTCACGAAAATTTTTGTAATTTTGTTCCATTAAAGTATTTAAGACCGCTATGATTGAAAAAATAAATTCCCTCAAGGCCGAAATAGCACAGCTGACAGCGTCGAATGCCGCCGACGTGGAGGCGTTGCGCATAAAATATCTGAGCAAAAAAGGCGAGGTTTCGCTCCTGTTCAATGATTTCCGTGCACTCGCTCCGGAGGAAAAGCGTGCTCTTGGCGCTCCGTTGAATGAGCTGAAGGACTTTGCCACCAACAAGATAACCGAACTTAAGGAATCGCTTGAGAATGTGGAGTCGGATGCCGACGCTCTCGACATGACGCGTACGGCTTCGCCGATAAAGCTCGGAACCCGCCATCCGCTTTCGGTGGTGCGCAACGAGATAGTAGGCATATTCTCGCGTCTGGGATTCACTATCGCAGAGGGTCCTGAAATCGAGGATGACTGGCACGTGTTTTCATCGTTGAACTTCGCCGCCGACCATCCCGCCCGCGACATGCAGGACACATTCTTCATACGGCGTACACCCGACGTGCTTCTGCGCACCCATACATCGAGCGTGCAGTCAAGAGTGATGGAGAAGAATCAGCCTCCAATCAGAATCATCTGTCCGGGACGCGTATACCGTAACGAGGCAATCTCGGCACGCGCGCACTGCTTTTTCCATCAGGTCGAGGCATTGTATGTCGACAAGAACGTGTCGTTTGCCGACCTGAAGCAGACACTGCTTTACTTCGCCCAGGAGATGTTCGGTCCGGAGACAAAAATACGTCTTCGTCCGAGCTACTTCCCGTTTACCGAGCCTTCGGCAGAAATGGACATCTCCTGCAACCTTTGCGGAGGCAAGGGATGCTCGTTCTGCAAGCATACCGGCTGGGTTGAGATTCTGGGATGCGGCATGGTGGACCCGAATGTGCTTGACGCCTGCGGCATAGACTCCAAGGTTTACTCCGGATTTGCGCTGGGAATGGGCGTAGAGCGCATCACCAATCTGAAATATCAGGTCAAGGACCTCCGCATGTTCTCGGAGAACGATACCCGCTTCCTCGAAGAGTTTACCGCGGCACATTAATAATATATAGGCTGAGCCGAGGAGGATGACTTATAAAGAGAGATACAGACAGACGCTGGACTGGTTTGCGCAGGCGATGCCTGTGGCCGAAACCGAACTGCACTACGATTCGCCGTTTCATCTGCTTGTGGCGGTGATATTGTCGGCTCAGTGCACTGACAAGCGCGTCAATATGATAACTCCTCCGCTTTTCGAAGCTTATCCCACTCCGGAGGCTATGGCCTCCTCGCATGTGGAGGATATCTATGAGTACATCCGCTCGGTGTCGTATCCAAACAACAAGGCGAAGTCGCTTCTGGGTGCGGCCAAGATGCTTGTAGAGGAGTTCGGCGGCGAGGTTCCGTCGGACATAGACAGCCTGATGCGGTTGCCCGGTGTCGGGCGAAAGACCGCCAACGTGATGCTGGCCGTGGTCTGGAACAAGCCTACGATGGCTGTCGACACGCATGTGTTCCGCGTCAGCGAGCGAATAGGCCTGACGACGAACAGCAAGACTCCGCTCGCCACCGAGAAGCAATTGTGCCGGTACATTCCCGAGGAGCTTGTCCCTAAGGCTCACCACTGGCTGATACTGCACGGACGCTACGTGTGCAAGGCCCGGCGTCCGGACTGCCTGAACTGCGGGCTGACGCATGTGTGCCGCTATTACCGGCGTGAGAATAAAGAGTAACTTGGAATTAGAGTATCTGACCGATGGATGTAGAAACAACGTTCCTGTTCATTGTCGAGGTCATAGGCACCATTGCCGCGGCTATAAGCGGCATACGCATGGCGGCGTCGAAGCGGTTTGACTGGTTCGGCGCATACTCCGTGGGACTTGTGACGGCAATCGGGGGAGGAACCCTCCGCGACATCCTGCTTGGCATACCCGTGTTCTGGATGCAGACGTGGTGGTATCTTGCCGTGACTGGGCTGTCGCTCCTTGTGGTGATTTTGTTCCAGAAACTGCTTCTGCATACACGGATTCTGTTCATATTCGACACGGTTGGTCTGGCTCTTTTCGTCGACATCGGCATTCAGAAGTCGCTGGCGGCCGGATATCCCATTTGGGTAGCCATCGTCATGGGTATAATCACAGGCGCTTTGGGCGGTGTGCTCCGCGACATCGTCCTTAACCAGGAACCGCTGCTGTTCAAGAAGGACTTCTATGCGACGGCTTGCCTGATAGGGGGGCTGGTGTATTGGGCCGTGCTGCTGATGGGCGGGTCGGTTCCGGCGCAGTGCCTTATCTGTGCCGCGACGGTCATACTGATCCGAGTGCTTGCCGTGCGCTACGGTTGGTCGTTGCCGCATATGAAGGAAGCGATTGATGAAAATATGGATATAGAAAAGTAATGTCATGAATACACGAATACTCCGGAATACGGCCTTGATTCAGTTTGTAAAATATGCATGCGTCGGCGTGCTCAACACGTTGGTGACGTTGTGCGTGATTTATGTGTGCAAAGTGCTGTTCGGGGTAAATCCGCTTGTCTCCAACGCCATAGGCTATGTGGCCGGAGTGGTCAATTCTTTTTTATGGAACAAGAACTGGGTGTTTAAAACATCCGGTCATTATACACGCGAAGCCGTCGGATTTCTCGTCGGGTTCCTTATCTGCTATGGTCTGCAATTTTTGACGGTGTGGCTTCTGAGCTACAAGACTCCTCTTAGGGAATTTGAGATGTCAATATTCGCATTTACATTGTCGGGCTACGGACTGGCTACTCTTCTGGGCAATGTGGTGTACACACTTACCAACTACGCATACAATAAAATAGTAACTTTCAGGCCTGTCAGGCAAGCTTAGTACCTTTTGATTTAACGGACTCGCCGACAGGGATTTATCCGCAACCATGTAACATGAGCAGTGATTTATGGAACATTTAACACTGTCTATGGTACATAATTAAACATATTAGGCACATTATTAAAAGTGTATTTGATATGTAAGGGTTAAATTTGTGCGTTATTAAATAAGGTCGGCGGGTTGCTCTTCCTGAAGAGCAATCTACCCGTCGCCAAAAATCGATTGTTTGGAACTTAACCGTTAAATCAAAATAATGAAATACATCCTGCGAATATTGATGGCTGTAATAGTTCTGTCCGTGGTGTGCGTAGAGCGTATCTACGGAGAGGAAGTAAGCTTGTCGTATAAAGAAAATGTCGGGCGCCTCACTGTCGGAGGCCGGCCGTTCGTGATACTTGGAGGCGAACTGGGCAACAGCTCGGCATCGTCGCCGGCCGACATCGAAAGGATATTTCCGAAGCTGCGCAGGATGAATCTCAACACGGTGCTTGTTCCGGTCTATTGGAACCTCGTGGAACCTGAGGAGGGAAAATATGACTTCTCATTGGTGGATAAGGTCATAGACGAGGCGCGGTCAAACGGCCTGAAGGTCGTGTTCCTGTGGTTCGGCGCGTGGAAAAACTCGATGAGCTGCTACGCTCCGGGCTGGTTCAAGGCTGACTATAAAAAGTATCCGCGTGCGCAGGCTGAGGGAGGCAAGCCCCTTGAGATAGCGAGCGCATTTTCGGAAAACGTGTTTGAGGCAGATTCGCGCGCGTTCACGGAGTGGCTTCGCCATGTCGACGGGTACGACACCGATGCGACGGTGCTTATGATTCAGATTGAGAACGAAATCGGAATGCTTGAGAGCGCACGCGACCATTCCCCGATTGCGCAGGCTGAATATGACAAGGGAGTGCCTTCGGAACTTACGGAATTTCTAAAGAAACATAAGAAGGAGCTTCATCCGGGCATACTTGCCCGCTGGCAGAAGAACGGAATGAAGATGTCGGGGCCGTGGCGCGATGTGTTCGGCGACGATATATACTCCGACGAATACTTCATGGCGTGGAATTATGCCAGGTATGTCGAGCGGATGGCGCGCAAGGCCCGTTCGGTCATCGACAGGCCCTTGTATGTGAACGCCGCGATGAACAGCCGAGGCCGCAAGCCGGGAGAGTATCCGTCGGCGGGCCCGCTGGCCCATCTGAAAGATATATGGCATGCGGCGGCTCCTACGGTCGACGTGCTTGCCCCGGATCTGTATGACAAGGGTTTTGTAGACTGGACTGCCCAATACCATACCGCGGACAATCCGCTGTTTATCCCCGAAATACGCCAGGGACGCGAGAATGCCACACAGGCATTCTATGTGATAGGCGAGCACGATGCCCTGGGCATAAGTCCGTTCTCGATTGAAAAAGGCAACGACTCGCCCGATTATCCTACGGTCAGGGCTTATGCGTTGCTGTCGGAGCTGATGCCGTTGATCGGCAGGCATCAAGGCCGCGGAACAATGACGGGTCTGTATTTTGATGCCGACAGCACGGAGCGGGTAATCAAGGCCGGCGATATGGTCATCACGGCCAACCACTATTTTACTTTGCCATGGGATCCGCGCGCTACCGACGGCTCGACCTGGCCGGCTACGGGGGCAATCCTGATTGAAGTGGCTCCGATGGAATATATACTTGCCGGAACGGGTGTGGTGCTTAAGTTTGAAAAGGACACGGAGCGTTCATCGGCCCAGACGCTTGGCGAGGACGGATTTTTGAATTCGGGAGCCGACCGCAGGGATGTCAAGTCGTGGAACGGCGGTTCGCGCATCGGACTGGCATCTGTCGATGAGGTGGATGTCATGCCTGACGGCGGCGTGAAGTACGTGAGGCGCTTCTGCGGCGACGAGACGCACCAGGGACGCCATGCGCGCATCGGCGTCGACGACTTCAAGATACTTCATATCCGGCTTTATCAATATAAATAGGAATAAATAATTTAACCAAATACTAATATGGATGCCGTTAACACAGTAATGCCAAAAGGCGCAATGGCGAGCAACGGGTTTTATAAGCTCAGTTGGCTCCAGCGCATAGGATTCGGTTCGGGAGACCTGGCCCAGAATCTTATTTATCAGACAATCAGCATGTATCTGCTGTTCTTTTACACCAATGTTTATGGACTGGAGCCGAGCGTGGCCGCCATCATGTTCCTGATAGTGCGTATAATCGACGTGATCTGGGATCCTCTGGTCGGAACGTTTGTCGACAAGCATGACCCGAAACTGGGTAAGTACCGCTCGTATCTTGTGCTTGGCGGTATTCCGTTGACAGGTTTTGCAATCCTGTGTTTCTGGAACGGTTTTTCGGGATCATTGCTGTATGCTTATGTTACTTATGTGGGTCTGTCGATGTGCTATACGCTGGTCAATGTGCCTTATGGCGCGCTTAACGCATCACTGAGCCGAGACACGGATGAAATCACTATTCTTACGTCGGTGCGTATGTTCATGGCAAATGTCGGCGGTCTGGCAGTGGGAATGGGTATTCCTATCATTGTCAAACTGTTTGACCCGTCTGAAACTTCCGACTTGTCGTCAAACGACGGCGCATGGTTTGCGACGATGACCATTTACGGTCTTGTCGGACTCGCACTGCTGGTGTTCTGTTTCTCGCAGACCCGCGAACGCGTTGTCATGGATAAGAAGGATACCGAAAATGTAAAGGTCAGCGACCTCTGGCTTGAATTTGTGCGCAACAAGCCTTTGCGCATACTTGCGTTCTTCTTCATTACCGCTTTTGCCGTGATGTCGATAAGCAATTCCGCAGGAGCGTATTACATCAACTACAATCTGCACGGTTCGGCCGGCCAGCTGTCGATATTCATGGGCTTAAGCTCGATACCGGCGTTCATATTCATGCCGATGATACCTTATATCAAGCGTAAGGTCGGCAAAAAGGGAATGTTCTATATCTTCCTCGTCACCGCCATCATCGGTATGGGCATGATGTATGCCATCTCGATGATCGATGCCCTTAAGCAGCACATGTGGCTTGTGTATGTAGCGCAGTTCGTCAAGTCGACCGGCATCATCGTTGCTACCGGATATATGTGGGCGCTGGTTCCCGAAGTCATATCTTTCGGTGAGTACACCCACGGCA
This sequence comes from uncultured Muribaculum sp., assembly GCA_910578785.1. GTDB lineage: Bacteria > Bacteroidota > Bacteroidia > Bacteroidales > Muribaculaceae > Muribaculum. The sequence continues at coordinate 88,157 of CAJTSJ010000001.1, read as the reverse complement.
AGCGCATCTCAGGAATTGTCAATGCTTTGACCGGCATATTCTATAAGGCAGGCATGGCTCTTGGCGGTGTGGTTCCCGGACTCGTTCTCGGATTTGTGGATTTCGACGCACTTGCCTCCTCGCAGACCCCGTTTGCGGAACAGGGCATCCTGTGGCTCATCGCCGTTATCCCCGCCGTACTGTTGCTTTTGGCGATGTTCATAATCTCTCGTTATGAGCTGGATGATGACAGAATCGACGCTATCAACCGTGAAATAGAGTTAAGACATAAAAATAAATAACCAATCATCAATTTTACAATGAGACATTTTTCAACACTTTTGGCCTCGGGAGCTATGGCGCTTGTCCTGGCCACATCCTGCGCCACTAATTCGGGATCGCAGGAAGTTACTCTTAAGGATGCGTTCAAGGATAAGTTTCTGATCGGTGTCGCCATCAATAACAACCAGGCCTGGGGACGCGACTCGCTCGGTACGGCTATGGTCAAGAAGCACTTCAATGCCGTCGTGGCTGAGAATGAGATGAAGTGCGAGCGCTTGCATCCGAAGGAAAATGAATTTTTCTGGGACAATGCCGACCGTTTCGTTCAGTTTGCAGAGGAAAACGGTATGTATCCTGTAGGCCACTGCCTTATCTGGCACTCGCAGTGCGCTCCCTGGTTCTTTGTTGATGAAAAAGGTGGACAGGTGGATGCCGAGACTCTTAAGAATCGTATGCGCGACCATATCTATGCAGTCGTAGGACGTTATAAAGGCCGTATAAAAGGATGGGACGTTGTCAACGAGGCTATTGTAGAGGACGGTTCTTACCGCAACTCTAAGTTCTATCAGATTCTTGGCGAAGAATTCATTCCTCTGGCATTCCAGTTTGCCCACGAAGCAGACCCCGATGCCGAACTCTACTACAACGACTACGGTATGAATGTCGCCGGACGCCGCGATGCGGTGGTTAAGATGGTGAATGACCTCAAGAGCCGCGGCCTTCGCATAGACGCTATCGGCATGCAGGGCCACATGGGTATGGACTATCCTACTTATGAGGAATTTGAGACTTCGCTGAAGGCTTTCGCCGGTACAGGCTGCAAGGTTAACATCAGTGAATGGGACATGAGCGCACTTCCCACGCTGACCCATTCAGCCAACGTTTCCGATACTGTAGCTTTCCGCAAATCGCTGAATCCGTATCCCGACAGCCTTCCCTCAGAAGTTTCGGCTCAATGGAATGAACGTATGGCCGGTGTGCTTGAAGTGCTTCTGCGCAATGCCGACTCAATCGACCGTGTTATCGCATGGGGTGTAAGCGACGGCGACTCGTGGAAAAACGGCTGGCCTGTTCCGGGACGTAAGGACTACCCGCTTCTTATCGACCGTAACTACGAACTCAAGCCCTTCCTTCAGGATGTAATCGCATCTTCTCAGGAGAGCAAGTAAAAAATAGGGCGTAATTATATGTATGGGAGTCGGCCGCTATACGTAGCGGCCTCTTCCTGTTAAAAAAAAACGACATTTATTTTAAAGACTATATTTGCAATGACTAAAATGAGATATCTTTTTCCTGCCGACTATATGGCAGACCCTTCGGTACACGTGTTCAACGACCGAATCTATATATATCCTTCGCATGACTGGGAATGTGAAAATGTCGAGAATGACAACGGCGACCAGTATGTGATGAAGGACAGCCATGTGCTTTCGACCGACGATCCGATGGAGGGCGAGGTGATAGACCACGGCAAGGCACTCGACATCGCCGACATTCCATGGGCGGGCCGTCAGCTCTGGGACAGCGACGTGGCTGAGAAGGACGGTAAATACTATCTGTACTTCCCGCTTAAGGACAAGACTGACATATTCCGTATCGGAGTGGCCATCGCGGACCGCCCCGAAGGACCGTTCATCCCGCAACCTGATCCGATACGCGGCAGTTACAGTATGGACATCTGCGTGTTTCCGGAAGACGGTGAATATTATCTTTACTTCGGCGGACTGTGGGGCGGACAGCTTCAGCGCTACCGCGACAACAAGGCTCTTGAATCGGCCATCCTGCCCGAGGGCGACGAGCCGGCATTGCCGAGCCGCGTTGTGCGTCTGACCAAAGATATGCTTCAGTTTGCCGAGGAACCGCGTCCGGTTCTTGTAGTCGATGAAAACGGTGAGCCTCTTAAGGCCAATGACCCGCATAGATTCTTTGAAGCAAGCTGGGTTCATAAGTACAACGGCAAATATTACTTCTCTTATTCTACCGGCGATTCCCACCTGCTATGCTACGCCATCGGCGACAATCCTTACGGACCGTTTGTGTACCAGGGCGTCATATTGACTCCGGTAGTAGGGTGGACCACACACCACAGTATCGTAGAATATAAGGGCAAGTGGTATCTGTTCCATCATGACAGTGTGCCTTCGGGCGGCAAGTCATGGCTCCGCAGTCTGAAAGTGTGCGAGATAGAGTATGATGCCGACGGCCGCATCAAGACCATAGACGGAGGCGGTTCTGCTGAATAATAAGATGTACTGACACATTGAGGGCGTGTTTAACGACAAAGATCTTAAGCACGTCCTCAATTAATAATCAATAGACTGATGAATCGTTATTTAATCTCGTTGGCGGCCATCATCTGCGCAATTGGCGCTTGGGCTTACGACGGCACGAAATTGTGGCTCCCGCAGCAAGCCACAGGCGGAACATCGCCTGAAATCACTTCGCCCAAGTCTAAGGATTCGGTTGTGGCCGTTGCCGTCGGGGAGCTTCGTGACAGTTGGCACGGCGCTCCCGTAAAAATGGTGTTGAAGAAGGATAAGGCGCTCGGGCGCGACGGATTCAGAATCATACCTTCGGAGGGGGGGCTTACACTGTCGGCGTCGGAGCCTTCGGGTCTGCTCTACGGGGCATATTACCTGCTCCGCAAGCAGGATAGCGGACAATCGGTGGACACCGAGATAACAGATGTGCCACGGTATGATCTGCGCATACTCAACCATTGGGACAATCTTGACGGCACAATCGAACGCGGTTATGCCGGGCACAGCCTGTGGAAGTGGGATGAACTTCCCGATGTCGAGTCGCCCCGCTATCGAGAGTATGCACGGGTCAACGCCTCAATCGGCATAAACGGTACGGTCCTTAACAATGTGAACGCGTCGTCAAAGATACTGTCGCACGACTATTTGCTGAAAGTGGCCAAGCTTGCCGATATATTCCGTCATTATGGAATCAGGGTGTATCTGTCGGTCAATTTCGCGTCGCCGATGCAGCTCGACGGGCTATCCACGGCCGACCCTCTTGACAAGGGTGTGGCCAAGTGGTGGAAAAATAAGGCCGACGAGGTCTATTCGCTGATTCCTGACTTCGGCGGATTTCTGGTAAAAGCCAATTCAGAGGGACAGCCCGGACCGTGCGACTTCGGACGTTCGCACGCCGACGGAGCCAACATGCTTGCCGAGGCTCTGAAGCCTCATGGAGGTATAGTCATGTGGCGCTCGTTCGTGTATTCTCCTTCTGATCCGGACCGTGCCAAACAGGCTTATGTGGAGTTTGAACCGCTTGACGGCCAGTTTGCCCCCAATGTGATTGTCCAGATAAAGAACGGCCCTGTCGATTTTCAGCCCCGGGAACCTTACAGCCCGTTGTTCGGAGCTATGCCCGCCACCAAACAGATGGCTGAATTTCAGGTGACCCAGGAATATCTGGGCCACTCCAACCACATAGCCTATCTTGCCCCGATGTGGAAAGAATTCTTTGAATACGTGTCGCCTGAAAGCATTTCGGCAGTCGCGGGAGTGGCTAACGTAGGCGATGACTCCAACTGGACCGGACATCCGTTCGCTCAGGCTAACTGGTATGCCTTCGGCCGTCTGGCATGGAATCCGGACGAGGATGCATCGACTATAGCCCGTGAATGGCTTGAACTGACGGTGGTAGAGGATGATATGCCGGAAAATGTCAAGTCGGGACTTGTCGACATGATGGTTACGAGCCGCGAAGCCGTGGTGGACTATATGATGCCGATGGGACTTCATCATCTGTTTGCATTCGGACACCATTATGGCCCTGAACCATGGTGCGATGTGCCGGGAGCGCGTCCTGACTGGCTGCCTAAATACTACCATCGCGCCGACTCGGCAGGACTCGGTTTTGACCGTACATTGTCGGGTTCCGGAGCTGTGTCGCAGTATCCCGACTCGCTTGCCGGAGTACTGAACGATGCAGACCAGTGTCCAGAGGAGTTCCTGCTGTGGTTCCACCATGTGCCATGGAACAAGACTCTTAAGTCAGGCGATACGATGTGGAACACCCTTTGCCGTCATTATGAATCAGGATATGACGCGGTCAAGCGATATCAGTCGGTATGGGATTCGGCCAAGCCGTATGTCGACGAGGCTCTGCATCAGGACGTCAGCCGACGTCTGATAGCGCAGGCCCGTGATGCCCGCTGGTGGAAGGATGCATGTCTGCTATATTTCCAGCAGTATTCCAACATGCCTTTCCCTAAAGACGTAGAAGCTCCGGAACACACTCTTGACGCAATGAAGAAGGTCAATCTCGGAATCACCAACTACGAATCGCCCTCAATGGATTCGCTCGACGCAGTCCGGTAGACTTCATCGCCGGCGGGACGTTCAAATCCGTTATAGAACTGAGTCAGCATCTCTTTTGTGACCCGGGCCTTGTTAGGTCCGGGTTTGTCATTGTTGCGGCGGTCGATGCGCTCCCATGCGGTGGCGAAATCTATCGGGAAGTATACCAGTTCGTAATCTGCATCGTTGGCATTAAGCAGGTCACGGTATATGTCGCGCTTTTGGCGGTGGCAGAATGTCATGTCGAGCACGACGTCACGTCCGTCGCGGACATGCTTGACGAGCTGCCTCTGCAATGACAGTTCGCTTTGGGCGTATCGTCTGCGGTATTCCTCCATCGGGTAGTCGACCCCGCACTCTCCGTGGTCTTTCCACATGAATTCGTCGATAGAGAGTTTGATGTAATTGTGCCGACCGACAAGCCGGTCGGCGTATGTGGTTTTGCCTGAACCGCTTATTCCGCAAAGCAGTTTTACGTGTCCTTTAGCCATATTCTGTGTAGTACGTGGTGTGGTCGGTTGTTCTAAAAAGTCGATGACCGGAGCCATTGTTCCCATTCCTGCCGCGACCCGTTGAAAGTGTTGAGGTCCACCGACGTGTTGCATGCGCTGATCCATCCCCGATGGCTATATTGCCATAATTGCCATTCGTCATTTTCCGAGAGTCCCAACGGAGGGTCGGTGAATGAACATATCCATAGCGGATAGTCGTTGAAGTACTCGCGTATGAACCGCTGGTAGCCGTCCTTGTTGGTATAGAACATTACGGTATATCCGTTTGACTCGATATATCGGATCATAGATTTCAGACGCTGGAGCACGTCGTGAGTATATATGTCGCGCGGATTTGTCCATTCCTCGAGGTCTATCACCAGAGGCATGTCGACTGTCTTTCCCTGCAGGCTGTTGATGAAGTTGATGGCCTGCATCTCGCCGTCGGTGTCGAACCGGAAGAAGTGGTATGCGCCGATTACCGGGATTCCGGCTCGCCTGGCGTTGCGGTAGTTGGCGTTGAAGCGAGAGTCCTTGAAGGTGGTTCCTTCCGTGGCTTTCAGAATCACGAAGTCGATAGAGTCTTCCGCCAGCCTTTGGAAATCAATGAATCCGTTGTGGGCCGAGAAGTCAAATCCGGATATCGGATAGCGCTCTTTGCTCAGTTCAATTGGCGACGAGGAGATGCGAATGTATACATGGTATATTCCGATGGCTCCTAAAAGAGCTATCGCCAAAATAATTGCCATTATGCCTGCGCGCTTCTTCATTCGTTGCAAAGTTAACCAAAAATATCATAGATTGGCCATCAATCTTGCAGGAATGCTTAAAATCGACGTTTATCCGGCCTTGGATTGGTCATGAGACGATGTGTTCAATCAGCTTTCTGTCGGCTCCGGGTAACAGTCTCTGCAGCTTGTCGACAAGCAGGTTGAAGGATTCTTCGGGCGAGCGTCTGATGTCGGCTATGCTTTTGCCAAACCAAATTTCGGGAGTGGAATATAGCGCCACTCCCCATCCGTAGCGGTTGCCTTGCGCGGTGTGTTTATATTCAAAGTCGGCTATGAGCAGGCGTCCGCCCATCTGCAACCGCTGGAGCGGGCTTTCGAGGCTTTGGCGTTTCGGCTTGGCGCAATCTGCCAGACATTTGAGTGTCCGGGGCTTCTGTTCTGTCCCGAATATGATTCTTTTCAGCTCGGTCGAAGTCAGGCCTTCGTGTTCGCGGATTGTGTCGAGAATCATAGCTTCTGTCGACTCCTGATCGACAGGGTAGGCGTGCCGGCGGTAGTTGATGAAGTCGGGATATAGATCAAGCGACACAAATCCGGCTTTCTTGCGGAAAAACTTTCCATAGGCAGTTGTCTGCTCCCTGATTACCGGACCTTTCCATTCCCAGCATCCGTAATCATCGCGTCCTTCGCCGAAGAGCATTCCCGGGGCCGCCATCTCTTCTACTGAAAATCCGGGTATTTTATTGGAGAAGAATGGTAAAAGCCCGTAGCGGAGCGCGGCTTTTTCGAGTTGTTCTTTTGACGATATCATGTTATGGCGCGGCTGTTTTATCTGTTTTATCTGTTTTATCTGTAGGCAAAGATAGGAATTTTATATGGAAATAAGGAGCATGCAGGGGTGTTGAATGGAGTGCGTGAGTGCGGTTTGGCTATAAACAGCATTGACCTGCGGGCGCAATGTCAGAGCCGTCGGGGGGGAGCGTGGCGGAGTTATTAACAAACAGTGCCACTTATCAACATTTAACGTAAATTGATGAGGTGAAATTGGAGGCTGTTTGAATAGAATTATTTATCTTTGTGATGCAAATTGTAACTATCTATGGGTAAAATTATTGCAATAGCAAATCAGAAGGGCGGAGTGGGGAAAACCACCACTACGATCAACCTGGCCGCTTCGCTGGCCAATCAGGGTAAGAAGGTGCTGATTATCGACGCCGACCCTCAGGCCAACGCCACATCCGGATATGGTATCGACCCGAAGGTTATGACTTCGTCTATCTATGAATGTCTGGTCGACGACTATCCTATTGACGGTTCGCAAGTGTCCACTTGTGTAGAAGGTCTTGACCTGGTAGGTTCGAGAATAGACTTGGCCGGAGCCGAGCTTGAGCTTGTCAATAAGCCAAACAGAGAACGTACCCTTCAAAATGTGTTAAAGCCGATAGTAGACAAATATGACTATATCTTAATCGACTGCTCCCCGTCGCTTGGCCTTATCACGGTCAATGCGCTTACTGCCGCAAATTCGGTCATCATACCTGTCCAGGCCGAGTATTTTGCTCTTGAGGGTATCAGCAAACTGCTGAATACCATACGTATAATCAAATCGAGGCTTAATCCTGAACTTGAAATAGAAGGCTTCCTGCTGACTATGTATGATGCGCGTCTGCGTCTGGCCAATCAGATTTATGAAGAACTGAAGGGCCACTTCGGCGACATGGTGTTCAGCACGGTGATTCCCCGCAACATCCGACTCAGCGAAGCTCCTTCGCACGGACTTCCGGCACTGCTCTACGATCCGGAAAGTCGCGGAGCCACGAGCCATACGCTTCTTGCCAAGGAACTTATAACCAAGCACCGGCGCCATCCGGCCAAAAACTGACGATACGATATTTATTTTGACAATCTCCTAACTTAACGATATAATGGCTAATATAAAACGTCCCGCGCTCGGCCGCGGTCTGGACTCTCTGATTCAGATGGACGATGTGCCGGCAAAGGGTACTTCGGCCATCAATGACATAGATGTCCGTCTGATTTCTCCGAACCCCGAACAGCCCCGTACTTCATTTGACGAGACGGCTCTTGACGAACTCGCATCGTCGATCCGTGAGCTTGGCATCATTCAGCCGTTGTCGTTGAGAAAGACAGGCCCGGATTCGTATCAGATCATAGCGGGCGAACGACGCTACCGCGCCGCCATCAAGGCCGGTCTTACTTCTGTGCCTGCATACATCAGGACTGCCAACGACAGCGAGCTGACTGAAATGGCCCTTATCGAGAACATTCAGCGCGAGGACCTGAATGCCATCGAAATCGCGCTGACATTCCGCAAGCTTATCGACCAATATGACCTGACTCAGGAGCGGTTGAGCGAGCGCATCGGCAAGAAGCGGGCCACTATAGCCAATTTTCTGCGTCTGCTCAAGCTTCCGGCCGAGGTTCAGCTTGGACTCCGTGACAAAAATGTCGACATGGGGCATGCACGCGCGCTTCTGACCATAGAGAATCCGGCTCTTCAGCTTAAGCTGTATAATGAAATCATCAAGCACGGACTCTCCGTCAGAAAGGTCGAGGAGCTGGCCAAGGCATATCAGAAAGCTCAGGAAAAGGGGGAGGATGTGATGCCGGTGGCCAAGAAAAGCCGACTGTCGGACAAGGATTTTGATATTCTGAAGAAGCATCTCAGTGCATCGTTCCGTACGCAGGTCCAGTTCTCTTGCAATGCGCAGGGCCGTGGAAAAATCACGTTCCCGTTCAAAAACGAGGATGAACTTGAGCAATTAATTGCTATATTTGACACATTAAAAACTTCAGAGAATTGACGTTGAGGCACCGGACTTGGACCGTGTGCCCGGTTGGGATGTGTAATGCCCAATGTGTCAGTGAGATATGAGATGAATAAGAAAAAAGACAACCAATATACGGATACTCTCGACAGAACTACTAAAGCGCTCGTCATAGGACTGGTGGCGGTAATGCTGTTTCCGTTTAACATTTTTTCAGCAACTTTAGGCAATCGCAACCAAACGGCCGCGGAGCCTTCTGTTCATACAGTTTTGCCGGATGTGTCGGAGTATGTCAGGGATGAGGAAGAATCTCGCCCCGAGATGACGGAGGAGCCTGACGTAGATTCCGGCCATGTCGTCGACACAGTGGGAGTCGAACCTGATTTAAGCGCGTTTCCCGATACGCTATGGATAAATTATCCGCGAGGCGAACGTGTGGAGGTTACCGGCGATTCCATTGAAGTTGTGGGGGATTCGGTCGTGCTGATTCCCGAAGGCTCGGTTCCTGTCGACCCGGACTATGTGGTCCGCGACTTCAATCCCGACCCTAAACGCGCTGTATGGCTGTCGGCATTATTTCCCGGCTTGGGACAGCTTTATAACCGCCGTTACTGGAAGCTTCCATTGGTTGTCGGCGGATTCATGGGTCTTGCTTACGGTATGTCGTGGAACAACCAGATGCTTGGCGATTACACACAGGCCTACCGCGACCTGATGGACAATGACCCGGGGACAAACAGCTACATGGACTTTTATCCTCCAGGTACAGATGAATCATCGCTTAACAGGAGCTGGATGGAAAAAATATTCAAATCAAGAAAGGACTACTACAGACGGAATCGCGACCTCTGTGTGATATGTATGATAGGTGTCTATCTCATAGCCATGGTCGATGCTTATGTCGATGCTTCGCTGACGCATTTCGACGTGTCGCCGGAGCTTTCGATTGATGTCGCGCCGACGCTGATTCCCGATGCGAGAAATACCTTGCCGGGAGTCGGGCTTCAGTGGGCTTTCAATTTTTAAATATCCTCTTAAAATTTCTTGCATCTTGCTTTGACCAAATGAAAAAGTTAATTTTCTCGCTACTGATTGCCGGTTCGGCCATAGGGCTTTCTGCAAAGCCCACTTTATTGAATATCAAGGAGACGATTACCGATAATTCGATAGTGCCTCCTGAAAGTTTCGAAACGGATACCTACAAAATGAAGCAAAACTGGTATCTGAAAAATTATACTGTGCTTAATGACAATTTTGCCAATACTCCGGTGGTCAACGCCACCGACGAGGAGTATATCAAGCGTTTGAGCCAGATGCCTACAGATATAGAGATGCCCTACAACCAGATAGTGCGCTCCTATATAAATATGTACGTGCAGCGTCGACGCGAGCTGGTGGAGAACATGCTCGGCATGAGCCTTTACTATATGCCCATATTCGAGGAAGCTCTCGAGCGTAAGGGCCTTCCTCTGGAACTGCGCTATCTTCCGGTCATCGAGTCGGCATTGAATCCCGACGCGGTGTCGCGCGCGGGAGCTACGGGGTTGTGGCAATTCATGTTGCCGACTGCCCGCGGACTCGGTCTTGAGATAAATACGCTCGTCGACGAACGCCGTGACCCGTATGCATCGTCGGAAGCCGCCGCGACATATCTCAAGCAACTTTATGATATGTACAACGACTGGTCGCTTGCCATCGCGGCCTACAATTGCGGACCGGGCAATGTCAACAAGGCCATGCGCCGGTCGGGCATCAACAATCCGGACTTCTGGAGCATCTATTATTTCCTACCGCAGGAGACCCGTGGCTATGTCCCGGCATTCATTGCCGCAAACTACGTGATGACGTACTACAACCAGCACAACATCAGCCCGGCACTGGCCAAACGTCCGATTGTGACTGACTCTATACATATCAACAAACGAGTTCATTTCCAGCAAATAGCCGATGTGCTTTCGCTCCCGATAGAGGAGATTCGTGTGCTTAATCCTCAGTACCGCAAGGACATCATTCCCGGCGACACCCGCCCTTATGCTCTGGTGCTTCCGGGCATGCAGGTTCACAGCTATATAATGAGCGAGGACAGTGTGCTGACGCATGACGGTACGCGCTATGGCCGCCGTTTGGTGGTCGAGCCTACCGACATCAATGCTCCGAGCGGAGAATATACCACCAAGTCCGTGGTCAAGACCCACAAGGTGCGTCGCGGCGAGACCCTGTCGTCTATAGCAAGCAAGTATGGCGTGACCGTGGCTGAAATCAAGAAGTGGAACAAACTCAAGAAGGACAGGATCTCAAGTGGCAAGAATCTGAAGATTCATACTTATGAGCGTATTCCCAAGCCGAAGACCGAGGATAAAGCCATTGTGGCTGTCGCCACGGCCGACAGCGCCATGATGGAGGCACGTGCCGATTCGGCGCTGATGGCAGAAGCTCAGGTTGCTGTCAAGACCGAACCTGTCGCCGTCAAGGAGGCCGAGCCTGCAACTGCCGCCAAGGCCAAGGCGAAAGCCTCGAATGAGCCGAAGTTTGTACGCTACAAGGTTCGCAAGGGGGACACGTTAGGCAAGATTGCTTCTAAATACAGAGGTGTCACCGTCAAGCAGATTCAGAATGCCAACGGCCTCAAAAACACGAATATCCGTGCCGGCCAGACCCTTAAAATACCTCAGAAATAGCCGTAGCCGATTATTTCTGTTGTGTTCGTATCCATAATCGATTAACCCATACAAAACCAATCATGAAAAAAATATTATTGACATTATCATTGTCGGCCGTTGCTATGTCGGCATCGGCTGTGACCCCGCTGTGGCTGCGCGATGTGAAGATATCGCCGGACGGCAAGGAGATAGCCTTTACATATAAGGGCGATATATTTAAGGTGCCTGTCACCGGCGGTGAAGCTGTCAGGCTGACCACGCAGGCCGCTTATGACGCTTCGCCCATCTGGTCGCCCGACGGAAAATCGATAGCTTTCGCCAGCGACCGCAACGGTTCGATGGATGTATATGTCATGCCTTCCACCGGAGGCACAGCAACCCGGCTTACCCGATATTCAGCCACTGAGACTCCGTCGGCTTTCACTCCCGACGGAAAATACGTCATCTTCTCGGCCCTGATCCAGGACGCTCCGGAAAGCGCACAGTTCCCCTCGGGACGTATGACTGAAGTCTACAAAGTGCCGGTCGGCGGAGGGCGCATAGAACAGGTCATCTCAACCCCGGCTGAAATGATAAGCTACTCGCCCGACGGAAAATATTTCCTGTATCAGGACAACAAGGGTATGGAGGACGAATGGCGCAAGCACCACACTTCGTCTGTCACCAGAGATGTGTGGTCATACGATGTGGCGACCAAGAAGCATAAGAAGCTGACTTCGCATGCCGGTGAGGACCGCAATCCGGTGATAAGTGTCGACGGTAAGAATTTCTACTTTCTGAGCGAACGCGACGGCGGCACTATGAACGTATACACCGCATCGCTGGACAATCCGGCGAAAGTGAGCAAAGTGACGGACTTCGCCACACATCCGGTGCGCTTCCTTTCGCAGGGAGCCGATGGAACTCTGGCTTTCGCGTACGACGGCGACATATATGTGAAGCGTGGTTCGGCTGCACCCGAAAAGGTAAAAATCAATGTGACTCTGGACGAAGATTCGCCTGTGGTCAAGCGGAGCGTCAGCAGTTCGTCGCAGGCCGTGGCCTCGCCCGACGGCAAGCAGGTGGCATTTGAGGACCGCGGCGAGATATTCGTCACTTCTACCGAATACCGCACCACAAAGCAGGTCACCAATACTCCCGAGGCCGAGGGCGACATGGACTGGGCTCCAGACAACCGCACATTGGTGTATACAAGCGAACGTGACGGACACTTCAATATCTATAAGGCTACCATAGAGCGCAAGGACGACCTGAACTTCCCTAATGCCACTACAATAAAGGAGGAGGCGCTTTTTGATCCTAACGACGGCATCGAGCGCACTGTGCCGAAGTATTCGCCCGACGGCAAGCGTCTGGCATTTATTCAGGACCGCCGCAAACTCGCCGTGATGGACCTGGACACCAAGAAAGTGCATCTGCTCACAGACGGCACCACCAATCCGGAAAGCAACGGCTCGTTCTACTACACGTGGTCGCCCGACGGCAAGTGGATTGCGTTTGAACTGACAGGTAACGGACATGAACCTTACAGCGATGTGGCCGTGGTCAATACAACCGGTACTCCTGAGGTGAGGAATCTTACGCGTTCGTCATATTTCGACATGTCGCCACGATGGATTCTGGACGGCAACGCCATAGCTTTTGCCAGCGACCGCTACGGCATGCGCAGCCATGCATCGTGGGGCTCGCAGATGGACGTGATGCTCGTATTCCTCAATCAGGACGCGTTTGACAAGTATCGTCTTAGCAAGGAGGACTATGAACTTCTGAAGGAACTTGAGAAACAGCAGAAGGCCGACAAGGAGAAAGCTGAGAAGAAGAACGCAAAAAAGGATTCAAAATCAAAGAAAAAGTCTGACGACGCCGATAAGGACGCCGAGGAGAGCAAGGATGTGGTTATCGACTTTGACGATATACAGAACCGTATAGTCCGAGTAACTCCCGCGTCATCCGACATCAACGACTTCATAATCACCGCCGACGGCGAGAATCTATACTATCTTACCGCTTTCCAGGACAAGTATGACCTGTGGAAGACAAATCTCCGCAAGCATGAGACCGCCATGGTGTCTAAACTCAATACGTCAAGCCGTCATCTTCAGCTCGACAAGAAGGGCGATGTCATGTTTATCCTCGGCCCTGACGGCATGAGCAAGATGACTGTCAGCTCTGAATCGATAAAGCCGATTACATATTCGGCTGTAATGAAGCTCGATCCGAAGGCCGAACGCGACTATATGTACAATTATGTGAAGCAGGAGGTGAAGAACCGCTTCTATGAGACCACATACCACGGATGTGATTGGGAAGCTATGACCGAAGCCTATGCCAAGTTCCTTCCCCACATCAGCAACAACTACGACTTCCAGGAGATGTTGAGCGAGTTGCTGGGCGAACTCAATGCATCGCACACCGGTTCACGCTATTACGCTACAAGCCGAGGCGAAAATACAGCGTCGCTTGGTTTGCTTTACGACTGGAACCATTACGGTCCAGGCCTGAAAGTGGCGGAGGTGGTTGAGCACGGTCCGTTTGACCATGCCAACACGGTGGTTAAGAAAGGTTCGGTCATTGAAAAAATCAACGGCGTGGAAATCAACGACTCCACCGACTTTACCGCGCTTCTGGCCGACATCGCCGGCAAGAAGACACTTGTGACTATCTTCAACGGAGGCAACTCGGTAGACGAAGTGGTGCTTCCGATCACCACGAGCCGTATGAACAATCTGCTTTATGACCGCTGGGTTAAGCAGCGTGCGGCCGATGTTGAAAAGTGGTCCGGAGGCCGTCTGGGTTATGTGCATCTGCGTTCGATGGACGACGAGAGCTTCCGCAACATCTATATCGACCTTCTGGGCAAGTATGTCGACAAGGACGGTATTGTAATAGATACGCGCTGGAACGGCGGCGGACGTCTGCACGAGGACATCGAAGTTCTGTTCAGCGGCGATAAGTACCTTACGCAGGTGATTCGCGGTCAGGATGTATGCGACATGCCGAGCCGCCGGTGGAACAAACCGAGCATCATGCTTCAGTGTGAAGCCAACTACAGCAACGCGCACGGTACTCCCTGGGTATATAAACATAAGAAGATGGGCAAGCTTGTCGGAATGCCTGTTCCGGGAACTATGACTTCGGTCAACTGGATTACGATGCAGGATCCGTCGCTGATATTCGGTGTGCCTGTAATCGGCTACCGTACCGCCGAGGGCAATTATCTTGAAAACAGCCAGCTTGAGCCGGACATCAAGATAGCCAACGATCCGGCGGTTATTGTAACGGGCGAGGACCAGCAGCTCCGCAAAGCCGTCGAGGTATTGCTTAACGACCTCAAGTAGGGCTTCTTACGACATTGGCAAAATATTGGATGGCCACGGGTTAGACGTTTCCTAACCCGTGGCCATCTGCATGAATCGGCGTTTTCGCACTTACAGTGCGATGTGCTTGTGTGCAACGTCTCCGACGTTGTGGGTTTGTTTTCGTTGTGGGTTTGCCCCACGAACGCCACTGTCGTGGCTTTATCGTGAGGTTTAACGTATTGTCGCGTCGTCGACGCGCCTTGTTGCCCGAGGTTAGCCGATGCGTCGTCGACGCGCTTTCGACGGAGAAGTGCGATATGTGGTGTTTGGACGCAACGTTTTCGACGCGATGTGAGGGGTGTGTTTGGTGCAGGCTGTTTCTGGGGGGAATATCAGGAGATGATGGTGGCCACTATTTTTCGGGGGCCTCCGTGGTTGCGGAATTCGCATAGGTATATGCCTTGCCAGGTTCCGAGATTGAGATGCCCATTGGTGACGGGTATTGAGAGCGACGGGCCTACAATCACAGACTTTGCGTGGGCAGGCATGTCGTCGGGCCCCTCAAATGTGTGGAGATAGTAGGGGGCGCGTTCCGGAACGAGTTTGTCGAATATTGTGTTCAAATCTTCCCGGACGTCTGGGTCGGCATTTTCGTTGATGCACAGTGCTGCCGACGTATGCTTTATGAGCAGATTGAGCAGTCCGGTTTCGGGCAACTTAGGCAACCGTCCGGCAATCTCTGCAGTGACCAGATGTACGCCTCGTGAGTACGGGCGCAGTGAAAATTCAATTTGATTAACCATGTTTCATACTGTTTCAGGCAAATTTAAGAAATATTGCTGTAAACAAACGTCAGTGTGCCGATGTTTCTAATATGATAAATTAAAAATGTGAAATTATGAAGAAGAATTTGTTATTTATGTTTGTTGCTCTGTTAGGTGTCTTTTCTTTTGCGTCGTGCGGCGATGACGATGACAATAATCCCGGCACTATTCCTTCAGGAGTGGAGCAGGCTATGCAGACGCAATTTCCTAACGCCACAAATATAAAGTGGGAAAAGAAGGGAGTATATCTTGTAGCCGACTTCGACGAAGCGCGTCTTGACAAGGAGGCTTGGTTTACCCGCGACGGTGAATGGAAGATGACCGAGACCGACTATGGCAAGGATTTGTTCTATCTGCCGGCCGATGTGGAGAAGGCTTTTGCTACAGGCGAATACGGAACATGGACCGTGGCCGACGTGAAACTTTATGAGCGCGGCGATAAGACTTTCTATTTGTTTGAGGTTGAGAAGACCGGGCAACGAGACATGGAGCTGTACTATAACATCGACGGTACGGTAATCAAGGCTGTCCCTGATAGCGACGCGGATATCACTCCCGACACAGTAATCTGACGCATCGGCGTGATTGATGATATAATTCCGGACATTGGCGATCAGATTCGCCTGCCTACCGGAATTTTTTTATTTAAATAAAAAAATTCCGGTAGGCAGGCCGTATAATTCTTCAGATGGGCTAACTTTGCAATTAAGTAACCAATTATTTAATACATAGATTTTTTTGCAATGAAACGTATAAACGGACGGAGTATGGCGCTATTGGTGGCGCTGATTTTTGGTATGGCCGACATGTTGGCGGCCGGCAACGGTAAGTCGGTATCTATACTTGGCGACTCATATTCGACTTTTGATGGTTATGTTACTCCATCGAATAATCTTGTATGGTATGACCGGACTCCTGTTCCGGGAAAAACCGATGTGGGCAAAGTGACTCAGACGTGGTGGCACAAATTTGTCAAGGACAACGGCTATAAGCTATGTGAAAACAACTCTTATTCCGGCTCGACGATATGCAACACCGGCTATCATGACGACGACTACAGTGACCGCAGTTTTATCAGCCGTGTCGGCAATCTCGGCTGTCCGGATGTGATTCTGATATTCGGCGGGACAAACGACAGCTGGGCCGGGAGTCCGATAGGCGAGTATAAGTATGACAACTGGAGTCGCTATGATCTGTATAGCTTCCGTCCGGCCATGGCATACATGCTGTCGGAGATTTCAGACCGCTATCCAAACGTCGAGGTTTATGTCATACTCAACGATGACCTGAAGGACGATATCGACAACTCGGTCAAGGAGGTGTGTCGTCACTACGGCGTTGACTGCATAGAACTGAAAGAGATAGACAAGATGAGCGGGCATCCGACGATAAAGGGTATGGCCCAGATAGCCGACCAGGTTGCGGCGTATATCAATGCCAAGAGATAAGGTCAACTACAGTACAGTAAATAACAAAGCCGTCGACTGAATGATTCAGTCGACGGCTTTGTTATTCAGCATCGGCCGGGCCGGTGCATCGGTCATCAGATAGTGCGGGCGACGGGCCAGACGAATGCGCGGAGTCCGAGGCGCGGAGTCTCAACGTCCCATGCATGCAGCTTGTCGAGCACGGCGTCAACTCTGGAGTCCTCCACCATGGTTATGATGGCCGAGGCCAGCGAAGGCCATGCGTGTGAACCGAAGTGCGGTTCACCGTTGACCGAACCGCGTCCCTGGACCTCTTTCCAGGCGGTAAATCCGCGGCAGTTCATTCGTTCGAGCATATCTACGATTCTTTCATAGTATGCCTGGTCGAAGGTTATCAATATAGCTTGCATAATGAATTGTCTATTTTTTGATTTGATTGTTGTTTGCGGCGAGTCTGCGCATGGCTCTGCGGTTGCGCTTGACTCCGACGTATGCGAATATACAGTAAAGTACCGGTACGAACAATAGTGTCAATATGGTGGAGAATGTCAGACCGCCTATGACCGCCGTACCCATCGGACGCCACATTTCGGCGCCTTGTCCGGTACCGACTGCCATCGGCACCATGCCGAGAATAGTGGTAAGGGTGGTCATGACCACAGGACGCAGACGCGACTTGCCTCCGAGAATCACAGCCTGTCTGATCGACATGCCGCGTTCGCGGTTGAGCGATATGTAGTCGATGAGCACGATACCGTTCTTAACTACGATACCGATAAGCATGATGGCTCCGATCATTGACATGATGTTCAGGGTGTGTCCGCTGAGGTACAGGATGATAAACACACCGGAGAATGCAAACAGAAGCGAGGTCATGATGATGCCCGGATATGTGTAGCTCTCGAACTGCGCGGCCATGACGATGTAGACGAGGATCACAATCAGCGCGGCGAGCATCAACAGGTCGCGGAACGAATCCTGCTGGTCTTCATACGAACCTGAGATTTCGATGTTGATGCCTAACGGCAGGTCCATCTTGTTGATTTCGGCCTGGGCCTTTTCGACGATTTCGCTCATAGGCACTCCGTCGACCGACGTGGACACGGTGATGATGCGTTCGCGGTCCTTGCGCTCGATTGTCGGCGGGCTGAATCGTTCGACCACTTTGCCGACATCCTTGATTCGAACCGATGAGCCGTTGGTGCCGTAGAGCATGATGTTCTCTATATCCTCCAGCGAGGTTCTCATCTCGGGCGCGTACATCACTTTTATGTCATATTCTTCGCCGTCTTCGCGGTATTGCGAGGCGAGCGCTCCGTTGATGCGGTTGCGCAGGTAGGTGGCGGCTGTCTGTAGGTTAAGTCCGTAGATGGCAAGCTTCTCGCGGTCGAAATCTACCTGATACTCCGGCTGATAGTCGGAACGCGACACGCGCACGTCGGCCGTGCCTTTTATGCCGGATAGAATTCTGACAAGACGCTGCGCCACGGAGTCGGTCTCCGTAAAGTCATATCCGTAAATCTCATAGTCGAGCGTCGACTGTCCGCCCATTCCGGCGCCTCCTCCTACTGTCACCTGGGCTTTGCGGAATTCGGGATACTTCTTCAGGTCCTCACGCATGAGGGCCGCTATTTCGACAATACCGCGTTCGCGGTCGCCCGGGTCGAGCAGTCGGATGTTGGCCGATATGATGTGTGGTCCGTTGTCTCGCAGCGATGCGAAGGTGTTGTCGGACGACGCCGAACCGGTGGTATAGTTCATCACCTTGATTTCCGGATACTTTTCTCGCCATTCTTCTGTCAGACGCTGCATGACCTCCTTGGATATCTCCACACGGGTTCCGATGGGCAGTTCGAGCGACACCGACAGGCGGGCATCGTCGGCTACGGGGAAGAACTCGGTGCCGACGCTCTTCATCAGGAACAGCGAACCGAAGAATGTGGCCATACATATTATAATGGTGACTGTCTTGTGGCCAACGACTTTGGTGAGCAACCATGCGTATCCGTTGTCGAATGCGTCAAGGCCTTTCTTTATAGGAGTGTAGAGTATGTTGAACATCTTGCCGTGCACCACATTGTTCTTGAGAAGCAGTGAGCAGAGCATCGGAGTGAGCGACAGGGCGCAGACGGTGGAGATGATCATCATGATGGTCACCATCCATCCGAGCTGGCGGAAGAGCACGCCGGTCATGCCGGTCACAAGGGTCAGCGGGAAGAATACGGCGATAAGCGTGAGGGTTGAAGCGATTACCGACACGGCCACTTCGTTGGTGCCGTGTACGGCGGCCTGCTTCGGATCGGAACCTCGCTCGATGTGAGTGGTCACGTTCTCAAGCACCACGATGGCGTCGTCAACCACCATACCGATAGATATGGACAATGCCGAAAGCGACACGATGTTCAGTGAGTTGCCTGTCATGGCCAGATAGATGAACGAGGCAATCAACGAGATAGGTATGGTCAGTGTGATGATGATGGTGGCGCGCCAGCGTCCGAGGAAGAAAAACACCACGATGACCACGAAAAGCAATGCGTACAGCACCGTTTCGACAAGCGAAGCGATAGTGTTGCGGATATTGTCTGACGTGTCTACGATTATACCCATTTTGACGTCGGACGGCAGTCGCTTCTGGAGCGACGGAAGCATCTTGAGCACCTGCTCCGATATTTCCACGGAGTTTGCTCCCGACTGCTTCTGTACGATAATCATGGCACCCTGCTGTCCGTTGTTGAACGTCTCCTGTGCCCGTTCTTCAAGCGAGTCTTCAACGCGGGCCACGTCGCGCAGATAAATGTTGCGTCCGTTCTGCGACCCTACAACAAGATCTTTCAGATGGTCGGTCGATGAAAATTCTCCTTGCACGCGGAGCGAGTAGGTGTCGGAACCTATATCGAACGAACCGCCCGGTATATTGCGGTTTTCAGCCGCTATCAGACCGGATATGGTCTCAACCGACAGGTTGTAGGCTTCAAGCCGCTTCGGGTCGACATAGATGTGTATTTCGCGTTTAGGCGCACCGGATATTGACACGGAACCGACTCCTGAGATTCTGGCCAGCGGATTGGCTACGTTTTCGTCGAGAATCTTGTAGAGTCCGTTCATGCTCTCCTTGGCCTGTACCGACAGCATGACGATAGGAATCATGTCGGAGCTGAACTTGAATATAATGGGGGTCTCTGCATTGTCGGGCAATGCGCTCTTGACCATGTCGAGTTTGTCGCGCACGTCGTTTGTGAGCACGTCGATGTCCTTGCCGTATTCAAATTCGAGGGTAATGACCGACACGTTTTCACGCGACTTCGACGTGATGTGCTTGAGGTCGTTCACTGCGTTGAGGCTGTTTTCGAGCGGACGAGTCACGTTCTGCTCGATGTCGGCGGCGCTTGCTCCGGAGTATGAGGTCATTACCATCAGGGTGTTGGTCTCGATGTCCGGATACAGGTCGATTGGTAGTGTGGTTAGGGAAAACAGACCGATGATGACCACTGCCACGAAGCAGAGGGTGGTCATGATAGGCCTTTTGACCGCACTTGCATATAAACTCATATTGTATTGGCTGCTTTAATGTATGGTTAGATAAATCTGATTAGATTATTTATTGCCGATGACGTTGACTTTCATGCCGTTGTTTAGTCTGGTCTGTCCGGAAATCACTACTTCTGCTCCATTGTCCACGCCGGAGAGCAGTTCGTAGGAGTCGCCGAGCCTCTGGCCAATCTCGACTTTATTGTATGTCACATGTCCGTCCTTGTAGACGTAGACAAATTTTTCGCCTGATCCGGTCTGCTTTACGATTGCGCGGTCAGGAACCACTACGCGCTCCTCGGTGCCGTAGTTCATCACCACGCGGGCGAACATTCCCGGGCGAACGCGCTCGTTTCTGTTGGGGATGTCTATTTCCACGGTAAACGTTCTTGATGTCGGATCGATGCGCGGATGGATCAGTTCGACCGAGCCGGTGAATTCCTCGTCGCCGTACACGTCAAGATATACCGGAACTTTCATGCCTTTGTGCACTTTGGTGAATTCCGATTCGCTGACATTGACCAAAACCTTTACCGGTACGATCTGTTCGACTGTCAGAATCGGGTTTGCCGAGGTCATGTCGCCGGCATCGTAGTTGCGGGCGGTCACAACTCCGGTGATGGGCGATACGAGAATGGTGTTCTCGACCATGTTGTCATACTGACGGCGAGCGGCGTCGAGCTCTGTCTTGAGCTGGTCGACAGACTGTTTTGTGCCGCCTCCGATGTTGAACAGTTCGAGGGCGCGGTTGTACTCGCGTTCGGTGTTGTCGAGACGTACCTTGAGCTGGTCGATGTTTACGTTGTCAAGCACCACGAGTTTCTGTCCTTTCTGAACGTGGTCGCCGACCTCCACTAAAATCGATTTTATACGATTGACGGTCGATGTCGTGATGTTGTTGGTCTTGTAGGCGTCGATGGTGGCAGTGTATGACACGAGCTGGTCTACGTTCTGCATGTGCACCTGGCGAATCTCCACGTTAGGAATCTCTTCGGCCTTTTCCTGAGCCACTTCTGTCGATGAATCTTCCTTGCTTCCGCAGGATGTCATCGCACCGCACAATACGATTATGGCAGCGCTGCATGCTGATATTGCAAATCTATTTGACATGATTGATGTTATGTATAAGTCGGATGTTGAATTATTTATTTGATTCGTATTTCTCGATGTCGGCATTTCCGAGCAGATGTTCGAGTTCGCTGTTGGCTATGAGGTAGTTGTAGATTGATTGGTAGTAGGCCAGTCTCGACTGTGTCAGCGCCAGCTCGGCATCGCGCAGGTCAAGGTAGCTTGCCGCTCCGATTTCGAAGGATTTTTCCATTATGGCGTAAGCCTTTACTGCCTGATTGACGCTTTCGGCGCTGCTCGATATCTGGCGTACGTTTTTCTGAATGTTGTCCATCGCGAGGTCGACCTGCATGTTGATGTTGCGTTCGAGGTTTTCGCGTTGCCATGCCATCTCGTCGACCTGTACTCTGGCCTGCTTTATGCGGTGATAGCGCTGACCTCCCTCGAATATAGGGAGCGAGAATGTGACTCCCATCATGGAGTAGGGGGTCCAGAGGAAGTTGCGCAGCGGGTTGCCGTTTGACGATGAGTTCCACGAGTAGCTGGCTGATAGCGACAGGGTGGGGAACCATGACATCTTCTGGATGGACAGTGTCTCTTTCAGCATCTTGGTCTGTATGTCGAGGGCTCGCAGGTCGGTGTTGCGCTGTATTGAACGGTCGATCGAGAGCGTCTGCTCATACATGTCCTTTTCGTATTCCGAGAGAGAATTGGCCGCCTTGATCGGATATGATGCGTCCATTCCAAGAAGTATCGACAGCTGCATTCGTGCCTGCTTGATGGCTATCTCGGCCTGAAGCAGTTCGGGCTCGACATTCTTTACCTGCACCGATGAGCGGAGCACGTCGTACTCCGAGGCAGTCCCGACCTGGAATTTTTTTACAAATACGTCATGGTTGAACACGGCGTTGTCGTAATTTTCCTGAATCACCTTGTAGCTGTCCTCGGCGAGCATCAAGGCGTAATACGCACTCTTCACCTGATTGATCAGCGACAGGCGCGAAGCACGGGCGTTTTCGACGTTCTGAAGTATCTGGCTGTCGTTGAGTTTGAGGGTTCGCCACAATTGCGGGGCTATCAGGGGCATTGAAGCCGAGAATCCGGCCTGAAAACTGTTGTCAAGACCCATTTTGATGCCCGGTCCTCTTTTCGATGACGAAGCGCGCGAAACGGGTTCGTCTGATCCTCCGTTCCCGGAATCGCCTTCGCCGCCTCCGATATTTCCAAAACCACCCATGTTCATGTATGCCACCTGTTTTTCCAGAGTTCTGTTGTAAGTGGCTCCGAAGTTGATTGATGGCAAGAGCTGTCCGATAGTCTCCTTTTTGGCATAATCTACCCGTTCAATCTCCATATCGGCTATCTTGATGGTCGGGTTGTCGCTTAGGGCTATAGACAGGCAACGGTCTAAATCGAAAATTAAAGTGTCGGCCACGACTGTGGTCTGAGCTTCTGAAATGCATGGACACACCATGCCTGAAAGCATTAATAATCGTCCTAAAGTCTGTAATCTCATTTTTGGATATATAATTATATGACAAAATTACAATTATTATACGTTTTGTGCAAATTTTGGTGAATATTTGGCTGTTTAGTCCAATTTTGTGGGCTTAAAGGCCACAATTGTCCAATTGTAATCCTTATAGATTGTAATATAATTTTAAAATAAGTAAAAAAACCGAGCCGTCATAGCGTCCTTGTTACGATATGGGGGTGCCGTCCTTGAACTCAGTCAGGGCGTGGTTTAACCTCGTTTTAATGCCGATTTGCTCCCTGTCCGGCTTTTTATTCTTTTTTCATATAAGTTTGAATGGTTTTACTTGATTTTTGGTCTTATTTGTGCTATCTTTGCATGCGTGATAACACAAAAATAATTACTAAAGATGAAAAAAATAGAAAGTATTGTAGCAGAAAAACTGTTGAACATTAGCGCGATAAAACTGCAGCCGGAAGTGCCGTTTGTATGGGCGTCGGGATGGAATTCGCCGATTTACACAGACAACCGTAAGACTTTGTCGTATCCGGAGCTACGCACTTTCATCAAGGTGGAACTCTGCCGTACCATAATGGAGAACTTCGAGAAGCCCGACGCAATCGCCGGAGTAGCTACCGGAGCAATCGCACAGGGTGCTCTCGTAGCCGACACTCTGGGCCTTCCCTATGTATACGTGCGTTCCACTCCGAAAGATCACGGATTGGAAAATCTGATTGAGGGCAATCTGAAGCCCGGTCAGAAGGTAGTGGTCATCGAAGATTTGATTTCTACCGGCGGAAGCAGTCTTAAGGCTGTAGAAGCTATCCGTAATGCAGGATGTGAAGTGGTAGGTATGGCCGCTATATTCACTTATGGTTTCCCGGTGGCTGTCAAGCGTTTTGCCGATGCGGGAGTTAAGCTCATCACTCTGAGCAACTACAATTCCATGCTTGAAGCGGCTCTTGAAACTGAATATATCAAGCCCGAAGACCTTGAGACTCTGAAGATGTGGCGCAAGGATTCCGCCAATTGGGTGCCTAACCGCAAGACTGAATAAGCTGACTCCAAAAGTCCGTAAAAACAAACAGACTCTTAAAGATTTATGACTACATATTCAAGTAAGCCGGCACTGATAGCCATGTCGGCAGAGGCGGTGTATGACCGTATCAGCAATATTGAATCGTTTGAAAGCCGTATCAATGAGCTTCCCGAAGATGTACGGGCCAAGATGGGCGACGTGCGGTTTACCCACGATTCGATTATAATCAACTCGGCGCCTGTCGGCGAGATGACGCTTAATGTGAGCGAACGAGTGCCCGGCAAACGCATCGCATTCAGTGTCGCAAATGCTCCCGTGCCTTTGATGATGGCTATAAACGTGGAGGAGAAGGGCCCCGAATCGACCGAGGTCGTGACTGCAATTGACGTGGATATGCCCGCCATGCTCCGTCCTATAGTCGGCCCTAAGCTCCAGCAGGCCGCTGAAAAGTTCGGCGATATGATAAAGAATATCGCTGTTCTGAAATAATATTGACTGACAATATCCAAGCATAAAAACTCCTATGGCCTCTAAATTGTGGGAAAAGTCCGTGACGGTGAATCACGATGTCGAGACGTATACAGTCGGTCTGGACCGCGAGATGGACATGTATCTTGCGCGTTACGACGTTCTCGGCTCGCTGGCGCACATCGCCATGCTTGAATCTATCGGTCTGTTGACGGCCGACGAGCTACGCGTGCTAACCGACGAGCTGCGCTCGATATACGGAGTAATCGAATCGGGAGACTTCAAAATAGAGGACGATGTCGAGGATGTCCACTCTCAGGTGGAGTTGATGCTCACGCGTAAACTCGGCGATATAGGCAAAAAGATTCATTCGGGACGATCCCGCAACGACCAGGTGCTGGTCGACCTGAAGCTGTTCATCCGCTCGAAGATAGAGGATGTAATAGATGCGATGACCGGCTTGTTCAGTGCGTTGCTTGAGCAGAGCAACCGGTACAAGGATGTGCTGATGCCCGGATATACCCATCTGCAGGTGGCTATGCCGTCGTCGTTTGGACTTTGGTTCGGTGCTTATGCGGAGTCGCTTGTCGATGACCTGACGGTACTTAAGGCGGCCTACTCGGTCGTTAACCGCAATCCGCTCGGGTCGGCGGCTGGCTATGGCTCGTCGTTTCCGCTTGACCGTGCGATGACCACCCGTCTTCTCGGCTTCGATTCGATGGACTATAATGTGGTCTATGCACAGATGGGGCGCGGCAAGGTCGAACGTATAGTTGCGCAGGCACTCGCATCTGTGGCCGCCACTGTCGCCAAACTTGCGTTTGACGCATGTATGTTCAATTCCCAGAACTTCGGATTCATAAAGCTTCCGGACCAGTACACTACAGGTTCGTCGATTATGCCTCATAAGAAGAATCCCGACGTGTTTGAGCTGACAAGGGCCAAATGCAATAAAATCCAGGCATTGCCATATGAAATAACTCTTATAACCAATAATCTGCCGTCGGGATATTTCCGCGATTTGCAGATGGTTAAAGAGAGCTTCCTGCCTGCGTTTGACTCGCTGACCGATATATTGGCAATGGTGACCCGCATGGTCAGCGAACTGACTGTCAACACTGACATTCTTAGCGATTCCCGCTATAGTCTGATGTTCTCCGTGGAAGAGGTCAACCGCCTGACTTTGGAGGGAATGCCGTTCCGCGATGCTTACAAGAAGGTTGGCCTTGACATCGAGAAGGGTGACTTCAAGCCCGACTGCAATCTTGCGCATACCCACGAGGGTTCTATCGGCAATCTGTGTAATGACAAAATCGCCGGATTGTATGATGAAATCCTTGGTTCGTTTGATTTTGAAAAGTTCCATACCGCATTCGCAAATTTGCTGGGCCGGAAATGAAACTGATAAAGATATTTCTGATTGCCGTGCTGATAGCTGTCTCGGTGTCTTCGTGCGAGGAGGCCGACGATTCACGCATACCGTATGTCGATGTCAATATAGACCTTACGTCGCTCGGCTATTGGAACACATACGGGGTCTATTCCCTTGGCATGTCGCGGCGTTTTATCCGTCAGGAAAAGGTGCCGGCCAACTTTCCGTATACTGCAATGACATTTACGGGATTCGGCGGCGTGTTGCTTGTTACGGATGTGCAGAATTATCCGCTTGCCTATGACCTGGCCTGCCCGGTGGAAAAGCTTGCCAGTGTGCGGGTTGAGTTTGACGAAGAGACACTGTTGGCCCGATGTCCGAAGTGTCATTCCGAATATAATGTATGTGAGTTTTACGGAAGCCCGGTGTCAGGAGAGGCTTACCGCAAGAAATGGCGTTTGCGCCAATATCGCGCACTCCCTTCGCCTGAAGGCGGCTACCGAATTATTAACGGCAATTGATTTATGAATAAAGAGGAACTGAAGATTGTATTTCTGGGGACTCCCGACTTTGCGGTCGAGAGTCTTGACCGTCTATATAAGGGTGGATATAACATTGTGGGCGTGGTCACTATGCCCGATAAGCCGGCCGGGCGCGGACATAAACTGCTCTTCTCTCCGGTTAAGCAGTATGCGCTTGACCATGGACTGCATCTGATGCAGCCTGTCAGTCTTAAGAGCCAGGAGTTTGTCGATGAGCTGCGTGGGCTAAATGCCGACCTGTTTATCGTCATAGCCTTCCGCATGCTTCCTGAGATTGTCTGGTCGATGCCCCGCATGGGCACGTTTAACCTCCACGCATCCCTGCTTCCTAAATACCGCGGAGCAGCCCCGATTAACTGGGCCGTAATAAACGGGGACGACAAAACGGGTGTCACCACTTTTTTCCTCAAACATGAAATTGACACCGGCGATGTCATCGACCAGGTGGCGGTGGACATTCTGCCTGAAGATAATGTCGGCACGGTGCATGACCGCCTGATGATGCTTGGCGCTGACCTCACGATTAAGACAGTCGGCCGCATTCTTGAAGGCAACTTGTCGGCAACGCCTCAGGATGTGCTTGCAGGGGAACCGACTCCCGCTCCGAAGATATTTAAAGATACGTGCCGTATCGACTGGACCCAGCCTGCGGCGAAGATACACAATCTTGTGCGCGGTCTGTCGCCTTATCCCGCGGCATGGACCTCGCTGGTCAAAGAGGGTGACGCCGAGCCACTCCAGATGAAGATTTTTGAGACTGCCGTGGGGCCAGAGACTGTGCTTGCTCCGGGGAGCATAATGACGGACGGAGGCAAACTGTACATTGCCGGTGCCGACCGCCTGCTTGAGGTGCGCTCGCTTCAGCTTGCCGGGCGCAAACGCATGTCGGCTTCTGACTTTCTACGCGGCTACGACCTCTCGACCTCCAAGATTCAGGTTACGGAGCTTTCCTAAGACCGTTAGGATTTGAGTGGAGTATTTGGCGTTCGCGCTATTGCATGGGTGGGAATTATTGAGTAACTTTGCGGTCGAAAAATATAAAGTTATTCACAACTAAAGAGCATTGAGATATGATAAACAGAATTCTGATAAGGATGAAGGTGGTGCAGTTGCTGTACTCTTATCTGCTGACAAGAACTGATTTCAAGATTTTGCCTCCTCCTGCTCCGGGAGCCGCACGCGACAAGCGTTATGCTTACACTGTTTATTCCGATTTGCTGCTTTTGTTGCTTGATTTGTCAGGCTACCATGCCATAATTCCCGAAGGTGCTTCCGTTCCGCGTTTTGAATCCTACAGCCGTCGAGGCCGTATGATAGACTTTACGCGCATAGCATCCGCGATAGCCGGAGGCTCGGACGAAATCAAGGAAATCGCACTTGAGAAGCGTTCGTTCATAGACGCACTTACCCCGATACGCACACAGCTGGTTACGGCCGTCACAGAATCGTCGATTTATAAGGAATTTACGAGAAAACGCAAGGAAATCGAGATTCAGGATGAGGCCCAGTTATGGCAGACACTATTCCGCACGGTGGTGCTCCGCGACAAAGGTGTGCGTGCCATCATCGACGGCGATCCAGACTTCACCCATGTGGGCTACGAGCAGGGTGTGGCCATGTTCGAGCGTACGCTCAATGACTTCTCGTCAATCCGGAGCTCGCTCGTCGAGGCCCGCAAGTCGCTCAACGCCGCACTTGACAAATCGTATGAGCTTTACCACAGTCTGCTGCAACTTATGATTGACCTTACGCGTCTGCGCGAACTGCAGCTTGACGAGGCAAAACACAAGTATGTGCCTTCGCACGACGATCTGAATCCGAACACGAGATTTGTCGACAATATGTTCATCAAAGCTCTTGCCGATAATCCCGACATGCAGTCTTATCTTGACGAGAATCCCATATCGTGGGTGGACTATGAGGTGACTCTCCGCCGTCTGCTTGACAAGATACGCGAGAGCGACACTTATAAGGAATATATGGCGGCCGAGTCGACCGACATGGCGGCCGACTGCGAATTATGGTATGCCATATTCAAGAACATCATTGTCGATTCAGATGAACTTGCCGAGGCCCTTGAGGAACAGTCGGTATACTGGAACGACGACGTGGCCATCATGGGTTCGTTCGTGCTTAAGACCATCAAGCGTTTTGCTTCGGCAAAAGATCCCGCCAATGTCCATCTGATGCCCAAGTATAAGGACGACGAGGACATGCGCTTCGGCCCGCAGCTGTTTGAGGCCGCTATCCGTTCGCAGGACGAATACCGCGCCATGATTGACGCGCGTCTGGTCAACAGTTCATGGGATCCCGAGCGTCTGGCATTTATGGATATAGTGATTCTTGAGACTGCCATCGCCGAGCTGTTGAACTTCGAAAGCATCCCCACGCTGGTTACTGTCAACGAGTACACCGAAATTGCCAACTACTATTCGACCGCAAAGAGCGGCCAGTTCATCACCGGTATGCTCTACGGTATAATTAATAGCTTAAAAAGTGAGGGGCTTCTGGTGAAGGAATAAAATATCTTTCTTATATTTGTAAAAAAAATAGACAATTAACATTTAACATAAAGAACTCATGCTTTACAACTTAATCACCCTCCAGGACGTGGCCGGTTCGGCTGAAGGAGGAGGTGCCGGAATGATGAATCTGGTGTTTATAGTTCTCATCATCTTCATTTTCTACTTTTTCATGATGCGTCCGCAGCAGAAGAAGCAGAAGGAAATCAAGAAATTCCGCGACGGACTTGCCAAAGGCGACAAAGTGATTACGGCCGGCGGTATTTACGGTAAAATACGTGATATCAAGGAAAACGCTTTCGTTGTCGAGATAGCCGACGGTGTGAAGATCACCATTGACAAGCAGTCGGTGTATCCTTCCGCCTCTCAGGCGCAGGAAGCATCGCAGCAGAATGCTGAAAGCCCTGCCAACAAGTAATAAGCCGACGTTGTTATATACGGCATGTCGCTGAAAGAGCAGTTATCATCCGCGTACTCGCGTGCATATAAAGCCGTCACTTCCGCCCGTGGGCGAGAAGTGGGGCTTTTTTTGCTTTTTTTGGCTGTGTCATACGTGTTTTGGCTCTTGTTGACGTTAAATCATGAGATACAGGAGGATGTCGAAGTGCCCATCAGCATAGTGAACGTGCCGGACAGCGTGACGTTCATTTCCGACGTTCCGGCCGCCGTTAAGGTCAGTGTCCGCGACAAAGGGTCCGTGCTTATCCGCCATAAGATGGGCGGCATAAAGACTATGAAGCTTGAGTGGGGCGACTATGCTTCGACCAACTCCAAGTTTATGATGGGGAAAGTTGACCTGGGAGCGCGTCTGCGCGACTATTTCGGCCCGTCGTCACAGATTGTTACGGTAGTGCCTGACTCAATCCGAATCAACTATACTACAGAGCCGGGACGTAAGGTGCCGGTGTTTGTGCGCGCCGATGTACACGCCGCGCTTGGAAGCGTGGTCAACGGCCCGTTGACCATCGACACAGACTCTGTGACATTGTTCGCAATCAACGATTTGCCTCTGGACCTGAACTCCGTAGAGACGATACCTATTGTAAGGTCGAACCTTAGCGACACTTCGAAAATTACTGTCCGCATCGATCCCATACCGGGCGTGAGAATAATACCCGACGAAGTGACGATTACCGTTCCGGTGGAGCCTCTTATATCACGCAGGCAAATGGCGTCGGTGGTAGTCAAGGACATTCCGGCAGGCAAAGGTCTGCTGACTTTCCCGTCGAAGGTCGAGGTGTCGTATCTTGTGCCGATGAGTGCTTACAATTCTGAACCGTTTGACGTGAAGGCTTATGTGTCGTTTGACGAGGCTGTCCGAGCCACAACATCCAAGATTCCCGTCAGGCTTTCTCTAATACCCGAGCTGTACCGCAATGTAAGTGTGTCGCCTGACAGTGTAGAATATATTATTGAACAAAAACACTGAAAAAGACCATGCCTCGTCTGATAGCGATAGCGGGAGGAATAGGAAGCGGAAAGTCTGTCGTGTCGAGGATTCTATCCGTAATGGGGCATCCGGTCTACGATTGCGATTCGCGGGCTAAGATGCTGATGGACAGCTCCGCAGAGATAAAGCGACGTGTTTCGGATGAGATTTCACCCTCGGCGGTGACGTCTGACGGCGCCATTGACCGGATTAAACTTGCTTCGGTGGTTTTCGCCGACAAGAGCAGACTGGAGGTGCTCAACAATATAGTTCATGGAGCTGTCAGACGCGATATTATGGATTGGGCCGAATCGCTCGATGCATCGGTGTGCTGGGTTGAAAGCGCGATTGTCTATGAGAGCGGCATCGACCGTATGGTGGATGAGGTATGGATGGTCGATGCGCCTGAAGAGCTGAGAATTGACAGGGTGATGTCGCGCAACTCCACGTCGCGTGAAGCGGTCAAGGCGCGTATTGATGCACAGGCGTGGCCTGCGGACCGTGTTCCGCATCCGATGACGCGTATTCTTATTAATGACGGCGTTGCGCCTCTGTTGCCTCAGATTCTTGATTTGCTGGCAACGGTGGTTTAACAAAAAAGAGTTTATGACTAAAATATTATGGATTCGTATGGCTGATACGGTTGCACAGTTTGACGCGGCTTTGTCTATGTGCCGCGATTTGTTTGCAAAAAAACTTAAGGATTATGGTGCGTCGTGGCGTATAATGCGTCCGCAGTCGCTCACCGACCAGATTTATATAAAAGCTAACCGGATTCGTTCGCTTGAGACCAAGAAGGAGTCGAAAGTGAATGAAGGCATATTGCCGGAATTTATCGGGATAGTCAACTACGGCGTAATCGGTCTTATCCAGCTTGAGCTCGGATATGCCGAAACCGAGGATATGACGGCGGAAGAGGCGCTTGCCATGTATGACAAGCATGTCAAGAAAACCCGTGAACTCATGCTGGCAAAGAACCACGACTACGATGAGGCCTGGCGTCTGATGCGTGTACAGTCGTATACAGACATAATACTTCAAAAAATATTCAGGACCAAGCAGATAGAAGACAATCAAGGCCGTACGCTTGTGTCGGAAGGCGTTGATGCGAACTATCAGGACATGATCAACTACTCTGTATTCGCTATAATCAAGCTCACTCAGGAATGACGGAAACAGACGAAAAACCGAAATCCGCGGTTACCTTTCTGACGCGCTACAGAGGTCTGTTCATATGGATATGCCGTCTTTTGGCCGGTGGCACGTTCATCGTGTCGGGTCTGTCGAAGATGATTGACATATGGGGCTTTATATATAAGATTGACCAGTATCTGAATGTCTGGGGGTGTCCGCAGCCTCAGGGACTCATATTTACCATGGCGGCGGCCTTGTCTGCGATAGAGTTTGTGCTCGGAGTGCTGATGGCGCTTGGGTGCTACCGCAAACTGTCCACATGGACCATGACGCTCATTATGCTTGGCTTTACGCCGCTCACTGCTTACATAGCAATAGCGAATCCTGTGCCCGATTGCGGATGTTTCGGAGACTTTATCGTGTTGAGCAACGGTGCCACATTTGCCAAGAACATCGTTATACTGTCGGCGTTGGTCTATCTGCTGTTCAACAATAACAAAGCCGAAGGCTTGTTGACCCGCTATTCGCAATGGCTGGTCGGCTGGCTCAGCGCATTCTATATGATAGCGGTAGGCATGATAGGCTACACCATTCAACCGTTGATTGATTTCCGCCAGTATAAAGTAGGGACATCGTTGACTGATTCCGATTCGGGCGGGGGGGATGAGGCAGTGACTTTCAGGTTCATCTATGAGAAGGAGGGCGAACGCCGGACCTTCATGGCCGACAGCCTGCCTGACGATTCGTGGACATTTGTCGACAGGGAGATTGTTTCCGGCGATTTGTCGGCAGTAGAAAGCGGAGGATTTTCGGTATATGATTCTGACGGCGACGACGTCACGGCCGACGCTATTGCCGGCGAGGGGGAGGAATTGCTGTTGCTGATTCCCGACATGAAGGACATTGACGTGTCGACTACTTACGTGATTAACGAAATGGCCCGATATATGGCCGACAGGGGAGGTTCGCTTATCGGGATACTTGGAACCACCTCTGACGGACTTGAACAGTGGCGCGACTTGTCGATGGCGTCATATCCGCTGTATACGGCAGAAGACACGTCGATAAAGGAGCTGGCCCGAGGTTCGGTGTCGTTCGTCTATCTGCGCGACGGTGTCATACAGTGGAAGCGTACATTGTCGTCGATTGACACTGATCTGCTCGACGACCCGGACAACGTCGACATTATGGAAGTCTTGTATTTTCCGGGCGACAAATATTTTTTGATGCTGACGGGCCTGTTCTTAGGTCTTGTATTGATAGTTTTTACCCTTGACCGCAGTGGACGAGCAGTAAAATTGCATTTAACGCGGAAGAATCAGAAAAAATGAGTAATTTTGCAATCGGCATAACCTAATAAAAAATCATATAAAAATGAGAAAGAACATTGTTGCCGGAAACTGGAAGATGAATACAACTCTCCAGGAAGGCGTGGCTTTGGCCAAGGAAGTTAATGAGGCTTTGAAGGGTGCAGAACCCAAGTGCGATGTAGTTATCTGCGTTCCGTTTACCCACTTGGCATCTGTAAATGCAGTAATCGATCCCGCTAAGCTTGGTCTTGGTGCTGAAAACTGCGCCGACCACAAGTCTGGTGCTTATACAGGTGAAGTATCTGCCGCGATGGTGGCTTCTACCGGTGCCACCTATGTAATTCTCGGCCACTCTGAACGTCGTCAATATTACGGCGAAACTTCTGCCACTCTCAAGGATAAAGTAGCTTTGGCATTCGAGAACAACCTGACTCCGATCTTCTGCATCGGCGAAGTTCTTGAAGAACGTGAAAACGGCACTTACCACGAAGTGGTAAAGGCTCAGATCGAGGACGCTCTTTTCCATCTTTCGGCTGACGATTTCAGCAAGATTATCCTTGCTTACGAACCCGTTTGGGCCATCGGTACCGGCAAGACCGCTACTGCCGACCAGGCAGAAGAAATCCACGCTTACATCCGTGGTCTTATCGCCGACAAGTACGGCAAGGAAGTTGCAGAAAACATTTCTATCCTCTATGGCGGAAGCTGCAAGCCTTCAAACGCCAAGGAGATTTTCGAAAAGCCCAATGTTGACGGCGGACTTATCGGCGGCGCCGCACTTGACGCTCCTTCGTTCATGGGCATCGTAAATGCATTTTAAAAACCGTATTTAACTTATATGTTGACCCTCGCGCCATCAACGGGCGGGGGTCAATGTTTTTCTAATTAATACGACAATTAATGACTTCTACCTCTGATATATGTTGCATCGGCCATATTACGCTCGACAAGATTGTCACGCCGAAGATGACGGTGCATATGCCTGGAGGCACATCTTTCTATTTCGCTAATGCCATCAGCCATCTTCCCCACGGGGGATTTCAGCTTGTTACGGCGGTAGGCGATACCGAGCTTGGCTCTGTCGAGAAAATCCGTGAACTTGGCATTGACGTGAAGACGTTGCCGAGCAAAAAGTCGGTATATTTTGAGAATATTTATGGCGAGAACCAGAACAACCGCACTCAACGTGTCCTGGCCAAGGCCGATCCTTTCACGGTCGAAGGACTGAAGGATGTCAATGCAAAAATATACCATCTCGGCAGTCTGCTTGCCGATGACTTTTCGCTTGATGTGATTAAATATCTGTCGGCCAAGGGGACTCTCTCTGTCGATGTGCAGGGCTACCTGCGCGAAGTGCAGGGCGAGAAAGTCGTTGCTGTCGACTGGCCGGAGAAGATTGAGGCTTTGGGGTATATAGACATACTTAAGGCTAATGAAAAGGAGATGGAGGTGCTGACCGGGTGCTCCGATCCCCGCGAAGCCGCTCTGAAGCTTGCCGGTTGGGGAGTGAAGGAGGTTCTTCTGACGCTCGGCAGCGAGGGTTCGGTCATATATGCCGACGGAAAATTCTTTGACATACCGGCTTATCCGCCTGAGCAGGTCGTAGATGCGACAGGCTGCGGCGACACGTATATGACCGGCTATCTGTACATGCGCAACAAGGGTGCTTCGTATTACGATGCCGGATGTTTCGCGGCCGCTATGTGTTCAATCAAGCTGGCCGCTTCGGGTCCGTTCAACGGCACCGAAAACGATATATTGAAGATGATGCAGAAGCGCTAAACGCGTTTCTGCACCACCATATATGAGTAAATAAGCACCACTGCATATCCTGCAAGCGGAATCAGGAAGGCGGTAGACATTGATGTCACGTCGGCCATGAATCCCATGGAAAGTGTGCCTACAGCTCCACCTAACGGCGTCATCATGAGAAATGATGACGCTATTTTTGTAGATGAGCCTAAGCCTCTGATGCAGATGGAGAATATTGTCGGAAACATTATCGCTTCAAATGCATAGCAGGCGAACAGTCCGGCTTTTGACAGCGCTCCGATATTGGCGGTTATCAACGCGGCCCCGATCACCGTCATTATGGCGCAGAAGAGCAGTACGCGTTCGGCCGCGATCTTGCTCATGACCCAGCTGCCGATGACGCGGCATGTCATAAACAGTCCAAGGCCTCCGAAGGCAAGGACAAACGAAGCGGTGCGGGGCGTCATCCAGCCGTCGTCGGTGACATAGTTGATGAAGAAGCTGTTGATGGATATTTCGGCAATCTCGTAGCAGAACAGTGCGAACAGTCCGAGCATGAACCCCTTGCTCCTTACCAGGCGCTTCATGATGTTGCCTGAGCTTTCTTCTTTAGCCTGTGTGCGGTTTATTTCCGGCAACTGCACTTTGCAGAACATCACGGCGGCAAGAAGCACTACAATGCCCATCGTGGCGTAAGGCACTGCCACCGGAACGGCTTCCTCGCCTTCAGAAGTGAACAGCATGCCGCCTACGATGGCCGGTCCGAGTATGCATCCGAGACCGTTGAACGACTGCGACAGATTTAGACGGCTGGCCGCCGTCTCGCGCGAACCGAGTTCAGTCACGTATGGGTTGGCGGCTGTCTCAAGCACCACAAGTCCGCATCCTATCACGAAGAGCGATACGAGGAATGCGTTGAACGACATTATATGCTCGCTCGGGATGAACAGGAGCGAGCCGATGCTGAAGAACAGGAGTCCCAGAACCACCCCCTTTCGGTAGCCCCAGCGGTTGATGAACAGTCCGGCGGGAATGGCCATGAGGAAATATCCCACATAGGTGGTAGCCTGGATGAGTGCCGACTGGCCCATGCTTACTCCATAGTCTTCCTGGAAGTGTTTGTTGAGCACGTCAAGAATCGAACGAGCGAAGCCCCACATGAAGAATAGTGAAGTGACAAGTATAAAAGGTATCAGATACTCCTTCTTCACCAGCGAAAAGGAGCTTTTGCGGGTATTGGCGATAGTTTCCATTGATTGTGATATTAGTAAAAATAAATAGGACGGACACCGACTTATTGATGTCCGCCCTAATGCGGTTTTACCGGTTGTTCCGGCCATTTTTAAGCCATTATCGGGGGATGCATCCCCATGGCGGATGATTCTTTCAGCGGTTGAAAGTAGTGTGCGTTTTACGCACGGAGTCGCCGATTACTTGCAGGCGATGGAGTCGCTTACAGTAAGACGTGCGCGGCCTTTGGCGCGACGGCGGGCCAATACCTTGCGGCCGTTGGGTGTAGACATACGTTCACGGAAACCGTGCTTGTTCACTCTTTTTCTGTTAGAGGGCTGAAATGTTCTTTTCATCGTCGTATAATGTTTTTATTTTTATAAGTCTGTGAATAAAGCGAGTGCAAAATTAAGCAAAACATTTTATTATTGCAAACCATTCGCCAAAATTTTGAAATTTTGAAAATCCGTCGATGTAATTGCGGCTCTTTCGCGGCCACACGGGGTTTGCATACGCTCACCCCGCGCTACAAATGTGGCACAGCCCTCCGGGCGACAGGCGCGTCGTAGTAGACACGATCCCATGAAATGCTACAAATCTCGTTCAGATACAAATGTTCGGGTGTAATAACCTTCCGGTTGTTTTTCATATCGGATGCTGTCACATTCTATGTGGTTTTTAAGATTTGCTTTTTGACAGTCGGATTCAGACACTCCTTTTGTGTCTGGATTCCATGGCGGTTGAACAAAAATGAATCTCTCAATGAACCCGAAGGCGGGATCCATAATCGAATACCAGTTTGAAATCGACTGAGGTGCTACCATGTACATGACATGCACCTCGATTACCCGTTCCCGTCCGGTCATATTCATAATGAACTTGAAGTCCATTTTGTTGACTTCCCAAACATAATGATGAAGCGAGGCGGCGTTACCGAGCACGGGAGTATCCCAGTCCGACCATTTGCCGGTAAGAATATATGTTGTGGTTCGGTAGGTCTTTTCGTTGACCTTCACACTTAGGCCTAACAGTGCGCCGTAATTGAGACTTTTGACCGTGACGGAGTCCCCTCTGCCTGAAATTCTGAATACTCCGTCATTCGATATACCGCCCGTCCATACGGTTCCGTCGTCAACAAGTAGCCATTTCGGGTCGTACGGATAAATCTTCCCTTTGTCGGGGGAATCCTTGTACCTTTGATAAATTCTAAACAACACTTTTTTGTCGCCCGATTTTACGGTCAAGATATACGACCGATAGCTTTTTGTGAAGTTTGGAGTCAGGTCAATCAATAGGCTGTCGTTTTTTGTGGTGACTGTCATTTCCGGACATACCGCCTTGTTTATGGACAGATTACCGATTGAATTCCACTTTATGTCAGTCAACGACTCTATTTCAAGATTATCAGCATTCATGCAATGGAGGGCAATTTGTTCGGTGTCATTCTCCGGCAATATTTCCAAATATTCATAACCGCTGAAATCGGGGGAGTAATGAATGATTGGTTCTGAACCGGACCTCCAGTATAGAACTTTCCCGTCACCGTAACCGTCGGAGGATCCATCGCCTGCATCCTGATTGAACACGTATCTGACAATGCCACCTCCACGTTTTGAGTGGAAACACAGGGCAAACCTGCGCGGGAACGAATATCCGTTCGGCTGAACCGTTAATTGCACACAGTTGTCATCAACGATGATGTACTCCACTCCGTGGCATGCATAGGGGTCAAGCGGGGAAGAGCCGTCCATATTCAACTGCACCACTCCGTCTAAATCTGCCCATCGCAGGAATTGGTCGCAGTCGGGGAACCAGAATGTGAATTCGTCTCCCGATGCAGGAACCTGAAACTCATATTCGCCTGGTCCCCTCATCGCTTCGTCGTCGCCGAGCATCCACCGCATCAACCACCTGTCCTCCTCCGGCTGGTCGAACCAGCTCTTTTCGATACCGTCCGGAAATTCGGGTTTTTCGTCCGGCGGACTTTCCGGGTCGACAGGCGTTTCCGGCGTTACCGGTTCCGGATCGTCCTGACATGCCGTGAAGGCCGGCGCGCACAAAAGCGCACCGACCAACATTATTATTAATTTATTCATTCTCATAGCGAATATATTATTGGTTTATGAATCAAGTTGCTTTTTAAATGATTGGCCGGTCAGGAATCCGGATATTATCGGATAA
Organism: uncultured Muribaculum sp.; assembly: GCA_910578785.1. GTDB lineage: Bacteria > Bacteroidota > Bacteroidia > Bacteroidales > Muribaculaceae > Muribaculum. Next base: position 50,310 of record CAJTSJ010000001.1, on the reverse strand, counting down.
ATGGTGAGACGCAACCTCCATCGTTAACCCGCATTGCGGCCCCCGGGGGCCGCGCTATTTGTAGCCGTAAGGTGAGCCGCAGGCGAATCTTACGGCTACAGTTACCGACCATCATCGGCGCTCCGCTTGCGAGAGCGCCTCTATAGCCGTACCCTCGCAGGCGGGGTGCACGGCTCTGTTTTCGCTCCACACGGGGTTCGCATCCGCTCACCCCGCGCTACAAATAGCACCGCCCTCCGGGCGTAATACACCTGAAACGCGGGGGTTAACATGTCATGCATCACTTACGCATACATAACTTTTAAAATTTTTAACTATCGCCAGATTTCTGTGAGAATTCTAATGAAGAAAAAGAGTTGCAGAAATGGGTTTCAATAGAAATGGATTTTTCAAATCCGCTATAGTTATTGTAAAACTGAATCATTAGTTTGTTTCCGCTTAATCTGGAAATACTCACAAATTCAGGAATCTCGATTTTATTGGAGTTTGGAAACATATATTCTGACGATTTTCCATCAAAATATTCTATCGAGCAAATATCGAATTCCATATTACATTCAAATGTATATATGCCTCCATGTGTGGGTATATTAAATTTCTTTCCGGATTGCCAATGCTCACTGGTCTCAATAAGTGTCCATTTCATCGACGGAAAGCCTTCTCCTTCTTTATCATCTTTACATGAAGGTATAATAGCCATGAATAAGAGTAACATGCCTGCAATAGATAATATGCGAGCTGTTTTAATCGTATTAAGTCTGTTCATTTTGTCTATTGTCTTGATAATATTGAACATTGGTTGTTATATTTAAAATTACTGCCACCTACAGACTCACTACCTTCGTTTCCGGTTGAATCGTCCTTCCCGGCTGTATTTCCCCCTGTCGGTTTCGGGGCCAAGCTGTTTGTAGCCGTAAGGAGAGCCGAGGCGAAACGGGTCAATGTGTAGTTACAAATATATTTAAATCTTAATAGATATGCAATTAAATAGTAATTGTTTATTGCGGTTTACAGGGTCAAATGATTAAATTTATATCGGTCAAATGTCTAATAGAGATTATTTATGGTGGACAACGGGTGGACATTCATCAAGTCTTTAATTAACGTAAGCATCACATAATAAGCGGATTGTTCATTTTGCTAAAATTATAAAGGTAGACAATAGGTGTACAGGAGCCTTGCCGTCTGCCTTCTTGTGCATCCATCGTTACACACCACATGTGCATTACGCCACATTGCGGCCCTTTCGGGCCGGGCTATTTGTAGCCGTAAGGTGAGCCGCAGGCGGATTTCATACATTTACTTTACAATTCCGGGCTAAACTGCCAGAAGGCCAATTTGGCATCCTCATCCCACTTAGGATGAAGTATTATTTCTATCTTTCGCAGTTTGCCGGTGTTGTTAGGATGAAATGTTATCTGAATATTTTTCGTGTCGATAGTTGACAGACTTACTATATCTGACGCACAGGCGTCAGTTTCCGGCGTATTGTCGACGGCAAGCCGGCAGTCGTCCACGTCCACGGCATATACCGTAAAATCAATGCTTCCGATAATCCGCAACGTACCGCCTCCTGCACTTATTTCGTAAGAATTATGCCCGATATGGTACATCTCAAGATTATCATCCGCTTCATATTTAAGAAAAAAAGGATATTTGTCTGTAGAATCCTTACAGGCAGAAACAACCATCAGTAAGGATACAATGAGAATTATCCGGTAGAATTTTTTGTGTATTGATTTCATCGCTTAAATTTATTGATTAACATTGGGATTTGAAACAATAGAATATTGTAATTTATATTTATAATGTCGCCCCTCATTGTAATCGTCCGGTTCATCCTCAATATATGCGTTGGAGGTATTGAAAACCTTACTCAAATAATAACCGTTTTTAGAGCCATTCCATCCCCAATTACAATGTAAGTATTTGGAATAATCAATTTCAACACCAATATATTTCATTTTCATGGTCAAATATCCATCATAAACCCACGCATGGCCACCTGAGTATCCAGTAGTAATTCCAAGAAATGTGTTCTTTTTCTTATAACCGTTGGCATATGCCAAATTGCCGTTATCTAAAGCTTCTTTAATATTGTTAAAATTATAATCTTTAAGAGTAGAAGCGTTTAGGTTGCCATAAGTATTTAACCATTCTATGGCTTTGCTACTTTTAGCAGAGGTTTCATTTGTTTTATATTCTGCATCCATTTTATGCCCCAAATATGCCATAAACCAAGCGATATTTTCCCCTGAACGATTTTGTGGTTTTGAGCCTTTAAATCTTCCGTCCTGACTACAATCAGTCATTATCTGAGTCCAATCCAAAGTAATATGTCGTAAATCTCCATGCTGAGTATGGACGAAATAATCAAATGTTTGATAATAGGACATTATTTGTGCTGTGGCCGTAATTACACATCCTGTATGTGGTCCGGGACACCTATAGTTGTAAGGTTCAGATTGTCCCCATTTGGTTTTTAAAATTGGGTCTGCTTTTTCGACTGTCAATTCTGTTTGAGGAAATGAGGGGTCGGGGGTTATGTCTATTCTATCTAATTTTTTGGATGGCTCATAACTAACAACATCATGTAATAATAAACCAATAGAAGTATCAATTACACTTAAAAAGCCAAGGTTTTTATCTTGAAATAATTCGTTCGGTTTTATATTCCCTTCGTCAATTATTGCATATATTGGTTCGGTACGGTCGTCGGCGGCAAGAATAGCACAGCCTTTCTTTTCTTCAAAATTCACAATGTAGAATAATGTGTCAAGGAATACTTTGTCTTTGTCACTAAATCTTTTATACATAGTGTCCACCGTCTCATAAAGATCTCGACACCTTATCGAATCAATGCCAAGGTCTATACTTCTTAAAACCCGAACATCCTGAACTTCAGGAGAAGTCGTTGATTCGCCACGTGAAAGCGCATCATTTTGTATCATTGCAAAATGTGCCATAATGGTGTTTATCGCTTGTTGTTCAGTAACTTTGTGTGAACGCGGTTGACCGCGATAGGAATCAGGGGCGATATCCAATCCTGAAGTCTCGATGATGTCATCGGAGCATGATGCAACCAAAAGCAGAAAGAATAAGTAGAATAGCTTTTTCATTGTAAATGGGATTTAGTTAATAATGACTGTTTGTTTGGTTTGATAAGGAGAGGGGTGGTAGGATTGGGTGGCTTAGGCGAAGAAGTCGCCTTCGTAGACGCGTCCTTTGCTGTCGGTGACCACGACGGTGTATGCCTCTCCGTCGTAGGCGCCTATGCGTACACGTACTTCACGGTAGTTCTTGACATCGACTTTCGATGAGAACACTATCCCCTCCGTGCCTATTACGGCAACGTCGTAGACCTCGCACTCCGAAAACTTCAGGGCAAGCTCCTTGGAGTCGTTGTCGTAGCCTCCGGTGACGGGAACTTCATCCTTGCTTTTTCCATCTGATGGATTTAGGTGTATTGGAATTTCTTCCGCATAGGAATGTGTCAATCCACCGACAATGCTAAATGCTAAAATAAACGCTTTTACTAATTTCATAATTTATGGGATTAAAGTTTTACGCATAGCAAAATTATATATATAGTCTAAAAATGTGAAGAAAAAGAGGGGTACATATGGGGTACATAATTCAAAATTCTGCCGAATATAAACGGCTTATAATCAATAGATTGATTGTTTTGACTTTTACAAAGTGGGGTACATACCTGTTTTTATAAGGATTTATGTCGTTTACAGAACGGTTATTTTATAGCAATCCGTCCATTTTTTACTATATTTGTGTAAATGATTATAAAGATGAGAGGCAAACCATACATTACATTTATATTAATCGTCCTGTTGATGTCATGCGGTCGGAGATATCCTTCTGTTACGTTTGAGACTTTGAATTGTGCCGACAGTCTGATGTTTTCAAGGCCCGACAGTGCGCTTATACTGCTCAATAAACTGGATGAGGATAGAGAAAGGCTCAATGCCGAGGACAAGGCGCGTTTCGCGCTTCTGATGACTCAGGCCGAATCGCGTAATTACATTGTGCCAGAAAACGATTCGCTTATCAATGTCGCTATTCGATATTATGCCAGACACGACAGCGTCAATCGCCTTGCATGGTGTTACCTTTATGCAAGCGACATTTATGACCAGCTTGGTAACGACAGCCTGGCAATAAATTATATAAAAAAAGCCTATGAGACCGCTTATGGATTACAGGACAGCCGTCTGCTGATGTACATTCATTATTTTTGGGGTAATATGATAGAATATATTCCTCCATACGAAGAGGCAATTGAACAATTGGAGAAAGCCAGGAATTATGCCGTGTTGTGCAACGATACGGCAAAAATCGTAGCTTGTCTAAACGAAATAGGAACATCTTACATGTATATGAAGGACTTTAATCATGCCGAAAAGAAGCTGTATGAAGCTTTGCCTTTTGCCTCATATACCGGAGGATTGGCCCCCATATACCATAAACTCGCTTTGATGGATTATAAACGGGATAATTATCGGAAGGCTCTCTATAACATAAATGAAGCAATAAACAGTATTCCTCTTCTAAAAAATTATGGAGATTCGATGGTTCTGTACAGCCTTAAAGGATTTGTCTTTGCAAAAATAGGAGAGCTTGACTCGGCAAAGATGTACTTGAAAAAAGGTTTTTCGGATTCATCGTCAAATGCCTTAGGACGCTATTATCTTGGAATGTCGAATATTCAGGCGGAGCAAGGACATTATGAAGATGCCTTGATGTATTATCGTCGTTATGCTTCCAATCTTGATTCGATGTATAACAGCATGCTTGACGAAAAAGCTCTTGAGTGGCAGAAGAGATATGACATGCTTAAGCTGGAAGGAGAGCGGGACAGGCTGAAAATTGTCAATCGCGATGCATGGCTGTTGGTAGGGGGCCTGTTGATACTTGTGTTGTTTCTGACAATATTCTTCATGCATAAGATAAACAGGAGTAGACAAACTCTTATGAAAATCAAAAATGCCAGAACGGCGATGATAAACGAATCAATAAGCATGGTTCAGAATGAGCTGAATAATTTGCTGAGGGACAAGGAAAAACATATTGACCGGATGACCCAACGTCTATATACCCTCGATAGAGCCTTGAGTAAAGCAATGGCTATTAAGGATATGGACAATCTTGGACGAAAACTATCCATTAAGAATCTGATGCTCACTCATGAGGATATGGAAAGCATAAAGATGTCTGTCGATGCAAGCAAGAACGGCTTTGTTGAGAACTTAACCAGAAGATGCCCGATGCTTACCGATGACGACATTAATTTATGTTGCCTTATCAAACTTGGACTCAGTAGATCTGATATTGCTGTACTTCTTAACATTTCAGACAATACATTAAAGCAACGCAAGGGTCGATTGAAGTCTAAGTTAGGAATCAGCGAGTCGCTCGACGAGTGGATTCTTGCCAATGCGGAATAGAGGGAGACTATTTTAAAATGAAGTCTTTTACTGCGATAGTGAATCTACAGAACAGTGTTTGTTGTGGGTGTCAGGCCGTTGCACCGGTGTATGACACCGGGCGTATGCGGAATCCGATGGAGGCGACAAGGATGGTGATGAGCGGACTGGCGATGTTGAAAATGCAGCAGGGGAGGTAGGTTAGGGTAGCTACTCCGAGCACGGCGGACTGGGTGAGTCCGCAACTGTTCCAGGGAATCAATACCGACGTCACCGAAGTGGAGTCTTCTATGGAGCGGCTCAGAAGTCTGGGGTCAAGTCCGCGACGGCGGTAGAGATTGCGGTAAAGGTTGCCGTTAAGTATTATGGAGAGATATTGGTCACCTGTGCAGCTGTTGAGCATCAGACCGGTGACAACGGTGGAGATGACGATGTTGCGGGTTTTGCTAAGGCGCGAGGTGACTGCGTGGGTTATAGTGAACAGCATTCCGGAGCCCATCATAGCGCCTCCGAAGCACATGGCACACAGAATCAGGGCTATAGTGGGCAACATCCCTTGCATACCTCCGGTAGCCACGAGTGCGTCGAGCTGCTCGTGGCCGGTCGGCAGTTCTGTGGATGTGACGAGCAGCCGGCCTATGGCCGAGATGTGGGTGAGCGCCGACGCGGCCTGTGTCCCCTCTAATTTGGCCAGGATGTCGGGCTGAAACAGAAATATGCCGGCTATTCCGAGCAGTGTACTTGCCATAAGCGTCAGTTTCGTGCCTGCCCGCAGGGCGAGGATTATAATTGTGATGAGCGGTATGAGCAGACACCATGGAGTGATGTTGAACGTGGCGTGCAAGGCATCGACCATGCCTGACGACTGTTGGGAACTGTCTCCGCTGTGGAATATGCCGACTGCGGTAAATACTATCAGCGCAAGAATCAGTGCCGGTATGGTGGTAATCATCATGTAGCGGATGTGGGGAAACAGCCGGACTCCGCAGGTGGATGATGCCAGAACGGTGGTGTCGGACAGGGGAGACACTTTGTCGCCGAAGTAGGCTCCCGATATGATGGCTCCGGCTATCCATCCCGGATGGTAGTCCCAAAGAGTGCCGATGCCCATGAAAGCGAGCCCGACAGTGGCTATTGTGGTCCATGAGCTTCCGCTGAGCACGGATATCAGAGCGCATACAGTGCAGGTGGTAAACAGGAAGAGAGTGGGGTTGAGCATGTCGAGTCCGTAGCATATCAGTGTCGGCACAACGCCGCTGAGCATCCATGTGGCCGCTACGGTGGATATAAGCAGAAGTATGGGCACTGTAGGAAGAACCTGCACGGCCGCCTTGGCAATACCGATCCTGAACGCTCGGAACGTACGTCGGTAGAATATTACCGATATGGCTACGGAAGCTATCGCCGCTACAAGCAGCAGTGGCTGTCCGAGGCTCTGGATGTCTTCCGCTCCGAAGATGAGAATAAGGGTTACCAGGCCGAATATAAGGACTCCGACCGGAATCAGCGACGCCAATAATGAGGGACGTGAAGAGTGCATGATGTTCATAGGCTTATCTGTGCGAATACTTTTTCTTGAATAATTGCTTTTGCTCCGCAAAGTTAGTCATTAATGAATAATTATTCGTCAAAATGAATGCTATATTTTCTTAACAATATGAATAGCCGGCCAATCAGGTTCTTATCTCCCCGATTGGCCGGCTTGTATGATTGTTTTTGGGTTGATGCGATATCAGTGTTTCACACCTTTGGCACCTTTGATTCCGCCTCCAAGGTTGAATATGTTCTGGTCGTAGCTGACAGTCTTGAGGCTTTGCTGGCGTTTGCGTTTAAGGGCGAGCTGGACGAGGGAGTCCATCAGCTTGTCAAAAGGCAGTCCGGTGGCTTCCCAAAGATAGAACGACAGCGAGCCGGGGATGGTGTTGATTTCGTTTACGTAGACCTGTCGGGTCTTGCGGTCGACGATTACGTCGACGCGGCTTACACCGTGGCATGACAGCACACGGAATGTCTCGCCGGCAAGATACTGGATGCGTTCGGTCTCTTCTTTCGGCAGTTCGGCCGGAATGCGTTTCTGGGCCGACTGCATTCCTTTTGAACCCTTGCCACCACCGAGGTATTTCTGGTCGTATGTAAGGAAGTCGCCGCTTTTGATGGGTTCTTCAAGCACTGACATTCGGTAGTCGTCACAGTCGCCGAGTACGGAGCAGTTTATTTCCTGGAGGTCTTCGACGAGATGCTCCACGATCATGCGCATGGAGTAGCGTTCGGCTTCATTGATTTTTTGGATAAGCTCTTCGCGGTTGTGGGCCGAACCGATGCCGACGCTTGATCCGAGATTGGCTGGCTTCACGATTACGGGGTATCCGAGCTTCTGCTCTACGCGGGCTATGACCTCGTCGCGCTTGCTTCCCCATTCATTGTCGGTAAACCAGATGTAGTCTACTACCGGTACGTCGTTGGCATGCAGAATCATCTTCATAGTGATTTTGTCCATTCCGTTTGCCGACGAGAGCACGTCGCATCCGGCATACGGTATGCCGATGGTCTGAAGGACACCTTCAAATATTCCGTCTTCCACGTTGCTGCCGTGAAGCACAGGAATCACTACATCGAGTTTTGTAAGCACGTCGGAGCCGAACATCTTTTTGTGGCCTTTGTACAGGTTGTAGTCGTCATAGACCGGACGCATGTACACCTCTTCGCATTGTTTAAGCAGTTCGGGTATGTTGCGGTAGTTTTTCACATCAAACAGTGCGTCGCCGGTGTACCAGCGTCCCTGTTTGGTGATGTATATTGGTGTCACGTCGTATTTGTCGCGGTTTATGGCGTGCATGGCCTGTGATGCCGAGATTACCGAAATCTCATGCTCGGTAGAGCGTCCTCCGAAGAATACTCCGATATTGGTTTTCATATTTCGTTGATTTGTTGATTCTTATAGATTGATTATTTAAACGTGTCGGGAAGATCGTTTTCGTATAGAACCGTGTCGCCCGGTCGGGCAATCGTGGTCAATATGGCCTGAGCCTCATTGAATGTCTCGACGGCGCGTACCTTTTCTTCTGGCATTCCGGCCTCTTTAAGCCCCATGAGTATGGCGTCGCGGTTATAGGCTCCGACTATGATTGCTATGTCGGCCGATTGGGCTATTTTGCTTCCGAAGCGCTTGTTGTATTCATGCTGTTTGTCACCCAGCTCGATCATGCCCGGAGTTATTATGATGCGCTTGCCTTTGGTCATTGATGACAATACATCGAGAGCCATACGCGAACCGTCGGGATTGGAGTTGAACGCGTCGTCGATGATGGTGATTCCTCCGGGTGTACGCTTCATGCTAAGGCGGTGTTCGACCTGTTCGATGCGCGACACGGCGTGGCGTATACGCTCGACCGGCATGCCAAGCTGCATCGCAACCGCTATGGCCGGAATAAGATTGGAGATGTTGAATTCGCCAATCAGGCGAGTCGAGAATTCGGCATCGCCCTGCGGAGTGTGCAGTGTAAAGTCTGTGCCGTTTTCGTGGAACCGCATTTCAGTCACCCAGAACGTCGCTTCGTCGGTCTTATGGATTGAGTAGCGCACACACTTGGCATTGGTCACCTGCCTTGAGGCACCGTAGGGGAAGTCGTTGTTGACGTATACAGTGCCGTCGGAGGGCAGTGCGTCGGCGAGTTCAAATTTGGTTCGCTGGACATTTTCGATGGTCTTGAACGATTCAAGATGCTGTTCGCCCACGGCGGTGATAATGCCTATCTGCGGATGAACAAGGTCGCAAATCTCTTTGATGTCACCTATGTTTTTAGCACCCATCTCGCAGATGAACAGCTCGGTGTAGGGCTGCATCATCTCGCGCACGGTACGTATGACGCCCATAAGCGTGTTGTAGCTTCCGGGGGTCATCAGCACGTTGAATTGTTCGGAGAGTATACGGTTGAGATAGTGTTTGGTGCTTGTCTTGCCGTAGCTTCCGGTTATGCCGATGACCTTCATGTCGGGCATTGACTTCAGTATGCGTGCCGCATCGTCGTAGTAACCCTTGTTTATTTTTGCTTCGACCGGACGAAGAAGCCAGTTGGAGAAAAGGGTGATTATGTGAGATCCGGCGTACGTGAGCATCAGATATGTGCCTGTCCACATCATGCTCCGTGTGCACGCCCATATCACGGCTCCGGCAGCCAATGTCAGAACTGCTCCTACAGAGTAGATACGTTTCGCGCGGGGTGTCCAGACGAGGGGTTTCTTGTATGTGGCGGTTGACAGGTTGAAAATGTTTATGAGCATTACTGCCAAGGCTGCTGCGCAACGGAATTTTTCAGACAGTTGCGGAGCCATCATGACCAGAAGGGCTATGTAGGAACATAGGCGGATATAGCTTGTGGTGTCGCCAGAAGTGCGCAACCACCGCATGTAGCGTTCGTTTCGGTAGCTGTTTTGCTGAAGCATCATCAAGTCGCGCTTCAGTTCGCAAGCCATGTTGACCAGCCCTATAATGAGCAATGCCGATAGGAGTATTAGTGTCAGAATTTCCATAATCGGGGGTGTGGGGGAAATATTAAGAGTTTAGAAAACTTCGCAGTACGGCCGCGAATTGGTAAGGATTGTCGAGAAAACTGTAGTGGCCGCATCCGGGGAACGATACCAGACCGGCTCCAGGAATGTGGCTCTCCATGTATCTGGCGTCGGCGAGCGGGGTTGCAGTGTCGTTTTCGCCCCAGATCAGCAGAGTGGAGGCTTTGATGCGGGGCATGGCATATTTGAGGTCCTCGTTGACAACCTTGCTTAGTATGGCTCTCATCCGGGGCAATGCGCCGGCATAGTCCGACGATCCGGCTTTGGCGCGCCGTGCGTTCAGTCTGATTTCGGCCTTTTCCTTGCCGTAAATCATGTAGTATAAGCGTTTTATGAACTTAAACGAGTATACCTTGAAGTAATATTTCAGTGAACGTTTAGGCTTAATACCTGCCGCATCGACAAGAATGAGTTTGTCAACGTCGTCGTGGCGCGAAGCGTACAGGATTCCCACGCGTCCACCGAACGAATGGCCTAACAGAGAGGGATTTTTAAGTCCTTCGGCTTTTACGATGGCTTCAAGCACTTGGGTGTATTCTTCGATGCCCCATACCGAAGGCGGTTCGGGCGACAGTCCGTGTCCCGGGAAGTCGATATTGATTACCTGATGGCTTTCCAGCGCGGTCCGTTCGATTGTCGCGAGAGTGGTGGTGCTGCATCCCCATCCGTGCATCAGCACAATGGGGCGGCCTTGACCTTCCACCGTGTAGCGGACCATGGTTCCGTTGACTTCAATATGCTTTTCCATAATTGACCACAAAGATAACACTTTTGCCTTTAACTACGGCAAATTAGTTATCTCTTATTTCAGAAACATTCTGATGTCGAAATCGGTTGTCGAAACTGTGCTGAACAGCCTCTGGATATGGCCGCTCTCAATCATCTCGGCCGGAGTCATATTGTAAAGGCGCGGCCGGTCGATAAGCGCCACGTAGTCGCATAGCCGCAGGGCAATGTCTAGTTCGTGGGTTGAGAACAGGATGCACTTGTGCTCGTCGTGGGCGAGACGGGCCAGCAACGAGCATAGCTCGTAGCGGTTGGGCATGTCGAGAAACGATGTAGGTTCGTCGAGCAGGAGTATGGGGGTAGACTGTGCCAGTGCCCTGGCTATCATTATGCGCTGGCATTCGCCGTCGCTCATCCGGTCCATGGTGCGGTCGGCATATGATTCCATCCCTACAGACGCCATGGCATGTTCGGCGGCGGCGATGTCTTCGGGTCTCATCTTACCGATCCAGTTGGTGTACGGGGCACGTCCGGCCGCCACTACATCGCGGCATTTCAGATGGGATATGCGGGTGCGCTCGGTGGTCACGAAAGCCAAAGTCCTGGCCAGCTCCACCGGCCGCATGTAGGCGATGTCTGTTCCGTTCAAAATAATGTTGCCGGTATATCGCTTGCTGAGTCCGGCGATGGCACGCAGGAGAGTCGACTTTCCGGCTCCGTTCCGTCCTATGAGGGCAGTCAGGGTTCCTTCCCGCATCTCTGTGTCGGCATGTTCGAGCAGATGCCTGCCGCCATATCCGATAGAAAAGTCATTCAGTCTGATCATAGCTCTGTCATCGTTATTTGTTGCGGAGGACTACCCATACCACGATAGGTATGCCCAGCAATGCGGTTATGGCGTTTATAGGAAGCACAAACAGTTTTGAGATAATGTCGCACACGAGCAGTATGGAAGCACCGGACAATATGGTTCCGGGAACGAGAATCCTATGGTCGCTGTCGGCGAACATCATTCTTGTGACGTGGGGCATGGCAAGGCCGATGAAGCCTATGGGACCGCAAAATGCCGTGACGGTTCCTGCCAGCAGGGTGGTGGACAGTAATATCAGCCCGCGTGACCTGCGGATGTCAAGTCCCATGGTCACAGCATATTCCTCTCCGAAAAGCAACAGGTTCAACGGCTTTATGGTGGCTACCGACAGTATGATTCCGGCAATCACCGACGGCGCGAGCACCCGGAGCTGGGAGGCGGTGACATCGCCCAATGACCCCATGGTCCAGATGACGAAAGCCTTAAGCGACTCCTCTTTGCTTAAATATTGTAGAATCTGTACGACAGCTCCTACTCCCGATGAAAACATCATTCCGAGTATGAGTATCACCATTATGTCTTTGATGCGGTGGCCAACGGCGGCGATAACGATGAGCACCGCGGCCGCTCCGGCCCATGCCGCTCCGGCCATGCCCATCGACGATACGAATCCTGTGAGGCCCAGCATCGGAGCACCTAATATCAGCAAGGCCACTCCAAGACTCGCTCCGGAGCTGATGCCAAGCACGTAAGGTCCGGCAAGCGGATTGCGGAACAGGGTCTGCATCTGCAGACCGCTCACCGATAGAGCCGCACCGCCTAAAAGGGCTACGATGGCTTTGACAAGACGGATGTTGAGAATGATTTTGGCAGTGGTCGGCGGGCAGTCGCCACCGGTCAGGGCGTTCCATATATCGCCGACAGGAATGTTGACGGCTCCTACACTCAGGTCGGTCAGGAACAGGACCACCATGAGAGCTGACAGAGCAATGAATAGGACAACCGTTCGGGAGCGCATTACTTCAGTCGTTTATAGTAGGTGAAGTCTTCATCGATCAGTTCCGGATGAAATATCTTTATCAGGTCGCGGAGAACCAGGTCGGGGTTGACTATTGACGACTCGAAAAAGTCGTTGCCTCCTCCGGCTGTGGTGCGCAGGGTGTTGTTGTAGACATCTCCGTTGCGGAAACAACGGGTGTCGGTAAACTTGGGGCACGCGGTCTTGATGTCGTCGAGCGAGTTGGCTGTGCCGACGTTGAGCCACATGTCGGCCTGCGACGTGAGTATGTAGGCTTCTTCGAGGTCGACGGGAAGTGATGTGTTGCCGGTGTTTTTCTTGTATATGTAGTCGCCTCCGGCATCAGATATGAGCCTGACGATATAGCTTCCGGTCGACGGCATGAACCATGAATCGCCGTAGGGTGTGTTGAGCATGACCGACGGAGCGTCAAGGGCCGTCCCGGCCACTTTTTCTTTAAGCGCGTTGTACCGTTTGGGTATTTCCGAGAAGACTGCTTCGCCTTTTTCACGTTTACCGACAGTCTCGGCTATTGCCACAAGCCATTCGGCCTTGCCGAGCGGCGACTCTTCCACATATTCGCCGATGTAGATGTAGGGTATGTCGAGTTCTTTTAGTTTACCCTCTATCTGGTTGGCTCCGTTGACACCGTAGAGCAATACGAGGTCGGGCGACAACGACATCAGGAGCTCATAGTTGATATTGCTGTCGTAGCCTACGTCGCCGATGCTGTCGCGGTGTGCCACTACATAAGGATTGGTTATGAAATCGATACCGGACACTCCGGCTATGCGTCCTGTCTCTCCGATAGCGTCAAGCATGGCCACGTGGGTCGAAGACATTGCCACTATGCGCCCGGCATCGCCGTTGAGAATCTGTCCGGAGAAGCCTTCCGGCGCAGACTCGCCGTCGCGGGCAATGAACAGCTGCGACGTTATGCTGTCGGCTCCCTGCCATGGATTCTGTACGGTTATTATGACGCTCTGCCGGTCTTTGGCACCTTTGATGTCAAATCCGGACGCATATTCAGGTTTGTAAAGCGTCTCGACGAAGTCGGCCGTGTCGGAGGCCTTCTTATTGCCGCATGAAGTCAGCAGAATGATTGCGGTCAGGATGAGTATATGGCTAAGTTTCATATATGTCAGTAGTTTATGCCGTCTGAAGATTTTTCTTTTTTACAGAACTTCGGTGTTATGCCGATGAAGAATTCAAAATTGATGCCGGGCATCGGGCGAGCCAATACCGACAGGTAGTCTTCGTTGAACAGGTTGTTGACCGCCAATTTCAATGAAATGTCGGCCGGTCTGAACGAAAGCAGATTTTCAATCGAGACGTTGTTCATGAAGTATGTCGGCAGATGTCCGGTTAGCGTGTAGTCGTTGCTGGACATGGTAAAACGCTCGGAATAATAGCACCATTTGTATAGCAGGCTCCACGTGCGCCACGACAGACGTCCGGTCAGCGATGCCGAGTGTCCGGGCACGTATGGAAGCTGCTTGCCTACCGACTGGTCGGCGGGCGAAAGCTTGTCTCCCTCGTTTATCGACGGAGTCCATGAATATGATCCGTTGAGGTCGAAGAACCATCCTTGAGGTAACTGTATGCCCAGATCCGCCTTTGCCTCTATGCCGTAGGCATGTACTTTCTTCACATTGCGGGGCGAGAAGAATCCTTTGGGGGTGGGCAACCATATTATCCAGTCCTCGATGTGCGAATCGAACCATGTGGCACTTCCTCCGATTGAGAACACTCCGGCTTTGCCTGTACTGAAACTTACACCTACGTCGTAAGTGAATCCATGCTCGTTCTTCAAATCAGGATTGCCCCCGGGTAGAAAATACAGGTCATTGAGCGACGGAAACCGGTAGTTGCGCGAGATGGAAGCTTTTAACACCACATTTCCTGTACGGGATACCACTCCGTCGATAAAAAATGCAGGAATAACCGGAGCCCACTCGTTGCCGAACATATCTTCGCGAAGCACGAGCGACAGCCCGAGACGGTCGACAGGCTGCCACTTTGCCGATGCGGAGCCGGATAGTTCGATACGGCCTTTGTCGTATCCGACTATCGCCTTGTCGCCCTCCTGGAGGATTATATTTTTGTCTTCACTTCTGACAAAATGCTGGTGGGCCGAAATGTTGGCTGTGAAATACCACTTTTTGTTTGGGGTATATTCTCCTTCAGCCTGCCCGTAGATAGTGTTGACCTTACTCCTTGACCGGGTCATGGCCGCCCAGTTGCCTTCCGACACTTCGCGCCTGTAGTCGTAGGCGACCCATGAATGGATGTATCCGCCTTTAAGTCCTGTTCGCCAGGTGCTGCGTGTGTGGTCCCATGACAGAAGTCCGCGGAATGTCTGTTCGCGCTGGCGGTTTTCAAATCCCCGTTCGTCGCCGTAGTCTGTCGTGAGCATCGGAAGCTCGCGGTTTGAGTTTATATACCATGCATTTATGCCGAACCGGTCGCCTTTAAGGGTATTGTAGTAAATCTCCTGAAGTATGTGGAGGTCTTTGAATGAACCTGACCGGTTGCGTTCGGTTGGGTGGTACTGGCCTATGATGTTGTGGTCATCGTCGTAAATGTTGATTTTTTTGTCGTGGTTGACATATTTGTAGTCGTTGGGCGACGCCGAGTAGACGGCGCGTGTGGAGAGTTGCCAATGGTCGTTGCCGTAGGTGAAGCGCGCAAATTCATCGAACGTCTTGAACGAGCCGATTCCCTGTACATACTGGGCGTTGAATCCGTCGGCAACGTCGGGCAAGGTTCCGAGCCTGACAAGTCCTCCGAGTCCTCCTCCTGTCTCATTGACCGACGATGTTCCGTGCATCAACGATGCCTGGTCGATGAAATAGGAAGGTATGGTAGAGAAGTCGGTCATGCCGAGCATGGGGTTGTTGATGCGCATTCCGTTCCAGGTTACCTGTGTGTGGCTCGGCGACGTTCCGCGAAAAGCGACCGTAGATAGCGTGGCGCGGCCGTAGTTTTTCACAAATACTGAAGAGTTGAATGTCAGCACATCGGCCATAGACAGGGCAATATTCTCTTTAAGGGCTAAGGAGTCAAACGTGGTCTTCTGCACTCCGATATCCTTCATTGGACGCTTGGCGGTGACGGTAACGTTTGGCAGACGGTGAAGTCGTTGGGCTTGAATTTTGATGCACGATGCATGATGCACGATGCATAATATTAATGCACAATGCACGATGCACAATGCACGATGGATGATGGATGATGCACGATGCACGATGGATGATGGACGATGCACGATGGACGATGCATGATGAAGGATGGATGATGCACGACTACTTTCTTTCATTGCCTGTGAATGTTGTTTTGACTATGGAAGTCAGTATTCTTATCAATCTTTTGCAGTCCTCATTTATGCTTTTGAAACTGTTTTCTGTAATATAATCTGTTTCAAACAAAAGCTCAATCCAGTATTCTGATTCACAAGCTTCTTTTAGGGCAATATTCATCTTTGCTCCGAAATCTGCCTTGCTTTGACCTCGTAACGCTTCCTTGACATTGGCACCGATACTTGTCCCGCTGCGTAGTAACTGTTTGCACAAAACAAACTCTTTCTTATTTTCGGTGAGATGTTGATAAAGACGAATACATCTTATAGCAAACGCCTTACTCTCAACAGCAATCAAATTGTCCTTATCATCCTTCATAATAAATAGCGATTAAAAATCGTGCATTGTGCATCACTTCCAGCAGAAGGCCCCGGGCGTGATTCCGACATAGAATTCATCAATCATTTGTCCCTGCGGAGTGTAGCGGTAGATAATGCCTTGCTGCTGGTAGTCAATGGCATCGGCTACGTATACTTCGCTGTTGGCCGGATTGACGGTCAGACCGTAATATTTTGTGTCGCGGTATTCAAGGAACGGACGCACCGGAATGCGTTCGGCCGTTACGTCCATGCGCCAGATGTCGCGGTTGATCCAGTACAGGGTGTCGCGCGTGCCGTTGAGCTGTATTTCCGAAGGAGTGTCGTTGAGCCTGAACTTAAATTGTTTTTCTATCTTGAAGGTGGCCGCGTCGATACAGAACAGCGCGGGGGCCTCATAGCCGTATGGCGAGCCTTCATAACCTCCGTCGGTAACGGTCCACATGCGGTCGTATTTGTCTATGACGAGCGAAGTTGGCTGAATGCCGACCGTAAGTTCGCCGACCACGCGGTCGATTTCGGTGTCTATTTTGATAATCCTGTTCTGATAGCTCCAGCAGTTGCAGAACACGTATTTGCCGTACTGTACCATCTGTTCGGTCGATCCGCTCTCCATAGTCATTCCCGGCACTTCAATCTGTCCGGTTATGGAGTATGTCTTAGGGTTGACCACAAATATGCGGTTGTCCCAAATCTGCGTTACATATGCTTTCTCGTCGTTGACGAAGTGGATATAGCGCGGTGAAGGCAGGTTCTCGATGCGTCCGACCTCTTTGAATGTGTTTAGGTCGATGGCGAAGATGACATGTGAGTTATTGACTACAATCCATCCTTTATCGCCGTAGACGCACATCGACTGGGCTGTGTCGCCGAGCTTCATGCCGTTGGCACGGAAAAACACTTCGTTCTGAACCGTGTTGGTCGACGGGTCGTAGTATGACAATGTCGCGTTACCATACTGGAAATTGCCTTCATTTGTAATGAAAAGACCGGCTCCCGAGGCATCGAAGTCTTCCATGTCGTCACCGTAGTCCCACTTCATGCATGACGTGGACATCAACGACAGGATAAGCACCACATATAATAAATTACGGCTCATACTTACTGTGACGGTATTAATGATGTGCAAATATAGTGAATTCTTTGCACATCAACGGCCCGTGGGCTTTGACGCCTTCATTGAGAAGTCGCGGAAAGATGTCACTTCTGTCGATACTTCGCCGAGCGGTCCGCTGTTGGCGAGAACGGCCACCTGAACTTTTACGAAATCGACATATTCAAGTTCGACCGGGCTTCCGTCGGCGAACACAGCATTTGACAACTTGAATCCGGATGTCTGCCCCTCTCCGTCGTCCGATGACGAATTAGTGATTATGTCTGATCCGATGTTGTCGACATATCCCCATCCGTATGGATTATTGTTCCAATAGCCTGTAGATGGGTCATGGGAATTATTGCCTGGAATGCATGTGCCGAACAGAGTGTATGAATCGGCGGGAATCCACTCCGGGTAGTAATAGTCCTGGTCGTGTACACCCGGCATGTAGCGGATGCTTCCTGTTGTGCCGTTGCAGTCTTCCCATTCTACGTTCATGCGGGGTGCTCCCGGACGGAAATATGTAACGGAAAAACCGTGTCGGGTATCGGGATTGTCCGATTCGCATCCTTTGAGTTCATACCATTCGTCGTCGGGAAGTCCGTTGCCGTTGACATCCTGCATCACCCATACAATGCCTGGTTCGTTGCTTCCGCCGTTAGCCGACAGGAAGGCGTTGCCTCCGATTGCGAGGTCATATTCAAGTCCGGATTTGGCGACACTATGGTCAAATCCCACGATTATATATCCTCCGAACGAACCGAGCGATACGAATCGATGGGTGTCAAGACGCTGTTGCGCCCAGTCGTTGGCAGTCTCGATTGTGGTCTCGTTGCCGGTCATGCCTCCTAAGATGGAAGTCTCGTTGATGAACTGTCCGGGCGCGGGAATCCATTCGAACACCTTGTTGGAATATGCGGAGTTGCCGGCATCGGAGTGGCGCATGCGCTCCTGTTCAGTAGCGTCGACACACACCACATTTACTTCGGCCGATGCTTCGCCGTCGTTGACGATAACCTTTACGGTGTATGTTCCCGGGGCTTCGGGAGTGAATTTAAATGTGCGTTCGGTGCATCCGTCCGTCTTTCCGTCGACTTCCCACCGGAATTCAGCGGGTTCAATGCCGGACAATAGGGGACGAAGATATACCGGACGGCCGGCGAATGTGTAGCGGTCGGTTGAGGTTTGCAGATATGAAGGTGTGCTGAACGACACGCTTGAAGGCAGTCGGTCGACTACCTCGATGGTGAACTCTTTTTCGGCTGATCCGTCGATGTTGGATGCCTTAATCTTTATACTGTAGATGCCGGTTTCGGTGCGGTTGAAGATGTAGCTCATGTCGTGGCCCGCCTCCTCGCCGTCGACATACCATGTCATGTTGAATCCGTCCATGTCGGCATGCTGGATGTCGGGGGTCAGAATGTAGTCGGTGCCGGCTTTGACTTTTAAACCGCCTTCCGGCAGGCGCATGGATATTACGGGCGGGGTCAGCTCAAGTACGTCGACCCTGATTTCCTCCGATGCATTCCCTGCATCGTTGACCGCGCTGACAGTGACGTAATATTGGCCTGCATCGGGCCAAAGCGCAGTCCATATTGTCGATCTGCATACGACGCTTCCGTCGATGGTCCATGTGATTGAAGCATCGTCTATATTTTTAAAATCCGGGGCTATGGTCAGCTCGTTCCCGGCTTTGACTGTATACACTCCGTCGTCGCTGTCAAGTATGATCTGCGGTTTTTCGACGGTGCTTTCTATTTCATTGTCCTTGTTGCAGGAAATAACGGTAGCACCGACCAACACGGCCGATGCTACCAAGGCAGAAAATTTTAATATTAAGATGTTCATTTAGCTATTTTGATACTATTGTCGCCGGCCTTGACGATGTAGACTCCGGCGGGCAGATTGGAGATATCGAAAGTTGTGCTTTCTCCTGACATGAGTACTGCGCCGGTTGTGTCGCAAATCATTGCGAATTCAGCTCCGTCGACAGTCACTATATGCGTTACGCGGTCGTAAGAGATTGAAGCGTCGTTGATTTTAGTTGAAGAAACGCCGGCGTCGTTTGTCTCCTTGACCATAAGTTTGTCGAGGCAGAAATAGCCGGGCGTATTGTCGCCGTAGGCACCCGAATCTGTGCTCTTAAGGGTGAAGTATATCTCATTGACTGTGCCGAGCTCGGTGAGGTCCACATACATCCAGCCACGGTTGATGGTGAGGTTGCCGTTGGTGTAGGAAGCCAGATTCACATCGATTGTTTTCTCGCTCTCGTCGGGCGCTATACCGTGGACTGTCAGCGTGAATTTATCGCCGTTGTCGAATGCGCGTGCAAAGTTGTCGCCGTATTCGATGCTGTAATAAGGCCAGCTGCTGAGGTTGATATAGACTCCTACCGCATCATAGGCTTTGCCGTCGTTAAAAGTCAGGTCGACCGGACGCGCGGCCATGTAGGCGTTGCAATATGCCACGAGATAGGGTACGTCCTTGCTCGTTTCGGGTGCGCCGAAGCTGTTGGTCTTCACTGTTCCGTCCTCGTTGAGCACGATGCCGCCTTTGGCCATGTTGCTGAACTGGTATTTGATGGTGTTTTCCTGACGCTGGTTGTCGGCGGAGTTTGATGCCGTGAATCCCCACCATGTGTTGTAGTCCGACATGGAGCTGTGTACGAACGAGAAACACTGACTGACGATTGCCTCCTCGTCATCGTTGTAGGTGCCTGTCCATGCACCGTTGTCCTGGTCGAATGTCAGCGGTGTGGTGGCCTTTGTCAGGTCTAATGTGATAACTTGATTGTCCGCATTGGCGGCCATGATGCCTGCAAAGGCGAGTGCAAGAGTAAAAATCTTTCTCATTGGCTTATAGTTTAATGTTAAAATGAATGATCCCGTTCACGCTAACAAGGCAATGCTTACGTAAAATCGTGAGGAACAGGCTATAAACCAATCATGGCGTAGTGGAAAGTCGTCGCGCCATGCCCATGATCCCGTAGGCAATGCTGATATTGTTTTGAAAATGGCAGGTTTTCTGACTTATCCCTTTGCCGCGCCTTCTCATTCCTACCGCAGTGAGTTCGGAACAATGGCTATGTTGCGACAAATCTTATATGGGAATTACAGCAGCGGGTACTGTCACGGATTCACACCGTGTTCCCTTTTCATACCTTCGGGCGGATGCCTTGGGGTACTCCATTTTCGTGGGGCAAAATTAGAAATAAATGATTAATCCGGCAAATTATCTTTTAAATATTTTTTAGGTGAGGATATTAATAGATGTCATTTATAGCCCGGTCAAGCCAATTAGGCATAAAAATCGGCCATTATGGATAAAATATAATAAAACTATTTTTTAATGTCGCGATAATCTCTTAAATTTGCATCTATACATTTTCTACACGACATTGAAATGTGAGATACGAAAGATATTTAATGGCAAAAAATATTTCTAAATAACCAAAATAAAATAAGTCTAATTAAAAAACAAGATTCATGAAAAGAGTTTATACGTTCGGTGACGGAAAAGCCGAAGGTAATGCCGAGATGAGAAATCTTCTCGGAGGAAAAGGCGCTAACCTCGCCGAAATGAACCTGTTGGGAATGCCGGTACCTCCCGGATTCACCATTACAACTGAAGTATGTAACCTTTACACTCAGGATGGCCGCGATGCTGTAGTCAAGTTGATTCAGAAGGATGTCGAGGCCGCTATAGCCCATGTCGAAACCCTCACCGGCAAGAAGTTTGACGATCCGAGCAATCCTCTGCTCGTGTCGGTCCGTTCAGGTGCCCGCGCATCAATGCCCGGTATGATGGACACCGTGCTTAACCTCGGTATGAACGACGCCACAGTGGCTTCTCTTGCAGAAAAGAGCGGCAATCCGCGCTTCGCATGGGACAGCTACCGTCGTTTCGTGCAGATGTACGGCGACGTTGTTCTCGGTATGAAGCCGAAGAGCAAGGCCGACATCGACCCGTTTGAAGAAATTATGGAGAAGGTTAAGGAGCAGAAGGGCGTCAAGCTTGACACTGAGCTTGATGTTGACGACCTTAAGAACCTTGTTAAGCTGTTCAAGGCCGCAGTCAAGGACTTTACAGGCAAGGAATTCCCCGACAGCGCATGGGAACAGCTTTGGGGCGGTATCTGCGCCGTGTTTGACAGCTGGATGAACGAGCGCGCCATACTTTACCGTCGCATGAACCAGATTCCTGAAGAGTGGGGAACCGCTGTCAATGTTCAGGCTATGGTTTACGGTAACATGGGTAATAATTCAGCTACAGGTGTGGCATTCAGCCGCGACGCCGCTACAGGCGAAAACATGTTCAACGGTGAATACCTCATCAACGCACAGGGTGAGGACGTTGTGGCCGGTATCCGTACTCCGCAGCAGATCACTGTTGAAGGTTCACGCCGCTGGGCAGCCCTTCAGGGCATCTCTGAAGAGGAACGTGCATCCAAGTATCCTTCACTCGAAGAGTCAATGCCTGTCTGCGCAGCTGAACTTATCGCTATCGCAAATCGTCTTGAAGACTACTATAAGGATATGCAGGATATGGAGTTCACTATCCAGGACGGCAAGCTCTGGATGCTCCAGACCCGTAACGGCAAGCGTACAGGCGCGGCCATGGTCAAGATTGCCATGGATCTTCTGCGTGCAGGCGAGATTGACGAGAAGACAGCTCTCATGCGCATGGAACCCCAGAAGCTTGACGAACTTCTCCACCCGGTATTCGACAAGGCCGCTCTGAAGCGCGCTAAGGTCGTAGCCAAGGGTCTTCCCGCATCTCCGGGTGCAGCCGCAGGCCAGGTAGTGTTCTCTGCCGAAGAAGCTGAAGCATGGTCGGAAAAGAAGAAGAAAGTAGTTCTTGTCCGCATCGAGACTTCTCCTGAAGACCTTCGCGGTATGGCCGTTGCACAGGGTATCCTCACAATGCGTGGCGGTATGACATCTCACGCAGCTGTAGTGGCCCGCGGTATGGGTAAGTGCTGTGTGTCCGGTGCCGGTGAAATCAAGGTTGACTACAAGGCCAAGACCGTAGAAATGGGCGGAAAGGTTTACAAGGAAGGTGACTGGATTTCGCTCAACGGTTCTACCGGTGAAGTTTATGACGGTCCTGTCCCCACTACTGAGCCTGAACTCGGCGGTGACTTCGGCGCTATCATGAACCTTGCAGCCAAATATACCAAGACTCTTGTACGTACCAATGCCGACACTCCCCGCGATGCCAAGCAGGCACGCCACTTCGGAGCACAGGGTATAGGTCTTTGCCGTACAGAGCACATGTTCTTCGAAGGCGACCGCATCAAGGCCGTTCGCGAAATGATTCTTGCCGGCGACGTTGAAGGCCGCAAGCACGCTCTCGCCAAGCTCCTCCCGATGCAGCGCGGCGACTTCGAGGGTATCTTCGAAGCTATGGACGGTTTCGGCGTGACTATCCGTCTGCTCGATCCCCCGTTGCACGAATTCGTTCCTCATCAGACTGCCACCCAGAAAGAACTTGCTTCTGAAATGGGCTTGAGCCTCGAAGAAGTAAAGGCTAAGGTAGACAGTCTTGAAGAGTTTAACCCGATGCTCGGTCACCGTGGTTGCCGTCTGGGTATCACTTATCCGGAAATCACAGAGATGCAGACCCGCGCCATCATCGAGGCCGCCCTCAACATGAAGGCCCGCGGTATCGACGTTCATCCTGAAATCATGATACCTCTGGTTGGTACTCTTAAGGAAATCCAGAACCAGGCCGATGTCATCAACATCACAGCAGCCAAGGTGTTTGAGGAAAGAGGCGAATCAGTTCCCTACAAGGTAGGTACTATGATCGAAGTTCCCCGTGCCGCTCTGACAGCCGACCAGATTGCCACTGTAGCCGACTTCTTCTCATTCGGTACAAACGACTTGACTCAGATGACATTCGGTTATTCACGTGACGACGCTCCTAAGTTCTTGAAGTTCTATAAGGAACACGGCATCATCAAGACCGATCCGTTCGAAGTCCTCGACCAGGAGGGTGTAGGACAGCTGGTTAAGATGGGTGTTGAGAAGGGTCGTTCGACCAAGCCCGAACTTAAGGTAGGTATTTGCGGCGAACACGGCGGCGAACCTTCATCAGTTAAGTTCTGCGCTAAGCTCGGCATGAACTATGTAAGTTGCTCACCTTATCGTGTGCCCATCGCCCGCGTAGCTGCGGCGCAGGCTGCCATCGAAGAGTAAGAGCTGCTCTAACATAATCCGACAATTAGGCTGTAACGCTTTGAGAAATCAGGCGTTACAGCCTAAGTTGTTCTTAGGTGGGCGTTCATTTGGCGTCACTTTGTGGGCACAAATGCGCGGAAAAGTGTACAAAAGTGTGTACAAAAGTGTACACACTTTTTTAGGGGCGGTGTACATGGGTGTACAAACTCGGTGTACAACTGCAACTGTCAGTAGCGGCGCGAGATACAAAAGCAATGGAAAAGGAAAATTCTGATTGAGATTTGAACAATGGCCGATTGATGGCGTTTTGTTTCTGTATAGTTACAAAAAATCAGAATTTAGCTTATGGATAAAAAGAGACTTACCGCTGAAAACGGCAGGCCTATTGCCGACAATCAGAATGTCCAGACCGCCGGCGAGCGCGGTCCCGTGCTGTTGCAAGACCCCTGGTATACCGAAAAGATGGCTCATTTCGACCGAGAGGTCATTCCTGAACGGCGAATGCATGCCAAAGGTGCAGGGGCTTTCGGAACGTTTACAGTCACGCACGACATCACTGAGTTCACACGGGCATCGATATTCTCGGAGGTCGGCAAGCAGACTGAATGTCTGGTGCGCTTCTCAACCGTGGCGGGCGAACGCGGAGCCGCGGATGCCGAAAGAGACATCAGAGGCTTTGCAATGAAGTTCTATACCGACAGCGGCAATTGGGATTTGGTCGGCAACAATACTCCGGTGTTTTTCTTGCGTGATCCCTTGAAATTCCCCGATCTGAACCATGCGATTAAGCGCGATCCACGCACTGGAATGCGAAACGCTACCAGCAACTGGGACTTCTGGACACTGCTTCCGGAGGCTCTCCATCAAGTGACAATTACCATGTCGCCCCGCGGCATACCGGCTTCGTTCCGCAATATGCATGGATTCGGGAGCCATACTTACAGTTTTATAAATAGGGACAACAAGCGTACGTGGGTAAAATTTCATTTCAGAACGCTTCAGGGAATCAAAAACCTTACCGACAGCGAAGCGGCCGAGGTGATAGCCCGTGACCGAGAGTCAAACCAGCGTGATTTGTTTGAGGCTATCGAAAGGGGCGACTATCCGCGCTGGCTGATGCAGGTGCAGCTAATGACCGAAGATGAGGCCAAGCGCTATCATATCAATCCATTTGACCTTACAAAGGTGTGGTATCATAAGGACTTTCCGCTCCGCGATGTCGGCATACTTGAATTGAACCGAAATCCTGAAAACTTTTTTAACGATATAGAACAGGCCGCGTTTAACCCTATGAACTTTATCGACGGAATAGGGCTGTCGCCTGACAAGATGCTTCAGGGACGTCTGTTTGCCTACGGCGATGCTCAGCGCTACAGGCTTGGCGTCAACCATAACCTGATTCCTGTCAACCGTCCGCGTTGTCCGTTCCACGCCTATCATCGCGACGGTCAGATGCGTACCGACGATAATTACGGGGCAACCTTGCCTTATGAACCGAATAGCTTTGGCGAGTGGCAGGATTCGCCCGATATAAAGGAGCCGCCTCTGGAACTTGATGGCCCGGCATATAATTATGACGAGCGCGAATATGACGATGACTATTATACCCAGCCGGGAAAACTGTGGCGTCTGATGGCCGCCGACGAGCAAAAGGCGACATGTGAAAATACCGCGCGGGCAATGGCCGGTGTGCCGCTGTTTATTATGCAACGTCATGTGAGAGCATGTCATAATGCCGATCCCGGTTACGGGGCAATGCTGGCAGAAGCCTTGGGGATAAATCTTGATGAAGCCCTCGTGGCAGAGGATCCCGCGCATCCTAAATGGGATAAGCGCAGTCTGCTTCATGGCAAATAAGGCGGATAGGAGGCATGCGGCTATTTGCGCGTCTCAGAATTTTGCCGCGATCAGTCCGTTTTCGTCGATGGAGAGTTTGCCGGAGTCGAGCAGGCGTCGCGTGGCCTTGATAACGTCATCCTTATTGGCGGGTGATTCGTTGATAAGGTAATCGATGCTGCGTGGCGACTGTCCGCTCATATACAGGATGGATTCTTCGAGAGTACGACGTACTTCTTTACTTACGGGATGCTTTTTACGGCTTCGGCAGACGTCGCATTTGCCGCATGGCATCGCGGGCTTCTCTCCGAAGTACGCGAGCATTCGGTTTACGCGGCAACCGGTGTCTGAGAAAGCAAACTGCTTCATGGCTTCGACGCGTTTTTTCAGTCGTTCAAGCTGGTGTTCGTAGACTGACGGCGGGATATGGATGTATTTCGGCATCTGACGCGATGCAGTGTAGTAGAGATAAGGGGTGCTTTTGCGGGGAATATACTGGAGCACATGCATTCTTGACAACAGAAGCAGTGACTCGTAGACCTCTTTTTCGGTAAGCGATGTAAGCGATGCCAGTACCGGTTCGTTGATATATACGAAGTCGGCAAAAAGTCCTGTGTATGTGCGGAGCAGACCGTTGAGCATCCGTTCTGCCTTTTCGTCGATTCTGAGCGAATATAGCTCGTGCTTGTCTACTGTCATCATGACCCGCGACTGGGTGTTGACCTCTTCGAGGTATTCGAAGTGTTCGGCCTGGGTCAGTATCTGCAATGAACTTCTCGTTGGACGTGGAGGCAACTTGTAAGTCTGAAGAAATTTCGGGAAGTTGAACTCATATAGATGGCCGTAGCCTTCGCCGACCGCTACTTCCGTGAAATTACCTGCCAGCTCATAGACGCGCCTGATGAAGTCCTTGGGCGGAAATGATTCGTCGACCATGCGCGTGAGGCGCCCTTTGTCGTAGGACGATACGATGAGCACTGCAAACGATGGCAGACCGTCGCGCCCAGCGCGTCCGGCCTCCTGGTAGTATTCTTCAAGTGAAGATGGCGGGTCGACGTGGACGACGACCCTGACGTCGGGCTTGTCTATACCCATACCGAAGGCGTTTGTGGCTACGATGACCCTGATGTTTTCCTGCTTCCAACGTTCCTGCTTGTCGGTTTTCTCTTCCGGGAGTAATCCGGCGTGGTAATAATCGGCAGATATGCCGTTTTTCACCAGCAGGTCGGCTATTTCGCGTGTGCGCATTCTCGACCTGACATATACGATGGCGCTTCCTGCCGTTGATGTGAGAATCTTAAGGAGCTGTCGGTATTTGTCGTTGTCGTTTCTGACGATGTATGATATGTTGTCGCGGGCAAAGCTCCTGGCAAATACGTTAGGCGCGTTGAACCGCAGTTTGTCCATTATGTCAGTCACCACCTCCGGCGTGGCAGATGCGGTAAGTGCGAGCACCGCCACGTGCGGAAATATGTCGCGAAGCTCACTGATGCGCAGGTATGACGGTCGGAAGTCGTAGCCCCATTGCGATATGCAGTGGGCTTCGTCGACAACTATAAGGCTTATGTCCATGGCCTTAAGTCCTTCGATGAAATTTTTAGACTGAAGCTTCTCGGGCGACAGATACAGAAGTTTGGCCTTGCCGAGACGGCACCGGTCAAGTCCAAGCCTATGCTCGGAGCGCGACAGCCCGGAGTGGAGGCATACGGCACGTATACCGACGGCTTTCAGGTTGTCGACCTGGTCTTTCATAAGCGATATCAACGGGGTGACAACAACTGTGAGTCCGTCGAGAGCCATCGCCGGCACCTGGAATGTTATCGACTTCCCTCCGCCGGTTGGCAACAGTCCGAGTGTGTCGCGTCCGTCAAGTACGGACGTGATAATCTCCTCCTGCATCGGTCGAAACGACGAGTAGCCCCAATAACGCTCTAATATATCGTGTATGTCCGGCCGCATCAATCCGCCGCTTCGTTGGGAATCTTGATTTCCTTGACTTGAAGCTGTATGGCTGTGGCGGAATTCTGGTGCTTGTTCTCCTCGATGGTATAGCAGATGTCAAACGGCTTGCGGGTGTGGATGTAGTCGAAATATTTTCCCTTGTTGAACGCAATGCCGTTGAGTACCTTTCCCGACGTGTTGTCGACCAATTCGAGCTTGATGTGTTCGAGATGCTTGCCTACGAGCTTGCTCGTGCCGAAGTCCATCACGCCGCGGCTGCAGAACACGGGTTTCTGGTTTCCGGGGCCAAACGGGTTGAACTTGCGCAGATATGACAGGAATTCCGGAGTGATTTCCGCAAATGTCAGGTACGCGTCGATGTCGAGTTGCGGTGTGAGCTGCGAGGGCAGGATGTTATCAGCAACGTATTGCTCGAAGCGACGTGTGAACTCAGGTATATTCTCTTCCTTCAGCGACAGACCTACGGCATAGGTGTGGCCTCCGAAATTCTCAAGGAGGTCACGCGACGAGTCGATGGCCTTATAGATGTCAAATCCCTGCACGGAACGTGACGAGCCTGTGGCCAGACCGTTGGACAAAGTCAGGACTACCGAAGGCTTGTAGTAAAGTTCGGTAAGCCTTGATGCCACGATGCCAATGATGCCCTTGTGCCAGTCGGAATTGTAGATTACGATTGACTTTTTGTCGGACAGCGTCTCGTTGTGGCGTTCAAGAATTGCATTGGCCTCTTCCGTGATACGTTTGTCAAGCTCCTTGCGGTCTTTGTTGTACTGGTCGATGTTCTTTGCTTTCTGGTAAGCGTCGGCAAAGTCGCGCGACACGAGCAGTTCGACAGCCTCGCGCCCGCTCTGCATGCGTCCGGAGGCGTTGATGCGCGGGCCGATTTTGAATATTACGTCGCTGATGGTGATTTCGCGGTTGGTGAGCTGGCAGATTTTGATTATGGCCCGTAGTCCGACGTTCGGGTTGGAATTTATCCGCTTCAGACCCCAATATGCCATTATGCGGTTTTCGTCGACCATAGGCACTATGTCGGCCGCGATGCTTACGGCCACGAGGTCGAGCATGCTTTCAAGTTCGTTGCCCGTTATGCCGTTGCTCTCGGCGAAAGCCTGCATAAATTTATAGCCGACTCCGCACCCTGACAGATGGGGGCAAGGGTAGGGGCTACCTTCAAGCTTCGGGTTGAGTATGGCCACGGCCGGCGGCAGCTCGTCGTCAGGCACGTGATGGTCGCATATGATGAAGTCGATGCCGAGAGTCTTGGCATACTTGATTTCTTCAATGGCCTTTATGCCGCAGTCGAGAATGATAATCAGTTTCACCCCAGACGCGGCGGCTTCGTCGATTGTTCGCAGAGATATTCCATACCCCTCGTCGTAGCGGGTGGGTATGTAGTATTCGATGTTGGAGTAGAAGTTCTGGAGATACTTGTATACAAGCGCTACGGATGTGGTTCCATCCACATCGTAGTCTCCGAAAACCATAATCTTCTCCTTTGACCCCATGGCTTTGTTAAGCCGGTTCACAGCTTTGTCCATATCGGGCATAAGGAACGGCGAATGCATATTCTTCAATGACGGGTGGAAAAATTTTTCCGCCTCGTCAACGGAGGTTATGCCCCGCTGGACCAGCAGCTCGCTAACAGGCGTGCAATTGGCGTATTTCAACGCCAATTCCGTCTCTAATATGTGTTCGTCTGTAGTAAGGGGTAAGTAATTCCATTTACTTATCATTTATGTTGTTTTTATTTTTTTGCATTGCAAGTGGCTCACAGACAAACTGTAACAAGCCGTTGAGGTAGAGGTGTATATATAGAATCCCGCCGGCCGTTCATCGCCTATGGAGGAGAGCGGCGAAAACCGACTTATGGATATAACGCAAATATAGCCATTTATTTTGAATAAATGGCTATATTGTCAATGGTTTTATATTAAATTAAATTTTCCGGAATGCCATGGCGGTACGGAATTAAAGCTTCGCTGAACGGAGTTTTTATGCTTTTTCCACGGTGTTGAGGTGAACATCCATCTGTGGGAAGGGGAAGCTGAGTCCGTGCTTGGGCAATTCCTTGTAGAAACGTTCGTTCATCTCGAAATAGAGTCCCCAATAGAATTCAGAACGAGTCCAGGCTCTTACCGTTATGTCGATGCTGCTTGAGTTTAGGGTCGACAGGGCGACGAACGGAGCGCGATTGGTCTTTGGAAGCATCGAGAGAGTCTTTTTCAGCTGTTTGTCGAGGCGTTCGTCGAGCTTTTCGGCCATGGTCTTTCTGTGTCCGAATACACGTTTCCATACTGAACGTTTTGCCTCGGCCTGGTCTTCTGCTTTCTGCTCTTCGGCCTGTTCCTCGGCACGGCTTACTGGTGTCTTTCGCCTTTCGCGGTCGTCTTCGATGAAGTCTTTCACTACTCGGTCGTCGCTAAGCAGTATGTCGGATATAGCTTTCTTGGCCACATCCACATCGTCGCCATAGGATATTGATATGGTCCAGTCGACACGCCGGTAATCTTCCTTTGAGTAGTTGTTTATCGATCCGGTCGACAAGCCTCCGTTAGGAATGATAATCTGCTTGTTGTCGGGGGTGTTTATGATGGTGCTGAAAATCTGTATTTCGGCTACTGTGCCGGCATAGCCTTGCGCTTCGATGTAGTCGCCTATGCGGTAGGGTTTGAGCAACAGTATCAGGACTCCGCCTGCGAAGTTCTGCAGCGTGCCGCTCAGTGCCAGACCGATGGCGACACCGGCAGATGCAAACAGTGCCAGGAACGAGCTTGTCTCGATGCCGAGTATGCCGATTACAGTCACTATTAGTATGAAGTACAGTACTATACGAATCAGGCTGAGCACGAATGTGGCAAGCGAGCGGTCGAGTTCCCTGCGGATGAATATCGTGGCGGTAAGTTTGTAGATTTTGTTTATTATGAACTTTCCGGCGTAGAACACGAGTACGGCAAGGGCGAGATGTATGGCGAATTCAACCAGACCGTTGATTATGCGCGTCAGAAAGTCGTCGACCGACATGGATTCCAATCCTTTAAAGGTCATGGAGCTGGTTGCGATTGAATCTGCCGGCTCCTTGGCGGTCTCGGCCAACTGTGTTGCCGTCTGATTGGCAAGAATGTTGTCAAACTGGGAATAATTCATATTTGGTATGTGTATACTTGAATGATTATTGTATGTTATTTATAAGCGGGAGATACAATGTCGCGCCACCAGGCGAGGTCTCCGTAGCCGTTTGCGCTTCCGTTGGCCGGATCTTCGGAATAAATGTAGGTCGACACGCCCGACGTATGTTTCAGCTCCCATGTGTCCCACATCTTAGGGGTGGCCGCAGTATATTCGATGAACGAATCCATGGCTTTGCGGTACGATTCGAGAAGTGAATTGTCGGAAGTCAGCGATTCGAAATATTGCCCCATGTCGTAGAACATTCCGTTGAAATTGTTCCAGGACGTGCGGAATCCGTATTGCTGGTATTCGATTCCTTCCGGGGTGACGTTGTTGTCGGAAAGAATTGCGGCGGCCGCTTCTGCAACGCCGTCGATGGCGTTCATATTGTATACGCTCATCACGCAGCTTCTGTCGGCTCCGGTCAGCGCATTGTAGTGCTCATAAGTGTTGCGTGCTATCTTCTTCAGATCGGCTTCCTTGGAAAAGAAATATTGCAGATTTATCTCGTAGGGCATTCCGTCGGCAGGGACCTCTGCCGGACTGGCTACTATGTAGGGCGTGGTTCCCCTGAATTCATATAGAGTCTCGATGTTCCCCATAAAGCAACAATCGAAATAGATAAAGTTCAATCCCGTATCTTTCAGGGCTTCAGCCATGTCGGGTATGGGCATTTTCGCACCTTTGTCGTCACCCCACGACCTGCTGGTGCGGGGCTTTGTTTTCACGGGAGATAGCCAGCCGGTGGAGTGGCTCCAGAATATGGCTCCATACTCATCGGCTGGAGCGAGGGCTTTCATGTCGGCCATTACTTGCGTCATGGCTTCCACCGTTACGGACGACGTCACTCCCGGATATGATTTCAACGTGACGAGGCCATTGGGAGTAAATTCCTGAAGTTCAGGAGATGACTGGTAGCCTACTTTGTATATCAGCAGTCGTCCGTCCTGCAGGGCACCGTTGTTTACGGCTATCTTCATGGACTCGATGTCATCGGCCGCCGCTGAATTGAGGCTGTTGCTTGCCACCATATATACGAGCACCGTGCGCGAAGTCTCCCTCGGTTTTGGGTCGGGAGTCGGATCCGGGTCGCTTTTGCAGGAGAATATGCTTAGTGATGCTATAATTAGCAATAAAAGGGATGTAAATTTCATGGGTGCAAAGTTAAGAATTCTTTTCCTTAAAAAAGTTTTATTTTCAATTAGACATTATTATAATACGTGAAAATTGAATTGAGGTGCTTGTGCGGAGCGGAATGATTCAGTAACTTTGCCGTAATAAACACTATCACTAAACAGTAATAATGACAATGGGAAAAAGCGGCGCGACGACTGCCGTCAGAACGGCAAAGGTGTCAAGCGCCTCCAATAGGGGCCTTTGGCCTGCAATTCAGAATCTGGCTTCTTCGTTTGTGGTGCTTGGCGCTCTGTTTGCCGGCGTCTGCTGTCTGCTTCTGCCGATGCGGAATGCCGTTCTGCTGCGATGGTATGAAGAGATGTCATTTTTCTCTTCTGATATGTTCGGTCTGCTGATCAACCATCCGGGGGGACTGATAGATTATGCCGGGGCGTTCCTGACACAGTTTCTTTTTTATCCCTGGCTGGGGACTGCTATATTGTTGACTTTGTGGCTTATTACGGCCTATGTCATATCCAGGGCCTATCGTATTACGGGAGCAATGTTGCCTTGGTCGTTCATCCCCGTGTTTTGTCTGCTTGTATCGGCGCTTTCGTTTGACGAAGCTTGGATTAGTCTGAAATCATATGGGTCGATGTTCACTCCTGCTGTCGGAACGCTGACGGCCTCGTTGGCGATATGGAGTTATAGGTCGTTGCGGTCAAGGCGGTTGGCGGTGCGTGTCGTGTTGCTCTTAATCTTCTCCGCGTTGTATCCGTTTTTTGGATTTTATTCGGTATTGGCTGTGGCCGTATGTGTGAGCGGCGATTTGGCGGAGATGGTCAGAGGCGCCGGACGAGGCCGTGCAGTGCCTGTGGCCGTCGGTGTGATGGCAGTCCTTGCCGTGCCTTATATTTATTACTATGTATGGTCAGGGTCGGTGATGGACAATGAATTTATATACTTTAAAGGACTGCCGGGTTTCCGGCTCGATGCGTTTGACCGTTATTTATGGATGCCTTTTGCGTTGATGTCCTTGTCGTTTGTGGTTTATTCGATTGTCGATTGGCGGGAATTGAAGTCTAAGCGACTTCAGGTTGCCGGGATTGTGGCGGTTCTGTGCTTCGGTGGATTTTCGTTTTATTTTACCGGGTCTGTTTCGCGTCAGTTGCGTGCGACGGTGTCGATGCTTTGGTACATAGACCATAACCAGTGGGAACATGTGGGATACGTGATGGAGCATTCGCGTTGCGAGCCAGATGTCTACATGGTGATTTATGACGGGATAGCGCGGACAAAGCTCGGACGGCAGATAAATGAAATAGAGGTGCATAAGGCCGATAATGACCATGAAAATCCACGAAAATCCGATGAACTTCTCGGCTCGGTGTTTTTGTTGGTTCCGGCCAATTACCATCTGGGAAAAATCAACAGTTCCTATCGCAACGCCATGGAATTTACTGTAGCTTTCGGTGAGCGTGTCTTTTATATGAAGTATATGGTAAGAGCCGCATTGTGCAACGGAGAATATGAACTTGCCAAAAAGTACAATAATCGGTTGATGGGCACGCTTTTCCACCGCTATTGGGCCGAGCATTACAAAAAGTATATCGACAATCCGGAGTTGATGAAGGAGAGTGCAGAGTTCAACTCTATTCCGCCTTATGACCCTGACGATGTGTTTGTTAAACCTGTCGGATAAATATATTGACATGAAGAGATTAATATACATGGCGATGCTGTCGCTGTTTGTGGCCCTGCCCGCATGGGCCGATAAAGAAGAGAGCCCTAAGGATGACGATTATTTCGAATATATGGGAAAGGCCGACGAGGCCATAGCGTCCGGTGACTGGGAGGAAGCCGAGAGGTGTCTGTTGAGTGCGATAATGTCTGACCCGACTAATCCGACAAGAGTCATGGTTCTGTCAAATCTTGGTCTGGTGCAGTATAATCTCGGACGCGACAGCCTGGCCCTGAATTCATTGAACGAGGCCCACCGTATGGCTCCGCGCTCGGCCAAGGTGCTGACTAACCGCGCGGAGGTGCTGGTGGCCATGGGGAAGGATGAGGAGGCATATGCCGACTATGATAAGATTCTTTCAATTGATTCGACCCGTGTGGATGCGCTTTACATTCATTCGCTTCTCGGATTGAGGCTGGGGAGGTTTGAAGATGCACTTGCCGATTGCCGTAAGCTCGAAGAGGTAGCTCCCGACAGTTACGACATGCATCTGGCTTATGGGTCGTATTATACAGCAATGAAGGACTGGCAGCTTGCCGTTCCGCACTATACGGCATTGATAGCATCGGATCCGTCGGCTTCGTTGTATTGCGCAAGGGCTGTGTGTTATCTGATGCTCGACAGGCTTAACGAGGCGTCTTACGACATATCGTCGGGTCTTGAGCTTGACCCTGAAAATTCAGAGCTTTATTTCTACAGGGCCCATCTCAACAAGAAGAGATTTATGACCGAAGATGCACGTGCCGACATGAATAGGTCGCTTGAACTCAGGGCTGCGGGCAAGTGACGGGTGTCAAACGGAAAAATCCCTCGGCAGAATCTTCTCCGAGGGATTTCGTTTGTTGTAAGGGTGGAATCTGTGCGCTTGGGCGCGTGTTGTTATTCTTCCTTATTTCGATCTTTGGCTTTGTTTTTTGATTTGGTCGACGATGACTCAAGGTCTTTTTCGTCGGCTAACTCGATTACATTCTTGTCTTGGTCGACTACACGGTATTGCAGATATGCCAGCGACTGGTCGGGTACAATCTTGAATCCGCCGCCGAGCTCCAGTTTCCAGCGTCGGTACATCGACACCATGCCTTTCTTAATGAACGCATCGACGTAGGGATGCACGTACATTACGAATTTCTTGACTTTAAGGTCGTTGATGAGATAGTCAAGCTTCTCTTTAAGCACGTCGGTAAACAATAGCGAGGGTTGTACTTCGCCTTTTCCGAAACATGAAGGACATTGTTCGGTGGTCACTACGTCAAGTGCCGGGCGTACACGCTGACGGGTGATCTGCATGAGGCCGAATTTACTCAACGGCAGGATGTTGTGCCTTGCACGGTCGTTTGACATCACTTCGCGCATGTGGTCATAGAGGGCCTGCCTGTGTTCGGCTTTGTTCATATCGATGAAGTCGATTACGATGATGCCGCCCATGTCGCGAAGCCTCAGCTGGCGAGCTATCTCGTCGGCGGCGCGCAGATTGACTTCGAGGGCGTTGCTCTCCTGGTCGTTCGTAGCCTTGGAGCGGTTTCCTGAGTTGACGTCGATCACGTGCAGCGCTTCGGTGTGTTCGATGATGATGTATGCTCCCGACTTGAAGGACACAGTCTTTCCAAACGACGACTTGATCTGCTTTGTGATATTAAAGTGGTCAAATATCGGTTCGTCTTTGGTGTAAAGTTTTACGATGTCTTGTCTGTCGGGTGCAATCAGGCTCACATATTTAGACACCTGATTGTATGTTTCGGCATCGTTGACATAGATGCTTTCGAATGATGGACTGAACACGTCACGGAGCATGCTGACAATGCGGCTTTCCTCTTCGAATATGAGAGAGGGGAGCGGGGCGCGCTGGGCATTGGCCACGGTGTCTTCCCAACATTTAAGGAGTGTCTTCAGCTCGTGGTTTAGTTCGGCCACGCGTTTGCCTTCGGCTGATGTACGCACGATTACACCGAAATTCTTTGGCCGTATGCTCTCGACGAGTTGGCGCAGGCGCAGTTTTTCTTCTGTGGTCTTGATTTTCTGCGACACGGAAATCTTGTCGGAGAACGGAATCAATACCAGAAAGCGCCCTGTGAAAGTAATTTCGGTGGTAAGCCTCGGCCCTTTTGACGATATTGGTTCCTTGGCTATCTGTACCATCAGCTGCATGTCCTTTTCGAGGATGTCGGCGACAGATCCGTTTTTATTGATGTCGGGCAAGAGTTTCATCTTCGACACTGACGGAAGATGCTTTTTGTCGTCAAGAGCCTGCTTGACGAACTGGTAGTAGGATGAAAATTGGGAGCCAAGATCTAAGTAGTGAAGAAACGCGTCCTTATCGTAGCCTACGTCGACGAAAGCGGCATTCAGACCCGGCATAAGCTTCTTTACCTTAGCCAGATAGATGTCGCCCACGGCGTAGGATATATTCCTCGACTCTTTCTGCAACGATACGAGCCTGGAATCTTCCGTCAGGGCTATAGAGACCTCGGCGGGTTGTACGTCGATTATGAGTTCGCTTCTCATTTGTTCTTAGATGCCGTCCACTTGATTTGCGGCGCGAGATTCGACGGCAGAAATTCGCGCCGGCTAAAAATACGCAGAGAACAAACGTAGACGTAGTTCCGTTCCGGATGTCATTCGTTTGTTCTCATATGTATACATTTTAAAATGGTCATTCGATGAAGAATATTCCGGAAGCAAAATTACTTCTTCTTATGACGATTCTTTCTGAGGCGTTTTTTGCGCTTGTGAGTAGCCATCTTGTGGCCTTTTCTTTTCTTTCCGCTTGGCATTTTTACGCTTTTTTATAGGTTAATAAATAATGTTGTTTTCGATTGTCGTTGTGCCGTATCCGGAGGAAGCTATTGCCTGCCTCGGATTATTTAACTTCTTCCATGAACACTTTGGCGGGCTTGAATGCCGGAATCTTGTGCTCGGGAATGATTATGGTTGTATTTTTGGAAATGTTGCGGGCAGTCTTCTGTGAACGAGTCTTAACGATGAAGCTACCGAAACCACGCAGGTAGACGTTTTCGTCGTGGGCCAGTGAGTCCTTTACAATCTCCATGAATTTTTCAAGAGTTTCGAGAACTGTAGCTTTTTCAATGCCTGTAGTCTTAGCGATTTCGTTTACGATGTCGGCTTTAGTCATTGTAGTTCTTTATTATTATTTGTTAATATGATGTTGATAAATTAATTGGCTTACAATAATTTACGCTTTCTCGGAGACCATTCCCCGTTTTGCAAGTGCAAATATCGCACTTTTTTTTTAATTAGCAGTTATCTTGGGCCGATTTTTTGATAATAAAATCCACAAATCCACAATATTAGAGCCTGATATTATACCCGGAGCGAATATTGACCGGCCGGAGAACTGAGGGTTAATTCGCCGCAGAGCGACTGCTCTATGCGCTCTCTCACTTCTTCCGGACTCAGGCCGAGTCCGAACAGATACATCATCTTTGTGATAGCCGCTTCGGAGGTCATGTCGTTGCCCGATATGGTTCCCGCGGCGGCAAGGCGGTCGCCGCTCACGTAGCGTTTGGGATGTACGCCTCCGTTGACGCATTGAGTCACATTTACTATGACTATGCCGCGGTCTACGGCATTCTTTACCGCGCGGATGAACCACGGATAGGTCGGAGCGTTGCCGGTGCCGAACGTGCGCAGCACGATGCCTTTGATGCCTGGCGTCGAGAGCAGGTATTCGAATATGCTCTCCGTGATTCCGGGATGCAGTTCGAGAAACATCACGTTGGTGTCCATGCGGTAGTGCACGCTCAGCGTTTTGTTGTCGTGGCGACGCATAAGCGCTTCCTGGTTGAAGTGTATGCCGAGACCTATTTTTGCAAGGGAGGGGTAGTTGTTGCTCTTGAATGCGTTGAAGTTGTCGGCGCTCATCTTGGTCGAGCGGTTGCCCCGCCAGAGGTAGTTCTCAAAGAGGATGGCTATTTCCTGTACCATCGGTTCGCCCTTGGTGTCGGTCGCGGCCGCTATCTGGAGGGCTGTTATGAGGTTTTCTTCACCGTCGGTGCGCACCTCCCCGATGGGGAGCTGCGAGCCGGTGATGATGACTGGTTTGCTCAGGTTTTCGAGCATGAACGACAATGCCGAAGCCGTGTAGGCCATGGTGTCGGTGCCGTGCAGGACTACGAATCCGTCAAAGTTGTCGTAGTTGTCTTCGATGGCGCGCGCCATCTGTACCCAGCAGTCGGGATTCATGTCTGACGAGTCCAACGGCGGGTCGAACTGGATGTTCTCGATGACGTAATCGAGCATCTTGATTTTGGGAACATTATCTATCAGGTGCGTGAAATCGAATGGCTCCAAGGCTTTGGTCTCGGAATTCTCAATCATGCCGATGGTTCCCCCGGTGTAGATAATCAATA
Organism: uncultured Muribaculum sp.; assembly: GCA_910578785.1. Taxonomy (GTDB): domain Bacteria; phylum Bacteroidota; class Bacteroidia; order Bacteroidales; family Muribaculaceae; genus Muribaculum. The sequence goes on along the minus strand of CAJTSJ010000001.1, from coordinate 12,601 downwards.
TTCTCGGCTTGCGTTTGTGCTTCATGGAGAGGCTGATTTGGTGGTGGTTAACTGCTACTTAACTTGTGCTCCCGGAACTACAGGCGCTGACGGGCCGATTACCACGAGGCTTCCGTCGGGCTGTTCGGCCGACAGAATCATGCCTTGCGATACTATCCCGCGGAGTTTACGCGGAGGAAGGTTGGCGATGAAGCATACCTGTTTACCTACAAGGTCTTCAGGATTGTAGTAATGGGCTATTCCTGACACGATGGTTCTCTTTTCGAGTCCGTCGTCGATGAGGAATTTGAGCAATTTGTCGGCTTTGGGCACTTTTTCGCATTCCAACACTGTGCCTACGCGCAGGTCGGCCTTCATGAATGTGTCGAAGTCGACATCGGGAGCCTGCGGAGCCACTGTCCAGCTGTCGATCAGATTCTGCTGTTTGGTGTCTTCCAGACGCTTTATCTGGGCCTCGATAGCGGCATCCTCTATTTTCTCGAACAGGAGCTCGGGCTGCAGGAGTTCGCGGCCTGAGGGCAATATGTCGGAGTGTCCGAGCATGTCCCAGTTGATGTCGAACATACCGAGCATGCGGCATAGCTTCTTGCTCATGAACGGCATGAACGGTTCAGCGGCAATGGCTATGTTGGCGCATATCTGCAGGGCAGTGTTGAGTATGGCTGCGGTGCGCTCCATGTCGGTCTTGGCCACTTTCCAAGGTTCGGTGTCCTGGAGGTATTTGTTGCCTAAGCGGGCATAGTTCATCATCTCCTTAAGGGCATCGCGGAAGTGGAATGTGTCGAGGTTGTGGCTGAGTTGCTCCTTGATGGATTTGAGCTCGGCCAGCGCTTCTCTGTCGATGTCGGCCGGTATGTCGGCGCCGGGGACTTTGCCCTGGAAATATTTGTGGGTCAGTACCACAGCCCGGTTTACGAAGTTGCCGAGGATGGCCACAAGCTCGCTGTTGTTGCGGGCCTGGAAGTCGCGCCATGTGAAGTCGTTGTCCTTCGTTTCCGGAGCATTGGCTGTCAGTACGTAGCGCAGCACGTCCTGCTTGCCGGGGAAGTCCTTGAGGTATTCGTGGAGCCATACAGCCCAGTTGCGTGATGTCGAAATCTTGTCGCCTTCGAGATTGAGGAATTCGTTGGCGGGGACATTTTCGGGAAGCTGGAAGCCGTCGCCGTAGGCCATCAGCATGGCGGGGAACACGATGCAGTGGAACACGATGTTGTCCTTGCCGATGAAGTTGATGATGCGGGTTTCGGGGTCTTTCCAGTATTTTGCCCAGGTGTCGGGCAGAATCTCTTTGGTGTTGGAGATGTAGCCGATGGGCGCGTCAAACCATACGTAGAGCACTTTGCCTTCCGCGCCTTCTACCGGAACGGGAATGCCCCAGTCGAGGTCGCGGCTCACGGCGCGGGGCTTCAGTCCCATGTCGAGCCATGACTTGCACTGGCCGTAGACGTTGGTCTTCCACTCTTTGTGGCCTTCGAGAATCCATTCGCGCAGGGACGGCTCCCACTTGTCGAGGGGCAGATACCAGTGTTTGGTCTCGCGGAGCACCGGGGTGCTTCCGGTGATGGCGCTCTTCGGGTCGATAAGCTCCTCCGGACTCAGCGACGTGCCGCAGGCTTCGCACTGGTCGCCATAGGCGCGCTCGTTGCCGCAGTGGGGGCACTTGCCGGTAACGTATCGGTCGGCCAGGAACTGTCCGGCCTCTTCGTCGTAAAGTTGCATTGAGCTTTGCTCTATGAACTCACCCTTGTCATACAGACGCTTGAAAAATTCGCTTGCGGTGGCGGCGTGGGTTGACGATGTAGTGCGTGAGTAGACATCAAATGAGATGCCGAGTTCCTCGAATGAATCTTTGATGATATTGTGGTAGCGGTCGACGATATCCTGTGGGGTGACGCCTTCCTTGCGGGCTTTAATGGTGATGGGCACTCCATGCTCGTCGCTTCCTCCGACCATGACCACGTCTTCGCCGCGGAGGCGCATATAGCGGGCATAAATGTCGGCAGGTACGTATACTCCGGCCAGGTGTCCGATGTGGACAGGGCCGTTGGCATAGGGAAGCGCTGTGGTGATTAAAGTGCGTTTGAATTCTTTTTCCATTATTTTGTGTTGATAACTATTATTTTCAAGTTGCAAAATTAACGAATATCCACGAATAAATGAAATACCAACCATCTCAATTTCAGTCACGGCCATATTTTAAGGGCTTTTTAAACGGCCATCATGGTTTTGGCGTGTTTGTGCAGGGGTAATGACCGTGGCCCGGGCCTATTTCGATGCTGTTAAAAAACCGGACAATGGGGCTTGATGTCACCATTGTCCGGTTATGTCGTTGGAATCGGGGATGCCGATTATTTGTGTACGGCACGGAGCACCTGGCATGTGCGTGCCGGCAGATAGAGCTTGAGCCAGCCCTTGTGTTCGCCGGCATATAGCGGGTCGGGCATGGTGAAGTGGTGCTGCGAGTCGTCGATGTTGTCAAATCCGCCGAAGCGCTTGTCGTCGCTCGACAGCACAACCTCATATTCGCCTTCCGGGGCGAGTAAGCCGTAGCCTTCGTAGGAATTGATCGGGGCCCAGTTGAACACGAATATCAAGTCGCCGCGTTTGAATGCCAGAACCTGGTCGTCGTCCTTCTCCCAAAGCTTTTCGACGGGAAGAGCCTGGAAGTCGTAGACGTCGCTGACAAGCTCGATCATGGCGTTGTCAAATGCATTCAGTTCGCAGTAGCGCAGCTCTTCGCGGTCGACGAGGTCCCACTGTCGGCGGGCATATTTGTAGCTCCAGCCATTGCCTTCGCGGGGGAAGTCGATCCATTCGGGGTGTCCGAACTCATTGCCCATGAAGTTGAGGTAGCCTCCGTTGATTGAGGCCAGAGTCACCAGACGTATCATCTTGTGCATGGCTATGCCTCGGTTCACGGCGGCATTGTCGTCGCCCTTCATCATGTGCCAGTACATCTGGTCGTCTATCAGACGGAATATCACGGTCTTGTCGCCGACAAGAGCCTGGTCGTGGCTCTCGACGTAGCTTATGGTCTTTTCGTCGGCGCGGCGGTTGGTAAGTTCCCAGAATATCGAGGTCGGATGCCAGTCTTCGTCCTTTTTCTCCTTGAGCATCTTGATCCAGTAGTCGGGAATGCCCATGGCCATACGGTAGTCGAATCCGATGCCTCCGCCCTTGATGGGGTAGGCGAGTCCCGGCATGCCGCTCATCTCCTCGGCTATGGTGATGGCCTTTGGATTGACCTGGTGTATGAGTTTGTTGGCGAGGGTCAGGTAGGTTATGGCGTTGGTGTCCTGGCCTCCGTCGTAGTAGTCGGCGTAAGTGCTGAACGCCTGTCCGAGCCCGTGGTTGTAATACAGCATTGAGGTTACGCCGTCGAAGCGGAAGCCGTCGAAGCGGAATTCCTCAAGCCAGTATTTGCAGTTGGAGAGCAGGAAGTGCAGCACCTGGTTCTTGCCGTAGTCGAAGCACAGCGAATCCCAGGCGGAGTGTTCGCGTCGGCCGTCGCCGTAGAAGTACAGGTCGTAGCTTCCGTCGAGGCGTCCGAGACCTTCAACTTCATTTTTCACGGCGTGGGAGTGGACTATGTCCATTATGACAGCGATGCCCGCCTCGTGGGCCGCGTCGATAAGTGCCTTCAGCTCTTCGGGAGTGCCGAAGCGGCTTGACGGCGCATAAAAGCTTGACACGTGGTAGCCGAACGAACCGTAATACGGGTGCTCCTGGATGGCCATGATCTGGATGGCGTTGTAGCCGTCGGCCTTTACGCGCGGAAGCACGTTTTCTCTGAATTCATTGTATGTGCCTACGCCTTCTTTCTCCTGGGCCATGCCTATGTGGCATTCGTATATAAGCAGAGGTTTTGTGTCGGGCACGAATTTCTTTACATTCCATTTGTAGGGCTTCTCCGGACACCATACCTGGGCGGAAAATATCTTGGATTCCTCGTCCTGCACCACACGGTTGGCATAAGCAGGTATGCGTTCGCCGCATCCGCCGTCCCAGCAGACGATCATCTTGTAAAGCTGTCCGTTCTGCAGTGCCTTTTCCGGAAGTTTGATTTCCCAGACTCCGTTTTCCTTGCGCTTCAGGGCATATTTGCGCATCTCCTTCCATTTGGAGAAGTCGCCTATTAGGGTTATGCTTGTGGCGTTTGGCGCCCATTCGCGGAATACCCACCCGCTATCGGTCCGGTGGAGTCCGAAATAGTTGTATGCATTGGCAAAAGCCTTTAGGGAGCCGTCTTGTGCGGTGAGTTCTTTTTCTTTGTTGACGGCGTCCAGATGACGTCCTTCGATGGCGGCCGAATAAGGCTCAAGCCATGGGTCGTTTTTTAAAATGGATAATTTTGCCATTGTTTACGGGTATTTTATGTCTGAATTTTGGTTGTTGAACATTGATTTCACAAATCTAACAAATATATCCGAATAACGGATTAAGATATAAGGATAATTTGCATTTTTAAGCAAAAGAAGTTTCTTGGTGAGGTACTTTGGCATCGGGAGTTCCCTTTTATCGCAATCATTAAGATGAAAATCTACATCAAACCACAATTCTATCTGAAAAGGCTCATGTAACCTTGAACGTCGCGCCAATGACTTTGCGAAAGCCGTCGGCATCCATAATCAACTGCTTGAAGCCGTTGCCATTGTCCTCAGCCTTAAATCTTATGGGAATCGTACTGTTGGATGCCATGTTTTTATATGTTTACTTGTTATTATGATACTAATTTACTAAATTTGTGAAATACAGCTCAATTACAAATGATAATATTTAAATTCATAATTTGCACTGTTTTATTGCTCGTGCCGATATCTGGTTTATTGATTGCGATAGGCCTTTTCGTCGAGGGGATGAGATGTATTAAAAAGGAGTCAGATGATGATGGCGACGACCATCTGCGTATCATTATTACCTACCGCCCTGACGATTTCAAATCCGACTCCGAAAAACCGGCCGATTCTGGAAAATCTGACTAAAAAAGACACCGCAAAGCCAAGCCGAAGCTTCAGAGATGCGGTGTTATGATACCTGTTTAAGAGAATAATCTATAATTTCCAGTAGAATTTCCCGGTTTTGTCCATGGTCATGAATTTGGGGTCGTTCTTGCATTTTGCTATGAAATCGCGGCATCGCCCCGTGACAGAATAGTAAGTGAAAAACACAATCCACAAGGCAATTGGAATTATCCATGACAACATGAAAAGTGCTATTCCACCAAGGACTATTATCAGAATGGCCCAAAGGAACAAATCCGGGAAATGAGTAGCGAAACAAAGCATGTCATTCAAAAATTAAATCAATTGAGTTTCAGTTAATATGCACCTCGGCACCTATGGCTTTGAGGTATCTCCCTATCGCGTCAATAGAGACGTACTTCCAATTCTCAATGTGAGACAGGTTGCATCTGTTCATATTGAGTCGGTCTGCGACCTCTTGTTGAGTTAGCCCGCGGCGTTTCCTCGCCTCTGCAAGCCGTGCACAGAAACTGTGACGGAAATCAGTTGTTTTTGCATCTGTCAGTTGTTGCTAAGTTAAGAAAATCTACATCAAACCACAACCCGTCGGCTTCGTGTTCAGCAACGTATGGTGTTGCTAAGTTAAGAAAATCTACATCAAACCACAACAGCTGGTCCTTGATATGGAACAGGGGAGTGTTGCTAAGTTAAGAAAATCTACATCAAACCACAACCAACACCAAGCCTAATCTTGTTCGTCCCTAGTTGCTAAGTTAAGAAAATCTACATCAAACCACAACAATACAGTATCATAATCTTTGCCAAATGTGTTGCTAAGTTAAGAAAATCTACATCAAACCACAACTAAAAGCGGAAAGTCAAGCGATAATACAAAGTTGCTAAGTTAAGAAAATCTACATCAAACCACAACAGCCAGCCGTAGACATATTTCAGCGGAAGGGTTGCTAAGTTAAGAAAATCTACATCAAACCACAACTCCTTTGCGATTATAAATTCAGTTCTGAGAGTTGCTAAGTTAAGAAAATCTACATCAAACCACAACAAACGTTGATGAATTTGATGCCCAGGAACGTTGCTAAGTTAAGAAAATCTACATCAAACCACAACAAATCTGCATAGACTGCGTAGAAACTGAAGTTGCTAAGTTAAGAAAATCTACATCAAACCACAACCTCGAAGGGGACGTCATGCCGGCGGCGGAGTTGCTAAGTTAAGAAAATCTACATCAAACCACAACTACCGGCCGGTGTTGTACAGGAACATTTTGTTGCTAAGTTAAGAAAATCTACATCAAACCACAACACATTCAACAGAACGTGGCGATTGAACTTGGTTGCTAAGTTAAGAAAATCTACATCAAACCACAACCACGCGAAAAATCAAACTCGGCACCGATATGTTGCTAAGTTAAGAAAATCTACATCAAACCACAACCTTGACGAGGACGACCGTCATAAGCTTTTGTTGCTAAGTTAAGAAAATCTACATCAAACCACAACTAACGCCCACATCTAACACTAAACTTCAAGTTGCTAAGTTAAGAAAATCTACATCAAACCACAACGCGTATAGTCTTTCGCCTTTGTCCGAAAGTGTTGCTAAGTTAAGAAAATCTACATCAAACCACAACCTTGGTTAATAATTAGCCATATATTCAGGCGTTTACGGGCATTACGGAAATTGAAAAATGCCATTTTTCAAGCGCAAGGAAGTGGCATTGATGAGTTTTATACACAAAGATATTAAAAGAATTCCAATTGTTGAGGAACTTTCAGTGTAATTTCCTTTTCTTTTCCCCAGAAATTGATGATATCGCCATATTGTTTGTCGGTAACTTTTAATATCGAGGTTTTCCCAAGCGATGGAATGAATGCTTTTACCCGACGTATGTGTACATCCATGCTCTCTTTAGAACCGCAGTGGCGGGTATAGACGGAAAACTGCATCATGGTGAAGCCGTCCTTTTCTAAATTCTTGCGGAACGACGCGGCATCTTTTCGTTGTTTCTTGGTCTTAACCGGCAAGTCAAAGAATACGAACAGCCACATAACTCTATATGCATTAATGCAGGAGAAGCTCATGATTGTCCTATTGCAGAGTCGGAACGTTAAGCGTTTTACTTTCTCCGGCCAAGATTTTTATGGCGGAGGTGCACAACATTCCTAAGGCGATACTCAACGGATGAACTTTGCCGTTAATCTTTGTGTCGAGGTAGAGCGAATTAATCAGGGCTCCTTTGGTCTCTTTCTCAAGTTTATACTTACCGTTCCGGAAAAGTTCGTACACGATGCTGTCGACAAACGGTCTGAACGGCTCCATAAAGTCGTCGGCGAGAGGGAATGCATTCGATCGATTGCGGTGGTGTACGCCTAATGCTGGCAACAGTCCTGCTCCTACGATGGCGCGTGCTGTAGCCGCCCGAAGAATGGTGTAGCCGTAGTTCAGTAAATTGTTTGGCGGGAAGCCGTCGCGTGAACGCGAAAAGTCGGCTCCAAACAGTTTCGACCAATAAATTCTTGCGGCGACGCCTTCCCGGTTGTCTGAATCGTCGCTCTTCACGTTCCTGTAATAAGGCTTAAGTATGTCGCCGTCCTTATTCAGCATGTTCAGCAATTCGCTTTGATTTTTAATTTTGGCTGTGACTAACTGTTGCCAGATTGACTTTTTAGCCGGAAGCGTCGCCTCGAGCTGTGTACGGAACCGTTGACCCTGTAAAGTGTTGCAGTCAAGCGGGTTCATCATTATATGCGGCATGCTTTTGTCGTCGCATACGATGACTCCGACATTCTGCCGGACAAGTTCGTTCATGGCCGGAACGGTAATCGAAATACGCTGATTGTCGATGATTACATGTGCGAGATCCTCTATCGGAATGCCTGAATCCGGTTTCTTGCCGTCAAGGTCGGTAAGTATGAGCTGTCCATATCTTACCGACGCTTTCAGCGGAGAGGAGAGAAAGATGGCGCGCTTCAGCATGACGGATGTAGAAACTTGATGGTGCCGGTCTCTGTAATCGTAAAGTCCTGTCCTTGAACTAAGGCGTTGAATTGAGTATGGCGAACTCTGATACCAGGACGAATGTCTTCTCCTTGTTGCCAGCTTCCGTCTTTAGTCTTTGCTGTCGATTCGTCAGGGCGCGCTTCTTGATGAAATCTAAAAGTGGCTCGTCCATAGCCTGAATCTTGATTGAGCCCCGAAACTTTGTAAAGCCTTCTTGCAAGTTCGGCCTGTGGACAGTCGTATAATTCTTTAGGCGATTTCTCGTAGAAAAGCACCATGGTTCCGACTTTTAACACCCATTTTAACGGCATGCCGTTGTCGTCGGACATTGGAACGAGGTCTTCTCCTGACTTTCTCCGCTCAATGGCTTCCAGGTTGTTAAGTACGAGGAATGAGCGTTTTGTCTTGCCCTTGTCTGTAGTGCCTTCATATATAGCGAGGCAATAGTTGGAGTCGTTGGCCACATGATACATCTGTTTGTGGGGCAGTCTTGAGACGTCGCGATGGCGCTTAATGTGCAGAGGTTTGGTAACAGACGGAGTAAACACTCTGACTTTCTTGATTTCGATGCCTTTTTCTTCGTTCATCCATATAGGCGATTCGAACAGATGCTTATAGCCCCGCTCATGGAGTGCCTGCTTTACTTTTTCTTTTACCGCCGGGTCTACGATTTTATCGATGTCTTTTTCTGTCAGGGAGTTCAACGGCACGCGGACAACATACTTTATCTCGCCGTCGCGGTTGATAGCTCCGTAGAATGTCTCTTTATGAAGCTTGGCTCGGGCTGTGTCGCCCTGTTGATACAGGAGATTGCCCTCGGAGTCCGTCCGCTTTTTGCCTCTCACCTTAAGAACTTTTTTTGACTGTTTTATGGTGTTGTCCGACGAATCATGAACTACGAGCAGCTGTTCGGTGATGCGTTTGACATCTTCCGTGAAAGTGGGCCATGGCTTTTCGAAAACAGGCTTCGCACCTCCGTTGTATCTGAACGACTCGGAGTTGCGGATGTATTCGGCCCAAAGTTGATATTCTCTTCTGCCTATGCAGGCTATGGTAATCGCGTCGATGGCGTGGTGGCAGTGGTTGACGCGCTCCTTTTTCTCGTATTCGCTTTGCAGTCCCCACATTTTTCGGAATTCGGCCGTGGTAAGTCCTTTGACGGTAAATATCTGCCGTTCTTCGCTGTGGAACAACGTACGAAGGTACTCTTTGGCATATTTGCCGATTATGCCTATGTCGACTCCCTGACGGTTGGAGAAACCTTCGGGTACTTCTGTCATGGTGAACCGCCGAACTTTTTCCCTCCAATATTCCAGTTGCATTTTCAAATAGTGGCGTTTCTGTATCAGAGCGTCTTTAATCTCCTTAGTAGAGGCGTTGGACGATTTGATTTTGGCGATTTCATTGGCCAAATCATCAATTTTCTTCTGCCATCCGAGAGAGCCGATCCTTTCCATGATTACCGTATAGTCGGTAAGCAGGGCCGGCAATGTTGACTTTTTTATCTGCCGGTTATACACGGAGCTGCATAGCGTCTTATTGGCTTGCGAATCGTCGCCCCCTAATGACCGGGGAATCGTGTGTTCGATGTCGTATCGCGGATTCGGTCCGATGAAGTCAGTGACGCTTATTTGCTCGCCGGTGTATAGGCATCGGTGGTTCTGTTCTTTCCATAGCTGGTATTTCAGAATGTCGGTCTCGGTCGGTTCGATGTCAATACCTGCCGTATCTTTATATAGGGATTTGATCTCATTCGAGTAGTCCTTATGCTTTTTCTCATTTTCGCGCTGATAGCGTTCGATGGCTTTTCGCTTGTTGGCATCGTTTAGACCGCGCGCAAACTCTATGTTAATTCGAGTGGTGCGGTCGATTTTTCCTTCCAATATCAGACGGTTGATCAGGTGCCTTAATTTGAACAGCGCCCGCATGGCCATAGGGTTGCGCACGGATGACGTGCGTGGCGACCCCAGCAGAAGCTTGCCGTCGCCGTTAAGCTCTGCATCCGGATAGATGTTAAGCTTTGACGGGTGGTATATATAATCCAGCCGCTTTAATTCGATTCCGGGCACATCTTCCAGAATGCTTCTTACGGCCTGCTCTTTGGTAATAGTCTTTCTGAATGGATTGGTGCTGAAATTCGCAATTAAATCTACTATTTCGTTTGTGATTTCTGATTTCTTTATTTCGTCGTCTTTAATGTGTCCCGGCAAAACGTTGTTGAGATTGGCCACGAACACGGCTTCATCATATCTCAATCCGTCGCGAAGGAACGGCAGAATCTTGTCGATGGCCTTGAGGCTTAATGATGCATAGTCTTGCGGGACTTTTATTTTGGTGAACGATTCCGCCTGTTCATCGTTCAACTGTAGATTTGTAACTGCCCATTGGAATAGCTTTTCGTTGGAATCGAAAGAGTATAGTGCATGCCATACATCGTTGACGATTTGACGTTCACTCTTATTGTCGGCAAGCGTGTAGCAAGAGCAGATGGTGCTTACCCAGTCGTCGCCGAATATTCCGATCAATCCGGTTGTCAATGGACATCCGGATACTGATGTGGACATTCTGTAATTGAACTTGTATGCAGTTTCCTTTTTATCGTCGCGGAATGAATAATTGCCTTTGCCTGCAATCTTTTTTGCAATGTCTTCAAAGTCAAATGCATCTTTAGACTTTCTGAAAAACAGAGGCAATATCTGATTGCGTTCTTGCTTCGACAGAGGGCGGTAGTCTGAATCAGCAGAATCCTTTAGCTTGATATTGTTTATGAAAGCAAGCATCCGATACTCCTCAAACGAGGGGTGCGAAACCGGACATCTGTTTTTGTTGCTTTCAAAGATGCATTTGCCAATCAGGCCCTTTTGCGATTTTAATGGTCGCTGATATAGAATGGCGCGCTGTAAATCCTTGACGAGTGATTCTGGCAGATTCTGCTTTTTGCATATGGCAAAAAATTCTTTTTCCAGATGTTTCAGTCTGTCTGTGTATCGTGTCCTGATTTTTTTGTTTTCCTGATAAAGGATATAGAAGTATTCTCCTAAGAATTGGCAACCGCATTCTTCCATCTGCTTTGAAAGGTCGTCAATACCTTTTTTTACGGCTCCGTCCGACTCCTTAGTCTGGTCTTTTCTGTTGCTTAGGAATCCTCTGCGCTGTGACAAATGATATAAGGCACGCCCCAGCAGATAACGGTCGTTTATGTCTGTCAGGTCTAATTCTCTGGTAAGAGCTTCTTTTCGAGCAAAATATGGATTGGCATTGCCGTTTGTTCGTTGCCAACTTAAAAAATCGGCATTCATCGGATACTCTTTTTTGAATCTCCAATAATTCAAATCCTCATTGGGCACAAAGGGGCAGAGTCCATTTGCAATTAAGACTTTGAGTAACTCGATTTTACGCAGTCTTCTTCTAAAGTAGTGGCGTCTGGTTGCACGCGCTGTGGTTCGTGTTTCTACGGCGGGCTTTTCGTTTCCCTTTTCGCGAGCTACACCTTCCTGGAAAATCAGAGAACCCGCATCGATGAGTTCGTGGCGGTCATCAAAATTTCCTACAATGGCCCAGCCGATGGAGTTGGTGCCTAAATCTATTCCTAAGGTCTTGCTTGTCATGATAACGATGGGTGTAAATTCACAGTTGAATTAAATTTTTGTAAAAATAGGATAATTATTTTGTTTTCCCAAATATTAAACTTATTTTTGCAACAAATTCTACATCTTATCACAATAAGGCTATATGCCGAAGGTGAAATCCTATGTCTCCGCGTACTCCGTGGAGACTTTTTTTATTTCCTTGATGATAAATTTTGTATGGCGCTACGGGTTGTGTGGGTAGATGGTTCAGTCGCCGCAGGAGTCAAGGCCGAGCTGGGTATGGGCAGATGCCGGGTCGTCGGGAGTGCGGGAGCATCCGTCTATGGAGCTGTCGGAAGGGAGATAGCGGATGATTCGGGCGGGATTGCCGGCGCAGACAACGTTGTCGGGAATGTCCTTGGTGACTACTGACCCGGCTCCGATGACGACATTGTGCCCGACTGTGACACCGGGAAGGATGGTGGTGTCGCCTCCGATCCAGACATTGTTGCCTATGGTCACGGGCTTGGCCCACTGTACGTTCTTGTTGCGCAGTTCGGCTTCGAGCGGATGGCATGCGGTGAATATGCTGACGTTTGGGCCTATGAATGCGTTGTCGCCTATTGTGACCTGCGCTTCGTCGAGTATGGTAAGGTTGAAGTTGGCGAAGAAGTTCCGGCCTACGCGGATATTGCGTCCGTAGTCGCAACGGAACGGCTGGTTGATGATGCACCGTGTGCCGCGGCTTCCGAGCAGGCTGTAGAGAATCTCGTCAAGGCGTGTCGCATTGTCGGGATCAAGGTCGTTGTAGAGTTTCAGGGCCTTTCGCGTAGCGGAGAGCATTTTGAAAAATTCGGGCATCGATGCGTCGTAGGCCTCTCCGTCGAGCATCTTCTGCCATTCGATTTCGAATCGTGTCATATAATTCAATGGGGGCGGAAAAATGATTAAGCGTCTGAACTCTTGCACAATCAAGTCGTTCAGACGCTTATTTCAGAGGTTCCTAGCAGAATCGAACTGCTGTAAACGGTTTTGCAGACCGGTGCCTAA